>NZ_JCAQPC010000015.1:0-369728 GCF_059568005.1 Arthrobacter sp. BGA-UO-ETr-C19
GGGTGATGAGGTGGAAGCCTGCGCTGAACGCGTTCGCTATTACCTTCGCCGGCCGGTTCGAAAGAACCACTCAATAATGAAAACCGGCCGGACTCCACACACCGTTTATCGGACAGTCCCACTCGGCAGAAGGAACAGTGCGTATGCCAAGGCGTGGCTGGTGCCGTAAAGGGTTCGGCTCCGAGTAGTCCGATCGTCAGAGTATGCGAATCAATGGATAGGATTCGCGGATGAGGATGTCGTACCCGCACTGGATCCAATTTCAAGGTCAGAGGCTTGGCCTCGTGTGGCAAACGGACGATGTGGCTGGCGACGAAGGCGATACTGATGGCGTTCTCGTCTGCAACGGCCAGATCGTGTGGGCCGGCACTGAAGAGGATTTTTCGGAGTTGGCCCGCGTGCACAACCTCACCTTGGAAGCAGGCAACGAGGAACCTCAGAACCTTGACGGGATCGAAGGCCTTCTGCAGTTGCCGGCATCAGAGGACACCTGTGCGCAGCTCATGAATGCGTGGAACCTCCTAGGTGACATTGCACGCAGTGTGAATGCATCGCTTGATGACCGCGGACCGGAGGCGGACAAGTGTTACGACAAACTCTTCTACGGCAATAATCTCCCCAGCATCACTCCACCAAGTGAGCACTACGGCCCGTATTTCGATGACCATGAGCAGCGTGTTATTAGCGAGATCCTGGACCGTGGCCGGGTGATCCTGGCCAGTCGCCTAGATAGCCGAGCGACGACGCCTGGAAGTGGGGTTGGGTGACTGGCTCCGATTGGGCTAGTCCATCGAAATCGCTCCGGTTGCCGTTCCCGAAGGGAAGCGACCCGTTCAGGTGATGCAGCTGGGTCTTCTTTACCCCTGCAGACTGGCCTAAGCTTCGCGATATGAAGCCTCGTTTCATCCTCATGGCCGCGCTGCTGTTGGTCCTGGTGGTTGCAGCGATCATCGTCAGTTGGATCATCTGGCAACCCAGCGTCGGGCTTCTTTGACGCTGTTCCCGCACCTTGCTGCTGCTCGGCGCTCTTAGACGTCTCGTTCATCGTTCCTCCACGGGGTGAGAGGAAGTTGTTATTGCGTGGGCTTGGCAGGTGGGGCAGTTGTGTTCACGATTTGCCCTGGCGTGTTGTTGATGACGAATTCGCCCACGACTGTTTTACCGGTGGAATCGTAGACAGGGACCGAGAACGTCTTGCCACGGCGGGCTTCTTGCCAGGCGAGTGCTTCTTCCCTTGTTTTGAAGGTCTTAATAGCAGCGGTGCCAGTCGCGTCTTCCAGCTCACGTGTGTACACGTACCCGGGAACTCCATTGGTTGCAATGACGGCAGTGAGGTCAGGCGCTCCCGTTTCATTTTCGGCACCGTACGACTTGCCGTCGACGTTGACTGCCCAATCTGTCGTCTCACTGTTTACGTACTTTGCGCTCAAACGCCAGCGTGCTTCAGGATCGGCCTTAATCGTGACGCTGTTCAGCCCAGGAGTCAGAGGAAGTGTGTAACCGCTCCAATCCTGTGGCGTCCCAATGTCCGCCGCATCACAAACGGTGTAGGCACCGTCCTGAAATTCGAAGCGGCCGGCGGTCAGGCAGTTCAGATCCACCTGAATCCCCGTGGTTCCCCGTGGCGGGTCCCCAAGTTCGATCGTTGCCGTCTGCACGGAACGTCAGGAGTCCTCTGCACTACAGGAACAGCTCATCTGGGGCGGGGCGGGTCGAGCAAGGATCCAGCGGCCCACCTGATTGGTGCTGCGGTTTGGCTAATTCGTTGGTGAGGCGTGCATGCCACAATGAGGCCCATGACTCGAATCCTCATGATCGGCATCCACGCCCGAGCCCTCGACTATAGCAAGCTGCCTCCTGGCCTCGACGAGGCCACGATGACCGAACGGATCGAAGCGGGGTTCGGGGCCACTACGGCCGCCGGCTTCGACGCCGTCAACTGCCTGATCGGCACCTCCCCGGACGAGGCCGAAGCAGAGATCCGCTCGGCGTTCGGTCGTGATCGTTTCGGCCTCGTGATGATCGGGGGCGGCATCAGGATGATCCCGGAGTACACCGAGCTCTTCGAACGGATCATCAACGTTTGCAATGAGGAATCGCCCGGAATCACCTTCTGCTTCAACACATCGCCCGAGACGACTCTGGACGCGTTGGAGCGTCACGCCCAGCCGTGAACGTCTCGTGCAACTTCTTTATCCGGTCGGTCAAACTTATCTGACGGAGTGTAATCAAAAGTAAAACCGTAGATATCGGTCATCCCTTTCCGGTTAGAAGAGGCTCGTAGGTGCAGCCCATCGGACGGCTCCCCTGAGCTTGGACGGCCAAGACCTACCGCCACGATCGAGCCTACGTCACCAGACGTACCGCTCGGGGTTCCCCGAAGCCACGAAGGGCCGGGCGATCACCGGCTTACGGTTATAGCTGGCATCCTTCGGCTTTGGTGTGGGCCTGGGGCTATTTCACCGGCGATTTGGTGGGCTTCACCGTGGAAGGGGCTGTCATTGTTTCCACGGTATCGCCGGTGCCCGCTGTCAGCTGGCAGGGAAACCCCGCCACGCCGGTTAAATGGGAAAGCCCCGCTAGTGCGAGGCTTAGGTCCTCCGGGCTCTAACTGCCTGCATAAGGCGCCGCGCCAAGTAGATGACGGCGGCCACACTCACCACCACCACCAAAATCCACGTGCCATCCGCGCTGAGCGCGGGGCCGCTGGTACACGCGCCATCGATTGTGGGGCCAACGCACTCGCCGCTTTTATACCCCACAAACGCGATGTTCACGATGATCACAAGCAGGATGGCGAGCGCCCAGGGCCACCATCGCGGTGAAAGGAATCGCGGCGTTTCATCCATGCAGTCACTCTACTGATCGGGCCATCCAATTTCTGCCCCCTTCAACGTTCCCCGCAAGAGCCGAGGAGCCGTCAACTCACGGGGCTGAAGCGCCGGCCCGAACCGGGTAGGGTTTGTGGGCCTTCGATCCGTAAACTCCCCGTGGTTCCTCAGGGATACAAGAGCGATACTTTAGGCATGAGGAGGGGCGGAATTGCCAGAAGCGCGTTGATTGGCGGTCTCGCCGTTGTGCTTGCTGGCTGCACCCCGACCGCTCAACCAGGCGACCGTACGACCGTCTCTGTCGAGGCGTCGAAGTCCTCCATCGCGAGAACGGAACTTATGGGGCAGGGAACAGTGCTTCAACGGCGACCCGCAGCGCCCGAATTCTGCTTGGGCTACATCGCGACGTCTGATCCCCCCATGTGTAGGGGTCCAGTCATCGACGGCTGGAACTGGGACTCGGTCACCGGATCGACGACCGTAGGGACGGTCACGCATGGGGATTACCTGCTGCAGGGAACGTGGGACGGCAAAACGTTCACGGATCGTTGAGGGCTGGTACAACTGATTCATGGGATGGCTGAACAAGTGGTTCGAATCCATGTCGGAGCCAGACTATGGATACGGATCACACTGGGATTCCGTAATCGCTGGTCGTCGTGAGTTCACCGGCAAAGTACTCAGCGGCCGTATGTTGGTCGTGATCTTTTAATCACTGTGAATGGCGATTCCGCGCTGGACCGGGAGTACCAGCCCACGATTTCTTATACTCGGCGGACTACTGGCTGGTCGACGAGGATAATGCTGGTCCTGGCGATGACGACCCTGATCCATCATTTGACACCCTTGAGGATCTGCAGGAGTGGTTGGCTGGCACCCCGGTCGAATGGAACCCACCGTACCTTTCGCTCGCCCTGATAGGGCGCCTCTGGGGTTACGACGGGAAGCGGGTGCCGTAACAGCAGCAGCGCCTGACCGATACATCTATGAGCCGGTGGGCAAACAAAGCCGCGATTCCCACCGAGCTCCTAACCCCTAGTTCCAGTGTCTCAAAACCTCGGTGGCTCAAAACGCTAGCGTTCTTGGACAGGTAGGAGTCGAAAGCTGGCGTGACTGCCGGCGTTGGGCTGCGCATTGCGGGCGGCTCTTAGGGAGGTGCTGACGATCCGGTTGGGCACAAGATCGCGTGGCGCAAGGAAACCCGCAAGTTCCCGAGCTATCCGGTGCCGTCTAGGATCGCCCTGATCCTCCACACGGATTGCACGCCCACCACTTACTCAATTGAAATCATGAAAGACCCGAGCATTTCCGCGTACAATCGGGGGCAGTGAGCCGCCCCATTCCTTGTGAACACAAAGGAATCCGTAGGTCCTGAGATATTCCGTGATGTTGAGATTCGCTCTGACCCGGGCGGCGGGCCATCGGACCCTTCACGGTCAATCGAGGCTGGAGGGCAACTTCTTCAATGTCGCACATAGATCTCAAGGCTCTAGTCTCGGCCGCCATCGGTCTCGTTATCGCACTCGTTCCGGCGTTGCTCGGTGCTCCCGAACTCGCACCCTTGATCGGATGGGCTGTCGCCGGCTGCGTCTTCCTGGTCTGGGCGTGGACTAAGGCATGGCCCGCTGGTCCAGACGCCACGGGTGAACTCGCCCGCCAGGAGGGCCGGTCTCGACGGCTCGTTGACTCCCTCATCATAGGCGCGACATTCGTCAGTCTCGTGGCGGTCGTTTTTGCATTGATCCGCAGCCAGCAGAAGGACCTCATCGGCGTGGCCGCGGCGCTCCTGGCAGCCCTCGGCGTGGTGCTCGCGTGGGCTCTCGTCAACACTGTCTACGCGTTCAAGTACGCTCGGATGTACTACCACGACGACCGCCATCGCTTCCGCTTCAACCAGGACGAGGACCCGTCGTACAGCGACTTCGCCTACGCAGCATTCTCTATCGGCATGGCATACAACGCGAGCAATGTGAACGAGTCATCCACTCCCTCCCGCAGGATCGCCCTGGGGCACGCTTTGCTCTCCTACTTCTTCGGCACCTTCGTGGTCGCAGTGGCCATCAACCTCGTCGTCAGCCTCGGCCAGTCCAGTTGACCACGAAACAATCTTTAATGGGCTATTGCCGAATCAGAGTCCGTGCAGCGGAAGTACCCCGCTCCAGTCGCCACTCCCCCATCGCGCCCAAGTGGTCATCCCAGAAACGGTCGTTATTGACCGTAACGTTTGGGGTCCATCACCTGGCGTTTTTCGGGCGGGCCTTGCGGGAGCCCAGGACCGCGGAACGGCAGCGGCATGGCAAGGGACGGGCAGTCTGCCAGCCCCTTGCCATAATCGGCTTGTTTTTTTGGGCGAGAGAGGCCCGCGGCGGTAGAAAGTGCCAGATATGATCCGGGCATGACTGAATTGGATCTCCTCCTGAAGGCCATCGCTGAGGATCTCGGCGATCCCTCCGGTTGGAGCGCCCCGTGGATTTTCGTGACTCACTTGCGCTTTGCGCTCTGAACTCCGCATACTCCTACGAAGCAAGCTGCCTGGTACAAACCGTTTGCGGCCTGAGGGCATTTACGAGGGCCTTTCCCGGCTCGCAGCCCTGGACACAGCAGTAACGAGTGCAGACCACCTCCGAACCGCCGCGACCAACGGAAGCACCTCCGCAAAGACAGCATGGCTTTCAGTCAAAGGCTTTGGCCCCCTTGCCTGGTCATACCTGATCATGAATGCAGGAGTCGGCACCGAAACAAAACCAGATGTGATGGTGCAGCGCTACCTCGCCCGAGTTCTCTGCGATCACAACAGACTTACCCCCGCCCGAACTCGGCAGCTCCTCCAGCTGGCCGCCGCGAAGCTCAATGTTGAACCCCGGGACTTGGACCGAGCAATATGGCTGCACGAGAGTCCGTTGAAGTAGCCGCGGGGTAAAGGACCGGCTAACGGGCGCAGTTGAGCGGTGACCTGGCCGCCACCGCTTAGAAGCGGTTGAAGAAGCTCCAGACAGCCATTGCAATTTGACCTTCGGGAGCCCCATTCGGTGAGCCTAGTTCAACTGGGTGCGACATGAAGCGGCCACGGCTGACGGGCGATCCGATCGTCACGTAACCATTGGGTGTAGGTGGAGGGCAATCCGCCCATATCCAGCGGATTGACCTCTTCGGGCTACTTCTTCTTTTTTCTCACCCGGTGAAGGGCTCCCAACCAGCGTGACCGCGCCGCCTAGATACGGATGCTTCCTCGGTGCCGGGTATGCGGGATTACACAGTGTTCGAGCAGCAACTTGGAGTGCAGGGCCGGCGGCGAAGGCGCCTTCCGATACCAGGGCGCCTCCCAGCCGCCGCCGGCCAGGCACTCACATCAGGCCAATGGAACGTCTAATGCACCTCACGTCGCCTAAAATACTGCCATGCCTACACGTGTTCACGAGTTTGTCTGGCCTGATCGCGTCGTCATCGGCACCGTCGGCGTTCCGGGCGCGCGCACGTTCTATCTGCAGGTACGCACTGGCACGCAAATTGTTTCTATCGCTCTGGAGAAGCAGCAATCCGCTCTGCTCGCCGAGAAAATTGACGAGATTCTCGATCAGCTCATCACCGTCGAAGGCAACCGCTTCAGTGTTCCCACCAGGACTCCCATCGAATTGGTCGACAATGATCCACTCGAGGCCGTTCAGGAGCAGTTTCGAGCCGGCGCAATGAGCCTAGGTTGGGATCCGACGACGGCGCATGTGGTCATAGAGGCTTACCCCATCACCAATGTCGACGTTGGTGACAACGGCGAATCCCTTGATCACGACGGCGATGAAGTACCCGAAATGCTGTTGGTGCGGATGCCGGTGGGCGCCGCTCGCGCATTCGCCAAGCGCACACGTGAGGTAGTAGACGCCGGACGTCCCATATGCCCGCTCTGCGGGTACCCCGTAGACGCCGACGGACACATCTGCACTCCTCCCGAGGCCTGATGCCGACGGCGACGGCCGCGAGTCTTGGGCTGCGCATTTGCAAATCCTGCGGGATAACGCGGTGGGCTGATTCATCCACCTGCAGAATCTAGAAACTCGTACGGCGAGATGGCCTACCCCGCGAGCCGGGCGACCGATTGATTGCTGAAGTTTCAGCAGCGTTAGGGATGTCTTGCGGGCAAGCCGAATCCTTCTCCAAATCCTGCTCTTCTTATGACCCCGCGTCTTAAAACTCTAACGATTTGAGACGTCTTCGCTCTTCCCTCAGAGCGGTCGTTACTGACGAACTTGATGTTTCCGGTCCGGCGATAGGCGGATCAGTTCTTGGTATACAGAGCAGACCACGAATACTGAGGGACGTTGTGATGGAACCGGTTAGATTTATTGATCCGTTTGCGGTTCGCGTAATGGTTCAGTAAGAGCTTTTCACGGTTCCAGAATCAGTGTTGTAGCTTCCCACTTGGGTGTGGTGCTGTCTTTAATTGATTACGCAGATGTGAAATTCATCCTCGTTTTGCAGTGGCCAGCTATCTTTGAGGCCGACTTTGACGCGCTCATCTCGATGGAGCACCAGTTTGAGGCCGGCCTCCCGGATGCACACGGCTTCATAGACGGCCACGACTTCGGCCAGGGCGAGATGAACATCTTCGTCCACACCGACCGACCACTCGAAGGGTTTCAGGACGCGATGATATCGCTGGGCTCTAACCGGCTTTGGGCGAACGTACGGCCGGCATACAAGCTGGCCGATGAAGACCGGTACGTGATCGTTTGGCCCGGGAGGTTGCCGGCGCGCCGCCGATTCTGCTGATCTGTCCGATCAGGGTCTGTCTCAGCGCCGAGAAAGCGTAGTACATAAGTCTGAGTGCGCAGGACAACCTGCGGCCCCATGGCCGCTCCCTGGCTGCGAGTCGACCAGATAGACCGTAGGTTAAACCCTTGTAACCACTCTGAACTTATTCTGCTGAGAGCAACCTGTGGCTGATACCGTCGTCACTGGTTAGACATTCGGGATTTCAGCACACTATCGCATGGGGGATCTGTATCCCCAACATCACGCGAATTTCGTAATTCGTCTCAGGGGGGACAAATGAAGAAGTCTATTGCAGCGCTTGCACTTGCAGGAACAATCGCACTGGCTGGCACCGCTCCGGCCGTGGCGGCTACCTACCCGGCGCCGGGCAATGAGCAGGGAATCATTTCCGACGGCACCATAGCTGCCGGCGAATCTATCACTTTCGCCGGCAGCGGCTACATCGCCGGCGAAGCCATCAACATCACATTCCAGCGGACCGGCGGCAGGAAGAATTCAGAAGGCGAGCGGCCCGCTCCGCCCAACTTCAGCGTCATCGCTGACCGCACCGGCGCTTTCTCCACCACCATTACCTTCATGGACGGTGGCAACTACATGATCGGCGCCGTCGGGGCCACGTCCGGCACCACGCGCTCGGCAGCCGTGGTCGTGAATTCCGGCAAAGGCGGAGGCAACAACAGCGGCGGCGGCAACCACGGCGTCGGCAACGGCAAGGGTAATTCCGATTTCGCTGCTGTTTCCAGCGTTACCGCCGCTGGCACCGCAACCGGCCAGGTCAACGTCCTTGCCGATTCCAACCTGGTCCTGTGGTCGCTGGTCGGCGCAGGCGCCCTGGCCGCCAGCGCAGCATCCGCAGCGGTGGTCCGGCGCCGCGCCAAGGATGCTGAAGCCGCGGCCTAGGCTCTAGGCAAGAAACACGCCTGCAAGGGCAGGTGCTTTCCGGGAGACCGGAAAGCACCTGCCCTTTGCTTTGACCATCGAAAGGAGAATTCATGCTTTGCGTCGCCCCGATGCGCACGCGCCCAAGATTCGCACTTGGTGGCTGCGTGTTGGCGGGCGCCCCAGCCGCGAATCCGCCGAGATCGCCATGGCGGGTCTTAGCGGCTAACGCGCCAGCCGGGTCTCCTCCTCCAGGTGGCCGAGCTTGTCCGGATTCCGCATGGCGAATATCCGAGCGATCCTGCCGTCCTCCACCACCAGGCTGATGAGTGACGGACCGCCTGCTTCGTCGTCGATCCGGATGCCGAGGCCGCCGTTGAGCCAGAGCAGAGCGATTTTCGGGTTGAGCGCGGCCTGTGGGAAGGACCGCAGCAGATTTGTCACCTTCTTCGCCCCGTACACTGGCACCCGAACCGCCTGGGCCACGCCGCCGCCGTCGGCGATGAGTACGACGTCGGGGGCCAACACGTCCATCAAGCCCTGCACATCCCCGGTGGTGACCGCCGCCAGGAACCGTTCGACGACTTCCTGCTGCTCGCTGCGGTCCACGCGCATGCGGGGGCGCCGGGCGGCCACATGAGAGCGCGCACGGCTGACGATCTGGCGCACGGCCGCCGCTGACTTGCCCACGGCCTCGGCAATCTCCTCGTAGGGCACGTCGAAAACTTCGCGCAGGACGAAGACCGCCCGCTCCACAGGGGCGAGCGATTCGAGAACCGTGAGCATGGCGATCGAGACGCTTTCGGCCAGTTCCACGTCCTCGGCGACATCCGGCACGGTGAGCAGGGGCTCTGGCAGCCATTCCCCGACGTAATCCTCCCGCCGTCGTGACAGCGTGCGGAGGCGGTTGAGCGCCTGGCGGGTGACGGTGCGAACGAGATAGGCCCGCGGATCACGCACCTCCGCGCGGACGTCGGGGCCCAGTTCAGCCCACCGGAGCCAGGCCTCCTGCACCACGTCCTCGGCATCCGCGGCGGAGCCGAGCATCTCGTAGGCGACAGTGAAGAGCAGGCTGCGGTGGGCGACGAACGGGTCCGCCCTGTCAGGGGCGCCGAGGCTGATCATGTCGCTCAGGCTACCCCGTGGCCGCTGCGGGCTGCGAGCGGCTTCAGCTCACAGGAGTCCGCAAATCCCTCGGATTCGATGCCGAGGGCCACGTTGCCGCGGGTCGTGAGGTTGGCGAAGCCGATGACGTTGGTCAGTTCGATCAGCGCCGGCGCGCCCAATTGCTCGAGCAGCCGGGCCGACAGTCCGTCGGTCACCGAGACGGGCGTGGCGCTCATGGCCTCGGCATACTCCAGGACGTCCCGCTCCAGCGGCGTGAAGACGTCCGACTCGCGCCAGCACGGGACCTGCCGGGCCTTCTCCAGGTCCAGGCCGTGGTTGTGCGCCATGAAGTAGTTGTAGTCCAGGCACCAAGTGCAGCCGATGAAGGAGGCCACGGCCATGTGAGCGTAGGACTTCAGTGACTCATCGCAGCTGTTCCACTTCCGCAGCTTCTGTCCGAAGCCCATGGATGCCTTGAGAACGGGCTGGTTGTGCCACATGACGCCCAGCGATTCCGGGACTTTGCCGAACATCTTGACGCTGAACTTCTTAATCAGTGCGCCGTAGAAACCGGTGATCTCTGCGGCCGGGATCCTGCTGGTCATGACTCCTCCTGCGGGTCGGTTCTGGGTCCTACGACATGAAGACACCACCCGCACCCGATCTGTGACACGTCGGATGCACAACTGATGCGCTATTTAACGGAACCTCCACTGCTCGCCGCACCTGAGGTGCACTCGATCCTTGACGTTGACGACCTTCAAGTCCTCAACTCGGATTAGGGCTTACGGCAACATATCAACTGGGGCTGCGCCGGGTCAGCGCGGTGGCGACTTCGCCACCGAGGGACACGTTACTGCGGTACACATCGACATTTACATTCAGGCTGCGGCCGTTCGTATCGCGCTGAATGAAGTCCAAAAGAAACGGTGTGGTGTCCTTGCCCTTGATCCCGTTCTTCTCTGCCTGCGCCCACGCCCGGGAGAGAATGTCATCCAGCTCGGCCGGAGGGAACTGCTTGTCCTCTGCGATCGGGTTTGCCAACAGGATGGCCGATTCGATCTGCAGGTCATCGCGTGCGCTGCAGATTGCTGCAACTTCATCGGGAGTGTTGACCGCGTACTCGATCTCAAACCCTGAGTCAGAAACATAGAAGCCAGGGTACTTCCTGGTCTTGTAGCCGACGACCGGGATATTGAGGGTTTCGAACCGTTCGAGGGTGGCCGCGACATCCAGTATGGACTTCACGCCGGCGCTGACGACGACGATCGGCGTAGTAGCCAGGGTAGTCATATCGGCCGATTCATCGAAGGATGTTGCCGCACCGTGGTGAACTCCACCCAAGCCGCCGGTTGAGAACACTTTGATGCCGGCACGGTGTGCCAGGAACGCCGTCGCTGCCACGGTGGTGCCGCCGTGGAGCTGGAGAGCAGCGACGACGGGAAGATCGCGGAGGCTGACTTTCTTGACCGCCCCGTCATTGGAAAGCGCGGTGATCTGCTCAAGGCTGAGCCCCACCGTCGGAACACCGGCGAAGACACCGATCGTTGCAGGAACGACCCCTTGACTGCGGAGGCGTTCCTCGGCTTCCAAAGCAACTTCGAGATTGCGCGGACGGGGAAGGCCGTGTGTGAAAATGGTCGATTCTAAAGCGACGACAGGGCGCCCTCCAGCAACGGCTGCGGCCACTTGCTCTGAGACTTGGAACGCCACGCTGGTGCGGGTGGATGACACGACTGGTCTCCCTGTAGAACGTGATCTGACTTGACTCACCAAGATTCCCGCACGCGAGAACCGACAACAAGGATAAAATGGATCGATCATGATCGGTGCCCAGCTCCGTATCCTGGCTTGGTTCGTCGCCCTGGCGACCTTTCTCTCGGCCTGCGCGCCCGCTATCAGACTCGATGAAGTCGCCACCGATCGACCGATCCAGAGTTCCTCGGCCCCGCCTGCCGCGCGCGATGAAGTCCCCACTCCTCACCGGACCCCGTCCCTCACCTCGACATCGGTTCCCACCTCGACATCGGTTCCCACCTCGACATCGATTCCCACCCCGACATCGGCACCCACGCCGACCCCGGTGCCCCGGGCGTTCGCCCTCAACCTCTACCAGGAGGGGGACTTCGTTCCCCAGTACACCTTTGAATGGTGCGTCGCGGCGAGCATCCAGATCATGCACAACCTCATCGACGACACAAGGGCCCGCACGTGGGCCGATCGCGTTCAGCAGGGCGAGCTGTGGGAGATGGCCCGGGCACGCTCGTCCAACTCGTTCAACGGCGCCAACCCCTTGGGTTGGGCGAAAGTCCTGAACGAGGTCGGGATGGGGCCGTACACCGTCGTCAGCATCGCCGACTACAAGGCAGCGCTGCGGGCCGCTGCGCGCGCCATCGCCGACACGGGCCGGCCGGTCGGGCTGGTCATGTGGCGCGGCCGCCACGTATGGGTGATGAGCGGCTTCACATCACTCGGCGATCCCGACCGGTTCCCGGAGTTCTCGGTCACAGGTATCCGCGTCCAGGATCCCCTCTACCCGTACGGCGACGAGAGGTGGGGACCGTCCCCCGCGCCCAACGCCCTGCTCACCCCCAAGCAGTTGGCGACCCAGTTCGTCGTGCGCGAGCCGCGGCGTTGGAGCAGCAGTCTGCCAACCGGCTACATGCTGGTGCTGCCGCTAGCCAAGGCCTGAGTGTCAGTCGTTTTTCAGTTTCTCCGCCAGCATCACGAGGATGCCACTGGGACCGCGGAGGTACGTGAGTTTGTAGAGGTCCTCGTACGTCGCCACGCCGCGGAGCGGATGGCATCCGTGCTTGGCGGCTATCTCAAGGGCTTTGTCGATGTCGTCAACCGAGAAGGCCACGCGGTGCATGCCGATGTCGTTGGGACGAGTCGGGTTCGTCTCGATCGCTTCGGGGTGGATGTATTCGAAGAGCTCGAGTTGGCCGTAACCGTCTGGGGTCTGGAGCATCGCAATCTTGGCGTGGTTGCCATCAAGTCCGACGGCGGTATCGGTCCACTCCCCGCTGACCGTGTCACGGCCCACGACCGTGAGACCGAGATCGGTGAAAAAGGCGATGGTTGCTTCGAGGTCGCGAACGGCGATACCGACGTTCTCAAGTTTGATGGCCATGCGTTGAAAGCTACCAAGGCAAACCAAATAGCTCCAGTGGCAGGCGGGACTCGACCCGGGCGTCGGCTCGGGCTAGAACGGAATCAGCCGGTTCGTATGCTGCCCCTCTTACGTCGCGATGCGGTCTTGTTTCACGCGGGCGCGGTGCTTGCGGACGTTGTCACGGTTTGCGCAGCGCAGGGAGCAGTAGCGCTGGCGACCGTTGCGGGTGACATCGACAACGATTGCCCTGCAGGGATCGCCTGATGACTTCCCGGCGGCGCAGCGGCTGAGCCTATGAGCGCCGCGAGTGCTCAGGTGCAATGCAGTTCCGACACTGATCACGGCGAGCAGTACCTGCGGAAGCGTCTGGTCGGGGTCGCGGTAGTGAAGATGCCATCCTTCACCGTCGTGATCGGTGAGGCGCGGATAGGCGGCGGCAGCAGCCATCTGGGCGTTCAGCAGGGCGGCCCTGTTCTGTGGATCGCCTCCATCGACGACTGAGAGCCACGCCTCAATGACGGCGCGGGTTTGCTCGTGATCGTCTCCGGCCGAGAGCTTGTACTCCATCGTCATACCGAACTCACGGGTCCGCTGCACGAGACCGTCTCTGTCGGCAGGCCAATCGTTGGCCAACGAGGCTGCGAGGAGAACCGCGTACTCACCGTAAGGGTTGAGATGCATAAGGCCATTACATCATTGTTGGAGTCATGATGATTCTTCCTTGGGTTGCCGATCCGCAGACACGATACGAGTATCCAGCGGGCAGGACGGTGCGCGCGTGATCCCGGCCATAGACCCCGGAATAGGGGTCTCGGTGGCCGCGGCAAGCGGGATGGCTCTGACGGCACTCGGCATGGTGCTCACTCCGGGTCCGAACATGGTCTACCTGGTCTCGCGCAGTGTGAGTCAAGGGCCAGTGGCGGGAATGATTTCTCTCGCAGGGACCTGTGTTGGCTTCCTCGTCTACATGACGATGGCGAACCTCGGGCTCGCGATGGTATTCGTCGCGGTGCCGTGGCTCTACGCCGGGATGAAAGCCGCAGGAGTCCTCTACCTGGCCTACCTCGCGTGGCAGGCACTCAAGCCCGGCGGTCGCGGCGTTTTCGAAGTCCGCGCACTCTCTCGCGATTCCGCACGCAAGCTCTTCCGCATGGGCCTTCTCACGAACCTGCTGAACCCAAAAACAGCCGTGATGTACCTTGCGCTCATTCCGCAGTTCATCGAGCCGGGCCGTGGAGCAACAACTGTCCAGGGCTTTTCCCTCGGAGCGATCCAGCTCGCCGTGAGCATACTCGTGAACGCACTGATCGTCCTCGGTGCCGGGTCGATCTCTGCTTTCCTCTCCGGCCGACCAAGCTGGACGAAGTGGCAGCGACGCGTCACGGGCTCGGCGCTGGGCCTGGTGGCGGTCCTCCTCGCGCGGGAGGTACCGGTAAAGGCACACATATAGCGATTCTGAGGATCAGAGTAGGGAGTCGAGCCGGGGTGCCAGTGCGTCGTGGCGGTCTCCGATCCACAACCCTTGCTGTCCGGCCAGCCCGCGGGGCACCATCGAGACATGACCAAATACCTCATCTCCTTCCCGAGCGAAGCCATGGTAATCACCGACGAGGAGTTCCCGATCGTCTCCGCCGAATCCCACGCTGTCATCGAGGAGGCGAAGGCTGCCGGCGTCTACGTATTCGGCGGCGGGATTCAGGAGGAAGTCGATCCCGTGCTGGTCTCCGCCGACGGGTCGGTGAGCACCGAGATCTATCCGGGCTCCGAACTCAACGGTGGATTCACCGTGCTGGAGCTGCCGACGCGCGAGGACGCGGTGGAGTGGGCGAGGAAGATCGCGGTGGCTTGCCGTTGCGCGCAGGAGCTCCGCGAGTTCGGGTACGACCCGGCGAGCTAGCCGGGATCCGGATGTGCTCTCGGTTCAGATGCCCTCTTGGTTCCGCGCTGCCGTGTCGAGATCTTCCAACACCCGCGCGTTGTTGGCCGCGTCCGTGAGATCGTAGCGCAGCGGCGTACCGTTTAGGACGCTGTCGGCGAAGTGTTCGCCCATCCGTACGAAGTGGTTTTCGCCCTTGACCTCGTGGTAGATGGTGTCCTGCCCGAAGTGATGCTCCTCCAGGACCGAATCCTCTTCCAAGAGCCCAAAAGGATTGTCGAGGTAGAGCCGGCCCTCGGTGCCTGTGATTTCCAAAAAGTTGCGGCGCTCGAGGTTTACTCCGGTATCAAAAAGCGCGGTTGCGGCGCCGGGGAAGCGCAGCATCCCCGCAATACTGGTGTCAATCCGGCCTCCGTCGTTGGCGTCGCGGTAGTTGCCAAAGGCGGCGACACGGGCCGGCTCCTGCGCCGTGACCATCCGGCTCACGTTGACGCAGTAGCATCCCGTATCGAAAAGCGCGCCGCCGCCCAGCCCGGAATACCAGCGGATGTTGTCGTCCCTGCCCGCATCGAAGGAGTGACCGACGTGGACAAACGTCAATTTGCCCACTGCATCAGCTGCGAGCAGCTCCTGCAGCTTCTCGAAACGCGGGTGAAAACGGTACATGAAGCCTTCCAGGACTTTGAGCCCGGTCTCGTCTGCCTTGCGCGCAATCTCCTCGCACTCGGCGGCGCTCATCGCCAAGGGCTTTTCACAGAGGACGTGCTTTCCCGCGTCCAAGGATTTGAGAATCCATTCGAGGTGCAGTGCGTTCGGCAGCGGAATGTAGACGGCGTCGATGTCCGGTGAGGCGAGCAGCGCCTCATAAGAGCCAAACGCCTGTGGGATGCCGTGCTTGTCGGCGTATTCCCTGGCCTTTTCCTCGGTGCGGGAAGCGATGCCTACGACCTCACCGTTTTTCGTTTGCTGCAACGCCGGAATTGTCTTGCGGACGATGCGGGCGGTGCCCAGGACGCCCCAACGCAATTTCTCGCTCATTGACCTCTCCTTTTTTCACAAACCTACCCCGCCTGAGAATAGGGAAGTGAGCGACGCCGTCACCAACCACCGCGCGTCGGCGTATGTCCCGTACGGGCATCGTCGGGCATGGCCATTTCGGCGCGGAGGCCCAGGAGCCGGATTGGACGGCCCGCTTCGATTGCGGTGGCGAGATCCAAGGCCCGGGCGAGGATTTCGTTCCGGTCGAATGTCTCGGGAACCTTCCTCGCGTGGGTCTTCGTGAAGAACGGCGCATACCGAACCTTGAGGGTCAGCCCAATCACGGGCCGCCCTTCGGCCACAACATCCTCAAGGACACGCGCTGTCAGTTCCCGCACGGCCTCGTCCACCTGGGCGGGCTCCGTCAGGTCGTGCTGGAAGGTTGTCTCCCGGCTATGCCCACGGGCAACCCACGGGGTGTCGTCCACAACGCTGGCGCCGTCCCCGCGTCCGAGCTCCGCGTACCAGGGACCCATCCTGGGGCCGAACTCCGGGACCAGGTCTTGAGGGTCGGCTGCGGCGAGCTCGGCGACTGTGTTGACGCCGAGTTTGGCCAGCCGGCCCGACACTTTGGTTCCGACGCCCCACAGGTCCTTGGTGGGCCGGCTGCCCATGACGTCGAGCCAGTTCCCGGCAGTGAGACGGAAGACCCCGGCCGGCTTGCCGAAACCGGTGGCGACCTTGGCGCGGACCAGGGTGTCGCCGATGCCCACGCTGCAATGCAGTTGCGTTCGCTCCAGGACAGCAGCCTGCACCTGCCTGGCGTAGGCTTCCGGATCGTCTGTCTCAGTGCCCATAAAGGCTTCATCCCAGCCCAGCACCTGCACGGTGGCACCCGGCTGCGCGCGGAGGGTAGCCATGACAGTTTCAGACGCAGCGAGGTAGGCCTCGTGATCGACGGGCAGGATCACAGCGTCGGGCACTTTCCGGGCCGCAATGCGCAACGGCATTCCGGAACCTACGCCGAACGCCCTGGCCTCATAGGATGCGGTCGACACCACAGCACGTTCCGTGGGGTCACCCCGACCGCCGACAATGATCGGCTTGCCCGCAAGCTCCGGCCGCCGGAGCACTTCGACCGCCGCGATGAACTGGTCGAGATCGACGTGCAGTACCCACCGGATTCCGCTCATGCCACCAGTCTGCCCTAAGGAGTACGACGACGAGCCCGCCGGCTGCTATGCCCTTGGCAATTGTGCCTCTTCAGCTCTTTTCACTTCGGGCGATCGCGGTTGGGGCAGCCAATCATCCATACAATTTCTCGCTCTCTTGAGCGATCGCTTCTTCACGCTCCAGGAGGAAGCGCAGGAACGCGGCCTGGTTGTCGATTTCCCGCTGCTTGCGGGGAGAGACCCAGTCCAGCACTTCTTTGTCGTCAGCCATGATGTTCACCCCTCTCAGCCTCGTATTTATGCTCACCCCGTTCGGGCAAGATCGGCGAAAGTTTCGGGCAAGATACGCGAAGGTCTTGTCTGCGGCGATTCTGGCACGGCCGACCGCGGCCATTCTGGTTGGCGTCGTGCTCGGCCCCTAATCGTCAGCCCCGGCGGCCACCACCGTGCCGGCAGCGCCGTCCACGATGACGCGCTGCCCCTCGGCCAGGATGCCCGTGCCCGTGCCGGTCCCCATGACGGCCGGGATACCGTACTCCCTCGCCACAATCGCCGCGTGGGAGCCGAGCCCTCCCATGTCGACGACGACGGCGGCCGCGCGCTGGAACAGCGGCGTCCAGGACGGGTTCGTGTAGGGGCAAACGAGAATGTCGCCGCTGTGCAGCCGGCCGAACTCCTCCGGTCGCCTGATGATCTTTACCGGCCCCTCAGCGCGGCCGCGGCTGGCCGGCGTACCGGAGACCAGAACGCCGGCGGCACTGCGGCGGTTCCTGAACAGCAGCGCCGTGTCCAGCAGCGGAATCCCCTCGAGTTCGCGGCGTTTGGCCGCCCTGGCCTGCACGAGCGGCCGGTAACGCTGCCGGACGGAAGCCGGCAGCGCGCCGCCGTCGTCCGTTATTGTCTCCAGTTCCGCAAATCTGAGGT
Organism: Arthrobacter sp. BGA-UO-ETr-C19; assembly: GCF_059568005.1. Classification (NCBI taxonomy): domain Bacteria; kingdom Bacillati; phylum Actinomycetota; class Actinomycetes; order Micrococcales; family Micrococcaceae; genus Arthrobacter; species Arthrobacter sp. BGA-UO-ETr-C19. The sequence continues at coordinate 17,650 of NZ_JCAQPC010000015.1, forward strand.
GGTAGACGTCCCCGGCGTCATCAATGACACCGGCGGCAACCAGCCGCCGGCCAAGCTCCCCGTACGCGCGGCGCAGGGGCGGGATGACCTTGGTGGCGTAGAAGTGGCTGTCCTCGCGGAACGCCATGCCTGCCCGGGCATCGTCGACGGCGGCCAGCACGTGCCGCCGGATGCGCCTGAACCGAACGAGCGGATGGCGCTTCAGCTCGGCCAGCGCCGCGCCCGTCTGGTCGGCCGTGCGGGGCCGCTGGCCCAGGAGCGCCTTGACGAGCCCCAGCACAACCTCGGGCGCGTCGGACCAGGTGGGCGAACTGCTCAGCACAACGCTGACCGTTTCACGGTTCCCGTAGTCGCGCAGGAACTGAGCGAACGCCTCGCGGAAGGCAGCGTGCTCCGGGTCATGCTGCACAAGCTGCAGCAGGGCCGGCGCGTCAGATGATGCAAAGGCGCCGGCCAGCCCGGGATCCGCGCCGACCATCGCGGCCAGCTGCGCCAGGGACCGGTTCGCCTGGCTCGTCCGGGTTTCCGCGCCCGCGATCAGCGCGGAGGCCAGCCTCATCCGGCCCAGCAGCAGGAGCATCAGGCGCAGCCGAAGCATGGGCAGGAATATTCCGGGCATGTAGGAGCTCCGCAGGTCGGTGATGCCCTGCATCGTGGCGAAGCACTCCCCCGCAAGGCCCACAACCTCCGACCAGCGGAGGGGCTCCGGATCCCGTGCGTTCAGCCGGGCCACCTGCTCCAGGAAGGTGGTGAACCGGGAATCGTTCTTCCAGCCGGCCATTTTGAACAGCCTCGCACGGCGGGCCAGGGTCAGCGGCGCAGCCAGCGCGCGGAGCGTCAGCCGCGGGACCGGCGGTACCAGCTGCACCACCACGCCGTCCTCCTCAGGCAGCAGATCCCCGACCCCCGGGAACCGCACCCCGACGCTGCCGGCCATCTGGTGCAGCATGGCCAGGATCCCCTGCTCCATCCAGCCGGACACATCCAACGGGTACGGCCGTTCCTGGAACATTTCGATGAAGAACGGCCCAACCCGCCGTTGTACCGCGTTGAGCCGCAGCGGCTGCGGCGGCAGCGCCGTCATGGGCCTCGACTGCAGGACGTGGATGCGGCCGCCGGCCAGCGCCCACTCGATATCCTGTGGCCGGCCGAAGTGCTCCTGCGCCCTGCGGCCCAGGTCAGCCAACTCCCGCAGTGGGGCGTCGGCCAGGGTGGGAACCTGGCTGCGGCTGCCGGGCTGCTCCCGAGTGCCGCCGCCTGCGTCCGGGCTGATCACCACCTCGCCGCCGCCGGGACGGAAGCTGCGGATCCTGCCCGCGCGGTCCAGCACGTAGTGTTCGGGCGTCACTCTTCCCGAGACCACCGACTCCCCCAGCCCCGGACTGGCGTCCACAACGGTCTCGCTGCGCTCACCCGTGACCGGGTTCGCCGTGAACATGACGCCGGCGGCGTCGGCCGGCACCATTTTTTGGATGACGACGGCGATCGCCACCTCGCGGGGGTCGATCCCCTGCCGCCGCCGGTAGGCAATGGCCCGGTCCGTCCAGAGGGACGCCCAGCAGTCAGAGACCGCGCGGGCCACTGCCTCCTCGCCGACGACGTTCAGGAACGTGTCCTGCTGGCCGGCGAACGCCGCCCCGGGCAGGTCTTCGGCGGTGGCGCTGGAACGCACTGCCACGGCGCCCCCTCCCAGCGCCGAATATGCCCCGCCAATCTCCGCCCGCAAGGCTGCGGGCATGCCAAAGTGCGCGAACAGCGCACGGAGGGCGCCGCCGTCGGGCATGTTTGGATCCATGCCGTCCATGGCTGCCCCGAGCCCCGTCTCGGCGAGAAGCAACCGGTAGGCGTCCGTGGTGATGACGAATCCCTCAGCCACCGGAAACCCTTGCCGCACCAGTTCGCCCAGGGCGGCACCCTTCCCGCCAGCGGCGGCGAGGTCCCCGCTGCCGAAGTCAGCGAGGGGGCCCGTTGTCTTACGTGTCATCCGGTGCTCCTCGTGGCGGTGGCAGCTGGGTCTTCGCTGGCGGACGCCGCACGGCCATCCGGACGTGTAAAAGCTACTCCACCGTCACTTGCCCCGCATAGTGTTTGACCACCAAGAATGGCTTTCGCCGCCGGGTTGCGCGACGTTACGGGTACCCCTTGACCCCTCCCCGCATCGGGACCACACTCGATACTGATTACCAATTTAGAGATTCGTGAATTCCTGTCGACACCGCATGCACAGCGCCGTGCCCGGGACGGGACAGCGGGATGTCGACGGACCGGTGCCGCGATTGGGGGCAGGTGGGCATGAGTAACTAGGCGATGTGTGTTTTGGCGATATCTGCACGTCATGCGGCGGCCTGAAGCGCAAGCCCCGACGCCGCAGTCAATTTATGTAGGGTCTCAAATCCGAGGAGCACATCATGGGCCAACGGCCGATTGATGAGTGGTGGAATGAGCTTGATGAGCCCACGAAGAAGTGGCTCATAGAAAATCCCGGTTGCGTGGTTCTTCCGCGGACCGTGGCAAACGTGGTGTACCAGGTATCGGGCGGCCACGTCGCCCAGGACCAGCACGGCGAACACCTGCTCTCACAAGCAGAGCAGTCCTTTCTCAGGGCCAAGTGCAAAGCAGCAGGGGCAACGACCGGAAAACGCGCTTAAATCCATAAGGGAATCGGAACATTACCGGCTGATGGTCAACGGCTTCACCGGCGATACACACGATGCCCGCTGCAGGAGAACGACGACGGCCCCCGCCACCCGGTTGTTCCTGCCGGTGTCGTCACACCAGTCAATGTTGTCCGGCACCGCCGTGACCGTTGCTTGGCCCTTGGCAGTGCGGGCGGGAAACCACTCCGCCATTATGGCCCCAACGGCACAACGGAACGGGGACCGTCTGCAAAACAGACGGTCCCCGCACCCTTGATTTCAGATCAGCAGTTGTACCCGGTCACCGCGTTCCGGTGGTGAAGGTCCAGCTCCGCGGGACGAACGGGTTGCCGGCCAGGTCGTGTATCGAGGACGAGATCGACATGGAGTAGGTCCGGTTCGCTGCCAGAGTGGCCGACGGGTTCAGCGTCACTGTCCGGGTGACGTTGTTGTAGCTCACCGCAGCGGGGATGACCGTTGTGCCGAGCCGCAGCACCACCGTTCCCGTGCTGGCTCCGGTGATCGGTTCGCTGAACCGGGCCGTCACGTTGGCCGTCCGTGACACGCCCCGTGCCGAGATCGCGGGGCTCACCGAGACCAGCGTGGGGGCCGGTCCTGTGGTGAACTGCCATGAGGTGAACGCCATCGCGTTTCCGGCCGTGTCGCGGACGGAGGATACAGCCACGCTGTAGTTCCGGTCCGCCAGGAGGTCGGCAGTCGGGTTCAGCGTTGCCGTCCGGGTCGCGTTGTTGTAGCTCACCGTTGCCGGGACCACGCTGGTTCCGAGCCGCAGCACCACTGTTCCGCTGTTGACGTTCGCAACCGGCTCGCTGAAGGTGACAGTCAGGTTGTTGGCCTGGCTGACCGACTTTGCCCCGGCTGCCGGGGTGCGTGCGGTGATCGTCGGGGCGACAAATTCCGTCCGCGGCGTGGTGACTGCCGTCCGGGCCGACCTGGCGCCGGTGCCGGCGGAGTTGATCGCTGCCACGTCGAAGGTGTAGCCGGTGGCGTTGATCAGTCCGTCCACGACGGCGCCCGTGCCGGTTCCGACCGTCAGGGTCCTTGCCGGGGTGGTTGCGGCGCCGATGAAGGTGCGGACCTCGTAGCCTGTGATCTGTGCACCGCCGTCGGAGGCAGGGACAGTCCAGGCCAGCGTGGCGGCTGCGTTGCCCGCCACTGCCGTCACTCCGGTGGGAGCGCCGGGTGCGGTGGCCGCGGGCGGCGGGGGAACTTCGACGGTTGCTGCCGGAATCACCACGTTGGACGCTGCCGAGAACGGACTGGTGCCCTGGGCGTTCGTTGCCGAAACCTGGAACACGTACTTGTTGCCGTTGGTCAGTCCCGGCACCACCAGGCTGGTGTCCGTGCCTGGCGCCGTCAGCAGGCTTCCCACCTGGACGCCGGCCGGGTTCACCGTCACATCGAGCGTCTTCACGTTGAAGCTGCTGGCGATGCCGATGGTCGGCGCGGTCCAGGTAACCGTTGCCCGGGCGTTGCCGGCGGTTGCGACGCCGATGACCGGAGCGTTGGTGACCACCGTGTCGGCGAAGGCCAGGGACTCGATGTTCCGCAGCGTATCGGTGCCGTCGGCGCCGACGTTGTCGGTCACCGTCGTGGTCGAGCCGGCTGAGCCGAGGGTGCCGTCGCCGCCGGTGGTGGTGACGGTGTAGTTGGCCTCCGGACCGGAGAACACTGCGGTGTCGATGTTGCCCGAGGTCTGGGCCGCCGTCGGCGTGATGACTTCACGGACTGCCACCAGGTTGCCGGGGTCGATGACACCGGCGGCGACGTCGGCCTCCAGGGTGTGGGGGTTGCCCGCCTGGTAGGTGTGCTCCATGAGGTCGGTGCTGCCGATCTCGGTAGCCGGGTCGCTCGGGTTGGTGCGGACGCTGATCCGGACCTGGACGTAGCGGTCGCCGTCGAGGACATCGTTGGCGCCGCGGCCTTCCAACCGGTCGCTGCCGAGGCCGCCGAGCAGGATGTTGCCGTCGCCCCAGACCGGACCCTCAAGCGGGCAGGCTCCCATTGCCGAAGCCGCCGCAATCGGTTCCAGCGGAGTGCTGGGCACGGGAAGGATGTCCCCCAGGCCGGCGATCCTGTCGATACCTGCCTGGTCGAGGACGTCGCAGCCGCTGAAGCCGGCGCCGCCTACGGTGCTGGGGGCACGGTCGTCACCCTTGATCACGTCGTCGAACGCGGATCCGGAGTTGGCTTCCGTCTCCTGCCAGCGGTCGCGGTTGACCACAATCTGCAGCGGCAGGCCGCCCAGGTTCTGGTTGATCTTCATGTCATCGTTGGCGCCCACCGTGTCGTACTGGTGGATGGCCCAGTCGAACCCGGCCGCACCGGCGAACCTGTCGATCGCCGCGTTGGAGGCCATGAGGTCATCTCCGCCTTCAGCGTCGTAATCGTTCTCACCGACCTGGCCAACCATGATGTCGTTGCCCGGCTTGGTCTGTGCCGGGTCATCGAAGAACGGTGCCCCGTGGTCGCCCTGGAGCAGGTCCTGGCCGGAGCCGCCCTGGATCCAGTCGTCCCCGCCGTCGCCGAACACGGCGTCTGCACCGTCGCCGGCCCGGACGAAATCGTTGCCGGGCCCGGCGAACGTCTCGTTGTCGTTGGCGCCGCCGTTCATGAAGTCCTGGCCGTCGCCGCCCATCGTGATGTCGTCGCCGATACCGGCATTGACGTAGTCATTGCCGGGCCCGCCCTTGAGCACGTCGGCACCGGACAGGTCTGTGATCCTGTCGTTGCCGTCGCCGCCAAGCGCCACGTCGTCACCGCCGTTGCCTTCGATGACGTCGTTTCCGGCGTTGCCCCAGAAGGTGTCGTTGTCGTTGCCGCCGGTGACCCGGTCCACGCCGTCAGTGCCGTTGTAGACGGACTGGCCGTTGATGCCGGACGGATCGACGGTGTTCTTCTCCTGGTACTGGATGGTGCCGTCAGGCTTCCGCAGGAGCAGAGCGTTCTCGTTGCAGTCGGTGGTCGTGGTGTCGTCCGCGACCGTCGGACCGAATGAGGTGAACCCAGCTGACGTGCCGGACAGGTTGCCCAGCTGGAACTTGCAGTCTGCCGTGGCAAACACATCGGCCTTGAGCGTATTCACGCCGTCGGTGTTGCGCATGATCATCTCGGAGAAGCTGTTGCCTTCGAGCTGCGTGCGCAGGTTCATGCCGGGCGTGCGGGCCAGGTAGTACAGCCGGTCGCCGTTCTGCAGGTCCGTCAGCTGGTTCTCGAACACGTAGTTGAACGTGCTGCCCAGGAGGCCGCCGAAGAGGTTGGTCTTCTCAGCGAGGCCGCCGACCCATAGGTCAACCTTGTTCAGGCCGGTTTCCTGGTTGGCCCACGCTCCGGAGCTGTTCATGAAGTCGATCATGTCCGCCGTGGGAGGCACAGCATCGGGGCCCGGATCCACGATCGCCTTCGCCGCTGCACGCTTGTCCGCCAGGGTGGCGGCGTTGACGATGCTCGGGTAGGTGCCGTATGCGGCCACGAAGTTGATCAGCGACTCGGGGTGCTTGATGTTCTGGCCAAAGTCAGCCCAGCTGGTATACGGGGCAAGCTGCCCGTCGCCGGTGGAGTCGTGGATCTGGCGGCGTACCTCGTTCAGCGGTGGGACGCCGGCTTCGCGGGCACGGGTCATGTTGATGGTCGCGAGGTCCAGCGGCAGGCCCAGCAGGTTGTTGCGGAGGGTGTCGGTGACGAACTCATCGAGCTCGTTGCCCGCCTGGTCGCTCATGCCCATGACGACGGCGCCTGCGGCCTGCTCGGACGTGAGCTGGTGTCCGTGTCCGTCATCGGTGAACGACGGCGGATTCAGGAAGCCGTTCAGCAGCGGGATCGAGTTGTCCGTCCCGTCCGGGTTGGTGCGGGCGATGGTCTCCGTCAGCATCGAGTGGCCGAACCGGTACACCGCATGCGCGAACTCCGCGTGGATCGCGGCGTTCACGTCCGTGTGGTAGACGTGGAAGGGCTGGACCGCCGGCTGGACCTTGCGGGCGAACTCCTCGAAGACGAGGTGCTGGTATTCCATCTCGGTGACGAAGCGGGCGGCCTGGAAGAGGCGCTCGCCGTTCCAGCCGTCGGTGGTGCCGGCGGCCAGCTTCCATTCCGCCAGTGCCGCGACGCCGGTCGCCGAGGTGTCGTTGGTCAGGGTGTTCTTGAAATCGTCCACGAGCCGGTCATGTTCCGAGTGGAAGATCTGGTGGATGGTGGTCAGGCCGATGTTCTCGTTGACGCGGCCGTCACCGGCGATGAAGTGCGCATTCAGCATTTCGTCGTCGTAGGTGCCGGGGGCCTGGCTGGCGAAGTCGGCAGAGGCCACGTTGTCGGCGTCGGGCGCCGGCGTAACCGGCGGGGTTGCCGGGTTATGGTCCGTGTCCTGCGGGGACGGGTCGGCGTTGTGCGCGATGTCCGTCAGGAATGGGGTATCGAAGTACCGGACATTCGCGGGAACCGGCACCGGGTTTGCCGTATCGCCCTCGACCAAGCCGGTAGCCGTCACGTACTGCGGCAGTCCGCGGAGCGGGCCGGGGATGAACTTGCCGTAGGGATCAACTGCCAGCTGGGGAACGTTCAGGACGTCCTTGTCGGCGAGCTTGAGGCCGAGCAGCGTTTCCGCCTGGGTCTTCACGGTTGCCCACGTTGCCATTCCGTTGGCTGAATTGGTGCCGGCTGCTCCGCCGAGCAGTTTGCCCGTGGCGACTGGCTTGCCGTCGGTGTTGTTGACGTACTCCCGCAGGAACACCTGATGGGATGGGTGGGACGTGTAGGTCTGCGACTGGTCCACGTAGGGCGAGTCCGTGTTCGACGCATTCTGCTCATCGTCCTCGGTGCCCATGACGCCGTCGGGGCCAGGGAGGTTCTGCGCACGGGTCAGCACCATGAAGCGCTGGTTGGCGGGCAGGTCATCGGCGTTGCCGAAGATGTGGTCCTTGCCGGCCACCAGCGGGTCGTCAGCGCGGAGCGGCACGAAAACGTTGCCGCCGCTCTTGACGGTCTGGTCCACGCCGTGGTCGAAGAACTGTCCAAACAGCGTGAACATCGAGTTGTACGGTGGCGAGAGGCCGACGTCGGTGGTGACGTTCGGGATGAAGAGCGTGTTGTGCGACGGCACGCAACCGGCGGGAACACCCTCCACCGGCGGGGTGGCCAGCGGGTCGGGGTCGGTGGTGCAGGGGTGGACGCCCACATTGCCCTGGGTGCGGACCGGGAAGCCGGCGGCAGCCACGGCTGCGGGGTTGGTGGAGGTCTGGTCCACGATCAGGTTGCTGATGTCGCGCGGCTTGCTGTCAAAAACGTTCCCGGTCTTCTGCTTGTAAGAGGTGGGGCCGGCGGGACCGAAGCCGGCGGGCACGGGGTCTGCATCGTTGAAGACCGGCGTGGTGTAGCGGGGGAACTTCTGATCAGCGGCGCCGTAGGTTTCACGCCCGGCCAAGAGGTTGTTGCAGGATCCGTCGACCGTACGGAGACCGTACGAGGTCAGTGCGTCGGGGATCTGGTTGGGACCCGTGCCGATCAGGGCGCCACAGGGGCCGGTGGCCGACGTCGTATTGGCCACATGGGCTTCAGCGATCTTGATCTGCTTGAGGATGAAGGCAAGGTCCGACGCCGTGACGGTGAAGCCCTCGCCCACCGGGGCGGTCACTGCCTGGGCGGCGATGGTTGCTGACTGGCCGATGGCCGCCACCAGTGACATGACCACGCCGGCCGCGACGACGCGGTTAGGGACGCCGAACAGGCGCCGCCGGCTCCCTTGAGGGTGCTTCGGGCGCCGTGGCGCACCACGGGACGCCGTCCGATCACCTCCAATTGTTCTGATTGGGTGGAACGCTTTCATGACGCACCTGCCTATTTTGTTGATTGAACGCCCTGATTGAACGTTGCATTGGACGGTGCAAGAGTGCGGACGCTGCCTTGCGGAAACCTTGGGCCGTTTTTGCCGACAGAGACGCCGTTCGTACCGGCGGCAAGGGACTGTGCCCGGCGCCTACTGGGGCGTTTCTACCGCGAGGCGGCCACGTCCTCCCCCAGATCAGGGGGTGTACCCACATCAGACGGCCCGCTTGGCCGGGGGTTTCCTCAAGTCCGGCTCTCTACGCTCGCCCGTCTTGCGGGGCCCGGCCGCCGGGCAGTGCGCCGGACCAGGTGCCGAATCGCCCTGATTCTCAGGGAATTCCCAGTTGTTAACAAGCCTGCCCGAAGGATTGCTCCAGTACCTTGTCCCCAGTTGCCACACAGATTCGTGGGACTGCCGCTAGGAAGGCCCCGCACTGCCCCACCGGGGCGTGCGGGGCACTTTCCTCTCAAGGGCAAAGGAAGGGATGAGTACTGATCAAAACCAGCATCCGTTTGTGCGCCTAATCCCTACTTTTCGGTATGCCTAAATCTCCGCTATCCTCGACTTATCGGTACCCCCAATGACGAGGATGAATGATGGCTGTTTCGACCCTTTCAGAGCGCACCGCGCCGGCACGGGTCTGGTCGCGCCTGCTGCTGCTGGGTCCGGCGTTCGTGGCGGCCATCGCCTACGTCGACCCGGGCAACGTTGCGGCCAACCTGACGGCCGGGGCAAGCTACGGCTACCTGCTGGTCTGGGTGCTCGTGGCAGCCAATGCCATGGCCGTGCTGGTCCAGTACCAGTCCGCCAAGCTGGGCCTGGCCACCGGCATGAGTCTTCCCGAGATTCTGGGCAAGCGCCTGGGGACCCGCCGCCGGCGGGCGTACTGGGCGCAGGCGGAGATCGTGGCCGGAGCCACGGACATGGCCGAAGTGATCGGCGGTGCCGTCGCACTGAACCTGCTGTTCGGACTTCCGCTGCTGGCCGGCGGGATCATCATCGGCCTCGCGTCGATGCTCCTGCTGTCGCTGCAGTCGAACCGCAGCCAGAAGTCCTTTGAAGTGGCCATTCTGATCCTGCTCGGCGTGATCGCCGTCGGGTTTGTGTCCGGGCTGTTCGTCAATCCGCCGGACGCCGGCAGTGCGCTGTCCGGGCTCATGCCGCGTTTCGAGGGAACCGACACTGTCCTGCTCGCCGCAAGCATGCTCGGTGCCACGGTGATGCCGCACGCCATTTACCTGCATTCCGCCCTCGCCCGGGACCGGCACGGCTTCTCCGAGAATCCTGCCATCAGGACCCGCCTGATCCGGGCCACCCGGTTCGACGTAGCCGGCGCCCTGATGCTGGCCGGCGTCGTCAACATTGCCATGTTGCTGCTGGCAGCCTCCAGCCTGCGCGGCGTGGAAGGTACCGACACCATTGCCGGCGCGCACGCTGCGGTGACGTCGGCACTGGGCCCGGCCATCGGCGTCGTGTTCGCCATCGGCCTGCTTGCCTCGGGGCTGGCGTCCACCTCAGTGGGTTGCTACGCCGGCGCCACCATCATGGGCGGTCTGCTGAAGGTCCGTATACCGCTGCTGACCCGGCGGGTGATCACCCTGATTCCGGCACTGGTGATCCTCGGCGCGGGCATCGAACCGACGCTGGCCCTGGTCCTGAGCCAGGTGCTCCTCAGTTTCGGCATTCCGTTCGCGCTGATTCCCCTGATCCGGCTCACGGGGAAGCGCGAGGTCATGGGCATCCACACAGATTCGATGCCGCTGAAGATTGCGGGCTGGACCAGCGCCACGCTCATCGTCGGCCTGAACTGCGTACTCATCGTTCTCACCGTGCTCGGTCAGTCCTGACGGTCGAGAAGGTGCCTCCCCGCGGTGGGAGGCACTGCCGTTACCTGTCTTAACAGGCACTCCCACGCCTGCCGGGAGTGCGGTTTTCTGGAGGGGTGACACTCCGACCTCCCCACCGTGGACAAGAAAACCTCGGGACCAGCGCCGCCACCCCTCTCGGCCCGCCCGCCCGCGAGCCGGATCCCGGCAAAAGCCGGACGGCGCTCACCGTGTCCCTGCTGGGCTTCTTCGTCATCACCCTTGATGCGCTGATCGTCAACGTCGCCCTCGCGGCGATCGGGCGGCAGCTTGGCGGCGGCACCGTGGGCCAGCAGTGGTGAGCGCCCACCCCATGACGCCGCTGGACCTGTTCCGCTCCGCCGGGCTGCGGATCGCACTCTCCGTCGGCTTCGCCTTCATGGTCGGCTGGTACGGCATGGTTTTCGTGGTCAGCCTCTTTCTCCAGCAGCACCTCGGCCTGTCCCCGCTGGTCACCGGGATGGCGTTCCTCCCCACCTCGGTACTGATCGCGGCCAGTAACGTCGTCGCCGGCCGAATCGCGGCACGCTTTGGGGCACGTCTGCCGGCGGCTGCCGGGCAACTGACCATGGTGCTCGGGCTGACGGCCATGCTCGCCACCGCACCGCTTGGGTCCCTGGCCCTGGTGACCGTCCTGATGATCCCCATCGGCATCGGCGGAGCCCTGGCCATCCCGCCGGTCACGGCCCACGTGCTGGACAGCGTTCCCGCCGACCGGGCCGGCACCGCCAGCGCGGTCTTCAACACGTTCCGCCAACTCGGCGGCGCCATTGGTGTGGCGGTATTCGGCGCGCTGCTTGCCACCACAGTCGCCAGCCTTTTCATCCGGCCCGCCCCGCACCAGACTTCTTAACAGTCCCAAACAACCAACGAAAGGTAGATCCAATGACTACATGGCTGATCACAGGCTGCTCGACCGGACTGGGCCGGGCCCTCGCCCAGGCGGTGCTCGCCCATGGCCACAACGCCGTCGTGACCGCACGCAACGTCAACGCGGTGAAGGACATCGCGGCCGATTTCCCCGACACCGCGCTGGCCCTCCCCCTCGACGTGACCGACAAAGAACAGATCACCGCTGCGGTGCAGCAGGCGCAGGACCGGTTCGGCGGCATCGACGTCCTCGTTAACAACGCCGGTTACGGCTACCGTGCCGCCGTGGAAGAAGCGGACGACGCCGACATCCGCCAGCTGTTCGACACGAACCTTTTCGGCGCCGTCGACATGATCAAAGCAGTCCTGCCGGACATGCGCGCCAAGCGGGCGGGGGCGGTCCTGAACATCTCCTCTATTGGTGCGCGCATTTCGCCGGCCGGTTCCGGCTACTACTCCGCCACCAAGGCGGCCCTGGAGGGCCTGTCGGGTTCGCTGCACAAGGAACTCCAACCGCTCGGCATCAGTGTCACGGCCATCGAACCCGGCGCGTTCCGCACCGACTTCGCCGGGCGCTCCCTCACGCAGTCGGCGGCGCCGATTCCGGACTATGCGGAGACGGCAGGCAAACGCCGCAAGGAGAATGACACCGTCCACGGCACGCAGCCCGGTGACCCGGCCAAAGCGGCGAAGGCGATCATCGCCGTCGTCGAAAGCCCCAACCCGCCGTCGCTGCTGGTTCTCGGCCAGGACGCCTACGGTGCATTTGCCGCCGTCGCCGACGCGCAGCGTGCGGAACTGGACCAATGGCGCGGGCTGAGCCTCAGCACGGGTATCGACGAATAACGGGCTTTCACCACTTGCCCCGTTCAAAGAGTTCGTGTTCGGCGGCGACACGCATCTGCCTGAAATGGCGTCGCGCTTTAGGTGCCCGTCCCATGCCGGGAGCGTCGGCAGAATCTTCCTTGTCGCTTGCCCACCGGCGCATCACTTCAACCCTTTCATCACTAGCAGTGCGCAGGTCATGTTCAAAGTCTGACAGGCGTTTCCACCACATGGTTGCCACGGGAGCCTCCTTGGCCTCGCCCTGGGCCGCCGCCTACTCGGCTTCGAACCCGAGGCGGTCGCGGACGAGCTTCGCGACGATGGCGGCGTGCTGATTCTTGTCCGATCGAGGTTCAGATTTCAGCGTCGCCAGATATCCGACGTACGCGGCGGTCCGGGTGTCATAGGCCGCGGCGCGGGTTTCGAATGCGAGGGCCAGGGTGGCGTGCGCCTGGGCCAGCCTGATCTGCAGCTCGGCGTCGACATCGGCGCCTGAGAGGGCTTGCTCCGCGGCGGAAAGAAGGGACTGTGCGGCGTCGGCGTGCTCGTTCGCGGCGCGCTGGCCAAGGTCCGGCTGCATAGGTTCTCCCTCTCTTCATTCAGCTCGCGACGGGCAGACGCGGGCAGTGGAGTAAGCCTAAAACACGATGTGCCGTTCTGTTATGCCCCCTGGTAAGCATGTTCAGAACAAACCAGCCGCGATTTCCTCAACGGCGCGGACAAGCGCGGCCACCGATTCCGGGCCACCGTGCCCTTCGTTCTCGATGACAATGAGCCGGCTATCTGCCCAGCGCTGATGAAGTTTCCAGGGCGTGATGACGGGCCCGCTCACGTCCCGCCGGCCGTGAATGAGGTGGCCGGGGATACCGTTGAGCTCGTGGATCCTTTCCATGACGGTTTCCCCATCGCTGAGGAAAGCGTCATGGGACCAGTAATGGGTAACGAGAATCGCGAAGGTCATGCGCTCACGGTCGTCGTCGAACATGGCACCCGGTTGCCACCGCGGATCCAAGGAGACGTGCGTCGATTCCCACCGGTCCCACGCCAAGGCTGCGGCCTCGGCGTCGTCCCGGTCCCTTCCGGCCAGGCGCCGGGCGTACGCTTCCACCACCCGCTCACCGGGTCTGCACTTGGCTGCCGTCGAGAACTCTTCCCAGGCTTCCGGGAAGATCCGCCCCACGCCTTCCGTAATCCACTGGACCTCATCGCGGCTTGAGGTGGTCACGGCCGCCACGGCGATTCCGTATACGCGAGTAGGATGTGTGAGGGCATAAGCCAGGGCAAGTGTGCTTCCCCACGAGCCCCCGGTAACGATCCACTTTTCCACCCCAAGGTGCCTGCGGACGGCTTCGATGTCCTGGATCAGGGCCTGGGTGGTGTTCGCGGACAAATTGGCCAGGTCGTCCTGGACGGCTGGCGTACTCCTCCCGCAGCCACGCTGGTCAAGCCCAATGGTCCAGAACCGTGCGGCATCATGAAGCGTTCGGTAGCCCTGTCCTAATGGGGCGCCAGGACCTCCATGGAGGAAGAGTACGGGAATTCCCGCGGGATTCCCCGAGGCCTCCCAGTAGATATTTGCCCCCGGTACTTCGACCCAGCCTGTGCGTTCCCCCGTCATTCAACAAACACTACGAGAACAGCCCTACTCGGCCAATCGCCAGGACCCGCGAACGCCGGCTCCGCTAGTCTTCCAGGCCGGGCCACAGCGCCTTGCGGAGCAGGCGCTTCAGCTCGGCTATTTCCTCCGGGTCCAGCCGGTCCAGCGCCTCCGACTCGGCCCGGCGGGTGGATTCCGTGGCCGCACTGAACAACCGCTGCCCCTCGGCGGTCGCCGTCACGATCTTGGCCCGCCGGTCCTGCTTTCCAGGCGCCCTCAGCACCAGGGCCCGCTTCTCCAGGTCATCGACCAGGGAGACGATCTGGCTGGGGTCCAGGCTGAGAAAATCGGCCATCTCGCGCTGGCTCGGCTCAAGGCCGCTCGCGGCCAGGGCCAGCACCGAATACGAGCGCTCCTTCAGATCGAACTCCTCCAGCGCCCGGTTGTTAACCACCGATCCCGCGGCATGGAGCTTCGCCAGGAGAAAGCCCGCGTCGCTGCTGATGGAGGCAGGAACAAGCTTCTCCGCCGCAGGGGCGAACTGCTGCCCCGTCACCGTCTCAGTCATGGAATCTCCAATAGTGATCAAAAATAATCATTGACTTTTTCAACTATCCAGATTTTCATGGATACAGAACAGCATCCCATGCCGGAGGGCAGGATGCACGATCCGCTAGCAAAGGAGCAGCAATGAGCCTGTCAGGCAAAGTAGCAATCGTCACGGGCAGCGGCCGCGGTCTGGGCCTGGCCTACGCCCGCGAACTCGCCCGCCAGGGTGCCGCCGTCGTGGTCAACGACGTTGACGGCGACGTCGCGGCGGAAGCGGTCCGGACCATCGAGGCCGACGGCGGTAAGGCGGCCGCCGTCGTCGCGCCCGTCGGCAGCACGGACGTCGCACAGCAGCTGGTCCAGGCGGCGGTCGACGCCTTTGGCCGGCTCGACATCCTGGTCACCAACGCCGGCATCCTTCGCGACAAGAGCCTGCTGAAGATGACGGATGAGGACTTCGACGCCGTTATCAACGTCCACCTCCGCGGCACCTTCACCTGTGTCCGCGAGGCCTTCGCCTACTTCAAGGCAAACAACGTTCAGGGCCGCATCATCACCATCGGCTCCCCCACCGGGCAGCGCGGCAACTTCGGCCAGACCAACTACGCGGCCGCCAAGGCCGGCATCGTGGGCATGGTGCGGACCTGGGCCCTGGAAATGAAGAAGGCGGGCGTCACGGCCAACGCCGTCATCCCGATCGCCGCCACCGCCATGACCAAGACGGTCCCCTACTTCCAGAAGGCTGTGGAGGCGGACGAGCGCGGCGAGGCCATGCCGTCCTTCTTCCGTCACGACCTGGGATTCGGAACGGCCGACGACGTCTCCGGGCTGGTTGCCTTCCTTGCCTCCGACGAAGCCGCCGGCATCACCGGCCAGGCCATCGGCGCCGGCGGGGACCGCTTGCAGGTCTGGACACACCCGACGGCAGCCACCACCGAATACCGCGACGGCGGCTGGAGCTACGAGGCCCTGCGCGAGAACGCGGGCGCCCTCTTCACCCAAGACACGCTGCAGGGCGTTGGCGAGGAATTCCTGCCGCTGCCGGTTGAGCTGCAGCCCGAACCTGTCCAGCCCGAACCGGCGCAGGTGCGCTGACATGGCCACCACCCGCTACGAACTGGGCATCGACGCTGCAAAGCTTGACGCGATCGACATGCATGTCCACCTTGAAGTGGACAGCTGCGGCCACGGCTCCCTGCCTGAAGCCCTGACCGAGGCCTCCGCGAAGTACTTCAAGGCCGAAGACCGCACCCCGTCCCTGGATCGCATCGCCGAGGCCTACCGCGAACTGAACATGGCCGCCGTCGTCTTCACCGTGGACGCCCGGACCCAGCTCAAGCACGAGCCCAACAGCATCCCCGAACTCATCGCCGGCGCCGCGCGGAACAACGACGTCCTCATCCCTTTCGGCAGCGTCGACCCCCGAACCGGCGAGGACGCAATCGCCGGTGCCAAGCACCAGGCCGTGGAACTGGGCGCCCGGGGATTCAAGTTCCACCCCAGCCTGCAGGGATTCGATCCCTCCAACGAGCGCTTCTACCCCCTCTGGGAAACCCTCCAGGAACTTGGCCTGCCCGCCATTTTCCACACCGGGCAGAACGGCATGGGCGCCGGGTTGCCCGGCGGGTACGGCATCAAGCTGGCCTACTCGAACCCGCTGCTGCTGGATGCGGTGGCCGCGGATTTCCCGGAGCTGCAGATCATCATGGCCCACCCTTCCGTGCCGTGGCAGGACGAGGCCAACTCCATCGCCACGCACAAGGCCAACGTGTTCATCGACCTCTCCGGCTGGTCGCCCAAGTACTTCCCGGAGTCCCTGGTGAAGGCGTCCAACTCGTTCCTGCAGGACAAGGTCCTCTTCGGCACGGACTTCCCCCTCATCACGCCGCAGAAGTGGCTGGGTGCCTTCGCGGACCTGCCCCTGAAGGACGAAGTGCGGCCGAAGATCCTCAAGCACAATGCCGTCCGGCTTCTCGGATTGGGTGCCTGAGATGAGCACCACCACCGCTGAGCAAACCAGGCTCTACGCTGTGGCTGACTTGTACGACGCCGAAGCCCTGCTCACGATCGGGGAGCGCCAGATCCTCGCGCGGCTCCGGGACTTCCTGGACCGCGAGGCCCAGCCGCTGCTGGCCGACTACTGGGAGCGCGGCGAATTCCCGGAGCAGCTGGCGCAGCCGCTCATCGACCTCAATCTCATGGAGCCATTCGAGGCGCCCGCCCGCGGCATCTACCAGGGCTTCCGGATCTTCGAGCTTGCCCGCACGGACGCTTCGCTCGCCACCTGGTACACGGCCCAGGCCGGGCTCTTCCGGACCGCCATCCACGTGGGCGCGTCACCGGAGCAGCAGCGCGAATGGATGCCCCAAGTCACCGACTTCTCGCTCAAAGGCGTGTTCTCCCTGACCGAGCCGGAATCCGGTTCGGACATCGCCGGCGGGCTGGCCACCACCGCACGCCGGCACTCCGATGGCGGCTGGATCATCGAGGGCGCCAAGCGCTGGATCGGCGGCGCCGCCACGGCGGACGTGCTGGCCGTGTTCGCCCGCGACGTGTCCGACGGCCAGGTCAAAGCCTTCCTCGTCGACCGGAAATCCGACGGCGTAACCCTGGAGAAAATCCACGGCAAGACCTCGCTCCGGATGATGCAGAATGCCCACATTACGCTCGACGGCGTGCGGGTGCCGGAGGCCATGCGGCTGCACAACGTGAACTCGTTCCGTGACGTCGCAGCGATGCTCCGGGCGATGCGCTCGGACGTCGCTTGGATCGCCGCCGGCATGCAGGCCGGTGCGTTCGAAGCCGCCCTCCGGTACGTCACCGAACGCAACCAGTTCGGCCGCCCACTCGGCTCCTTCCAGCTGGTCCAGGAAAAGCTCGCCCGGATGCTCGGCAACATCACAGCCAGCCTTTCCCTCGTAGTCCGGTTGACCGAACAGCAGGCCAAGGGCATCTACCGCGACCAGGACTCCGCCCTGGCCAAGATGCAGACCAGCCTGTTCATGCGCGAGACCGTCGCACTGGCCCGCGAAGTGGTGGGCGGCAACGGCATCACGCTCGCAACCGATGTTGCCCGTTTCCACGCCGACGCTGAAGCCGTCTACTCCTACGAAGGCACGCACGACATCAACGCCCTCATCATTGGCCGCGCCCTTACCGGCGAGAGTGCCTTCGCCCGGTAACTGAATCACCACCAACCCAAACCCGACGGCGGCAGCACCGCACCGCCGTCGTACCTCCGCAACCCTAAACCAACCAAAAGCCATCGCCTAAGGAGGCACCACATGCCCAACCTCGTCGTCGACTTCGACAAACTGCTCACCCTCGCCGGCACCGACCTCGGCGTCACGGAATACCGCGAAATCACCCAGGAACAGATCAACAAATTCGCCGACGCCACGGGCGACGACCAGTGGATCCACGTGGACCCCGAGCGCGCCAAGGACGGCCCGTTCGGTGCCCCGATCGCCCATGGCTTCCTCACGCTCTCGCTCATCATCCCGTTCTGGGGCGAGCTGTTCGACGTCGACGGCGTCACCACCAAGGTGAACTACGGCCTGGACAAGGTCCGGTTCACGTCCCCGGTGAAGGTGGGTTCCCGGATCCGCATGCGGGCCACCATCGCCGAGGTCACCGAGGTCAAGGGCGGCGCCCAGATCAAGGTGTCCAACACCATCGAGATCGAAGGCCAGGAGCGCCCCGCGGTCGTGGCGGAATTCCTCGCCCGCTTCTACAAGTAAGCGCATTTATACCTAAGCAGCTTCACCCTCCCCCAACCCGCACGTGCAGTAAGGAACAACGATGTCCCAAACTTCGCAGCTTCAGACCATGGATGTGACGGCCCGGCGCAGGGAAGCCCGCACCGTCATCGCCTCCAGCTATCTGGGCAGCACCATCGAGTACTACGACTTCCTGCTCTACGCCACCGCGGCAGCAGTGGTCTTCCCGAAAGTCTTCTTCTCCGGGCTCGACGACTGGGTGGGCGTTGTGGCCGCCTACGGCACCTTCGCCGCGGGCTATGTGGCCCGGCCCCTCGGCGGTAGTATCTTCGGACACTTCGGTGACCGAGTGGGCCGCAAGGGGATGCTGATCGTTTCCATGGCGGTCATGGGGGTGGCCTCCACCCTGATCGGCGTCATTCCCGACGCTTCGGTGGCCGGCCCGTGGGGCGCCGTCCTGCTCGTCCTGCTGCGCGTGTTCCAGGGCATTGCCGTGGGCGGCGAATGGGGCGGAGCGGCGCTGATGGCACTGGAGCATTCCGAGTCCGGACGGCGTGGCTTCGCGGCCTCCTTCGTCAACGCGGGCGCACCCTCGGGCGCCGTACTGGGCACGCTCATCATGGGCGCCTTCGCCGCCCTGCCCAACGAGCAGTTCCTGTCCTGGGGCTGGCGGGTGCCGTTCCTGCTCTCATTCGTCCTGCTGATCGTCGGGATGTTCGTCCGGCTCAAGGTTTCCGAGAGCCCCATCTTCAGGGCCGCCATCGAACAGGAAGCGCTGGCAAAGAGCCACGGCTCTCCTGGGACAGGCACCGCGGCCGCGCGCTTTCCCCTGCTGCAGGTCCTGCGCCGCCCCCGGACGCTGGTCTTCACCATGCTTGCGGGAGCCGCCGGCTTCGCCCTGCAGGTGGTGATGGCAACCTTCTCGGTGACCTTCGCCGTCTCCAAGGGCGCCGAACGGCAGGGCGTGCTGTACGCCTTCGCCGCCGCCTCGCTCATCTCCATCGCGTTCGTGGTGCTGGGCGGCAGGCTCTCGGACCGGCTGGGCCGCCGTCCGGTGATGATCGGCGGGCTGGTCCTCTTCATCCTCTACCTCGTGCCGATGTTCCAGCTGCTGTCCTCGAACAACATATTCCTGATCTTCGTGGCCTTCACCATCGGGCTAATGATCCACTCCACCCTCTTTGGACCCATGGCTGCGTTCGTCTCCGAACAGTTCGCCACCACCTCCCGCTACACCGGCGCGTCCCTCGGCTACCAGCTTGCAACTCTGCTGGGTGCGGGCTTCACGCCCGGCATCGTGGCGCAGATCTTCAAGGACTCGGGCCAGAACACCAACTCCGTGGCCCTGTACCTGGCCGGGATGTCCGTGGTGTCCATCATCTTCATCCTGCTCACCCGGGAACCCAAGAACAACGATTTGGAGTCCGCCCGGCTCTAAGCAGCCGCGCAAGGACTAGTTTGAGACAAGAAAGGATGCTCGATGGAAAATTTTGGCATCGGCTCGTGGCTGCAACGGCGCCGCCCGAAATCCGGGGACAAGACGGCGCTCATCGCCGGGAACCGGAAGCTCAGCTATGAACAGTTCGCCGACCGCAGCTGCCGGCTCGCCAACGCACTGCGGGACCGCGGCGTGGCCAGGGGCGACAGGGTGGCCTACCTCGGCGAGAACCACCCCGCCTTCCTGGAGACCCTCTTCGCCTGCGGCCAGCTGGGCGCGATCTTCGTTCCGCTGAACACCCGACTCGCACCGCCTGAAATCAGGTTCCAGCTGGACGACTGCTCCGCCGCCGCCCTGGTCTACGCCGGGGATCTGGCTACCCTGGCCCGGGCGGCGGCCGAGGGGACGGCGCTCTTCCACCTCATCGCCGTCGACGGCACCGAGGCCGACGGCGGCACGGCGGTTGGCGACGGCACGGCTGTTGGCGACGGCCCGGCGGCTGGCACCGCTGCGGCAGCCGAGGACTATGAAGCCGTCGTGGCATCGGGCAGCACCGAGCCCGTTGACGAAGCCATCACCCTGAACGATGGCGCCATGATCCTCTACACCTCCGGAACCACCGGCAATCCCAAAGGCGCCCTGCTCACGCACGGAAACATCACTTGGAACTGCATCAACGTCATCACCGATTTCGACTTCGCCTCCACCGACGTTGCCCTGATGATCTCCCCGATGTTCCATGTGGCATCGCTGGACATGGGCGTCCTGCCCACCCTGCTCAAGGGCGGAACGGTGATCCTCGAGCCCAGGTTCGATCCGCAGCGGACCCTGCAGCTCATCGAACGCCACCGGGTGACCACCATCAGCGGGGTGCCCACCACCTATCAGATGCTCTGCGAGCATCCGGAATGGCCGACGTCGGACATCTCCTCCCTGAACAAGCTCACCTGCGGCGGATCCGCCGTACCGCTGCGGGTCCTGGAAGCCTATGAAGCCCGGGGACTGCGTTTCTCGAACGGCTACGGCATGACGGAAACCGCCCCGGGGGCCACCACCCTGCCCGCCTCCCGGTCCCGGGACAAAGCAGGCTCCTCCGGCCTTCCGCACTTCTTCACCGATGTGCGGATCGCCGACCCGGCCGGCGGTCCGGTGCAGCAGGGCACCGTGGGCGAAATCCAGATCAAGGGCCCCAACGTCATCCCCGAATACTGGAACCGGCCGGACGCCACCGCCGGGTCCTACGCCGACGGCGGCTGGTTCAAGTCCGGCGACATGGGCTACCGGGACCAGGACGGGTTTGTCTTCGTTTCCGACCGGCTCAAGGACATGATCATTTCCGGCGGCGAGAACATCTACCCGGCCGAGGTGGAGCAGGCCATCGCCGAGATTGACGCAGTTGGGAGCGTCGCGGTGATCGGTGTTCCGGACGACAAATGGGGTGAAGTGCCGCGGGCCGTTGTGGTGGTCCGCGAAGGTGCGAGCCTCACAGAACAGCAGGTCCGGGCACACCTCGACGGCCGGCTGGCGCGCTACAAGATCCCCAAGACGGTGGTATTCGTCGACGACATGCCGCGCACGGCCAGCGGGAAGATCCGCAAGAAGGACCTCCGGCAGCAGCTTTTCCCCGACCCGGCGGCTCTGTAGCGCTACGGTCTCCGGTGGTTCTTGGCTGCTTCCGTCCGTCTATAGCCGGATGTGGCGGAACAGCGCCGCGGTGCCCATGCCGCCGGCGATGCTGATCATGGCCAGGGCCAACGCTCCCTGGCCAGGAGCGGCCGGTTCCTGCCGGGCCTGCGCCAGCAGCCGGGTGACCAGCACGGCTCCGGACGCCCCGTAGGCATGCCCCAAAGCCAGCGCACCGCCGTCGGCGTTGGCCCGGAGGGCGTCAATTCCAAGGTGGTCCAGGCAGGCGAGGGTCTGCGAGGCGAATGCCTCGTTGAACTCCACGAGGTCCAGGTCCACGGCATCCACCGACTGTGCTGCCAGGAGTCTCGAGGCTGCGGCTGCGGCACCGATGCCCAGCAGTTGCGGTTCCACCCCGGCCGTGTCCGTGCCCAGCACGGCCAGCCCGTCGGCAGCGCCCAGTTCCCTGGCCCTGGCCAGGGAGGTGATGACGACGGCGGCAGCGCCGTCCGCGTCGAAGCACGAGTTTCCGGCCGTGACAGTTCCGGACTCCACGAACGCCGCGGGGAACCGCGCCATCAGGGCCTCGCTGAGTTTGGGGCGCGGACCGTCGTCAGTGGTCACTGCACCCGAAGCAGCCGGGACTGGTCCAGCAGCAGCCGGGAGCGCAACTGTCTCCCCGGCAAACCTGCCGTTAACCTGCGCGGCCACTGCCCTGCGGTGGCTGCGCAGCGCAAACTCGTCCTGCCGGGTGCGGCTGATGCCGTACTCCCGTGCCACGTTCTCGGCCGCGACGCCCATGTCCGGGTCGCCGTGGCTGTGCGGCGCAAACTGGGCGCGGCTGAAGAAGGCGGGCTCGCCGTCGTCGTTCCGGTGAGCGCGAAGCGGCGCGGTGCTGATGCTTTCGACGCCGCCGGCGAGATAGGTGCCGCCGCCGGCGGCGACAAGCCGCGAGGCGAGGACGATGGCGTCCAGGCCGGAGCCGCACTGCCGGTCCACGGTAAGGCCGGGAACGGTGACCGGCAGGCCGGCTTCAAGGGCCGCGAGCCGTGCGACGTTGCCGCCGGCACCCACCGCGTTCCCGATGACGACGTCCGCTATCCCGTCCGCGGCCACTCCCGTTTCGGCGAGCAGTGCCGTGAGGACCGGGGCCAGCAGCTCGTGGGAGCGCAGGTGCTTCAGCGCTCCGCTTGCCCGGCAGACGGGTGTGCGCAGCGCCGCGATGATCACCGGCTGCCGGTCGTCCGGGAGCTGGAACCCCCCGGGGCTGGACTCCGCACCGCCCGCCCCCGCGCTCCTAGACAAGGTGCCGGACCCGGCTGTCACGGGCTGCGATCCAGTCAAGCAGCAGGCGGCGGCTGACTTTTCCACGGTCCGTCACCGGAAGCTCGTCGAGGGCGTAGTACTGCAGCGGCCGCTTGTCCTTGGCCAGGACGTCCTCCAGGCCGGTCTTGAGCTGCGTCGCCGTGACCCCGCCATGGGACGGGACAATTCCGGCCACCACGCGCTGGCCGCGGAGGTCATCGTCCATGCCGGCGGCTATCGCAGACGCGACTCCCGGCACGGAGGACAGCGCCAGCTCCACCTCGTGCGGGTAAACGTTCTTGCCCGCGGTGATGATCATGTCGGCGCGGCGGCCGAGGATGTGAAGCACCCCGCCGGACAGGTAGCCCTGGTCCCCCACGGTGAACCAGCCGTCGAAGCAGCGCAGCGCCTGGCCGTCGTCGCCCCAGAGGTAGCCGTTGCTGACCATGCCGCTTTGGACGCTGATGTTGCCGGCGGCCCCGTCGGGAAGTTCAGCCCCGGTGTCGTCCAGGATCCGCACTTCGACGCCCGGGAACGGCCGGCCGATCGCGGTGCTCCCGGCGGCGAACGGTTCCCCCGCGGCAAGTCCGGCGCCGGAGACGAAACTCAGCTCCGACGCACCGTAGTACTCGAAGATGGTGGCGTGCGGGGCCCACCGGCGGGCAGCCTCCAGCGTGCGTGCGTCCAGCTTCGAGCCCGCACAGATGATGGTCCGGACGCCCGACGCGTCCACGCAGCCCAGGAGCCCGCGTTCGCTGAGCAGCCGCAGCATGGTGGGTACCAGCACCAGCCGGGTGATGCCGTCGTGGGTGATGGCGGCGTGGACGTCCCCGACGTCAAAGGATTCGAGCGTGTGGAACTCAGACCCGGCATATAGGCACTCGGCTAGCGCGTACAGGTTTAGGCTGGCGGCCAGCGGGCCCGGTGCAAGCGTTTTGTCCTGCTGGCTGAGCCCGAAAAACTCCATGGAGGCCTCGAAGGACTGCTGCCAGGAGCGGCGCGAACGGGTGAAGGCCTTGGGCACGGAGGTGGTGCCGGAGGTCAGGCCGATGAGGAACGAGGCTGCAGGATCCCCGTCCGCCAGCTCTGTGCCGGCGTTGCCGGGCATGGGGTCAACCCTGCTGCCCAGCCGCTGGACAATCTCGTCCTGCAGGGCTTCGGGCCACGTCGGGTCCAGGACCGCGCACTCACGGTCACCGGCAACGGCAGCGGCGAAATCAACCGCGAACCGGGTGGAATTGGGCTGGGCGAGGACTGTGACGGGAGCCGTGCTGACGGCTGCGGCGGCCTGCGCACCATCGCGCAGTTCGGCCCAGCTGAGCCGTTTTCCGGCCACGACGACGGCGGTGTCGTCGGGGCGTTCATCGGCCCAGCGCTGAAGGTTGTTGAGAAAAGGCATCGGACCAACTTTACCGGCCTGAACCCGCCACGGCCCTGTGGCAAAGACTATTGTGACAACATGAGCTTCAATGACGGGGTCGAGCTGGACCCATCCCAGGTGGAAGACCGGCGCGGCGGTGGAGTTGGCCGCGGCACAAAGATCGGCGGAGGCATCGGCGGCGGCGTCGTCCTGCTCCTTGCGGCCCTGTTCGGCATCAACCCGCAGCTGCTTGGCGGGCTCCTGGGCACCGGCCAAGAGCAGCCAGCGCAGAGCACAGGAACGCCCCTCACGCAGTGCAAGCTGGGTTCCGATGCCGACAAGGACCTCGACTGCCGGATTGCCGGAACGGTGAACAGCCTCAACGTGTTCTGGCCGGCCTATCTCGCTGACTACAACGTGAAATACCCGCGGCCGAAGGCTGTGCTGTTCGAGGGCGCCACCCGCACCGGCTGCGGCACGGCCACGTCCGAGGTGGGCCCGTTCTACTGCCCGCCGGACACCACGGCCTACTTCGATCCCGGGTTCTTCCAGGACCTCGTGACCCGTTTCGGCTCCTCGGGTGGCCCGCTGGCCCAGGAATACGTGGTGGCACATGAGTTCGGCCACCACATCCAGAACATCCTCGGGGATCTGGACAAGGCGCAGCAGGATCCGCAGGGCGCGGATTCCGGCGCCGTCAGGGTGGAACTTCAGGCCGACTGCTACGCCGGGCTCTGGACGCGGTACGCCACCACGCAGAAGGACCCGAAGACCGGCAAGCCCTTCCTTGAGCCGCTCACGCAGAAGGACCTGAACGACGCGCTGTCGGCTGCCTCCGCCGTCGGCGACGACCGGATCCAGAAGGCCGCCACGGGCCGGGTCAATCCCGAGGGCTGGACGCACGGGTCCAGCGCGCAGCGGCAGAAGTGGTTCTACCAGGGCTATAAGACCGGCGACATCAACCAGTGCGACACGTTCAGCGCCGCAACACTGTAGCAGTTAAACGCCGACGGCGGCCGGCCACCTTCGCTGAGAAGGTGACCGGCCGCCGTCGTAATTTTTGGGATTCTAGATGTTGAAGCCGAGGGCCCGCATCTGGTCCTTGCCGTCGTCGGTGATCCGCTCCGGACCCCATGGCGGCATCCACACCCAGTTCAGGCGCCACTCGTCCACAACGCCGTCAAGTGCCTTGCCAACCTGCTCCTCGAGCACGTCGGTCAGCGGACAGGCGGCCGTGGTGAGGGTCATGTCGATCAGCAGGGCGCCGTCGTCCTCCGAGTACTTCAGGCCGTACAGCAGGCCCAAGTCCACGATGTTGACCCCGAGCTCGGGGTCGATGACGTCCTTGAGCGCCTCTTCGACATCCTCCAGCCCGGTGCGGGCTGCGTCGATTTCGGTCATGGTCAGTCAGTCCTAACTAGGCCTGGACCGCTGCGGCAGCCGCGGCTGATCCGGCGCCCGCGGCGTAGCGGTCGTAGCCTTCTTCTTCCAGGCGGTCGGCGAGTTCCGGGCCGCCCTCTTCCACAACCTGGCCGTTCACGAAGACGTGCACGAAGTCAGGCTTGATGTAGCGCAGGATGCGGGTGTAGTGCGTGATGAGCAGCGTGCCCATGTTGCCGGTGGCGTGGGCGCGGTTGACGCCTTCGGAGACGACCTTGAGCGCGTCAACGTCCAGGCCGGAGTCGGTCTCGTCGAGTACGGCGAACTTCGGCTTGAAGAGTTCCAGCTGCAGGATCTCCACGCGCTTCTTCTCACCGCCGGAGAAGCCTTCGTTGACGTTGCGCTGGGCGAAGTCGGCGTCGATGCGCAGCTGCTGCATGGCTGCCTTGACGTCCTTGGTCCAGGTGCGCAGTGCGGGTGCTTCGCCGTCGATGGCGGTCTTGGCGGTCCGCAGGAAGTTGGTCATGGTGACGCCGGGAACCTCCACCGGGTACTGCATGGCCAGGAAGACGCCGGCGCGGGCGCGCTCGTCAACGCTCATGGCCAGCACGTCTTCGCCGTCCAGCGTGATGGTACCGCGGGTAACGTTGTAGCGGGGGTGGCCCGCGATGGTGGACGCCAGGGTGGACTTGCCGGAGCCGTTGGGGCCCATGATGGCGTGGGTCTCACCGGTGCGGATGGTCAGGCTGACGCCCTTCAGGATCTCCTTGGTGCCCTGCTCGGTGTCGATGCTGACGTGCAGGTCCTTGATCTCAAGAGTAGACATGTGTCTTGTTCTCCTCTGCACCGTGCCGTTGGGGCGGCGGTGCGGTCTTTTGGTCTGGAAGTTATTAAGTTCTGGTACAGGGCGGGCTAACTGAAGTTCGGAGCTTCGGCGCCGTTCAGGACGTTGGTGAAGTCCACATAGACCTCGTCTCCGACAATCTCCACCGCGAACACGGGAACGGGGTCGTAGGCCGGAAGCTGGAGCGGTTCGCCGCTGCGCAGGTCGAACTGCGAACCGTGTCCCCAGCATTCGATGGCGCAGCCTTCGACCTCACCCTCGGAGAGGGAGATGTCCGCGTGCGAGCAGGTGTCCCCAATGGCGTGGATCTCTCCCATGGAGTCCTTGACGATCGCGACGGGAAAGTCGTCGATCAGGATCCGCAGGGCCTGCTTGGGCTGGATCTCGTTGACATGGCAGACGAGTTCGCCCTTTGGCTGTTCAGTCATCCGGTGTCCTGTACTTTCGGGGCTGCTTAGGAATTCGTGGCGGCGAGTTCGCGCTCAACAGCCTCGGTCAGGCGCTCTTCGAGTGCCGGAACCTTGATCTGCTGAATGATCTCGTTGAGGAAGCCGCGCACGACGAGCCGGCGGGCCACCTCTTCGGGAATGCCGCGGGCCATCAGGTAGAACAGGTGCTCGTCGTCAAAGCGTCCGGTGGAGCTGGCGTGGCCGGCACCCTCGATGAGGCCCGTCTCGATTTCGAGGTTGGGCACGGAGTCCGCGCGGCAGCCGTCGGTGAGCACCAGGTTCTGGTTCTTCTCGTACGAGTCGGTGCCCAGGGCCTGCTTCTGGATCAGCACGTCGCCCACCCAGACGGTGTGCGCGTTCTTGCCCTGCAGGGCGCCCTTGTAGAGCACGTTGGACTTGCAGTTGGCCACATTGTGGTCAACGAAGGACCGGTGCTCAAGGTGCTGGCCGGCGTCGGCGAAATAGAGGCCCAGCAGCTCGGCCTCGGCGCCCTCGCCGGAGAAGCGGACGTTGGAATTCAGGCGCACCACGGAACCGCCAAGCGAAACGGCGATGTGCTTGTAGACGGCGTCCTTGCCCACCTGGGCGTCGTGCTGACCCAGGTGCCGCGCGTCGTCTTCCCAGAGCTGCACGGAGATCACCGTGAGGTGCGCGCCGTCGCCGACGATCACTTCCAGGTTTCCGTTGTGGTCCGCCGCGCCCGTGTGCTCGACGATGACGACGCTGCGGGAATTGGCGCCGGCTTCCAGCACAAAGTGTGCGTTGGAGCGGCGGCCTGCGCCCGCACCGTCGACCAGGATGCGCACCGGCTCAGCCGGTTCGGCGTCGGCCGGGATGACAACGTGCAGTGCCTCGTCCGTGTTGGCGGAGGCGACGACGGCGGCCCGGTCGGCCGGGGTCAGGACGGTGCCGCGCGGGGCGTCTCCCTGTGCCAGGCTGTCGCGGACGTAGCCTTCGGGGGCTTCCACCGTGAACGCGGCCGCTTCGCCGTCCGTCGCTGCATCGGAGAGCAGGTTGGCCAGTCCGCGGACCGGGGTGAAGCGCCATTCCTCTTCGCGGCCGGTGGGCAGCGCGAAGTCGGCGACGTCGAAGCTCGTGAGCCTTTCGGCACGCGAGGACATGACGGTGACGCCGTGGTTATGGCTGTGATCCACCTTCGCGGGGACCAGCCCCTCGCCTTCCTCGGTGAAGCCGGCGATGGAAGGAGCTCCGATGCGGGCCTTTTCAGTAGTAATTTCGGCAGTCATTAACCGACGGATCCTTCCATCTGGAGTTCAATGAGGCGGTTCAGCTCGAGGGCGTATTCCATCGGCAGCTCGCGGGCGATCGGCTCAATGAAGCCGCGCACGATCATGGCCATGGCTTCGTCTTCGCGCATGCCGCGG
This sequence comes from Arthrobacter sp. BGA-UO-ETr-C19, assembly GCF_059568005.1. NCBI lineage: Bacteria > Bacillati > Actinomycetota > Actinomycetes > Micrococcales > Micrococcaceae > Arthrobacter > Arthrobacter sp. BGA-UO-ETr-C19. The sequence continues at coordinate 45,334 of NZ_JCAQPC010000015.1, forward strand.
GACATGAGGTAGAAGAGCTGCTCCTCGGAAACACGCGAGACGGTGGCCTCGTGTCCCAGCTGCACGTCATCCTCGCGGATGTCGATGTACGGGTATGTGTCCGAGCGGCTGATGGTGTCCACCAGCAAAGCGTCGCAACGCACCGTGTTCGCGGAGTGCTTGGCACCCTCGCGGATCTGGACCAGGCCGCGGTAGGCCGCCCGTCCGCCGCCGCGGGCCACGGACTTGGAGATGATGGAGCTCTTGGTGTTCGGCGCGATGTGCACCATCTTGGAGCCGGTGTCCTGGTGCTGGCCCTCGCCGGCAAACGCGATGGAAAGGGTCTCACCCTTGGCGTGCTCGCCCGTCAGGTAAACAGCCGGGTACTTCATGGTGACCTTGGAGCCGATGTTGCCATCGATCCACTCCATGGTGCCGCCCTCTTCGCAGATAGCGCGCTTGGTCACGAGGTTGTACACGTTGTTGGACCAGTTCTGGATGGTGGTGTAGCGGACGCGGGCGCCCTTCTTGACCACGATCTCGACGACGGCCGAGTGCAGCGAGTCCGAGGTGTAGATCGGCGCGGTGCAGCCTTCGATGTAGTGGACGTAGGAGTCCTCGTCGGCGATGATCAGCGTGCGCTCGAACTGGCCCATGTTTTCCGTGTTGATGCGGAAGTAGGCCTGCAGCGGGATGTCGACGTGCACGCCCTTGGGCACGTACACGAAGGAGCCGCCGGACCATACGGCCGTGTTCAGCGAGGCGAACTTGTTGTCGCCCACCGGAATGATGGTGCCGAAGTACTCCTGGAAGATCTCCGGGTGCTCGCGCAGCGCGGTGTCCGTGTCCAGGAAGATGACGCCCTGGGCCTCGAGGTCCTCGCGGATCTGGTGGTAGACCACCTCGGACTCGTACTGGGCTGCCACGCCGGAGACCAGGCGGCTGCGCTCGGCTTCCGGGATGCCGAGCTTCTCGTACGTGTTCCGGATGTCCTCGGGAAGGTCTTCCCAGGTGGCGGCCTGCTTCTCCGTGGAGCGCACGAAGTACTTGATGTTGTCGAAGTCGATGCCGGAGAGGTCTGCACCCCAGGTGGGCATGGGCTTGCGGTCGAAGTACTTCAGACCCTTGAGACGAAGGTCCAGCATCCATTCCGGCTCGCTCTTCTTGGCCGAGATGTCGCGGACCACGTCCTCGTTGAGGCCTCGGCGGGCGTTGGCTCCGACGTCGTTCTTGTCGGCCCAGCCGTACTCGTAGGTGCCGATTCCGTGGAGCTCGGGATTCTTTTCCAGAATCTCCGAAATCACAGCAGTCTCGGCAACCGTCTTCTCTGATAGTTGGTCCGTCATCACGGCCTTTCTTGCAGATGGTTGGATACTTCGTTCAGGTTGTCCGGTTGGCTGCCGGCGGCCTGCGCCACCGGCACGGCCGGACGGCCTGTAGGTATGTGGGTGGTGCAGACATGTCCGCCGCGGGCGAGCGTGGAAAGCCTGCGGACATCGACACCGACGAGGCGCGAAAACATTTCCGTTTCCGCGTCGCAGAACACGGGAAACTGGGTGGCCAGCTGCTGGATGGGGCAGTGGCCCTGGCACAGCTGCACGCTGGACAGCGCGGCGGGCAGCGGGGCCTTGGCTTCGATCGAGGCAGTGGAAGCGACGAAGCCGTCCCGGGACAGGGCGGCGGACAGTGCCTGCGCGCGGGCGGTGATGTCCGTTCCGGCCGCTTCCACCTCGGGGGCGTAGCGGCGTTCCATCTCCGCGAAACGCTCGACGGCGAACTGGCGGACGGTTTCATCCCCCGCCACCGCGCCGAGCTGCTTGAGCGCCAGGCTCGCAATGTTCAGATAATCGTCACCCAGCGAGGACTGGCCCTGGGAGCTGAGGACGTAGCGGCGGGCGGGGCGGCCGGCACCGGCGCCTGCGCGCGCAACGCGCTTGACTTCGATGACGCCCGCGCGGGACAGGTGGTCCAGATGGCGGCGGACGGCGGCAGGGGTGAACCCGAGCAGGTCGCCCAGTTCCGCGGCGCTGACCGGCCCGTGCTCCAGGACGGCGCTGAGGACGCGGTCACGCGTGCGCTCGTCGGCGTCGGCCGCGGCAGGCACAGCGGCCAGGGCAGCACGTTTTCCACCGCGCAGCGCGCCTGCAGGCGCGCCCTGCCCGGCCAAAGGCGCGGAAGTGGTATTGGTCATGGAATACACAACACAATCATGTCGTAATTTATTGCCGCCTTCCAGTAAGGCAAGGCTGACCTGCTTCACCCAGCAGGCTGAGCTCATCCGCTCACCGGCGGCAGTACTACTTCCCGTAGAATGCTGGGGTGCGATCCCCCAAATCCCCCGTATTGACCATCGACGGGCTCATCAAGGACGTCGGTCCGCTCCCCACCCTCGATGGCAAGATGCTCAGGGTGGTGAGCGACGTCTCACTCGTCGCCGGCCGCGGCGAAGTCACGGCGCTGCTCGGAGCCAACGGTGCCGGCAAGACTACCACCATCGAATGCGCCCAGGGGCTCCAGAAGCGCACGGGCGGAACTATCACGCTGCTCGGAGCCGATCCCGGCACCGCCGGTGCGCAACTGCGCGCCCGGGTCGGCGTCATGCTCCAGGACGGCGGCCTCCCGCCGTCGGCCCGTCCCATTCCCCTGCTCCGGCACATCGCCGGAATGTACCGCAACCCCAGGCCGCTTGATGAGCTGGTGCAGCGGCTGGGCATCGACACCCTCAGCCGGACCAATGTCCGCCGGCTGTCCGGCGGACAGAAGCAGCGACTGGCCCTCGCCGCCGCCCTGATCGGCAACCCTGAGGTGCTGTTCCTGGACGAACCAAGCGCCGGGCTGGATCCGCAATCCCGCCAGCTGGTCTTCGAACTGATCGCCGAACTCCGGGACGGCGGGATGGGCATCATCCTGACAACTCATCTCATGGATGATGCGCAGCGCCTCGCCGACTACGTCTACATCATCGACGCCGGCAGAAATGTTGCGGAGGGCACCGTGGCCCAGCTGCTCCAGCACAACATGCCGGAGACGCCCCACCGGGACCACGTCCGGACGCTGCACTTCGAGGCACTGCCGGGGCTGGACTTCACCGGAGTGCTGCCCGCCGAGATCGAGATCCGCGAGACCCGTTCGGGCAGTTACTCGGCCACCGGGGCGCTGACCCCCGAGGACCTCGCCGCGCTGACGGCATGGTGGGCACACCACGGCATCATGCCGGGCTCGCTGAGCATGGAGGCCCGGAGCCTTGAAGATGTATTCCTTGACATTTCCGGAAGGGAAATCCGATGACGACAGCCACGGGCAGCGCACCTGCTCCCCTGCTCCGCCGGATCCTGCTGCAGGGCAAATACGAGGCCACCACAATGCTCCGGAACGGCGAGCAGCTGATTCTGGCAGTGGTCCTGCCGCTCCTTGCCCTGATCGGACTGACGGTCACTCCGCTGCTGGACGGCATAGGGGACAGCCGGATCAATGTTGCCGTCCCCGGCATCCTCGCGCTCTGCGCCATGTCCACTGCCTTCACCGGACAGGGCATCGCCACCGGCTTCGACCGCCGGTACGGCGTGCTGCGGTTCCTGTCCACCACGCCGCTGGGGAGGGCCGGTCTCATCGCCGGGAAGATCCTCGCGGTCCTGGCCGTCCTGGTGATCCAGATAGTCATCGTCGCCGCCGTCGCTTTCCCCCTGGGATGGCGGCCAAATCCGCTGGGCGTGCTGCCCGGTCTGTGCCTGCTTGTCCTGGGCGCGGCCGCATTCACCGCTCTGGGCCTGCTGGTGGCCGGCACTGTCCGGCCCGAGGCCACGCTGGCCATCACGAATCTGCTGTGGATCCTCCTCGGCGCCCTGGGCGGCATCGTGATCCCCATGCAGCGGCTGCCGGAACTTGCCCAGAACACCGTCCACCTGCTGCCGTCCGGGGCCCTCGGCGAAGGCCTGCGCGACGCGTTCCTGCATGGCGCCGTGAACGGCAACGCTGTCCTTGTCCTGCTGATGTGGACGGTTCTCGCCGGCGCAGCAGCCATCCGCTGGTTCAAATGGAATTGAGAATAAAGTGAGTACGGCTTCGCGCCTCCCCCAGTTCGTCGGCCGCCTGGCATCCAGGCTGCCCGTCACCGTCGATTCCACCGTCCGCCGCCTGGCCGTGCTGTCCCTGATCGGGCAGACGGTCCTGGTGGTCACCGGCGGCGCCGTCCGGCTGACCGCCTCGGGCCTGGGCTGCCCCACCTGGCCCAGGTGCACGAACAATTCCCTGGTGAACACCCCCGAAATGGGCATCCACGGCTTCATCGAGTTCGGCAACCGTCTGCTGACGTTCGCCCTGGCCGCCGTCGCAGCGCTCATGCTGGTCTACCTGTGGAACCTGCGCAAGGAGCGCAAGGACCTGTTCCTGCTGGCCTTGGGTCTGCTGGCGAGCATCCCGGCGCAGGCCATCATCGGCGGCATCACCGTCCTGACCCGGCTGAACCCGTGGGTGGTTGGCCTGCACTTCCTGGTGTCCATGGCCCTGGTGGTTTTCGCCACGCTGCTGGTCAACCGGGCCTACGGAAGGACGGGCCGGTTCCGGGCCCTTCCGCTCATGTCACTGCCGGGAGTCCTGCGGCCGGTGATGACCGCCGTCGCGCTCTTCTCCGCGATCGCCGTCATGCTGGGCGTTGTGGTCACCGGCGCCGGACCGCACGCGGGTGACGCCAAGGCTCCCCGCAACAACCTGGACTGGGACCTGTTCTCGCACGTCCATGCCGTGCCCGCCTACCTGGTCACCGCCGGCACGCTGCTCGCCGTGTACTTTGTGTTCCGCCGCGGCATCTCGGGGACGTTCCGGACGGCCGTGCTGATGCTTCTCGGCGTCACCTTGCTCCAAGCCGTCATTGGCTTCACGCAGTACTACAACGGCATCCCGGCGCTCCTCGTGGGCGCGCACATGCTGGGTGCTGCCCTGCTGATGGCCGCGGCAACCAACGCCGCCGACATCGCCCGCTCCAGCCCCGTCGGGTAGTTACAACGCTTCCTCAGGTCCCGTCGCTGCATTCCTGACGCTTCCTCAGGTCCCGTCGCTTCACGCGGGACGCTTCCTCAGGTTTCGTCGCTTCGCGCGGGAGCGTACATTGTCTGGCGTAATCTCCGAGGGAGAGGGAGAGCGCCGTAGCGGATGAGACGGCCGCCTAGATCGATACGGTGGACGATGAACTAGTTCGGCAGCTGACTGGGCGCGCAAGAAACCACCCTGATTACAGCAAATAATTGACAGATCCTGCGGCCAAGAAAAACGCCCCTTCATATGAAGTGAAGGGGCGTTTCTGCATTCAGCAGGTCCTGGGCGGGCGTCCGGGGAAAACCCGCAGGACCTGAGGAAGGGTCCGTGGGAAACCCGCAGGACCTGAGGAAGGGTCCGTGGGAAACCCGCAGGACCTGAGGAAGGGTCCGTGGGAAACCTGCAGGATGTGAGGGGGCGTCCGGGGGAAACCCGCAGGACGTGAGGGGGCGTCCGGGGAAAACCCGCAGGATGTGAGGGGGCGTTCCGGGCGGGTGGGTTAGCCCATAATCGGCGAGCCGACGAACGGATCGACGGCCAGCGCGATGAAGAGGAGCGTCAGGTAGCTGATGGAGCCGTGGAAGACCTTCATGGCGCCCTTGTCGGAGAGGTCCCCGCCCTGCGCCCGGTTGTAGAGCGCGTGGGATTCGTACAGGAACCAGGCGCCGGCCAGCACGGCTACCGCAGTGTAAACCCAGCCCGCGTTGCCCGCCGGGATCATGAGCAGCGAGCAGGCCACCATGGCCCAGGCGTACAGGACCACCTGGACGGACACGACCTTTGCGCCGGCGATGGCACCGAGCATCGGCACGTTGGCGTTGCGGTAGTCCTCGCCGTAGCGCATGGACAGCGGCCAGTAGTGCGGCGGGGTCCAGAGGAAGATCACCATGAAGAGCACGAAGGCCGGCCACTCAACCGTGTTGGTCACCGCGGACCAGGCGATCAGCACCGGGAAACAGCCCGCGGCACCGCCCCAGACGATGTTCTGCGCCGTGCGGCGCTTGAGGATCATCGTGTAAATGACGACGTAGAAGATGATGGCGCCGAGTCCGAGCCAGGCGGAGAGCGGGTTCGCGCCGAACCAAAGGATGGCGATGGCAGCGGCGCCCAGCAGCCAGGCAAAGATCAGGGCCTCACGCGGCGTGACCTCACCGGTCACCAGGGGGCGCTTCTCCGTGCGGTGCATCAGCTTGTCGATGTCGCGGTCGATGTAGCAGTTGAAGGCACCGGCGCTGCCGGCAGCGAACGCGCCGCCCACGAGGGTGGCCATAATGAGGCCGAGCGACGGGAAGCCGCGCTGCGCGTAAATCATGGTGGGCAGGGTGCTGACCAGCAGGAGTTCAATAACCCTGGGCTTGGTGAGTGCAAGGTACGCCTTGGCCTTGCGGGCTAGTCCGGCTCTTCCGTGGACCCGGGAAGAGGTCAGCGGCGTATCTGTTGTGCTCACGTGGCAGTCACTCTGTTTCTGTCTGGCTGTTTATCTGATCAGTCCGTCCGGACACGCGGTCCGGACCGATCCCTCAACGGCGGTCGCGGGGCTGTCATGTGCGCAATTGAGCCCGCCCTGTCCGCCGGTGGCCTCCCGATATCATACCGCGGTCCCGCATGGATCGCTGGCATCGGCGTGTGACGGGAAATCACTGAAAATGATTCGTTCGCGCTTGCTTCAATCACATTAACGCAGCCTCACGGCACGGGTGATTCACAAAAGAGAAATTGCGTCCAACTGGTGAGATTTTGGCCGCTCGAAGTGTGGAATAGAGCTAAGCTGTCTGCAGATCAGCGCACACTGGAAGACGGGCAAGAAACCGCATTCCATACCGTCCGGCGACTGAATGAAGATCAAACGTTTCAATGGTGAACGGCTGGTAAGGACAAATGCAGCGGGCACCGATTATGCCCTCCCGCTGTGTGTCTTTACCGGTTGCCGTTAACACAGAGAGGGGCCCGGTTACGTGGCACATTTGAAAGAGCAAGAACTGACTTGGACCGACCTCGACCAGCGCGCCGTTGACACTGTGCGCGTCCTGGCGGCCGACGCCGTGGAGAAAGTCGGCAACGGCCACCCCGGCACCGCGATGAGCCTGGCTCCGGCCGCCTACCTTCTGTTCCAGAAGCTGATGCGGCACGACCCGAAGAACCCGGACTGGATCGGCCGCGACCGCTTCATCCTCTCCCCCGGCCACACGTCCCTGACGCTGTACATCCAGCTGTTCCTCTCCGGCTACGGCCTGGAACTGAAGGACCTTGAGGCACTGCGCACGTGGGGCTCCCTGACCCCGGGCCACCCGGAATACAAGCACACCGCCGGCGTGGAAATCACCACCGGCCCGCTGGGCCAGGGCCTGGCCTCCTCGGTCGGCTTCGCGTACTCCCAGCGCCGCCAGCGCGGCCTGTTCGACGCCGATGCTCCCGCCGGCGAGAGCCCGTTCGACCACACCATCTGGGTCATCGCTTCCGACGGCGACCTGCAGGAAGGCGTGACCTCGGAGGCTTCGTCCCTGGCCGGCCACCAGGAACTGGGCAACCTCGTGGTCATCTACGACGAGAACCACATCTCCATCGAAGATGACACCGACATCGCCTTCACCGAGGACGTCCTGAAGCGCTACGAAGCCTACGGCTGGCACACCCAGCGCGTGGACTGGACCAAGACCGGCGACTACAAGGAAGACGTTCAGGAGCTCTACTCCGCTCTGCTTGCTGCGAAGGCCGAGACTTCCAAGCCGTCCATCATTTCGCTGCGCACCATCATCGGCTACCCGGCTCCGAAGAAGCAGAACACCGGCAAGATCCACGGCTCGGCCCTCGGTTCGGAAGAAGTGGCAGCCCTGAAGAACGTCCTCGGCTTCGACCCCGAGAAGTCCTTTGAGGTGGACGAGGACGTACTGGCCCACGCCCGCTCCGTCGTCGACCGCGGTGCCCACGCACGCAAGGAGTGGGAAGAGTCCTTCTCCGCGTGGCAGTCCGCCAACCCGGAAGCCGCTGCCCTGCTGGAGCGCGTCGAGGCCCGCCGGCTCCCCGCCGAGCTCGACGGCGTCCTGCCGGTCTTCCCGGCAGGCAAGGATGTGTCCACCCGCGCCGCGTCCGGCAAGGTCCTGAACGCCATCGGTCCGGTCATGCCGGAACTCTGGGGCGGCTCGGCCGACCTCGCGGAGTCCAACAACACCACGATCGAGGGCTCGCCGTCGTTCGTTCCCGCCGGCAAGCAGACCAACGCCTGGTCCGGCAACCCCTACGGCCGGGTGCTGCACTTCGGTATCCGTGAGCACGCCGCAGCGTCGATCGTGAACGGCATCTCGCTGCACGGCAAGACCCGTGCGTTCTCCGGCACGTTCCTGATCTTCAGCGACTACCAGCGTCCGGCAATCCGCCTCGGCGCCCTCATGGGCGTGCCGTCCCTGTACGTCTGGACGCACGACTCCATCGGCCTGGGTGAGGACGGCCCGACCCACCAGCCGGTTGAGCAGCTCGCCACCCTCCGTGCGATCGTCGGCCTCGACGTCGTCCGTCCGGGCGATGCCAACGAGGTTGCGGCAGCCTGGAAGACCATGCTGGAGAACCACGAGAACCCGGCCGGCATTGTCCTGACCCGCCAGAACATCCCCACCTACGAGCGTGGCGAGGGCGCGGCCGAGGGTGACACCTTCGGTTCGACGGCGGGCGTCGCGAAGGGCGGTTACGTGCTGGCCGAGGCGTCAAAGGACGGCAAGACCGTGGACGCGCAGGTCATCCTGATCGGCACCGGCTCGGAAGTCCAGCTGGCCGTCCAGGCCCGCGAGGCCCTCCAGGCCGAAGGCATCGCCGCCCGCGTGGTGTCCATGCCGTGTGTCGAGTGGTTCAACAAGCAGGACGCTGCTTACCGCGAGGCTGTCCTGCCCGCAGCGGTCAAGGCCCGCGTCTCTGTCGAAGCAGGACTTGCCCTGGGCTGGAAGGAATTCGTCGGCGACGCCGGCCGCTCCGTCAGCCTCGAGCACTACGGCGCATCCGCCGACTACAAGCGCCTGTTCCAGGAATTCGGCATCACGGCAGAAGCTGTTGCCGCCGCCGCCAAGGATTCCCTCGCCGGACTCCAGTCCTGACAGACCCCCCACAGTTCAAGGAGATTAGAAATGACTAGCACTCCCACCCAGCAGCTTTCCGACGCCGGCGTGTCCATCTGGCTTGACGACCTCTCCCGCGGCCGCCTGAAGACCGGCACGCTGCAGAAGCTGATCGAAGAGAAGAACGTTGTGGGTGTCACCACGAACCCCAGCATCTTCCACGCCGCCATCACCTCCGGCACTGACTACGACGCCACCATCGCGGCCCAGGCCGCTGCCGGCGCCTCCATCGAAGAGACCATCTTCGAGATCACGACGACGGACGTCGCCGACGCCTGCGACCTCTTCGCCCCGATCGCCGCGGCAACCAAGGGTGTCGACGGCCGCGTCTCCATCGAGGTGGACCCCCGCCTGGCCTGGGACACTGCAGGCACCATCGCCGAAGCGAAGCACCTCTACAAGAAGGTCAACCGCGACAACGTCCACATCAAGATCCCTGCCACGCTTGAGGGCCTGGAAGCCATCACGGCAACCCTGGCCGAGGGCATCAGCGTCAACGTGACCCTGATCTTCTCCCTCGAGCGCTACCGGGCAGTCATCAACGCCTTCCAGAGCGGTCTGGAGCAGGCCAAGGACAACGGCCACGACCTGTCCAAGATCCACTCCGTCGCCTCGTTCTTCGTCTCCCGCGTGGACACCGAAATCGACAAGCGCCTGGACGCGATCGGCACCGAGGAAGCCAAGGCCCTCAAGGGCAAGGCCGGCGTTGCCAACGCCCGTCTCGCGTACCAGGTGTACGAGGAGCTCTTCTCCACCGAACGCTGGGCAGTCCTGGCCGAGGCCGGCGCCCTGCCGCAGCGGCCGCTGTGGGCTTCAACCGGCGTGAAGGACCCGGCCTACCCGGACACCCTCTACGTCACCGAGCTCGTCGCCCCCGGCGTCGTGAACACCATGCCGGAGAAGACCCTGGACGCCACCTTCGACCACGGAGTGGTCACCGGCGACACCATCACCAACGGCTACGATGAAGCGAACGCCACCCTCAACGCCCTCGACGCCCTCGGTGTGTCCTACAACGAGGTCGTCGCCCTGCTGGAATCCGAAGGCCTGGACAAGTTTGTGGCCAGCTGGAAGGAACTGCTGGCCGATGTTGAAGGTGCCCTCGCCACTGCACGGAAGGCTTCCTAGTCCACAATGAGCACACTCAGCTACGACGCCACCGGTGCCGCCCGGAAGGCTCTTGAGCAGCACCTGCCCGCCCTCGTGGAAGACCGCGTTGCCACGCGCATCTTCGCCAAGGACCACACCCTGTGGGGTCCGGATGCGGAATCCGAGTCGGCCATCCGCCTTGGCTGGGTCGAGGCGGCCACCGTCTCCCGGCCCCTGGTGGACGGCATCCTGGAACTCCGGGATGCCCTGAAGGCCGAGGGGGTGACCCGTATTGTCCTGTGCGGCATGGGCGGGTCCTCCCTTGCTCCGGAAGTCATCGCCGGCACCGCTGGCGTCGAGCTGACTGTGCTGGATAGCACCGACCCCGAACAGGTCGGTGCTGCCCTTGCGGACCGTCTGACGGAAACCGCGATCGTGGTTTCCTCGAAGTCCGGTTCGACCCTGGAAACCGATTCGCAGCGCCGGATCTTCGAGCATGCCTTCACCGAAGCCGGCCTCGATGCCAAGAGCCGGATCATCGTGGTGACCGATCCCGGTTCCCCGCTGGACAAGGCATCCCGCGACGCCGGGTACCGCGCCGTGTTCAACGCGGACCCGAACGTGGGCGGCCGCTACTCGGCGCTGACCGCTTTCGGGTTGGTCCCCTCCGGCCTGGCCGGTGTGGACATCGCAGCCCTGCTGGACGAGGCAGAGGAAGTTGCCGAGATCCTGAACGAGGACGCCCCCGAGAACATCGGGCTGGCCCTGGGTGCTGCCCTGGGCGGCACCAACCCGCTGCGGAACAAGGTGGTTATCGCGGAGGACGGCTCCGGCATCGTCGGATTTGCTGACTGGGCCGAACAGCTCATCGCTGAATCCACGGGCAAGCTCGGCACCGGCATCCTGCCGGTGGTCGCGGGGCCGGACGCTCCGGAAGTCACCTCCGGCGCTGAAGACGTCCTGGTGGTCCGCCTCGTGAGCGCTGATTCCGACGTCGAACTCGGCGAGAACGAAGTTGCCGTTGCCGGCGGGCTTGCCTCGCAGATGATGGTGTGGGAATTCGCCACCGCCGTGGCCGGGCGCCTGCTCGGCATCAACCCGTTCGACCAGCCCGACGTCGAGGCCGCTAAGGTGGCTGCCCGCGGACTGCTGGACGCGCAGCCGGAACCGACCCCGGCCAAGTTCGTTGACGGCGCGATCGAGGTCCGCGGCGGCGAGTGGCTCGGCGACGCCGCCACGGCAGCAGCTGCGGTCTCCGCTCTTCTAGGGCAGCTGGGTGGCGACGGCTACCTGAGCGTTCAGGCCTACTTCGACCGTCTGGCCTACTCCCAGCTGGAGGGCGTCCGGGACGACCTCGCCGCCGTGAGCGGCCGGCCGGTCACCTTCGGCTGGGGACCGCGGTTCCTGCACTCCACCGGCCAGTTCCACAAGGGCGGCCCCGCCATCGGTGTCTTCCTGCAGGTCACCGCGGCGTCCGCTCAGGACCTCGCCATTCCGGAGCGTCCCTTCACCTTCGGCGAGCTGATCGCGGCCCAGGCCGCCGGCGACGCCCAGGTCCTCGGCGAGCACGGCCGGCCCGTGCTGCGCCTGCACCTCACCGACCGCGCAGCGGGCGTCGCCCAGCTGCAGGAGATCGTTTCGTCGCTGGCCAGCCAGGCAGCATCCGCCACTGAGAGCTAAGGCACCGAATAAACCATGCCAGATACCTTGAACGGCAAGAGGTCAGCGGCCCGGTCCGGGAACCCTTTGCGGGATCCGCGGGACCGGCGGCTGAACCGGATTGCCGGACCGTCCTCGCTTGTGCTCTTCGGAGTCACCGGGGACCTTGCCCGTAAGAAGCTCATGCCTGCCGTGTATGACCTCGCCAACCGTGGCCTGCTGCCGCCCAGCTTCGCGCTGGTCGGTTTCGGCCGGCGGGACTGGGACAACGAGAACTTCGCCGCGGAGGTGAAGGACGCCGTGAAGTCCTACGCACGGACCCCGTTTGATGAGGCGGTCTGGAACCAGCTCTCCGAGGGCATCCGGTTCGTGCAGGGCGCGTTCGACGACGATTCGGCGTTTGAGCGGCTCGGCGAGACGATCAAGGAACTCGACGAGAACCGCGGCACCCGCGGCAACCACGCGTTCTACCTCTCGATCCCGCCGAAGGCCTTCGAGCAGGTCTGCCGGCAGCTGTCCAAGCACGGCCTGGCGCAGGCCGAGGGCGAGAAGTGGCGGCGGGTGGTGATCGAAAAGCCGTTCGGGCACGACCTCGAATCCGCCCGTCAGCTCAACGACATCGTGGAGTCCGTGTTCCCACAGGACGCGGTGTTCCGGATCGACCATTACCTGGGCAAGGAGACGGTCCAGAACATCCTGGCGCTGCGCTTCGCGAACCAGCTGTTCGAGCCGTTGTGGAACGCGAACTACGTGGACCATGTGCAGATCACCATGGCCGAGGACATCGGCACCGGCGGCCGGGCAGGGTATTACGACGGCGTGGGCGCCGCCCGCGACGTGATCCAGAACCACCTCCTGCAGCTGCTCGCCCTGACGGCAATGGAAGAACCCATCTCCTTCAACGCGGACGACCTGCGCGCGGAGAAGGAGAAGGTCCTCGCCGCGGTCCGGCTACCGGAGGACCTATCCACGCATTCGGCCCGCGGGCAGTTCGCCGGCGGCTGGCAGGGCGGGGAGCAGGTCCAGGGCTACCTGGAGGAAGAGGGCATCCCGGCCGACTCGACCACCGAAACCTACGCGGCGATCCGGGTGGACATCAACACCCGGCGCTGGAACGGGGTGCCGTTCTATCTGCGCGCGGGCAAGCGGCTCGGACGCCGGGTCACCGAAATCGCGGTGGTGTTCAAGCGGGCACCGAACCTGCTCTTCCGTGACCACGGCGACGACGACTTCGGCCAGAACGCCGTGGTGATCCGGGTCCAGCCCGACGAAGGCGCCACGATCCGGTTCGGGTCCAAGGTCCCCGGCACCCAGATGGAAGTCCGGGACGTGACCATGGACTTCGGCTACGGGCACTCGTTCACCGAGTCCAGCCCCGAAGCGTATGAGCGGCTGATCCTGGACGTGCTGCTGGGCGAGCCGCCGCTGTTCCCGCGGCACGAGGAAGTGGAGCTGTCCTGGAAGATCCTGGACCCCTTCGAAGAGTACTGGGCCGGCCTGGGCGAACAGCCCGAGCCGTACGCGCCCGGCAGCTGGGGCCCTGCCTCCGCTGACGAGCTGTTGGCCCGTGACGGACGCACCTGGAGAAGGCCATGATCGTAGACCTGCCGAACACCACCACCTCGAACGTTTCCAAGAAGATCCAGTCCCTGCGCGAGCAGGGCGGCGTGATCGCCCTGGGCCGGGTCCTCACCCTCGTGGTGGTCACCAAATCCGGGCTCGAGGAAGAAGCGATCGAGGCGGCCAACGAGGCAAGCCGCGAACACCCCTGCCGGATCATCGTGCTCGCCGACGCCGGCTCGTCCGCGCCGAACCGACTCGACGCGCAGATCCGGGTCGGCGGGGACGCCGGCGCGTCGGAGGTCATCGTGCTGCGCGGCTTCGGTGAACTCGCCGAGGAAAGCGAATCCCTCGTCGCCGCGCTGCTGCTGCCCGACGCCCCGATCGTGGCCTGGTGGCCGCACGGGGCACCGAAGAACGCGTCCGAAACCTCGATCGGGCGGATCGCGCACCGCCGGATCACGGACTCGGCGAACGAAGCCGAGCCCCAGGTGGCGCTGGAGAACATCCGGAACACCTACAAGGCCGGCGACACCGACCTCGCCTGGACCCGGCTGACGAACTGGCGCATCCAGCTCGCCGCGGTCCTGGACCAGGCCGACTCCTCGCCCGTCACCGCCGTCGCGGTCGAAGGCGCCTCGGACTCGCCCAGCACCATCCTGCTCGCGGCCTGGCTGACCCTGTCCCTGGACGCCCCGGTCACGATCGTCGCGGACCCCGCAGGCACCGGGATCCGCCGGGTCCGGCTGACCCGCCCCGGCGGGGACGTCCAGCTCTTCCGTCCCGGGCTTTCCATCGCCGAACTCACCCAGCCAGGCCAGCCCGCACAACGGATCTCGCTCCCGCGGCGCAGCCTCCGGGACTGCCTCGCCGAAGAACTGCGCCGCCTGGACCCCGACGAAGTATTCGGCGAAGTGATTACTATTGGACTGCCACGTACCAATCTAAGGAGTGTCCGTCCCAGTGAGCGCTGAGCCCAGAGTAAGCATCCATCCTGACTCTTCCGTACTCATGGCCGCCATCGCGGCCCGCCTGATCACCAAGCTCGTGGATGTGCAGGACCGATTCGGTGAAGCCACGGTGGTGCTTACCGGAGGTACGGTGGGCATCGGAACGCTGAAGGCCGTGGCGGATTCGCCGGCCGCGCCCGCTGTGGACTGGGCCAAGGTGAACTTCTGGTGGGGTGATGAACGCTTCGTCGGCTCCCAGGACCCGGACCGCAATGCGTTCCAGGCCCAGGAGGCGCTTCTGAAGCACATCGATGTTGATCCTGCGCGCGTCCATGTGCCCGGGTCGACGGATGACTTTGAATCACCGGAACAGGCCGCCGAGGACTACGCGCGCCGCCTCGGCGAGGCGGCAGCGGCCGAGCACGCCGCGGACGCTTCGGACGACCGTCCGGAGGAACCGGGCAGGCTTCCCCGGTTCGACGTCGTCCTGCTCGGTGTGGGTCCTGACGCGCACGTAGCATCCCTGTTCCCGGAGCAGGGCGGCATCCGCGAGAAGCAGCTGACCGTGGTGGGGGTCCGCAACTCCCCCAAGCCGCCGCCCGAGCGCATTTCCTTGACCCTGCCGGCGATCAACACCGCTGCGGAGGTGTGGATGGTGGTGGCAGGCGAAGACAAGGCCGGTGCGGTGGGCCTGGCCCTGGCCGGGGCCAACCCCGTGCAGGTGCCCGCGTCCGGTCCCGCCGGCCGGTCCCGGACGCTGTGGCTGATCGACGAAAACGCGGCCTCGCGCGTTCCTGAACAGCTAGTCAGGAAGGCGCCGGCTGGCTCTTAGCCGCTGCAACGCTCCAGCCAGAACGTCTTCGGCGTCCTGGCTGGAGCGTCTTTCTTTAACGTATTCCAGATGGGTCTTGAAGCCCTCTTCCGGGGCTTCGCCGGGAACCCCGGCACCGGGATTGCGCGACGCCGGCCGGCCGCACTGGCGGCAGTCCCAGACGTCCGGAATCTGGTCGTCCGGCAGCTTAAGAAAAACAGGCCGCGTCTCATGTCCCATGGCGCACCAATAGGACACACAAATACGCGGCAGGGGTTCCCCGAGAGGATCATCCCCCTGGTTCTTCAATCCGCCCCCTTGAATGACACCCACGCGGGTGCCGCGGAATCCTGAAGAGGAATGCACCATGGGAACTCCCTCGCTGCTAATGGCGGCGCTGCCGTTAGATCCGATAGCGACAGTTTAGTCCGCAGTTCCCCCTGACGGCAGGAAAGCGGCAGGAAAAAGCCCGGCCAAGCAGGAACGGGTCCTGATTGGCCGGGCTTTTTCGTGCCGGATGGCTGCGACAGGGTTAGGAGTCAGCCACACCCGTGAAGCGCATGAGGAGGCCTAGGGCGATGATCACGACGCCCCAGGTGACGCCGAGGATGATGGTAAACCTGTTCAGGTTGCGCTCAGCAACGCCGGAGGAGGACAACCCCGAACTCATTCCGCCGCCGAACATGTCTGACAGGCCGCCGCCGCGTCCCTTGTGGAGCAGGATGAGCAGGGTCAGCAGAAGGCTGGTAATGCCCAGCAGGATCTGCAGAATCACATGAAGAACGTCCACGACGGCCTTTCCAAAGTTGGTGGATGCGGGAGCGCGCCAGATGAACGGACTAGTCCGTTACGAGGTGGCTCTCGAACCTGACAATATTAGCAAACTCAGCGGGATCAAGGCTGGCACCGCCCACCAGCACGCCGTCGACGTCGCGTTCCTTGAGGATGGCGGCTGCGTTGCTGGCCTTGACCGAACCGCCGTACAGCAGGCGGACCTTCGCTGCCACGTCGGCGCCGAACAGTTCGGTGAGTTCGGCACGGATCGCGGCGCACATTTCCTGGGCGTCTTCCGGACCTGCAACCTCACCGGTGCCGATGGCCCAGACGGGCTCGTAAGCGACGACGAGCTCGGCCGCCTGCTCGGCGGTGAGGCCTTCGACGTCGGCGCGGAGCTGGTCCAGCGTGTGCTGGACGTGGGTTCCGGCCTGGCGGATCTCAAGGCCTTCCCCGACGCACAGGACGGGGATGAGGTTGTGGCGGAAGGCCGCCTTGACCTTGGCGTTAAGGACTTCGTCCGACTCAGCGTGGACGGTCCGGCGTTCGCTGTGGCCGACGAGGACGTACTTGCATCCGAGCTTGTTCAGGAACTGGCCCGAGATGTCCCCGGTGTAGGCGCCGGAGTCGAACTGGGACAGGTCCTGGCCGCCGTAGGCGATGTCCAGTTCGTCGCCCTGGACGAGGGTCTGCACACCGCGGAGGTCGGTGAAGGGCGGGAAGACAGCGACTTCCACGCGGCTGTAATCGTGCTTGGCGTCGGACAGTGTCCAGGCCAGCTTCTGCAGGAGGGTGATGCCCTGGACGTGGTCCATGTTCATCTTCCAGTTGCCTGCGATCAAAGGCGTGCGGTCAAAGGTGCCGTTGGTTGACGTAGTCACGTGTTCTCCAAAACTGCCGGTCAAATGTGCTGATCATGTGAACAGCCGGCAGGGCGCCTTCGCGGTGCGGAAGGTGCCCTGCCGGCTGGTGTGTCTTTAGCGGTCCAGAACGCTCAGGCCGGGAAGTTCCTTGCCTTCAAGGTATTCCAGGCTGGCGCCGCCGCCGGTGGAAATGTGTCCAAACTGGTCATCGGCGAAGCCGAGGGTGCGCACGGCAGCCGCGGAGTCGCCGCCGCCGACCACCGTGAACGCGTCCGTCTCCGTCAGCGCCTGGGCGATGGCCCGGGTCCCAGCGGAGAACGCCTCGAACTCGAAGACGCCCATGGGTCCGTTCCAGAACACCGTCTTGGCACCCTTGATCTGCTCGGCGAACGCACGGGCGGACTCGGGTCCGATGTCCAGGCCGATGCCCTGCGCCCCGAAGCTGCTGCCTTCGATGGCGTCGGCGCTGACCGTCTCGTGGTCGGCGTCGGCTGCGAACTTGGCTGCAACCACGACGTCAGTGGGGATCACGAATTCCGTGCCGGCGTCGGCTGCGCGCTTGAGGTAGTCCTGGACGACCGGGATCTGGTCCTCTTCCAGCAGGCTGCCGGCCACCTTGTGGCCCTCGGCTGCCAGGAACGTGAACAGCATGCCGCCGCCCACCAGGATGGTGTCAGCCTTGCCGAGCAGGTTGTCGATGACCGCGAGCTTGTCCGAAACCTTGGAACCGCCCAGCACCACTACGTAGGGACGCTGGGTGTCTGCGGTGAGCTTCCGGAGGACTTCCACCTCGGTGGCCACAAGGTCGCCGAGGTACGACGGGAGCCGGGTGGCGACGTCGTAAACGCTGGCGTGCTTGCGGTGCACAGCGCCGAAGGCGTCGTTCACGAAGGCGCCGTTTTCACCGGTGAGTCCGACCAGTTCGTCGGCAAAAGCGCCGCGCTCGGCCTCGTCCTTGCTGGTCTCGCGTGCGTCGAACCGCACGTTCTCGAGAACCAGGACCTGGCCGTCCTGCAGCGCAGCCGCCTTCTCCTTGGCCGAGGGTCCCACCGCGTCCTCCGCGAGGGAGACAGGGAAGGAAGCCAGCTCGGCCAGGCGGGCAACCGCCGGCTTGAGCGAGTACTTGTCTTCAGGGGCGCCCTTGGGGCGGCCGAGGTGGGCTGTTACCAGCACGCGGGCACCGGCGTCCGTGAGCTTTCCCAGCACTGGCAGTGAGGCCCGGATGCGGCCGTCGTCAGTCACTGTAGAGCCGTCGAGCGGCACATTCAGGTCACTTCGAACCAGAATGTACCGCCCGCGGACACCTTCAGCGATCAGTTCGTTGAGGGTGTGAGATGTCATGTAGCTAACCCTAGCCCAGCTTTTCGGCTACGAGCTCCGTGAGGTCGACAAGGCGGTTTGAGTAGCCCCATTCGTTGTCATACCACGAAACAACCTTGACCTGGTTGCCGATGACCTTGGTCAAACCGGAGTCAAAGATGGACGAGGCGGGGTCGCCGACGATGTCTGAGGAGACGATCGGAGCGTCGGTGTAGGTCAGGATGCCCTGCCATTCATCGGACTCTGCGGCCTTCTTGAGCGTGGCGTTGACTTCCTCGACGGTGGTCTCGCGGGAAACCGTGACCGTGAGGTCGGTGGCGGAGCCGGTGGGGACCGGAACGCGGATGGCGTAGCCGTCCAGCTTGCCCTTGAGCTCCGGCAGGACCAGGCCGATGGCCTTGGCGGCACCGGTGGAGGTGGGGACCATGTTGATGGCGGCGGCGCGGGCACGGCGGAGGTCGTTGTGCGGGCCGTCCTGCAGGTTCTGGTCTGCGGTGTACGCGTGGACGGTGGTCATCAGGCCACGCTCGATGCCGAAGGCGTCGTTAATAACCTTGGCCAGCGGGCCGAGGCAGTTGGTGGTGCAGGAAGCGTTGGAGATGATGTGGTGGTTCTCGGGGTCGTACAGGTCGTCGTTGACGCCCATCACGATGGTGATGTCCTCGTCCGAGGCGGGGGCGGAGATCAGGACCTTCTTGGCGCCGGCTTCGATGTGCTTCTTGGCGGCAGCCGCCTTGGTGAAGAATCCGGTGGACTCGATGACGATGTCAACGCCCAGGTCCTTCCAGGGGAGGTTGGCGGGGTCGCGCTCGGCCAGGACCTTGATGGCGTTGCCGTTGACGACGAGGTTGCCTTCCTTGACCTCGATGGTTTCGGCCAGGCGCCCACCGACGGAGTCGTACTTGAGCAGGTGGGCCAGCGCCTCGGGGCTAGTGAGGTCGTTGACGGCAACGATCTCAAGGTCCGCACCCTGAGCAAGTGCTGCGCGGAAGTAGTTGCGGCCGATGCGGCCGAAGCCGTTGATACCAATACGGGTGGTCACTTTTAGTCTCCTTTGTGCCTTGGAAGCACAACTAGTAAGCGGGCGTTCAAGCCAACTAACAGATCCCGCACGCCTTTGGGCAGAGATATTTTTCAGATCGGAGGGCGACCAGCCTCATTGCTGAAGGCTAACCGCCTTCCGTGATCCATCTTACGTTTAAGTAGGTCCGCCCCCGCAAGTGCGGGGGCGGACCGTCCATAATTCGGCCCTAAAACCGCCGAATGTGAAGTTTGTTACTGCTTTGTGTACGCCGGGTCACACTTAGAGGGTGATGAGACCCGTCGCGTTGGCGCGGGCCGCGGCGAAGCGGGCGGACACGTCAGCCCAATTGACGATGTTCCAGAACGCCTTGACGTAGTCGGCCTTGACGTTGACGTAGTCCAGGTAGAAGGCGTGCTCCCACATGTCCAGCATCAGCAGCGGGGTGGTGCCCAGCGCGACGTTGCCCTGCTGGTCGTAGAGCTGCTCGATGACGAGGTTGCCACCGATGGGCTCGTAGGCCAGGAAGCCCCAGCCCGAACCCTGCAGGCCGAGGGCAGCTGCGGAGAACTGGGCACGGAAGGCATCGAACGAGCCGAAGGCGTCGTCGATGGCCGCGGCGAGCTCACCTTCAGGCTTGTCGCCTCCGTCCGGGGAGAGGTTGTTCCAGAACACGGAGTGGTTGATGTGGCCGCCGGTGTGGAAGGCCAGGTCCTTGGAAAGCCGGTTGATGTTGGCGAAGTCGCCCTTTTCGCGCGCCTCAGCCAGCTGGGCCAGCGCGTTGTTGGCGCCCGTCACGTACGCGGCGTGGTGCTTGCTGTGGTGCAGCTCCATGATCCGCGCAGAGATGTGGGGCTCGAGCGCTGCGTAGTCGTAGCTGAGTTCGGGCAGAACGTACTCGGTCACAAAATCCTCCAATGTCGTGGACAGTTTGTCCGGTTGTGCTAACTCTCGGATTGTGCATCCCGGATGACGGGGTCATCCGGAAAACTCCGATGGCGGCAGCAGCCGCCACCTGGTCTTGATTCTATGGGCGCCGTTTACTCGTCCAGCATTTCCGGCGTCACATTGGCATCCGTGCCCGGGATGCCAAGATCCGTGGCGCGTTTGTCCGCCATGGCCAGCAGCCGGCGGATGCGCCCGGCGATGGCGTCCTTCGTCATGGGCGGATCGGCAAGCCGGCCAAGTTCGTCGAGGCTGGCCTGCTTGTGGGCCACCCGGAGTTCACCCGCGTACTTGAGGTGGTCGGGGACGTCGTCGCCGAGGATCTCCAGGGCCCGGTCCACCCGGGCGCCGGCTGCCACGGCGGCCTGCGCGGAGCGGCGGAGGTTGGCGTCGTCAAAGTTAGCGAGCCGATTCGCCGTCGCCCGCACTTCCTTGCGCATGCGCCGCTCTTCCCAGACCATCAGCGCGTCATGGGCGCCCATCCGGGTGAGCAGCGCGGCGATGGTGTCGCCGTCGCGAATTACCACGCGGTCCACTCCCCTGACCTCCCGGGCCTTGGCCTGGATCCCCAGGCGGCGCGCCGCGCCGACCAGCGCGAGGGCGGATTCCGGGCCGGGGCAGGTGACCTCCATGGATGAGGACCGGCCAGGTTCCGTGAGTGAGCCGTGCGCCAGGAACGCGCCGCGCCACACCGCTTCGGCGTCGGCGGCAGAACCGTTGACGACGACGGACGGCAGCCCCCGCACCGGCCGTCCCCGGCCGTCCAGGAGGCCGGTCTGCCGGGCCAGCGCTTCACCGTCGCGGACGACGCGGACGACGTAGCGGCTGCCGCGGCGCAGTCCGCTGCCGGAGACGACGATGATTTCGCTCTGGTGCCCGTAGACCTCGGCGATTGCGGCACGAAGGCGCCGCGCGGTGGAGGCAAGATCCACCTCGGCCTCGATGACGATCCGGCCCGAAATGATGTGCAGTCCCCCGGCGAAGCGGAGCATGGCCGAGACCTCAGCCTTGCGGACTGATGATTTCTTGATATCCAGGCGGGAGAGTTCTTCCTTGACTGATGCTGTCAGTGCCATGGCACCTTTCCTAACTATTCCCGAAAATATCCTGGTAGGCCGTAGCCAGCCGCAAGGGGTCGTGGACCGGTCGCCGACCCGAAGCCCCTACTCTACCCAAGACAACCTCGGCACCGATCATCCCCGCTGCCCGCTCAAACTCGGCCAGGTCCGAAACCGAGGCCGGGTCCGCGAGCACCACGTCCGCGCTGAACTCCGGCGCATAGTCGCGCAGGACGTGAAGGTGGTCCGCGGCGGACATGCCGGACGTTTCCTTGGTGTCCATGGCGAGGTTCATGGTGAGGCAGCGCTTGGCCGGCGTATCGCAGAGCGCCTGCCGCATTTCCGGCAGCAGCAGGTGCGGCAGCACGGACGTGTACCAGGAGCCCGGGCCCAGCACCACCCAGTCGGCAAGCTCGATCGCGGTCAGGGCCTCAACGCAGGCCGGAGCCTGCTCGGGAAGCAGCCGGACACTCTCCAGCGAGCCCGCAACCGCGCAGCGCGCCTGGCCCGTGATGGTGGTGACCGTGCTGCTGCCGTCCGGTGCCGTGACGCGCACGTCGCCTTCGATGGTAAGGGGAACCGTGGACATGGGCAGGACCTGTCCGCGGGCGCCGAGCAGGGCCCCGGCCCATTTCAGGCCGGCCACCGCGTCACCGAGCAGCTCCCAGAGGGTGACGATCAGCAGGTTGCCCATGGCGTGCTCGTCCAGGGAGGCCCCGCCGCGGGCGGACCGGAACCGGTGCTGCATGACGTCGCGCCAGGTCCGGCCCCAGTCGGTGTCATCGCACAGGGCAGACAGCGCCATCCGGAGATCACCGGGCGGAAGGACGCCGTACTCCTCGCGGAGACGTCCGGAGGACCCGCCGTCGTCCGCCACGGTGACTACCGCTGTCAGTTCGGAAGTAAGCAGGCGCAGTGCCGAGAGGGAGGCCGAAAGGCCGTGGCCGCCGCCGAGCGCGACGACGGTAGGTCCCTTGGCCTGTTGGGAACCGGTCAGGCCGGCCGGCGGAATCAGGGGCAGCGGGCCGGTAAGAACACCCATTACTCGCGGCCCAGGTCCCGGTGCGTCGTGGTCACAGTTACGCGGGGATATTGTGCGAGGCGTTTGGAGAGCTCCATGGCGACTGCCACCGAGCGGTGCTTTCCGCCCGTGCATCCGACGGCGATGGTGGCGTAGTGCTTGTTCTCCCGGCGGTAGCCGTCCAGGACAGGTTCCAGGGCAAGAACGTACCGTTCCACGAAGTTCGGCACGCCCTCGGCACCGAGGACATACTCGCTGACGTCCTGGTCCAGGCCGGTGTGCGGCCGCAGCGCGGGCACCCAGTGCGGGTTCGGGATGAACCTGACGTCAGCCACGTAGTTGGCGTCCACGGGCAGGCCGTACTTGAAGCCGAAGCTCATGATGTTCAGGCGGATCGCGATGGGGCCGGTCTCGGTGAACAGTTCGGTGATCGCGGTGGCGAGCCCGTGGACGTTCAGGGACGAGGTGTCCAGGACGAGGTCCGAGGAGTCGCGCAGCTCCTTGAGGAGTTCACGCTCGGCGGCGATGCCGTCCAGGATCCGGCCTCCGCCCTGCAGCGGGTGCGGACGCCGTCCCTGTTCGAAGCGGCGGACCAGGACGTCATCGCTGGCGTCGAGGAACAGCACCCGGAAGGTGACGCCGCTGGCCTCGAGGGCCCGCAGTGCCGCGCGGATATCGGCGAACAGCGCCTTGCTGCGCACGTCCATCACCACGGCAAGCTTGGGGATGGATTGCGGGGCGTGGGACACGAGTTCGGCGAGCGTCCCCAGCATCTGCGGCGGCAGGTTCTCGACGACGTACCAGCCGTGGTCCTCCAGCGCATCGGAGGCGGTGCTGCGGCCTGCCCCGGACATTCCGGTCACGATGAGCAGTTCCGCTTCGGCGGGCTTGACCGGTGTCAGGCCGTCCTCTTCCGTGCTGGACTCCGCCGTCGACTCTGCCATTGATTCCAGCCTCATTCCTGCTGTTGCTTCCCGCGCGCAGTTTCTGCGCGGTTGCTGTTTGCGGCACACGCCGATTTCCCGTACTTACCCTAACCAAGTTTCCGGGCGCGGGCTAAGTTTCCAGCACTTCCCCGGTGGTCATGTTGATCGCCGGAACGGTGTCGTCCGAGTCGCCGCCGGCGCCGCCCGGACTGAAGTGCGTGACGATGGCCGCGGCCAGCGCCGGCCCAACACCCTTGGCAGCGGTCAGTTCCTCCGCCGATGCCGCCTTGATCTTCTTGACGGAGCCAAAGTGGGCGAGCAAGGCCTTCCGCTTGGAATCGCCCAGCCCGGGTACGCCGTCGAGGGCTGAGACGGTCATCGCCTTGCCGCGCTTTTGCCGGTGGAAGGAGATGGCGAACCGGTGGGCCTCGTCGCGGATGCGCTGCAGCATGTAGAGGCCCTGCGAGGAGCGGGGCAGGATGACCGGAAAGTCGCTGTCCGGCAGCCAGACCTCCTCGAGCCGCTTGGCGAGCCCGACGACGTAGACGTCGTCGATGCCCAGCGCTTCAAGGGCGCGGGCAGCCGCGTTGACCTGGGGCTTGCCGCCGTCCACCACAACAAGGTTGGGCGGGTAGGCGAATTTTGCCCGCGGGCCCGGCGTGGTGGTGTCGGACAGCGCGGCGGCTCCTGTCCCGGCGGCTCCTGGTTCCGTCCCATTGGCCGGGCCCGCTTCGTTGGCCAGCGCCGCCCCGTTGGAGCCGGCAGTCGCGGCCGCCGGCGCGGCGACCAGTTCGGCGGCTTCAACCTGGGCCGTTTTGTCCACGAGGTAGTGCCGGAAGCGCCGCGTCAGGACGTCGTGCATCGCAGCGGTGTCGTCCGTGGCCGCGGCCCCGGTGATGGAGAACTTGCGGTAGTCGGACTTCTTGGGCAGCCCGTCCTCCACTACCACCATGGAGGCCACCACGTTGGTGCCCTGGACGTGGGAGACGTCGTAGCACTCGATGCGCAGCAGCGGGACGGGGAGCTCCAGTGCTTCCTGTAGTTCCTGCAGCGCCTGGGAGCGGACGGTCAGGTCGCCGGCCCGCCGGGTCTTGTGGAGCCGGAGCGCGTGCTCGGCATTTTCGCGGACCGTGGACATGAGGGCGGCTTTGTCACCGCGCTGCGGAACGCGGATGTCCACCTTGGCTCCGCGGATGCCCGCCAGCCACACGGCCAGGTCCTGCGCATTGCTCGGCTCAACAGGCACCAGCACCTCGCGGGGAAGCCTGCCCTGGACCTCGGCGTCCTCGCCGTAGACCTGCTGGAGGAGATGTTCGACGAGGTCGGGGGTGGTGAAGTCCTCCACCTTTTCGACCACCCAGCCGCGCTGGCCGCGGACCCGTCCGCCCCGGACATGGAAGACCTGGACGGCCGCCTCCAGCTCATCCTCGTGCAGGGCGAAAACGTCGGCGTCAGTGTCTTCAGCGAGCACCACGGCGTTCCGCTCGAAGACCTTCCGGAGAGCGGTGATGTCGTCGCGCAGCCGGGCGGCGCGTTCGTAGTCGAGGATGGCGACGGCGGCCCCCATCTCCTTTTCGAGCCGGGCGATGAACCGCTTGGCCTCGCCTCCCATGAAGGCGCAGAAGTCCTCAGCCAGGGCGCGGTGTTCCTCAGGGGTGACGCGGCCGACGCAGGGGGCCGAGCATTTGTCGATGTAGCCCAGCAGGCAGGGCCGGCCGCTGGCCTGGGCCCGCTTCAGCACACCCGCGCTGCAGCTCCGCACCGGAAAGACCCGCAGCAGGGTGTCCATGGTTTCCCGGATGGCACCGGCCGTGTAGGGCCCGAAGTACCGGGTGCCCTTCCGCCGCTCGCCGCGCATGACCTGCACACGGGGCAGCTTCTCGCCCATGGTGACGGCGAGGTACGGATACGTCTTGTCGTCCCGGAAAACCACGTTAAAGCGCGGCTTGAATTCCTTGATCCAGGTGTATTCCAGCTGCAGGGATTCCAGCTCGCTGCCCACCACGGTCCACTCGACACTGCTGGCCGCGTACACCATGGCGTGCGTCTTGGGCAGCAGCCCGGCCGGGTTCGCGAAGTACGAGTTCAGGCGCGACCGGAGGTTCTTGGCCTTGCCGACGTAGATGACCCGCCCGTGGGGATCCCTGAACCTGTAAACACCCGGATTGGTCGGAATCTCACCCGTCTGGGGTCTATAACTCGATGGATCTGCCACGCTTCCAGTCTACTGAGCTAAGGGGCTGCCGAATGCCGCCGGCCATGTTGAAGGAGCTGCCGGCCGCTGCGAGGGAGGTGCCTACTCGATGACCTTGCTCTGGTTGTAGCTGGTGGACCGCTCCTGGCCGCTGAGCTCGGCGATGGCGTCCATGATCTTGTCGGTCACCTGGCGCCGGGCGGGGAGGGAATGGTCCGGCCCGGTCTTGTCGAAGTAGATCGGCTCCCCCACCTTCATGATGAAGTGCTGGGGCTTGACTGCATTGCGGCCAGCGGGCTGCAGCTTCTCCGTGCCGATGAGTCCCACCGGGATGACCGGGGCGCCTGTGGTGAGGGCCAGCCAGCCGACGCCGGTCCTGCCGCGGTACAGGATTCCGTCGCGGGACCGGGTGCCCTCGGGGTAGATGCCGATGCCCCTGCCGTCCTCGAGGATGTCCA
The DNA here is from genome assembly GCF_059568005.1 of Arthrobacter sp. BGA-UO-ETr-C19. Classification (NCBI taxonomy): domain Bacteria; kingdom Bacillati; phylum Actinomycetota; class Actinomycetes; order Micrococcales; family Micrococcaceae; genus Arthrobacter; species Arthrobacter sp. BGA-UO-ETr-C19. The sequence goes on from NZ_JCAQPC010000015.1 coordinate 71,096, forward strand.
GGAGTGTCCTGAGGGCCTGCACGCTCGCAGCCTGTTCCCCGCGTTCGACCGGAATGGAGCCGACTGCCTCGAAGAAGGACTTCATCACGCGGCCCTTGATGCCCTTGGTGGTGAAGTACTCCGCCTTGGCAAAGAAAGCGACGGGACGCGGCATGAGTGCCTGGACAATCACGCTGTCCAGAAAGGAAAGGTGGTTGGGCGCCACAATGAAGGGACCGTCCTTGGGCACGTTCTCCAGCCCGATGACGGTTGGCCTGCAGGTACCGGAGATTAGGGTCCGCGTCGTCCAGCGGACGCCGTCAAACAGCTCCATCGTTGCGCACCTCGCTCAGGGCTGCGGCACGGACGTTCTCCAGCTCCTCGACCTTGGCGCGCAGGCCGGCGGTGTCGTGCACCACCGCCACAGCTCCAGCGGCCTCGAGTTCGCCGTCGGGCGCAAAACCCCAGCTGACGCCGATGCAGTCGAGTCCGTTGGCCAATGCCCCGGCCACGTCCTGCGCACGGTCACCCACCATCACAGCATGCTGCGTGCCGAGGCCTGTCATGGCAGCGGCGATGATGCCGGCCTTGCCGACCGGACCCGCCGCAGATGCGGTCTCGTCCGCGGCTGACCCCTTGATGGTGAGGAAGCGGCGGGCGATTTTGTGGTGTTCAAGCACGATGTGCGCAAGGGCTTGCGGCTTTTGCGTCGCCACCGCTACGGGCCGCCCCGCCGCGACATAGCCGTCCAGCAGGTCAACGATGCCCGGGTACAGGCGGCTCTGGGAAATGCCGACGTCAAGGTAATGCATGCGGTAGGTCCGGATGACCGCCTTAAGCATGGCCGGTGGAACGGCCGCGACGTTCAGCAGGGAGTCGCTGAGCTTGGGGCCCACCATCGCGTCCAGAAGGTCCTGGCTTGGGACAGCCAGGCCATGTTCCGTGAGGGCCGCGGCAATTCCGTCTGTTATCCCGCCGGCCGGATCGACAAGAGTGCCGTCCAGGTCGAAGATCACGGGCACTGTTGTTGAAGTCACCGGCTTAGTTTCTCATGATGCAACGCCTGCTCAAACTCGCATGCCTTCCGAGGAATACTTCCGCCCCCCGAGAGGAGTTTTTGTACACGTATCGTGACTTCCCAGGCGTTTAGCGCCCATTATCTGTACAAAAACTCCAGCCGGAGGGAGGACGACGGCGGCCCGCCAGTTTCGTCTGGCGGGCCGCGGTGCTGGTTTGTGCTCGTGGTGGTTTGGCGTCGTAGTGGTTGCGTTCGAGCTTGGCGTCGTGGCGTGGGCGGCTAGCCGAGGATCTCGGCCAGGAACTTTGCGGTGTGGCTTTCCGAGGACTTGGAGACCTGTTCGGGGGTGCCGGAGGCCACGATCCGGCCGCCGCCGGAGCCTCCGTCAGGGCCCAGGTCCACGATCCAGTCGGCGCTCTTGATGACGTCGAGGTTGTGCTCGATGGTGATAACCGTGTTGCCCTTCTCCACGAGGCCCTGCAGCACCATGAGCAGCTTCCGGATGTCCTCGAAGTGAAGCCCCGTGGTGGGCTCGTCGAGGACGTAGACGCTGCGGCCGTTGGACCGCTTCTGGAGCTCGGCCGCCAGCTTGACGCGCTGCGCCTCGCCGCCGGACAGCGTGGTGGCGGGCTGGCCCAGCCGGACGTATCCGAGGCCCACGTCCACGAGCGTCTTGAGGTGGCGCGCAATCGGGGAGAACGCCGCGAAGAACTCGGCTCCCTCCTCGATGGGCATGTTCAGGACGTCGGCGATGGTCTTGCCCTTGTAGTGCACCTCGAGGGTCTCGCGGTTGTACCGCGCGCCGTGGCAGACCTCGCACGGAACGTAGACGTCCGGCAGGAAGTTCATCTCGATCTTGAGCGTGCCGTCACCGGAGCAGGCCTCGCACCGGCCGCCCTTGACATTGAAGGAGAACCGGCCGGGCATGTAACCGCGGACCTTGGCTTCGGTGGTCTCGGCGAAGAGCTTCCGGATGTGGTCGAACACGCCGGTGTACGTTGCCGGGTTGGACCGCGGGGTACGGCCGATGGGGCTCTGGTCCACGTGCACCACCTTGTCCAGGTGCTCGAGGCCCTGGACAGTGCGGTGGCGTCCGGCCACCTGCTTGGCGCCGTTGAGCTTGTTGGCCAGCACCTTGTACAGGATCTCGTTGACCAGGGTGGACTTGCCGGAGCCGCTGACGCCGGTCACGGCCGTGAACAGGCCCAGGGGGAAGGCGGCATCAACGTTGACGAGATTGTTCTCGCGGGCGCCGACCACCTTGAGTTCGCGCTTCTTGTCGTACTTGCGCCGCTTCTTGGGGACGTCGATGCTCTTCCGGCCGGAGAGGTAGTCCCCGGTCAGGGACTTCGTGTTCTCCAGGAGTTCCTGGTAGGACCCCGAGTGGACCACCTGCCCGCCGTGCTCGCCGGCTCCCGGGCCGATATCCACGATCCAGTCCGCCTCATGGATGGTGTCCTCGTCGTGCTCGACCACAATGAGGGTGTTGCCGAGGTCCCGCAGCCGGGTCAGGGTCTCAATCAGGCGCCGGTTGTCCCGCTGGTGCAGCCCGATGGAGGGCTCGTCCAGGACGTACAGGACGCCCACGAGGCCGGAGCCGATCTGGGTGGCCAGCCTGATGCGCTGCGCCTCGCCGCCGGAGAGGGTTCCGGAAGGGCGCTCCAGGTTCAGGTATTCCAGGCCCACGTCCAGCAGGAAGGTCAGTCGGGCCTGGATCTCCTTGAGGACCTGGTGGGCGATCTGCGCCTCACGGCCGGTCAGCACGAGGTTGTCCAGGAATGCTGCGCATTCGCGCATGGGCAGCCGCGCGACGTCGGCAATGGACTTGCCGTTGATGAGAACCGAGAGCGACGCCGGGTTCAGCCGCGCGCCGTCGCAGGCCGGGCAGGGGATCTGCCGCATGTATTCCTCGTAGCGGTCCCTGGCGTAGTCAGACTCGGTTTCGGTGTGCTTGCGGTGCACGTACTGCACCACGCCTTCGAAGCCGGTGCTGTACTTGCGCTCCCTGCCGAACCGGTTGCGGTACTGGACCACAACCTTGTGGTCCTTGCCGTGCAGGACGGTCTGCCGGACGTCGGACGGGAGGTCCTGCCACGGCGTGGTCATGGAGAACCCGAGCTCCTTGGCGAGCCCGCCGAGCAAACGGTTCCAGTACTCGGTGGTGGCGGTGCCCAGGGACCACGGCGCGATGGCTCCGTCCTCCAGCGCGAGCTCCGGGTTGGGAATGATCAGGTCCTCGTCGACTTCCAGCCGGGTGCCGATGCCGCTGCAGGCCGAGCAGGCGCCGAAGGGGTTGTTGAACGAGAAGGACCTGGGCTCAATCTCATCGATGGCCAGCGGATGCTCGTTGGGGCAGGCGAGGTTTTCCGAGAAGGCACGCGTGCGGTGGGGGTCGTCGGATTCCAGGTCGACGAAGTCGGCCAGGACGCGCCCCTCAGCGAGGCCAAGCGCAGTCTCGATGGAGTCCGTCAGGCGCTGCCGGATGCCTTCCTTGACCACGAGCCGGTCTACCACCACCTCAATGGTGTGCTTGAACTGTTTGCCCAGCTTGGGCGGATCGCTCAGCTGGACGAGGTCGCCGTCGACCCGGGCGCGGGAATAGCCCTTCGCCGTCAATTCCTTGAAGAGGTCGACGAACTCACCCTTGCGCCCGCGCACCACCGGAGCGAGGATCTGGAAACGGGTGCCGTCCTCCAGTTCGAGCAGTTGGTCCACGATCTGCTGCGGCGTCTGCTTGATGACGGGTTCACCGCAGACGGGGCAGTGCGGACGGCCCACGCGCGCCCACAGGAGACGCATGTAGTCGTAAATTTCGGTGATGGTGCCCACGGTGGAGCGCGGATTCTTGCTCGTGGACTTCTGGTCGATCGAGACCGCGGGCGACAGGCCCTCGATGAAGTCGACGTCGGGCTTGTCCACCTGGCCCAGGAACTGCCGGGCGTAGGCGGAGAGCGACTCGACGTAGCGGCGCTGGCCTTCGGCGAAGATGGTGTCGAAGGCCAGGGACGATTTTCCGGAGCCGGACAGGCCCGTGAAGACGATCATGGCGTCGCGCGGCAGGTCGAGGTCGACGTTGCGGAGGTTGTGCTCGCGGGCGCCCTTGACCACCAGCCGGGACAGGTCCGGGCGCGCCGGTTTGGCGGGGCTCAGGGGGACGACGGCGGAGGGGGCAACAGCGGTTTCTTCAGCTACGGCTTTAGGCACCCACTAATGCTAGTCGAAAACTTCTTCGAATATCCACGCGAGTGTGCTACGCCACCTTCGCTACTCAGCGTCGTAGGCAGCTGCCAGGAGGTGGACCGCCTGGGCGAACGTGGCGCCCTGCGATTTGGCTGCTGCGGCATAATCGGCGGCGGCCTCGGACAAAGCCCCCCAACGCTCGTCACGGGCGCAAATCACGGTCCCGTTGCGGCCCTTGGTGGCGACGACGCCCGCAGCCTCGAGTTCCTTGTACGCCCGTGCCACCGTGTGGGGTGCCACCCCGAGGGTTCCGGCGAGCGCCCGCACTGCCGGCAGCCGCGTGCCCGGGGCAAGCTTTCCCTGGTCCGCCTGTTCGATCACGTGGAGCCGCAGCTGCTCAAAGAGGGCCACGGAGCTGCCGGTGTTCGGCTTCCACCGCCCCGGAAAGGCATCGCCGGCGGTCACAGGCCGGACTCCCGGTAGCGCTGCTGGCCGGCGGCGTGCCTGCCGCGGTGCCGGCGGATGGCGCCGAGTTCGCGGTCCACCCCGCGGAACTGGGCCTCATACAAGCGCCGGTAATGGCCGTCCACGGACAGCAGGCTGCTGTGCGTCCCCTGTTCAACAATGCGTCCGTGATCCATGACGAGAATTAGATCAGCGTCGCGCACCGTGGACAACCTGTGGGCAATGATGAAGCTCGTCTTGCCCTGGCGCAGCTTGTTCATTGCGAGCTTGATCTGGACCTCCGTGCGGGTGTCAACGGAACTTGTTGCCTCGTCCAGGATCAGGACGCTGCGGTCGGCGAGCCGGGCCCGCGCAATGGTGATCAGTTGCCGCTGGCCCTGGCTCAGCGAATCACCCTCGTCTCCCAGGACCGTGCCATAGCCGGCGGGCAGCGACCGCACGAAGTGGTCCACGTGGCTGGCCTCCGCCGCATCCAGGATCCGGGCATCGTCCGCCCCCGGAGATCCGTATTCGATGTTGTCGCGGATGGTGCCGTTGAACAGCCAGACGTCCTGCATAACCACCGCGAAGTTGGACCGGAGTGAGTCGGTGGGCACTGTGGCGATATCCGTGCCTTCGATCGTGATGCGGCCCGAATCCAGTTCGTAGAAGCGCATAAGGAGGTTCACCACCGTCGTCTTGCCCGCACCCGTGTGGCCCACGATGGCCACGGTCTGGCCCGGGAGGACGGAAAAGGTCAGCCCGCTGACGGCCGGGGCCCCCGGGGTGTACGCGAAGGTGACGTCCTCGAATTCGATCCGGCCGCGCAGGGATTCCTGGCTGGCCGGAACCCCGTCCTCGCGGGGAATCTCCGGCTCGTCCAGGAGGGCGAAGACCCGTTCCGCCGAGGCCGCGCAGGATTGCATGAGGGTAAGCATGCCGCCAATCTGGCCCATCGGCTGGGTGAAGAGTCGGCTGAACTGGATGAACGCCTGGATGCCGCCGATCGTCATGGCGCCAGCCGCCACCTGCAGGGCGCCCACGATGGCCACCGCCACGTAGTTGAGGTTGGCGACGAAGACCATGAGCGGCTGCACGGCTCCGGAGACGAATTGGGCGCGCGCGCTGCTGCGGGCCAGCCGGTCGTTGCCGCGGCCGAAGACGGCCGCCACCGTGTCCTGCTGCCCAAACGCCTTGATCACCTCGTGTCCGGTGATGAATTCCTCGATGTGGGCGTTCAGCTCCCCCGTGGATGCCCATTGGGCGGAGAAATAGGCCTGGGACTGGCGCGCCATGAACACCGTTATAAGCGTGGACACGGGCACGGACACCAGGGCGATGGCCGCCAGCAGCGGGGAGATCCACAGCATCATGGCCAGCGAACCGCACAGCATCAGAACGGACATGATCAGCTGCGTGAGCAGCTGATTGAGCGACTGCGAGATGTTGTCGACGTCGTTGGTGGCCCTGCTGAGGACATCGCCCCTGGCCTGCTCATGGAAGTGCGCGGACGGCAGCCGGTGCAGTTTGTCCTCGACGGCGGCGCGAAGGCCAAAAACAAGCCTCTGCACTGTCTGGGCGGTCAGGGCGCCCTGGATCCAATTGAAGATGGAGGTGCCGACGTACATCAGCGACACCGTGGCGAGCAGCGCGGATAGCCTCCCGACGTCGAACGTGCCATGCATGAACCCGTCGACGATGACGTCGGTGGCGTCACCAAGGAGCTTCGGAGCCGCCACATTGAGGGCGGCGAAGCCGCAGGTCGCGGCGACGGCCAGGGCCATCCTGCCCTTGAACGGGCGCAGCAGGCCCAGGAGGCGTGTGGCCGCCGGCAGGAAACTGCCGGTTTTGCGTTCGGCGGCGTGCGTGCCCTTCATGGCTGCGGGACTCTCATGGCTGCCCGGTTCTCATGGCTGCTCATCGAGGGCCAGCTGCGACTCGGCGATCTCCCGGTAGGTGCGCGATGAGCCCAGCAGTTCTGCGTGGGTTCCGTGGGCCACCAGCCGGCCTTCCTCGAGGACCAGGATCTGGTCCGCACCCATGATGGTCGGGATGCGTTCAGCCACCATGAGCACCGTTGCTGCTGCCAACACCGGCTCCAGCGCCCGTGTGACGGCGGCCTCGGTGGCATAGTCGAGGGCGGAAAAACTGTCGTCGAAGAGGTAAAGGTCCGCGGTGCGGAGCATCGCGCGGGCAATGCAGAGGCGCTGCCGCTGCCCGCCCGACAGCCCGGCCCCGCCCTGGGCGACGGCGGCATGAAGGCCGTCCGGGAGCAAGCGGACGAAGTCGTCAGCCTGCGCCAACCGCAGTGCCTTCCACAGATCGTCCTCAGTGGCCGCCGGCGCGGCCATCCGCAGGTTTCCTGCCACAGTTCCTGAGAAGAGATAGGAGTGCTGCGGCACCACCGAAATCCGTTCCCGAAGCCGTTCAGCGGGCAGACTCCGAATGTCGGCTCCCCCGAACCGGATTTCACCCGACGTGGCGTTCAGGAACCGCGGCAGGAGGTTCAGGAGCGTGGTCTTGCCGCTGCCGGTGGCACCAATGATGGCCGTGGTGGTGCCCGGCCCGGCAGTAAAAGAAATATCGGCCAGGACCGGGGACTCGGCTCCGGGATACGCGAACCAGACATGGCTGAACTCCACGCCCCCGCCGTCCGGGGTTGCCGGTTCCCGGGCTGCTGATTCCCGGGTTGCCGGCGCAGCGGCCCGCACCGCGGGCTCCTGCGCAGGAGGCACAGCCAGTGCCGGGGTCACGTCCAGCACGTCCTGGATCCGCTCGGCGCAGACGGCCGCGCGCGGTGCCGTGCTGAACACGTACATGGCCATCATGATGGCCAGCAGGATCTGCAGGATGTAGGCGATGAGGGCCGTGAGGGCACCCACCTCCATGCTGCCGCTGGCGATCAGTTGCCCACCGAACCAGACCACCGCCACCGAGGAGAGGTTCACCACGATCATGATCATCGGAAGCATGCCCGCAACCAGGAGCGCGGACTGGAGGTTGTTACTGGTGAGCCGCCGGTTCGCTTCCGAGAAACGGGCAACCTCATGCTTCTGCCGGACAAAGCCCCGGATGACGTTGGCGCCAATGATCTGTTCGCGGAGGATCCGGGTGATGCCGTCGATGAGGGCCTGCCCCTGCCGGTAGAGCGGGATGAGGCGGCGCACGATCAGGTACATGATGAGCACCAGCACCGGGACTATGAAGATCACGACGGAGGACAGGGCCGCATTTTGCTGGACGGCCAGGATGATTCCCCCGATTCCCATGACGGGCGCGGCGGCGAGCATGGTGAAGACCAGGACCGCGAAGGTCTGGATTTGCTGGACGTCGTTGGTGGCCCTGGTGACGAGGCTGGCGGTGCCGAACGTCCCGACCTCCTGCGACGACATCGCCTGGACCTGGGAGAACAGCTCCCGTCTGAGGCGGTGGCCGATTTTCATGGCGACGTCGGCCCCGAGGAACCCGGCACCCAGGGCGGCCGCCGCCTGCACGGCGGTGAGCACCAGCATCCAGCCGCCAAGCCCCAGGATCACCCCGGGCTGGTTGGCGAGGATCCCGTCGTCGATGATGCTGGCATTCAGCGTCGGCAGCAGCAGGTTTCCTGCCGTCTGCACCACCTGCAGCAGGATGATCGCCCAGACAGTGGCCCGGTGCTCGCCAAGGAGGCGGAGCATTAAGCGAATCAGCACCGCGCCTCCTCCACAGCCAAGGCGTACGGGAGCCCGGGCAGGCCCCCAATGACCGCTTGGCCATTGTAAGCCAGATCACATGGGACCGCGCAGGGCATTGCCCGCGTGGCGGGTGCGGCTGCCCTAAAGCTTGCGGGCCACCGCGAAGATCCTGCGGAACGGATACACCGTGCCGTGGGGCGTGGCCGGATAGGCCTCGGCCAGCCGGTCGCCGTATTCGGCCTCGAACCCGGCGGCATCGTCGGGCGACAGGGCAGCCAGCACGGGCCGCAGGCCAGCGCCGCGCACCCAATCCAGCACCGCGTTTTCGCCCGTGAGCACCTGCTGGTAGGTGGTCTCCCAGGCGTCGGCCGCGCACCCGGCGTCAAGCATGATCTCCAGGTAGCGCGCGGGGTTCGCCACCGCCTCATCGTGGCGCAGCACGCCGGCAAGCTTCCCGGCCCACTTCGGCGAATCGGCGACGTCGCGCATCAGGGTATGGGACGCGGAGGTGAAGTTGCCCGGCACCTGGAGGGCGAACCACGCGCCCGGCTTCAGCGCCTTCAGCCAGCCGGCCAGCAGTTCGGTGTGCCCGGGGACCCATTGCAGCGCCGCGTTGCTCACCACCACGTCGGTGTCCGCGGAGGGCGCCCAGGAGGCGATGTCCCCGAGGCTGAACTCCAGTCCCGGCGCGGACTGCCGGTGCTGTTCGGCCGTGGCCAGCATCTCGGCGGAGGAGTCCAGGCCCACCACCCGCGCGTCAGGCCAGCGGGCCGCGAGCGTGGCGGTCAGGTTGCCGGGACCGCAGCCCAGGTCCACCACCTGCCGCGGGGCGTCGGCGAGGACGCGGCCGGTCAGGTCAAAGAACGGACGCTGCCGGTAGTCCCCGAACTGGACGTATTTGGCGGGATCCCACACATGGCCTCCGGTTGTTCGTCGAAGCGTGGTCGCAGAAGTTTTATCCTGGCAGAGCGAGCCTAGCGCCGGGCGGACTGAAACCGTTCAGGGACGCGCTGGCACTAAGCTGGAAGGCAATGAAACTCGTTGAACAGCTCCCCGCCCCGTCCGCACGGATCACCACCGGAACCGGCGCGGACCCGGACACGCTGTACGAGCGCTTCGTGGAGTGGACCGAAAGCCGCGGCCTGCAGCTCTACCCGGCCCAGGACGAGGCCATCATGGAGCTGGCTTCCGGCGCCAACGTGATCCTCGCGACGCCCACAGGATCAGGCAAGTCCCTCGTTGCCGTTGCCGCCCACTTCCAGGCGATGGCGCGCGGTGAGCGTAGCTACTACACGGCCCCCATCAAGGCCCTGGTGTCCGAGAAGTTCTTCGCTCTCTGCGAGATCTTCGGGGCGGAGAACGTCGGCATGATCACTGGCGACTCCGGCGTGAACCAGGACGCCCCGATCATCTGCTGCACCGCCGAGATCCTGGCCAACGCCGCCCTGCGCGAAGGAGCGGCCGCAGACCTGGGCACCGTCATCATGGACGAATTCCACTTCTACTCCGATCCGCAGCGCGGCTGGGCGTGGCAGGTTCCGCTGCTGGAACTTCCGCAGGCACAGTTCCTCCTGATGTCCGCAACGCTGGGCGACGTCAGCCGATTCGAAGCAGGCATGACCGAACTCACGGGACGGCCGACCACCACCGTCAGCTCGGCCGAACGCCCCATTCCGCTGCATTACTACTACCGCGAGACGCCGGTCCACGAGACCCTCGAAGAACTGCTGGGCACCAAGGAGGTGCCGGTCTATGTGGTGCATTTCAGCCAGGCGGAAGCCATCGAGCGTGCCCAGACGCTCATGAGCATCAACGTGTGCACCCGCGACGAGAAGGACAAAATCGCCGAGCTCATTGCGAACTTCCGCTTCGCGGCGGGCTTCGGCAAGACCCTGAACCGCCTGGTCCGGCACGGCATCGGCGTGCACCACGCCGGCATGCTGCCCAAGTACCGCCGGCTCGTGGAGCAGCTGGCCCAGGCCGGCCTGCTCAAGGTCATCTGCGGCACTGACACGCTGGGCGTGGGAATCAACGTACCCATACGCACCGTCGTGCTCACCGCCCTGAGCAAGTACGACGGCGTACGCACCCGCCTGCTCAACTCCCGTGAGTTCCACCAGATTGCCGGAAGGGCCGGCCGGGCCGGCTACGATACGGCCGGCACCGTGGTGGTGCAGGCCCCCGACCACGTGGTGGAGAACGTCAAGGCGATGGCCAAGGCCACGGCCAAGTTCGGTGATGACCAGCGTAAGCTGCGCCAGGTGGTGAAGAAGAAGCCGCCGGAGGGGTTCGTGTCCTGGGGCCAGCCCACCTACAACCGGCTGGTGGAGTCGGTGCCCGAGCCGCTGAACTCCAGCTTCACCGTGACCCACGCGATGCTCATGAACCTCATGGAGCGTCCGGGCGACCCGTTCGCCGCGGCGCGCCGGCTCCTCACCGAGAACCACGAAACCCGGCCTTCGCAGCTGCGGCTCATGAAGAAGGCCGTGGGGATCTACCGGGAACTGCTCGCGGCCGAGGTGGTGGAGCGCATCCCGGCTGCCGAACAGGGGGCAGATGGCCGTACGGTGCGCCTGACCGTCCACCTGCAGCCGAACTTCGCCCTGAACCAGCCGCTTTCCCCGTTTGCCCTGGCCGCGCTGGACCTGATGGATCCGGAATCGCCGTCCTACGCCGTCGACATCGTCTCCGTCATTGAAGCCACGCTGGAGAAGCCGCGGCAGATCCTCTCTGCGCAGCAGAAGAAGGCACGCGGCGAGGCCGTGGCCGCCATGAAGGCCGACGGCATCGAGTATGAGCAGCGGATGGCCATGCTCGACGAAGTCACCTATCCCCAGCCGCTCGCGGAAATCCTGGGCGAGGCCTTCGAGGTGTACCGCAAGGCAGCCCCATGGGTGGGGGATTTTGAACTGGCTCCCAAGTCGGTCATCCGGGACATGTACGAGCGCGCGATGAACTTCGGCGAGTTCGTGCAGTTCTACGGCCTTGCCCGTTCCGAGGGCATCGTGCTGCGGTACCTGGCGGACGGCTTCAAGGCACTGCGGCAGACCGTGCCGCAGGATGCGCTTCGGGAGGACCTCGAGGATCTGATCGCCTGGCTCGGCGAGCTGGTGCGCCAGGTGGACTCGAGCCTGTTGGACGAGTGGGAGGAACTGACCTCAGGTGCCGCCCCGACGCCCCACGACGCACCCCCTCCCCCGCCGCCGTCGCTCACGTCCAACATCCGGGCGTTCCGGGTCATGGTCCGGAACGAAATGTTCCGGCGCGTCGAGCTTTTTGCCGACGAGGACGCCACCGCGCTGGGCGAGCTCGACGGCGACGCCGGCTGGGATGCGGACCGCTGGGAAGAGGTCCTGGACGACTACTTCGACGAGCATGAGGACATCGGCACCGGCCCTGACGCGCGTGGGCCCGGCCTGCTCATCATTACCGAGGAGCCGGGCGTCTGGAAGGTCCGGCAGATCTTCGATGATCCGGCCGGCAACCATGACTGGGGGATCTCCGCCGAGGTGGATCTGGCCGCCTCGGACGAGACCGGCACCGCGGTGGTGCGGGTGACCGGAGCGAACCGGCTCTGACGGGGCTGTTCGGATCGGGACCGGCGCTGTATCCGGCCATTCGGGCTGCTAGCCGGCCTCTTCTTCCAGCTCGTCCTGGCGGCCAGTGATGCCGGAGCCAAGGATTCCGGTGCCTTCCTCACCCATGAGTCCGGCCGCTTCAACGGCGCCGCCGAGGATGAGGGTGGTCAGATCGGCCACGGCTTCCATATAGCTTCCGTGCTTGGGATTGTCCGCAAAATCTTCGAGCCACTTCATGGCGACCCGTCCGACGAACTCCATGGTGCTTGCGTCATCGGCCATTGCGATCTCCTAAGCTGAGGATGGCTGACCCGTTCAGGCTAATTCGCCAAACTGAAACCTCCGTGTGAACGAGCAGTGTATTACCAAACAGCTGGAGCCGTAAACGGCTTTCGCGGGGCGTACCTGAGCAGCTTCAGGGTATGACTGGCCTGAAGGGAAGAGAACCGGTCCCCCGACTCGGGATCGAGCCACGGTTCGGGGTCCTCCAGGTGCCCGGCAAGCTCCAGGACCGGCAAGGGCAGGGCCGGTGCCTCCCCGTTCCCGGTCATCAACAGGTCCGGCCTGGAGGCGGGGTCGTAATAGACCCGGCGCTTGCGTTCCCGGGTAATTTCTTCGGGGCTGTGGCAGGTGTAGCCGGCCCAGTGGACGGGGCCGGATTGGTCGCCGGGGTTGAACCGGGTGTCAGCGCTGACCTGGCGGGTTTGGGCTGGCGTGCTTGGTGGGGTGAAGGACGCCGGAGGCTCCGGCGTCGGAAACCCCGACGGCGGGGCGGACTTTACGTATTCCACCCACTGCCCGTCGACCTCAACGTAGAGCAGGTTCTGCTCACCGCCCGGGAAATAGACAGTGACAACCGCCCGCACCTTCGCTGCGGGATCCGTCTGACCCGGGGGCGGCATGATGCTGCCGGTTGTCGTCTCATACATCTGACTAACCACCGTCGGTACCGGTTCCTGATGCTTGGCGGTGGCCGGGCTCAGCGGCGGGCGGGTTGCGGCGATGGAAGACGGCGCTTCCATGGGACTGACACTTCCGTCACCGTGACACCGTCCTGCGGTGCCGATGAGACCGGGCGTGTGACCTCCGGTGCCCGTCTTCCCGCATGGCTGCCGCAGCGCCGCTCCATCCGTCGGCCTTTCCCCGGTGGCGGGGGTGCACGGATCCTGAAAGATCACGGCGCCCCTCGGCGTGTGCCGGGTCTGCCGGCACCCTGTCTGATCCTTGCGCCCGTTCTGAACCGGCCCTGTCTGAACCGGCCCTGTGCCGGGGCCCGCCGGCCAAGGCCGGCAAGGGCACCGCGGTCCCCCGCGGCTGGGTAACGTCCCGGGCCGGGTTGCCCACGAACACGGCGTCCTCCGGGACCTCGGCACCTTTCATCAGGAAGGCGTCGGCCCCTACGGTTGAGCCGTTGCGCATCGTCACCCCGTAGTGGACAAATGCTTCGACACCGAGGCAACACCTGTCGCCCAGGACGATGTAGCCGGACTTGAAGGTTCCGTCCTCGAGGGAATGCCCCTGCATGATGGAGCCCTCGTTGAAGGCGCAATCATCGCCGATGGTCACGAGTGATTTCTCCGGGATGCCGGTGCCGGCGTCGTAAACGCGTTTGCCGACCTTGACGCCCAGCAGCCGCCAGACCATTGACTTGAACGGCGTCCCGTTGAAAGGTGCCGCGGTCATCAGCTTCCATAGCCGTTCGTGGTGCCAGAAGTAGCGGTCGTAGATGGAACAGTACTCTGGCTTCAGGGGCCGAAACCCCAGGACGGCATGTTCAATCAGCGCGGAAAACAGTACACGGAACAGCAGGAAGCCCACCATGGACAGTGCGACTGCCAGCACGCCGATCACCCCGTGGGCGGTCACCGCGACGGCGCCGCTAAGCGTGGCGGCAAACACCCAGAACCAGTTCTCGGCCAGGAACAGCACCATCGTCATGATGTTGTGCCGGTTCTTGGCCGGGAGCAGCCTGTTCTTGGCCTCCTCGGTTTTGAGCTCGTCGAACTCGGCGTCGCGCCGGACGGACCGGGGAATCTCGAACGCGGGTGAACCCAAAAGCCCGACGTCGGTCCGCACCGGCCCGTCGATGGGAACCATCACTTTCGTGGCCAGAAGGCAGTTCTCGCCCACCCGCGCGCCGATCGGAAACGTGAGGTGGTTTCCCAGGAAGTTGCGGCCAGCGATCCGCACCCGGGAGACGCGGAACGAAGTGCTGGAAAAGTCGGCGTTCATGATGTTGAGGCCGTCGGAAACCATGGTTCCGGTTCCCACGGTGGTCAGGAACGGGGATTCGTGGGCGACGGCGGGGCCAAAGTTCGATCCCGTCTGCTCGACTTTGCACAGGTCGTAGCCCAGGGCCTGCAGGTAGTGCACGATGTAGGAGCTGTCACCGAAGATGTTCAGATACAGCGAGGCGTTGGAAATTCGGGAGACCATCCGCTGGATGGAAAAATGCATCCCGTAGAGCGGGTAAACCTTGTCTGGCTTGAGGAAGAGATTGAGGAACCGCGGAACAGTGAGCACGAAGATCATCCCGCCGATGACGCCGGCAAGAAACAGCACCATCGTGGCGGCCACAAAGTCGAGGAAAAATTTCGGGTCCGCCAGCCGCAGGTTTGCGGGGTCAAGGTATGGGGGCAGCAAATTGCTCAATCCAAGGACAGCGGCCGGAAGCACCACGACGAATCGGCTCACCAATTGGAACAGGCTGAAGATGATTTTTCGGCGGGTGGTGCACTCCGTGTCGGGAACGCGCCTGTAGTTGGCGTTCGCCCGGACCGGAGGGGATCCGTGCCACACCTCGCCATCGGGGATGGACATGGACGTCTGCAGTGCCGAGGCGTGGCCAAGCTGGGTATCGTTCCCCATCCCGGTCCAGATGTCGAGTGTGGTGTTCTCCGATAGCAGGACGTTGCTGCCCAGCGTCACGCGTCCGGTCTCGATGACGCCCGGGCGGGCCTGGTAGCAGAGGAAGAAGGAGTTCTTGTGGATGACCGTATGGTCGCCTACCGTCAGCAAATCAGGGCACGCCGGCACGTTCCTGGAGAAGATCACCACACCCTTCCCGATCTTTGCCCCGAGCATGCGCAGGTACAGCGTATAAAGCGGTGAGCCGGCAAAGAACACCATCGGATTCGCCCGTGTCAGCGTCTTCACCATCCAGAAGCGGATGTAATCCAGGCTCCAGAGCCGGATTTTCCGGGGCTTCCAGCGGCCGATCAGGACCCATTTAAGGACCACGGGGGTCAGGGAAAGCACGACGAACATGGTCCCGGCGAGGCCGACAGAGCGCAGCCACGTGTCGAGGAGGTCTGTTCCCGTGGTGGACCAGCTGAACCCGATGACCAGCAGCCACGAGGCGTACATGGTGTAGCCCAGGAAGATGGCCAGCTGGATGGCACCGCACAGGACGTACTGGAACGTGCCGGGTAGCGGAGGATCAGGTTCTGTTGCTGTGGGGTACCCCGGCGTCTGCGGGGTGCTTTCCGCCGCGGGTGCCGTGGCGGTGAGCACACCGGCAAGCTGGCGGACAGTGGGGTTCTGGTAGACGTCCTGCATGGCCGGGGGTGTGAGATCCGTGGTGTTTCTGACGCGGGCGCAAAAGTGCGCCATCAGCAGGGAGTTGGCCCCCAGGTCGTTGAAGAAGTGCGCCTCGGTGGACACCCGCTCAAGCCCGAGGATCGCGCCCAGGTGCTCGGCCAGCGAGAGTTCTGCCGGAGTTGACGGGGCTGTGTACGTTCCGGAGGCTGCCAGGCTGAAGCGCTCGGACGGCCGCGGCAGCCGCTTCCGGTCCGCCTTTCCGCTGGCCATCGTCGGAATGGAGTCGAGTTGCTCGTAGTAGGCCGGCACCATGTAGCCGGGCAGCCTGGTGCGGAGCATCTGATGAATCTCGTGGGCTTTGATGTTCCCGGCGTCGTGGCGCGGTGTGAAATAGGCGGCCAGTTCTACCAGCCCGGGTTCCGGTTCAAAAGTGTCCACCACTGCCTGGGCGATACCTGGGAACTGTAAAAGGAACGTCTCGATCTCCGCGAGTTCAATACGGTAGCCGCGGATCTTGACCTGGGTGTCAATGCGGCCCAGGTATTCGATCTCCCCGTCCTTGTTGATCCTGCCCAGATCACCGGTGCGGTAGATCCTGCCCGACGGGTTGTTGCTGATGTCCAGGAAGTCCGGAACAAAGGCCTTCTCCGTCAGGTCCGGGCGGTTGACGTATCCCCGCGCCAGGCCAACGCCGGCCAGCCCGATCTCCCCGGACTCCCCCTGCGGCCGAGTGCGGCTTTCGGCAGGATCCAGGATGACAGCGGAGTAGGTGGGAAGCGGGACTCCCAGGGAGACGGGGCCGTCCGGGTCCACAAGCGCCCAAGTGGCTGTGACGGTCGCCTCCGTCGGGCCGTAGACGTTGAGGAAGCGGCGGCCGGGAATATGCCAGCGGGTCACCAGGTCCCGCGGGCACGCCTCGCCGGAGACCAGCAGGAAGCGCAGTTCGGGCAAGTCCTCGTCGATGGTGGCCAGCAGGGTGGGCACGCAGCACAGTGCGCTGATCCGCTTGGCAACCAGATAAGCGGCCAGATCGGCACCCAGGAGGGTGGAGCCGGCGGGCTTGGGCACCAGGGTGGCTCCGGCAAGCCAGGAAACCCAGATTTCTTCAACCGAGAAATCGAAGGCGATGGTCATCCCTTGGTACACGCGGTCGGTGGACTCGATCCCGTAGAGGGCAGAGGCGACCCGCACGAAGTTGCAAATACTCGCGTGTTCGATAGCAACGCCTTTCGGCCTGCCCGTCGATCCTGACGTGTAAATAATGTAGGCCAGCTCGTCCTTCGTCCCGCCCGGCAGGGATTCCTCATCGAGGCGGGTGGGGTTCTGGGCGTCAACGTGGTCGCGGACGTCGTCCAGGCAGATTGTCAGCGCGGCCACTTCCGGCAGCAGGTCCCGCAGATGCGACAGGGAGAGGACGGTCGTCACGTCGGCGTCTTCGACTATGTACTTGAGGCGGTCCGGCGGGAAGCCGGCATCCAGGGGGATATAGGCCGCGTGGATCTTAAGTACGCCAAGCATTGCGACGTAAGCGAAGGAGGGCTGATCGAACAGCAGCGCTATGCGGTCCCCTGGCCGCGCACCGGAGTCGAGCAAATAGCGTGCCAGCTGGTTGGCCCGCCGGTCCAGTTCCGTGTAGGTAAGGATGGTGTCCTCGGCGTCTACCGCGAGCTGGTCCGCGCGGCCCTGCTCGGCGTAGGTGTCGCAGCGGTCCTCAAACAGCTGGTTCAGCCGTTCGCCACTGCTCCATCGCGCCACATGGTCGGGAAAGGCCGATGTCAGGACCGGCCCTTCCCCGTTCTGGCCTTTTGTCAGGATTCCGCGCAGCTCGGCGGGGCGGAGTCCGCCGCGGCTCCGGGTCTTTAAGCTTTTGGTCATTGTGCTGATTCCTTCATTGGAATTGATACTCAGCCGGCGCGCGGCTCTACGTTCGCCGTGTCAGCTTGGCCGGGGCGCTCCGTGAAGGGTGGGGGTGGCCGGCAAGGCCGGGGCGGGGACCGCGGGCAGCTGCCAGCCGGGCGCCCCCTGATGTTTTCGCCGCTCCTTCCGTGCTGAGGCCGAAGGCTGACCGGACTGCCCGGACTGCACGCTCCAGTTGATCTGCCCTGGTCAGTGCACCGAGGCCGGTCTCCGAGATTTCGATGAGGTCCAGGTCCACCCGGGCCTTTGACAGTGCGCTATAAAACGTGGAGAAGACCGCAGGAGACGACCTCATGCCGAGGCCGGACAGCATCACCTTGCCCGCGAGCCCGTTGTGCTGCAGACCCTCAAAGTCGAGATCCGCCTGCCGGGTGCGCAGCACGGACAGCGCAGCTGCAGCCTGGGCGGCAGGGAGTGAAAATGCGACGTCGGCCCGCCGGGCCGTCCCCGGCCTTTTCTCGACGATCGACTGGACGCTGATTCCGGGCCGGGAAAGGCTGCGGAAAAGTGCCGACATGGTGCCGGCGTCATCGGGAAGCCCGCTAACGGTGATTTCCGCGAGTGCCTCGCACCCTGACACCTCGGTGATCACTGCCTGCTCCGGCGCGGGCCTTTGGAAGGGGCTCCGGTCTAGGCCGGGCAGTATCAGTGTTCCCATTTCGTCGGTGAACGACGACCGGACATGGATGGGAAGACCGAACCGGCGGGCATACTCAACGCTGCGCAGGTGCATGACCTTGCTCCCGCAGGCAGCGAATTCAAGCATTTCCTCGCTCGACAGGGCGGCGATCTTCCGCGCCGTGGGCACAATGCGGGGATCCGCGGTATAGACACCGTCAACATCGGTATAGATTTCGCAGATGCCTGCCCCGAGGGCAGCGGCGAGGGCCACCGCTGTCAGGTCGGACCCGCCCCGTCCGAGCGTCGTCACGCGCCGGCCTTTCTGAGTCCTGCCTTGAAAGCCCGCCACAATCGGCACGGTGTCATGGTCAAGGCAGGTTCGGATCCGCCCGGGCCGGACATCGGTGATGCGTGCTTTGCCGTGGACGCTGTCCGTTATTAGCCCGGCCTGGCTGCCTGTGAACGTCCGTGCCGCCTGGCCGCAGTCCACCAGGGCAATCGCCAACAGGGACGACGAGACCGCCTCCCCCATACTGAGCAGGGCATCCAGTGCCCCGGGATTCGGTTTCCGGGAAACACCGGCCGCAAGGTCACACAGCTGGTCGGTGGTATCCCCCATGGCGGACACCACGGCGACCACCTGGTACCCGGCCTCACGCGTCTTGGCTATTCTCCGGGCGGCACGGCAAATGCCGGCGGCGTCGGCTACCGATGACCCGCCAAACTTTTGCACTATCAGCGATCCTCTGGGAACTGTGGGACCTGAATCTTCTTGCAGGGGGCGGGTCCACTCAGTCCAGAGGGGGGCCGTGGCCAGACTCTGCCCCTGATCCCGCTCAGTTGGAGGTATGAATGGCATGATCATGGGACTTCCCGCATTCTTTACGTCGTTGTACGGCGGTTTTTCCTGTTCAGGCTCTATCTGGTGGCTTCGGCCGGGAGACACCGGCGGAGTCAGGCAACAGTTTTCAGGACGGTTCTGCGGCCGGTGACTGATTCGGCCGCTCCGGCGAGGATTGCCAGGCCACGGTCCATGTCCCCGGCGCTGATGGTCAGCGCCGGCATGGTCTTGAGGACTTCATCTTCCGGGCCCGAGGTCTCTACCAGGAGCCCGCGGGCGAATGACTCGGACGCAATCTTCCCCGCGGCCTTGGCATCGGAATAATGGATTCCCGCCAGCAGGCCCCGGCCACGGACGGTAGCCCCCTCAGTTGCCTCCGCGATCCGGGTCAGCCCGGCATGCAGCTGTTGTGTACGGGCGGCTATCCGGGCCTCAAAGTTTTTGTCCTGCCAGAAGTGTTCCAACGCTGCAGCGCCAGTGACAAACGCCAGATTATGGCCGCGGAAGGTTCCGTTGTGCTCCCCCGGCTTCCAGATGTCCAGTTCGCGCTTGAACAAAGTGAGGGCCAGGGGCAGTCCGAAGCCGGAAATGGATTTCGAGAGGCACACGATGTCCGGGACGATGCCTGACTCCTCGAAGCTGAAGAAGGTCCCGGTCCGCCCACATCCGGCCTGCACGTCGTCGACGATGAGCAGGATCCCGTACTGATGGCAGATGTCTGAAAGCTGCCGAAGCCAGGCGGCCCGTGCTGCCCTGAGGCCGCCTTCGCCCTGAACGGTTTCAACAATGATCGCTGCCGGCTTTTCCAGTCCTGAGCCGCGGTCGTCCAGGGCCATGCGGAGCCACTGAAAGTCGGGGGCACCGCCGTCCAGGAATCCGTCGTAGGGGATGCTGGATGCGTTGGTCAGGGGTACGCCGGCACCGTGCCGCTTCATGGAGTTGCCCGTCACAGCCAGCGAGCCAAGGGTCATCCCATGGAAGGCATTGGTGAAACCAAGCACATGGGGACGCCCGGTCACCTTTCTGGCCAGCTTCAGGGCGGCCTCTACACAGTTTGTCCCGGTTGGCCCGGAGAACATGACCTTGTAGTCGAGATCCCGTGGCTTCAGGATCACCTCGTGAAGGGTCTCCAGGAAACGCCTCTTCGCGGCCGTCTTCATGTCAAGGGAGTGGATTACAGCTCCGGAAAGCAGGTAGTCGACGAGAGGTTGAAGGAGCACCGGATGGTTATGCCCGTAGTTCAGGGCTCCGGCGCCGGCAAAGAAATCGATAAACTCGCGCCCGTCCTCGCTGTAGATCGTACTGCCGGCCGCGCGCTCAAAAACGGTGTCCCAGGTACGGCAATAGCAACGGACTTCGGATTCCAGGGATTCAAAAATATCCATCATGGGGTGGTGTTCCTGCCAGCTTGTGTGTGAACGGCGGCGGACTTCGGCGTCCCGACCCAACTCACTTTTCAAGAAGAGCCGCACGGAGCGGCATATGTGGAACACTGCGGCCACACAGATATTTTCCCCAGCAGCGAATATCTGGCTTCCCTGCCGCGAGTACTCCGGGAAGAGCCTTCAAACCTGCTTGTTTGACAGTAGGCAGATTTCGTGGCCCGGCGCAACCACTTGGAGTACCTGCATAATCATCACTCCCAGTACCTGCTTACTCGCACACATGGCCTTTTGTGCGGAGCTCTACCTGACTCTTCCCAGAGGCCTTCCTTGACTCCCAAAACAGGCGTTAGCTTTCAAATATGGACGCGTCCCGCTCGATGCGCAGACCGCGAAAAACCGCAACAGGAGCCGTCATCGCTGCGGTCGCTGTACTGCTGGCGGCGTGTTCGTCCCCATCCGGAAAGGCCCCGGCCGAGCCGCCGCCGGCTGTTACTTTGCCGGCGCAGGAATCGCCGCAGTCGGCCCGGCCGGTGCCCACGGTGCCGGACAGCGTCACCCCGGCGCCGGGAACGGTCACCCCCGCGCCGAAAGCCAGGGCCAGCCAGGTACATGCAGCTTTCGCCAGCAGGAATCTGATGAAGCACCTCGAGGCCCTGCAGAAGGTCGCGGACGACGCGGGCGGAAACCGTGCCTCGGGCACCTCGGGCTACGAGGCCTCCGCCCGGTACGTTGAGGAGCAGCTGCGCGCCGCCGGGTACAAGCCGGTCCGGCAGGTCTTCACCTACCGGGACGACGAGGCGGACGTTGAGACCTTCAACATCCTCGCGGATACTGCGGGCGATCCGGCACACACCATCGTGGTAGGCGGACACCTTGACTCCGTGCGCCGCGGACCCGGGATCAACGACAACGGCAGTGGCGTGGCCGCCATGATTGAAACAGCGCGCTGGATGGCCGAAGCCGGGGTGCGGCCAAAAAACAGGGTCCGTTTTGCCTTCTGGGGCGCCGAAGAGGTTGATCTCCTGGGCTCCAAGCACTACGTGGATTCCCTGGGCAACGGCGAAATTGCCCAGACCATGTTGAATATCAATCTGGACATGATCGCCTCGCCCAACGGCGGACGGTTCGTCCACGACGGTGACGGCTCCACCTTCGGAGACGCAGGACCCAGCGGTTCAGCCGAAATTGAACGCCTCTTCATGGATTACTTCGGCCAAAATGGGCTGGCGGCCGAGCCAACCGTATTCGACGGCGGCTCGGACTATCAGCCCTTCCTGAAGGCCGGTATCCCCACGGGCGGGCTGTTCAGTGGGGACGTTGACGGGAAGACTGCAGACCAGGTCGAGGAATTCGGAGGAGTCGAGGACGACGATCTCGACCCCTGCTATCACAAGAGCTGCGACACCCTGGCGAACATCAACCCCGAGCTCCTCAACGAAATGGCAGGCGCGCTGGGCTACGCCACGGCGGCCTTCGCGATGATGACCCGCCCGGAGTGAGGCCGGGAACCGGGGGTGCGGGTTATGAACGAAGCTTCATGAGCACCGCCACTGCCGCGGTGAAGGAATCCGCCAGCCCCACGGAATCTGGCTCAACTGCGTCGACCAGCCACCTATGAGGGCCGTCTTCCTGGCCACCGGCCACGGGCACCCCCGTCACCAGGGGCTCGGCCGTCACCAGGGGCTCGGCCGTCACCAGGGGCTCGGCCGGCGCCGCCTGCAGAAAGGCCGGCAGCAGCGGAACGGGGCCCGCAACGTCCACGAGACTCGGGTCGACAGCCGCCAGCCCCCTCCCCAGTGCCTTGAGGACCGCCTCCTTGCGCGTCCACAGAAGTGTCTGGACACTCGGCCGGAGTGCGGGCTCTACCCTCTGAAGGTGCTCCCGCTCGCGCTCCGAAAGGGCAACCAGCCCGAACCCCTCGAAGCCTGCCGCTGTACTGCCTTCAAGGTCTACGCCGACTCCCAGCACCTGTTCGTCGGTTGTAGCTGCCAGCAGGCACCAGTCCCCTGCCCGGCTCAGGCTCGCCAGGACGGTCAGGCCGGACGGACCGGACTGGTACCGGGGGGTTCCATGCACGTGGTCGTCCCGTGTGCACTCCCGGCATATGTAGTCGGCCCGCAGCGCTCCGGCGCCGGTCCCTGCCGCCGCGGCGGCGTGGCGACGCAGCGCTATGCGTCCGGCCAGGAACCTGTCCCGCTGCAGTTCGGAACGGAACGACGCCGCCCGCTGACGCTCGCCGTCGTCCAAAGTATCGCCCTGGCGAAGGTCGACGCTGGACAGCTTCACGGCGGCCAGAAGGATCCGGCTGATATCCGGTCCGCCCGGCCTTTCCCCGCCGCTTCCGGTAGGGTTGCTGCGTTGTTGATAGGTCATTGGAATCAACAGCCTATACGCAGTGGCATCCTGTCCTGCGTGCTGCGGCCTGATCCAGCAAGCCCGGACGCAGTAAGCTCGAACCCATGAGTGTAATCCGTCCTGCCACCCCCGCCGACGTTCCCGTAATCCTTCAGCTGATCCACGAGCTGGCTGTCTATGAAAAGGAGCCGGAGGCCGTCCGCAACACCCCGGAGATGCTCGCCGAGGTGCTCTTCGGCAGCAACCCGCGCGTGTACGCCAACATGGCCGAGAACGAGGACGGCGAGGTGCGTGGCTTCGCACTCTGGTTCCTGAACTACTCAACGTGGGAGGGCGTCCACGGGATCTACCTGGAGGACCTCTACGTCACCCCTGAGGCACGCGGCGAGGGCCACGGGAAGGCTCTCTTGCAGCATCTGGCGGCGACCGCCGTCGAACGCGGCTACGCACGAGTTGAATGGAGCGTGCTGGACTGGAACGAACCGTCCATCAACTTCTACCGGAAGCTCGGTGCGTTCCCCATGGAGGAATGGTCCACGTTCCGGCTGACCGGAACGGCGCTGGCCGAATTCGGCAGCCGCAGCGAGGTCGGTGTCCATGGCTGAGGCAACGCTGGACACCACAGTGCGTAAGGACCCCGTCCATACAGTCCGTGCCCGGCACAAGTTCCGTGGCATGCGCACGGCGGAGCACTACTTCACGCTTCCGCTGGACCATTTTTCGGGCCCGGACGGGGACGGCGCGGCAGAGACCATCACAGTCTTCGCCCGCGAGTACGTGTCCGCCGAGCACAGCGCGGCAGAGGCGGCGGACCTGCCCTGGCTCCTGTACCTGCAGGGCGGCCCCGGCGGTCGCGGCAACCGCTTCGCGTCGCTGGGCGGCTGGAGCAAGGCTGCGGCAAAGGACTTCCGCATCCTGATGCTGGACCAGCGGGGAACCGGATTATCCTCCCCCATTGACCGCAACACCCTGCCGCTGCGCGGGGATGCCGCCGCGCAGGCGGGGTACCTGGAGCACTTCCGGGCCGACTCCATCGTTGCTGACGCCGAGCTCATCCGCCAGGCTCTCGGCGCGGAGCCGTGGACCGTCTACGGGCAGAGCTATGGCGGCTTCTGCGCGCTCACCTACCTGTCGTTCGCGCCCACCGGCCTGCGCGAGGTGCTGATCACCGGCGGGCTTGCCCCGCTGACCGGTTCCCCCGACCGGGTCTACCGCGAGACCTTTAAGCGGGTGGCAGCCCGCAACGCAGAGTACTTCGGCTGGTACCCCGAGGACCGGGAAATCGTAAACCGGATCACCAATCACCTCCGCGGCACGGCGGAACACCTCCCGGATGGTTCTCCCCTCACCGTGGAAAGGTTCCAGATGGTGGGATCCTTCCTCGGCGGGAATACCCGGGTGGACAACCTGCACAATCTGCTGGAGGACGCCTTCATTCAGACGCCCGGCGGTCTCCGGCTCTCGGACCCGTTCCTGGAGCAGGTCCGTACCCTGGTCTCGCGCGCAGCCAACCCCCTCTACGCGCTGATGCACGAATCCATCTACGGCCAGGGCATCGCCACTGGCTGGGCGGCCTGGCGGGTCCTCGAAGAGTTCCCCGAGTTCAGCCCCGACGCTGCCGAGATCCTCCTGACCGGCGAGATGGTCTACCCGTGGTACTTCGAGCAGGATCCCGCCCTGAGTCCGCTCAAGGACGTGGCGGAACTGCTGGCGGCCAAGGCTGACTGGAAGCCGCTCTACGACACGGCACAGCTGGCCGCCAACATCGTGCCGGCGGCCGCCGCCGTCTACCGCGACGATATTTACGTGGACCACGGGCTCTCCCTGGAGACCGCCGCCGCCGTCCGCAAACTGAAGACCTGGGAAACCGGCGAGTTCCACCACGACGGCATCGCCGACGACGGCGAGGCCATCTTCGGACGCCTGCTCGGCATGGTCCGCTCCGCCCGCTGAGACCGGCGCGAACGAACACGTAACCCCCGCCGCGCGAACTGGCAGGTAATGCCCGCAAAACGTGGATTTGAGGGCATTACCTGCCAGTTCGCGTTTCGAACCCGCCAGACAGATCTGAAAAGAGACAAAGCAACCCCGGCCACCACGTGGCCGGGGTTGCTTTTCTGCTGAACGGAACAGGGGAACCTAGTCGACGTCGCTCAGGCTCTTCCGGGCGTCCTCCTCGAGGCGGGCGTCCAGCTTGGCCTTCTGCGCGCCGGAGGTCACCAGGCTGGCGATGACGGCGATGATGATGGTGCCGATAATGACCGCGAGCGACACGTACGTCGGGATTTCGGGGGCCCATTCGATGTGGTGTCCGCCGTTGATGAACGGGAGTTCGTTGACGTGCATGGCGTGCAGTATCAGCTTGACGCCGATGAACGCAAGGATGATGGACAGTGCATGCTTCAGGTAGATGAGGCGGTTCATCAGTCCGCCGAGCAGGAAGTACAGCTGCCGCAGGCCCATCAGGGCGAAGATGTTGGCCGTGAAGACGATGAAGGCGCTCTGCGTGAGGCCGAAGATGGCCGGGATGGAGTCGACGGCGAACAGCAGGTCCGTCATGCCGATGGTGATGAAGACGATCAGCATCGGGGTGAAGACCTTCTTGCCGTCCACCGTGGTGCGCAGCTTGCCGCCGTCAAACTTCTCCGACATGGGGATGACCTTGCGGAGCTTGCCGATGAGGGCGTTCTCCTTGTCCTCTTCGTCCTCGCCCTCGTCCTGCGCCTGCTTCCAGGCGGTCCACAGCAGGAAGGCGCCGAAGATGTAGAAGACCCAGCTGAACTGCTCGATCACGATGGCGCCGAGCATGATGAAGATGCCGCGCAGGATCAGCGCGATGATGATGCCCACCATCAACACTTCCTGCTGGTACTTACGCGGCACGGAGAAGCGGGCCATGATGATGATGAAGACAAACAGGTTGTCGATGCTGAGGCTGTACTCAGTCACCCAGCCGGCCACGAACTGGCCGCCGTACTCGGGTCCCGTAAACATGAACATGGCACCGGCGAACACGAGAGCCAATGCCACATAGAAGGCCACCCAAAGGCCGGCTTCCTTCATGGAGGGTTCGTGCGGACGGCGCACTACCAGAAGCAGGTCCATAAGCAGGATGATGCCGAGGACGACGAACGAGCCGACCTCAAACCAGACGGGAAGTTCCACAAAAATGCCTTTCGCAGGGTACAGAAAACCGGTGTAAGTCTCTCCGGCGAACCTGTGCACTTGGTGCTGATGTGGCTGCCCGCTACGCCCGGCAAGGCGTCTGTGCCCTGCGTGTTGACGTTCGTAGCGCTTGGGATACTCCCCTACGTGACCTCCACTTTACCTTAGAGGCGGCGCCCGCCGCGCCAAATGACGCCGCGCCAGACGACACCGGCACGCCAGTTGACGGCGTGGCCCGGTGACGTCTTAGCCCGGTGACGTCGTGTTCCATGGCTGCCCGGCCGGGCACCCCTGTCAGCTTAGGCGTGCCCGGCCGACTGCATCTGGCGCAGTTCCTTCTTGAGTTCGGAAACCTCGTCGCGGATCCGGGCAGCCACTTCGAACTGCAGCTCGGCTGCCGCGCCGTGCATCTGCTCGGTCAGCTGCTCGATCAGGCCCACCAGGTCCTCTGCAGGTGCCGCTGCCAGCCCGTCGGCACGGACGGTGGCCGCGCCCTTGGCGGCGGACTTGCCGCGCTTGGCGCCCTTGGCGAGGCGGTTGTTGTTGAGCAACTCCTGGGTATCGGCGTCTTCCTTGGCCAACTGGTCGGTGATGTCGGCGATCTTCTTCCGCAGCGGTTGCGGATCGATGCCTCTTTCCGTGTTGTACGCCACCTGAATAGCGCGGCGGCGGTTGGTTTCCTCGATAGCGTGCGCCATGGAATCCGTGATGCGATCGGCGTACATGTGCACCTGCCCGGAGACGTTCCTGGCGGCACGGCCGATGGTCTGGATCAGCGAGGTGGACGACCGCAGGAAGCCTTCCTTGTCTGCGTCCAGAATGCTCACTAGTGAGACCTCGGGCAGGTCCAGGCCTTCCCGGAGCAGGTTGATGCCCACCAGGACGTCGAACGTGCCCATCCGGAGTTCGCGAAGCAGCTCCACGCGCCGCAGGGTGTCCACGTCCGAATGCAGATACTCCACCTTCACGCCGTGGCCCAGCAGGTAGTCGGTCAGGTCCTCCGCCATCCGCTTGGTGAGCGTGGTGACCAGGACACGTTCATTCTTCTCTGTCCGCGTCTTGATTTCACCGAGCAGGTCATCGATCTGACCCTTGGTCGGCTTGACGACCACTTCAGGGTCGATCAGGCCGGTGGGCCGGATGATCTGCTGGACAAAGCCGTCAGCCTTGCCGAGTTCATACTTTCCGGGAGTGGCGGACAGATAGACGGTCTGGCCGACGCGCTGGAGGAATTCGTCCCACTTGAGTGGACGGTTGTCCATGGCGGAGGGCAGGCGGAACCCAAAGTCCACCAGGTTCCGCTTGCGGGACATGTCGCCCTCGTACATGGCGCCGATCTGCGGGACGGTGACGTGGGATTCATCGATCACCAGCAGGAAGTCGTCAGGGAAATAATCAAGGAGGCAGTGCGGAGCCGTACCGGGGGCACGGCCATCGATGTGTACGGAGTAGTTCTCGATGCCGTTACAGAAGCCCATCTGCTGCATCATCTCGAGGTCGTACGTGGTGCGCATCCGCAGCCGCTGGGCTTCGACAAGTTTGTTCTGGCTTTCCAGGACCTGCAGCCGGTCGGCAAGTTCGTCTTCGATCCGCTTGATTGCCCTGGCCATGCGCTCGGGTCCGGCGACGTAGTGCGAGGCCGGGAAGACGTACATTTCCTCCTCGTCCCGGATCACTTCACCGGTCAGCGGATGCAGCGTGTGGATGTTCTCAATCTCGTCGCCGAAAAACTCGATCCGGATGGCCAGTTCCTCGTACATCGGGATAATTTCCACGGTGTCGCCGCGGACCCGGAAGGTACCGCGGTGGAAGTCCATGTCATTGCGCACGTATTGCATGGACACGAATTTCCGCAGGAGGTCGTCGCGGTTCATCTCATCACCCTTGCGGAGAGTGACCATGCCGGCGATGTACTCTTCGGGTGTGCCGAGGCCATAGATGCAGGACACCGTGGCCACCACGATGACGTCGCGGCGGGTCAGCAGGGCGTTGGTGGCTGAGTGGCGAAGCCGTTCCACTTCCTCATTGATGGAGGAGTCCTTCTCGATGAAGGTGTCCGTCTGCGCCACATAGGCCTCGGGCTGGTAGTAGTCGTAGTAGGAGACGAAGTATTCCACCGCGTTGTTGGGCAGCAGCTCGCGGAACTCGTTGGCCAGCTGTGCAGCAAGGGTCTTGTTCTGGACCATCACCAGGGTGGGCCGCTGCACCTGCTCCACCAGCCACGCCGTCGTGGCGCTCTTGCCGGTGCCCGTGGCGCCCAGCAGGACCACGTCCTTTTCACCGTTCTTGATGCGTTCGGTGAGTTCGGCGATGGCCGCCGGCTGGTCACCGGCCGGCTGGAACTCGCTAATGACCTCGAAGGGGGCAACGACGCGGTTGATCTCCTGCGCAAGACTCATGCATCTAATCTACCGCCGGCCACTGACAGGAACCCCCGGATTCAGCTTTGGGCTGTACCTGTCACCCCTGGGCCCCGTCGGCGGAGGTGGAAACGTACGACGGCGGCTGCCAGCCGCTGCTTCCGGCCCACCGCTCCATTCCGGGAGCCCCCACGTCCCGGAACCAGGCTTCCTTGTCGTCGGCATAGCCGGAGGTGTCGGCGTCGGAGGCGTGCAGTTCTGCCACCCGGTGCTTCTCCGCTGCATACTTCTCCCGCGCGGCCGGGTCGGCGCGCAGCCAGTCGCGGAAACAGAGGGCGAAGCGCCAGCCTGGTGAACCCGCCACCCGGACATGGAGATTTACCGGGCGGCCGGGATCGGCATTGCCGTGCAGGCGCTTGGACCAGGCAGCGGGATCGTTGCGCCCGTGGGGGCTGTCCATCAGGATGCCCGGCCAGAGCGGGAACCCCGCGGCACCCAGCAGGGGCGCAATCCGGTCTGCCGCCGCGAGGTCAGAGACCACGAGCTGCAGGTCGATGACGTCCTTCGCCTCGAGGCCGGAAACCGACGTCGACCCGATGTGGTCCACAGCCAGAATGTCGTCCGGCGCCGCGGCCTTCAGCCGTTCGGCCAGGCCGGCAGCCTGGCGCGGCCAGTCCGAGTTCGACGCGGCCAGGACGGGCGCGCCGCTGCGGGCGGCCACTGTGGCCTGGCTGATGTTCCGCGCGAAAGGCAGCAGGCGCCCGTCCCACAGATGGTCCACCGCCGTCAGCAGCTCCTCGCGCGTGCCCGAGTTGGTGAGGACCACGTCCGCTGCGGCGAGCCGGTCCTGCCGGGACGCCTGGGCGGCCATCCGTGAACGCGCATCCGCTTCAGCCATTCCACGGTGCTCGGTCATGCGCTGCAGCCGGACATCCTCGGGCGCATCCACCACCAGAACGAGGTGGAAGCTCCTCTGCTGTCCGGTTTCCACCAGGAGCGGGATGTCCTGCACCACCACGGCGTCCCCCGGCGCCTCCGCTATCACCGCCGCGGCGCGTTCCCGGACCAGCGGATGGACGATGCCGTTGAGCTCCTCACGCCGTTCCGGCTGCTGAAACACGATGGCACCGAGGCGCGGCCGGTCGAGCCGCCCCTCGCCGTCGAGGATCTCCGGGCCGAACGCGTCCACGACGGCCGCGAGGCCCGGAGTGCCCGGTTCCACGACTTCCCGGGCGATCGCGTCGGCGTCGACGAGTACAGCCCCCAGCTCCGCCAAACGTGTTGCCACCAGCGACTTCCCCGAGGCGATGCCGCCCGTCAACCCAATCTTCAGCACTCCCCAAGACTAAACTGAACCGGTGGCAGAAGAGGCAGTTCCAACACAGGCAGAGACGACACAAAGCAGGACGTCGTCCTTCACCACCCTGGCTGCCGGGGACGGATTCCGCCACGAGATCGAGATCAAGCGCTCCCGGTTCATCACCGTGCTGCGCCGCGCGGCGACCGAAGAAGACGCCCGCGCCCTGGTGTCCGAACTCCGCCGCGAGTTCCATGACGCTCGGCACCACTGCTCGGCCTTCGTGCTTGGGCCGGACCGTGACATCCAGCGCTCCAGCGATGACGGTGAGCCCTCCGGCACGGCCGGAATCCCCATGCTGGAGGCCCTTCTCCGGCGGGAAACCGCCCCAGGGGTGACAGACCTCAGCGACGTGAGCGCCGTCGTCGTGCGCTATTTCGGCGGGATACTGCTGGGAGCCGGCGGGCTGGTCCGCGCCTACTCCGATTCAGTCTCGACGGCGCTCGAACTGGCTCCGATGGTGCAGCGCCGGCGGCTGCGCATTTGTGCCGTGCGGGTACCGCACGCCGCGGCCGGGCGGCTCGAGAACGACCTGCGCAGCGCGGGCTACGCGATGGCGGAGACCGGTTATGAAGCCCAGTCCGCGGTGCTGCGGCTCGCCCTGCCCGATGCGGCCGATGATCTGGCGGCGGCCGCCGACCGGCTGGCGGCCTTGACCGCCGGAAGCGCGGCCCTCCAGCACGAGGGCACGGAGTGGATTGACGTCCCCCACTCACAGTAGGCCGAACGAATAATCAGCTTGCTTATGAGTTTCTGCTTTCCTAGGGTGGACCTGTAAGGCATCACTCGGAAAAGGAGGACGTATGTCAGAGCACGACATCACCGGCAAGAGGGTCGCGTTCCTGCTGACGGACGGCGTGGAGCAGGTTGAACTGACGAGCCCGTGGGACGCGGTCAAGAACGCCGGCGGCGAGCCCGTCCTAGTAGCTCCAAAGAGCGGAAAACTCCAGGGTTTTGAGGGCGTCGAGAAGGGCGATACCTTTGACGTCGACCTGACCCTGAAGGACGCCAACGCCTCGGACTTCCATGCCCTGGTGATTCCGGGCGGCGTGGTGAACGCCGACCACCTCAGGGTGGACAAGGACGCGCAGGCGTTTGCCCGCAGTTTCTTTGAACAGCACAAGCCCGTGGCGGCGATCTGCCATGGCCCGTGGCTGCTCATCGACGCGGGCGTCGTCAAGGGCAGGAACCTTACCTCGTACCACACGCTGGCCACGGACCTGCGGAACGCGGGCGCCAACTGGAGCGACCAGGAAGTCGTGGTGGACCAGGGCTTCGTGACCAGCAGGAAGCCGGACGACCTTCCCGCATTCAACAACAAGGTGCTGGAGGAGATCGCCGAAGGCGAGCACGCCGGCCAGACCGCCTGACATTCCACAGGCAGAACGATAAACAAAAAGGTGGCCGCCCCCTTTCGGGGACGGCCACCTTTTCAGTGGCAATTTAGCTAGTGCCGGGCAATTAGTTGCCGGTCAGCTTCTCGCGCAGGGCGGCAAGAGCCTCGTCCGAAGCAAGCGTGCCTGCACCGGTTTCGGCTGCAGCCGGCTCGGAGGAGTAGCTGGTGGTGCCGGAATCGCTGTCGCCGGACGTTGCAGCTGCAGCGTCGTCGGCAGCGTGCTGGGCAACCTGCTTCTTGTGTGCTTCCCAGCGGGTCTGGGCGTCAGCGTACTGCTGCTCCCAGGCGGCGCGCTGGTTCTCGTAGCCTTCAAGCCACTCGTTGGACTCCGGGTCGAAGCCCTCCGGGTACTTGTAGTTGCCCTCTTCGTCGTACTCAGCGGCCATGCCGTACAGAGCGGGATCGAACTCGGTGCTGTCGGCGTCAACGCCCTCGTTCGCCTGCTTGAGGGAGAGGGAGATGCGGCGGCGCTCGAGGTCGATGTCGATGACCTTGACGAACAGCTCGTCGCCAACGGAGACAACCTGCTCAGCCAGTTCAACGTGACGGACAGCCAGCTCGGAGATGTGAACGAGGCCTTCGATGCCGTCTTCGACGCGAACGAACGCACCGAACGGAACCAGCTTGGTGACCTTACCCGGAACAACCTGGCCGAGGGCGTGGGTGCGGGCGAAGGTCTGCCACGGATCTTCCTGCGTAGCCTTGAGCGACAGGGAAACACGCTCGCGGTCCAGATCGACCTCGAGGACCTCGACGGTGACTTCCTGGCCAACCTCGACAACCTCGGACGGGTGGTCGATGTGCTTCCAGGACAGCTCGGAAACGTGAACCAGGCCGTCTACGCCGCCCAGGTCCACGAAGGCACCGAAGTTGACGATGGAGGAAACGACGCCGGGACGGACCTGGCCCTTTTCCAGCTTGTTGAGGAACGTGGAGCGGACCTCGGACTGGGTCTGCTCGAGCCATGCACGGCGGGACAGCACAACGTTGTTACGGTTCTTGTCCAGCTCGATGATCTTGGCTTCGATCTGCTGACCGATGTACGGAGCCAGGTCGCGCACGCGGCGCATCTCGACGAGGGATGCGGGCAGGAAGCCGCGCAGGCCGATGTCGAGGATAAGACCACCCTTGACAACCTCGATGACGGTACCGGTGACAACACCGTCTTCTTCCTTGACCTTCTCGATGTCGCCCCAGGCACGCTCGTACTGAGCGCGCTTCTTGGAGAGGATCAGGCGGCCTTCTTTGTCTTCCTTGGTGAGCACCAGGGCTTCGACCTGATCGCCAACGGAGACGACGTCTCCGGGGTCAACGTCGTGCTTGATGGAAAGCTCGCGGGAGGGAATGACACCTTCGGTCTTGTAACCGATGTCGAGCAGAACTTCGTCGCGGTCGACCTTGACGACGGTACCTTCGACGAGGTCTCCGTCGTTGAAGTACTTGATGGTCGCGTCGACAGCTGCGAGGAAGTCCTCAGCGGTACCGATGTCGTTGATCGCGACTACGGGGGTACCGGGCTTCTCGGTGGAGGTGATGGTCATGTAGTAGGGGCTCCGTTGTGGATAGTTAGTCGGTCAGGCAAACCGCCGCGCCTGCGTTATGGAACGCAGGCGCAGGTGCGGGCACTTCGCAGCGAAGTGCCTGGTCATCCTGATTTTGTGGATTGAAGAAAAAGCGTGCACGTAGTCCACGCCCGTTCATTCTAGTGGCAAGCGCCAAGCGGGGTCAAAGCGCTAGAAATGCGTCAGGCAATGCGGCGCGCGTTCGACGGCGAACATTAGCTGCCCTTGGAGTGCGGCACCTGGTGTGTGCTCCAGGATCCGGCCCGCAGCCTTCAGCGTGACAGGACAGACCGCGCCGAGGTAAATGGAGGCAAGGTCCGCCACGTCCATCGACAGGTCCGGCTGCGTGTCCATGGCCGCCGCGGAAACGGTGGCCTCGCCGCCCCTGGCGTCAAGGATGAAGGTGCCGCCGGCGAAGCCCAGCGGGTCCTCGATGCCCAGGACCAGCGTGCCGTCCACCGGATAGCGCCTGGCGCTGAGCGCGCCGGCGCTGTCCAGGATCCGGAGCCACAGCATGTCCCTGTGATCGGATGCTTCGACGCAGCGGGGGTCCGACAGGGCCCAGACCAGCGGATCGTCCACCGGAGCGTCCGACCAGCTGACCCGCTGGATGAGGTCTATGCTGCCGAGGAACTGCCACAGTTCAAGGTACGCGGCGTCGGTGGCGGCCACGAGGTCCACCACCTCCACGGTGTACGGTTTGGTGTCCCAGCCGGCGAACTTGTAGGACACGTAGCCGTCCACGGTTCCGTCCGCGTCATAGTGCAGAGCGCATTTGATGGCTTCGTCTTCGTTGCCGTCACGTCCGACTGTCCCTGAGACGTTCTGCCGGTAGGCCTCCTGCCGGACGATCGACCCGGGAGTGTCCCGGTGGACGCGTTCGAACACTTCGGGGGCAAGCTCCAGGAGCACCTTGCGGTCGGCGATCTCCACAGTCCCCGACGGCACGTGGCGGAGGCCGAAGCGGGGACCGGTGTCCACCTTGATGCTGCGCTCGGATGTTGCGACGCCGTAACCGAACCGGCCGTAGATCGACCCCTCCGATGCGGTCAGCGCGGCCATCGCCAGCCCCTCCGCCTTCGCCGCGGTGAGGTCTTCGGTCATCATGCGGCGCAGGAGGCCCTGGCGCCGGTGCGTCCCGCGCACTGTCACGGCCGTGACCATGTGTGTCCGGAGCTGGCGGCCGTAGCCGACGTTCAGGTCCTTGCGGAGCGTGCCGAACGTGGCCACGGGAATGTCCGCCGCCAGGGAATGCGGTGCCACGTCGCCGGTCTGGTAGACGCCGGTCAGCTCGCGGTCGTCGCGCCGGTACATGGCCATGATCTTGTCCACGAACTCGTCGCTGCGGCGGCTGTCGTGGAAGCCGAAGGCCACCGCCTGGAGCCAATCAGTTCCCCGGGCATAGTCGGGCGCACCCTTGTCCGCCGCCCTGAACCGCCTGATCTCGTACTTGTCCGCCACGTGCCCGCTCCCCCTTGAACCGATGAATGATGTAAACCCGAATCAGTGGCGCGCGGGGCACCCGCGTAGAGTGCCCTGCGCGCCGTGTACTTGGCTAGTGGCCGGCGTCGTACCAGCTGGTGCCGACGCCGATCTGGACTTCCAGCGGAACGCTGAGTTCAGCGGCGGCAGCCATCTGCTCCGTGACGAGCTTTTCGACTGCCTCACGTTCGCCCCCGGCCACTTCCAGCACCAGCTCGTCATGGACCTGCAGCAGCATGCGTGACTTCAGTCCCTGCGCGGCCAGTTCCGAATGCACACCCAGCATGGCGCGCTTGATGATGTCCGCGGCGGAGCCCTGGATGGGCGAGTTCAGGGCGATGCGCTCGGCGTTCTCGCGCAGCTGACGGTCCGTGCTGGTGAGGTCCGGCAGGTAGCGCCGCCGGCCTTCGATCGTGGCGGTGTAGCCGTCCACCCGGGCCTGGTCCACCACTCCGCGGAGGTAATCCCGCACGGCACCGAACCGGTCGAAGTAGTCCTTCATGAGGTTCCTGGCCTCGTCCACCGAGATCTCAAGCTGCTTGGACAGCCCGAACGAGGTCAGCCCGTAGGCCAGGCCGTAGGACATGGCCTTGACCTTGGAGCGCATCGCGCTGGTCACCTCGGCCGGCGGCACGTGGAAGATGGACGAGCCGACGAAGCGGTGCAGGTCCTCCCCCTCGCGGTAGGCCTCGATCAGCCCGGCGTCCCCGGACAGGTGCGCCATGATGCGCATTTCGATCTGCGAGTAGTCCGCGGACAGCAGGCACTCGTAGCCGTCGCTGACCACGAAGATGCCACGCACGCGGCGGCCTTCCTCACTGCGGATCGGGATGTTCTGCAGGTTGGGGTTGTTGGACGAGATGCGCCCGGTGGCGGCCACGTTCTGGGCGTAGGTGGTGTGGATGCGCCCGTCCTCCGCCACCGACTTCTTCAGCGTCTCCACCATCTGCCGCAGCTTCGCCGATTCGCGGTGAGCCATGAGCTGGACCAGGAATTCGTGCCCGGTCTTCTCCAGCAGGTTCTTCAGCGACGCAGCGTCCGTGGTGTAGCCGGACTTGATCTTCTTGGTCTTGGGCAGTTGCAGCTCCTCGAAGAGGACGGTCTGCAGCTGCTTCGGCGAACCGAGGTTCACCTCGTGGCCGATCGCAGCGAACGCCCGTTCCTGGGCGTCGTCGATCACCCTGGCCAGATCCGCCAACTGTTCGTCCATCAGCTCCATGGAGACGGCGATGCCGGCCGTCTCCATGTCCGCCAGGACACGGGCCACCGGCAGTTCCAGCGTGGCCAGCAGGTCTTCGGCCTTGCGGTCCTTCAGTTCCGATTCGAAGTACTGGCTCAGCTTATGCACGACGGCGGCCACTTGGACCAGCGCACCGGACGCCGCAGCGGCGTCGTCGTCGAATGCCAACTCGAGCTGCCCCGCTTTGGCGGCCTCGGGCGTGATGTGGATGTTCAGGTGGAACTGGGCCAGTTCGGCCAGTTCATAGGTGCGGCGGTCGGGCTGGATGAGGTAGCCGGAGATGGACGTGTCATCCACCACGCCCTCCAGGCCGAACCCTCGGTTGGCCAGTGCCTTCAGCGCCGCCTTGTAGCCGTGCATCACCTTCGGGGATCCCGCGTCCCGGAGCCACTGGGCCAGCACGTTTTCCGCCTCGGCGTCCAGCGTGGTGAGGTCCACGTAGGCCGCGGCATCGTCCCGCACGATCGCGACGGCGTCCGCGTCCTCGCCGATCCGGCCGGGCAGCACGTCCACAGCGAGGGCAGAGCGCTGACCTGCCCCGGCCTCGAGGAAGGCCCGTAGTGCGCCAGCCTCAGTCAGCGTGGCGAAGTCCCTGCTCTCCAGGGGCTCGCGCTCCGGTGCCGGGGCCTCGCTGGCATAAAGATCAAAGAGCCGGGTGCGGATGGTCTTGAATTCGAGCTCGTCGAAGAGCTCCTCGAGCGCCTGCTGGTCCGGCCGTGGATCAGCCAGTTCGTCCAGCGTCACCGGGAGGTCAAGGTCGGTGTGGAGCTGGTTCAGCTTGCGGTTGCGCTTGACTGCGTCCACGTTGGCGCGCAGCGAGTCCCCCACCTTCCCGCCGATGGCATCGAGGTGTTCCAGCACGCCTTCGAGGCCGCCGTAGAGGTTGATCCACTTGGCTGCTGTCTTGGGCCCGACGCCGGGGACGCCCGGCAGGTTGTCCGCGGTCTCGCCCACCAGGGCCGCGAGGTCCGAATAGCGGGAGGGGCTGACGAAGTACTTTTCCTCAACCGCGGCGGCGTCCATGCGCGGGATGTCGCTGACACCCTTCTTCGGGTACAGCACGAACACGTTGTCGGTGATGAGCTGGAAGGCGTCGCGGTCGCCGGACACGAGCAGGACCTCGTAGCCGGCCTTTTCACCCATGGCGGCGAGCGTCGCCAGGATGTCGTCCGCCTCATAGCCGGGCATCTTGATGGTCTTGATGCCCCACGCGCCCATGACCTGGTCGATGAGGTCGATCTGGCCGCTCATTTCCCGGGGCGTCTCGTTGCGGCCGCCCTTGTACTCGCTGTACTCGGCCTTGCGGTGAGTGGTGTCATCCGAGACGTCGAAAGCGACCGCGACGTGGGTCGGCTTCTGCTCCTTGATCAGGTTGATGAGCATGGATGTGAAGCCGTGGATCGCGTTGGTGTGCTGGCCCCGGGCGGTTGAGAACTTGTCAGCCGGGAGGGCAAAGAAGGCCCGGAAGGCCATGGAGTGCCCGTCCAGCACCAGAAGCCGGGGCTGCTCCGTCATGGGAACCACGGGAGCCTCGGTGGCCGACACCGACGCGGCGCCAGGCGAGGACACCGGAATGTCCTGAAGGGTCTGGGTTGTGGACGGAATTGGGGCCGGTTTGGTTGTTTCACTCACAGGTGCCAGCCTAGTTGCCATGATGGACAATTTCACGCCCGGGCCCGCCGGTGAGGCCAGCCCCACAGAGGCCAGACCGGCGGCGGAAGCACGTGCCGCCGTCGAAACGCCTGCCGCGGTTGAAGCGCCGGCCGCCGTGGAAGCCACGGCGGAAGCACAGTTCAGGGAAGAGCTCTTTGCCGCCGGCGTCCCGGAACACCTTCACGACTGGCTTGCCGACTACGGCATCGGTGCCCTGGTGGTGAAGATGGGGATCCGGTTCCTGGAGATGAGCCCCGAACGGTGCGTGGCCACGATGCCGGTGGAGGGGAACACCCAGGTGGCAGGCATCCTGCACGGCGGGGCCCACGTGGTGCTGGCCGAGACCCTGGGGTCGTTTGCCGCCGGGATGCATGCCGGTCCCGGCCGCCAGGCCCTGGGCATCGAGGTCGGCGCCACGCACCACCGCGCGGTTTCCGCCGGCACGGTGACCGGAACCTGTACGGCCATCCACCTTGGCCGCACGCTGACCACTCACGAAATCGTGATGACCGACGAGCAGGGGCGCAGGCTGTCCACGGCGCGCATCACCAACCTCATCCGGGACACAGGTCGACAGACAGAAAAACCGTAGGCAGAAAAACCGGCGCGCCGCCAAACTAGCGCGCAGGCCAGCTGTACCGGAGCTCCACGATCCCCCGCCCCTGGGGACGCGCCTCCTGCAACTCAAGTGGCGCCGTCGGGCCCTCGGCGAGGGGAAGAAGCCGCTTTCCGGCGCCAAGCACCACGGGGATGACCGAGACGATCAGTTCGTCCAGAAGGCCGGCACCGGCGAACTGGGCGGCGAGCTCGCCGCCGCCCACCAGCCAGATGTTTTTGCCGGCCGCGTCACGCCGGAGGTCGTCGATGAATTCGGTGACATCGCCGCGCACGAACGTGACGTCTGCCCCGGGCGGGGCGCTGAACTCGTGGTGGGTGAAGATCCAGGAGGGCGTGCCGGGGTAGGGCCAGTTGCCGGGTTCGTGCTCCATCAGCCACTCGTAGGTGGTCCCGCCCATGACAATGCAGCCGACGCCGGCCATGAAGGTTTCGTAGCTTTCCTTGCCGCCTTCGAAGCCGTCGAACTGCAGCAGCCAGGCAAGATCGTCGTCGGCGGTGGCGATGAAGCCGTCGAGGGAGGACGCAACGTAATACTGGACACTGGGCATGCGCCCAGCCTAGCCATTCCGGTTCCCTCTTCCCAGAGAATGCCGGTTCCCGGCGGTGGTCCGTCCCCCGAGCAGCCGGCAGCCGGACCGCCCGTCGACGGGCGTCAGGCTAGCCGCTGAAGTACGGAATGATCAGGTAAAGCCCGAACAGCACGGCGATTCCGCAGAGCCCGAAGCAGGCGTAGGAGAGGTACTTGACCCACGCCGGCGCGGCCACCTGGCGGTCACCGGCGATGGCGGTAAGCCGGACGCCAAGGGAATAGAGGACCACGACGGTCACGGCGGCGATCAGTGTGGCGCCGGCTACGGTGAGGAGTTCCAGCCACTTCATCGCTGCGGGCCCTTCGGGTTGTTGTTCTTGGCGCGCTCGGCGGCGCGTGCCCTGGCGAGGGCCTTCTTCTTCGCGAAGCGGACTGCCTGACCGGCCTCTTCGACCTCGACGGCGTTGTGGTGGCCCACCTGGGATTTGCGGGATACCAGGAACATGTACACCACCGCGCCGATGCCGGCCACGGCCGCAATCACCACACCGGCGACCCCGGTCTTGACCAGCAGCGCGGTCAATGCACCGACGATGCCCGCAGCGGGCAGCGTGAAGAGCCAGCCGAGGGCGATGCGCCCCACCATTCCCCAGCGCACCGTGGTGCCCCTGCGCCCCATGCCGGAGCCGATCACTGAACCGGAAGCCACCTGCGTGGTGGACAAAGCAAAGCCCAGGTGCGAGGAGGCGAGGATGGCGGAGGCGGTGCTCGACTCGGCCGCGAAGCCCTGGGCGGGCTTCACCTCGGTGAGGCCGGCGCCCATGGTCCTGATGATGCGCCAGCCGCCGGCGTACGTTCCGATGGCGATGGCGAGGGCGCATGCGGTGATGACCCACAGCTGCGGGCCCGAACCGGGCTGCTGCGTTCCCGCCGAGATGAGCACCAGGGTGATGATGCCCATGGTTTTCTGGGCGTCGTTGGTGCCATGGGCCAGCGCCACCAGGCTGGAGGTGAAGATCTGGCCGGTCCGGAAGCCGCCGCGCTTCTGTGTGAGCTTGCTGCCCGTCTCCGGATCGTGCCGGGACGTGAGCGCGTAGGCGATGCGGGTGCAAACGTAAGCCACAAGCCCGGCGATGACCGGGGCAAAGATGGCGGGCAGGATGACCTTCTGAAGCAGCGTCTCAAGGTTGACGGAGTGGAAACCGATGCCGACGATCGCGGCTCCGATGAGGCCGCCGAAGAGCGCATGGGATGAACTGGAGGGCAGTCCCTTGAGCCAGGTGATCATGTTCCACAAGATGGCGCCCATGAGTCCGGCGAAAATGATGTCCGGGGTGATCTGGACCCCGCCGGACCCCTCGCGGATGATGCCGCCCGAGACCGTCTTGGCAACTTCCGTGGACAGGAACGCCCCGACCAAGTTCAGGGCCGCCGCGAGGGCAACCGCAGTCTTCGGCTTGATGGCACCTGTGGCAATGGGGGTGGCCATCGCGTTTGCGGTGTCATGGAAACCGTTCGTGAAGTCGAAAAATAATGCCAGCGCAATGACCAGCGCCACCATGACGGTGATGTCCACCTGTTGCCCAATCTGCAGAGTCTACGTTCAGCAGTTCCACTTCCCCTGCCTGCACTGCACAGCATAGTTCACCCGATGTTTGAGAAAACGTCTGAGGGTGGGGGTAGCGGAGCTGCAGAGCGGGCTTGAAACCTTATCGATGGTACGCGTCCTGCAGACGAGGTCAAACCTGCAATGCCCTGTGCCTGTCACACCTGCCGGTCCGGGGGCCGGGCGAACGCGCGGATCCTTGCCAGTCCGCCCGGCGACAGGCCGGTCCGGGGATCCGGCGAGACGAGCAAGGCGCGGCGGCCAAGGATCCGCGCCCACGCCTGCGCCCTGCCCTCGAAGGCGAGCTGGTCGTCCACCCAGATGATCCGCTCCGGCGTGTTCCTGCCCACATCCGCCTGGATGGCTTCCAGCTTCCACCATTCGGCACCGCTTCCTGCCCCGTTGGCGGTCAGCACCGGCCAGGAGCTTCCCTCCAGTCCGGTGACCGGGCAGAGCACCGCAGGCGCCAGTTCCTCCCAGCTGGTGAGCCAGACGAAACGGAGGCCGGGCCACAGCGTCAGCCGGTTCAGGGCCGCCACCAGCTCCGCCGCGTAAGCCACCTCCAGCATCCCGGCGTAGGCATACTGCCAGGCCGAGCCCCAGGGCGTGGTGCCCACGGGGCCAAAGGGGCAGACGACGCCGTCGACGTCGAGGTACAGGGTAACTCTGCTCCCTGAGTCTCCGTTCTGCGCGGTGTCCCTATTAGGGGCGGTATTTCCCACGGCATTCCTCCCACGCCTGCTACCGGCGCTGGACCCAACGCTACGGAACGCCCGCCGGGCGGGGCAATGCCTTCACACTGCAAGGCCCCGCCCCTACACGTTCGCTACGCCGGAACCTTCTCCCCCACCGAAGTGGCCTGAACGGCTGCGGAAGGCACGCCGTCGCCATCCTGGCCGTACAGCCAGTCGTTGTACTGGAAGTTGTTGTCCTTCCGGCTCTTGAAGAGCAGGTTGCGCAGCGTCCGGGCCAGTCCGGAGACGTGCCAGGATTCGCCCCAGACGCGGGCGGTGCGCTGGATCCGGGCCGTCCGGCCGGCGCGGACGTTGTTGAATTCCCGGATGGCATCGTCCCAGCCGCCCGGGTTTACGCCGTCCGGGGTGAACACGGTGCCGTAACTGGCGTCCTGCAGCACGGCTGCATCCTCGAGCGCCTGGCATGCGCCCTGGGCAAGGTACTGGAGCATCGGATGCGCGGCGTCGCCCATCAGCACCATCCTGCCGGCGACCCAGTTTTCGATCGGGTCGCGGTCGTACATGGGCCAGCGCATGCCGGTGCCCAGATTTTTCAGCGCGTCCTTGACGGCTGGGACGCAGTCCTTGTACGCGGCCTCGAGCTCGTCCACTCCCCCGTACTGTTCTTCGCCGCGCGCGAAGGAAGGGGACTTGAAGACGGCCACAGTGTTCAGCAGCTCGCCCTTGCGCAGCGGATACTGCACCAGGTGGCAGTCCGGTCCGAGGTAGACGATGACGTCCTCAAGGTCCGTCTTCGGCGTATTTTCGGTGATCGGCACGGTCCCGCGGTAGGCGACGTAGGCTGACGAGACCGGCTCGTCTTTGGCCACGAGCGGGCGCAGGGTGGACTTGAGTCCGTCGGCGCCGATCACGACGTCTGCCTCGTAGTCCACGCCGGCTGCGGTGTGCGCCACACCGCGGCCGTTTACGGTTTCAACGCTCTCGACCATGACGTCGTTGACAAGCTTGACGCCCGCGGCCTCACAGCCTTCGAGCAGGACGCGGTGCAGGTCGCTGCGGTGGATCACGACGTACGGCGCACCGTAGCGTTCGGCAAATTCCCCGCCGAGCGTCTGGCGGGTGAGCTCCTCGCCGGTGACGGCGTCGCGGAAGACCAGGTGCTTGGGTTGGACACCGATTTCCAGTGCCTTTTCCAGCAGGCCCCAGCGCCGGAGGACGCGGGAGGCGTTGGGGGCCATCTGCAGCCCCGCGCCCACCTCGCCGAACTCAGGCGCCCTCTCCACGAGGGTGACGTTGGCGCCGTTTTCACGCAGCGCGAGGGCTCCGGCCAGTCCGGCCATTCCCCCTCCGATGACGAGGACATCCGTGGACGGTACATCGGTGGACGGGGCGTGCTCAGACATTGATTGCTCCTGTTGGTGAAGGTGAAATTGAGAGTTTCGACTTGAGTTTGAGGCCGACGGCGGTCAGCAGCACCGCGGCGATAGCCGCTGCTCCGGCGAAGGCCAGGAAATTGGAATTGACGCCCAGCCCGGCGGCCAGCAGGAGGCCACCTATTTGGGGTGCGGCAACGGCGCCAATCCGGCCGGTGCCAAGCGCCCAGCCCAGCGCGGTCCCCCGCAGGTGTCCGGGATAGTGGCTCGCGACGGCGGCGATGATGAGGCACTGCGTGCCGTGCGTGCCCACGCCGGCGAGGACCAGCATGAAGTACACGACGCCGACGGGCGGCCCGATCACGAGGACCACCAGCGCGCCTGCCGCGACCGAGGCGGCGGCGATCGCCGTCGGAATCGGACCGAAGCGCGTGCCTGCCCAGGCCGTGATGACCGAGCCGGCCACTGCCCCGAGGTTGAGGGCCAGGGCGAAGGTCAGGGCGGAGCCCAGGTTGTAGCCGGCCAGCTGCATGAGGTTGGGCAGCCAGGTGCCCAGCCCGTACCAGGCGAAGAGGGTGGCAATCGTCGCTACGGCGAACAGCACGCTGATCCCCGGGTAGGGGGCCCGGAGCAGGGAGTTGAAGCCGGACGGTTCCTTGACTGTGCGGCCGCTGCCGGAGGCCTTGCGGGCGGCGCTGCCCGGGGTGCGGGTAGGGGCGCTGAGCGGCGCCAGCGTCTCCGGAAGGTATTTCAGTCCGAGCGGCACCACGACCACCAAGGCAAGCACGGCCACCAGGAACATTGACCCCCACCCGAAGGCAGGGATCATCTGAATGCCGACGAGCGCGGCGATGGATCCGCCGATCGGGACACCGGACATCATCAGGGTGGCAACGGTGGACCGCCATTTGGCGGGCACCAGCTCGGCAACGAGGGCGTTCGCTGAGGGCACCAGGCCGCCGAGCCCGATGCCGGCGAGGAGCCGCAGGGCGCCGAAGACGGCGGCGTTGGGAGCGAAGGCGCAAAGGATGGTGAAGATCGAGAAAATGACGGCGCAGCCCAGGATGGTGCGGCGGCGGCCCCAGGAGTCGGCCATCCGGCCGGCAAAGATCGCCCCAATCATCATGCCGACGAAGGCCATGGATCCTATGGTTCCGGCGGTGGCCTTGCTCAGCCCCCAGCCGGTCTCGGAGATCAGGGAGGACTGGACAGTCCCGTAAACAATGAGGTCATAGCCATCGAAGACCACCAACAGCCAGCAGACAAGCACGGCCAGGGTGGACTGTTTGGAGAACCGGGGCGCCGGCGCCGGGGGAAGGGCCGCTTCCGGCGTGAACCGCTCCGGCACTGCAGCGGA
Organism: Arthrobacter sp. BGA-UO-ETr-C19; assembly: GCF_059568005.1. Classification (NCBI taxonomy): domain Bacteria; kingdom Bacillati; phylum Actinomycetota; class Actinomycetes; order Micrococcales; family Micrococcaceae; genus Arthrobacter; species Arthrobacter sp. BGA-UO-ETr-C19. The sequence goes on from NZ_JCAQPC010000015.1 coordinate 114,021, forward strand.
AGGTGTGTGATTCATGCCACCAACTCTCATGGCTGAAGGAGCGGCTCTCCAATAGAATTCTGTTATGCAGAACTTGCCCCTCCGGAAGAAGCCCACGTATTCGATCGAGTCGGTGGACAACGCGCTGCAGCTCCTGCAGCTGCTGCGCGACGGGGGCAGCCTGCGGCTGAAGGATGCCGCGAGTGAGCTGGGCGTGGCTCCGTCCACGGCGCACCGCCTCCTGGCCATGCTTGTGTACCGGGGCTTCGCCGTGCAGGACGAAACCCGGCGCTATGTTCCCGGACCGGCGATGGGCGCCGGCCCGGCCGGCGTCACTTGGACCCGGCTGCTGCGGAATCTGGCGCGGCCCCACATGGAACTGCTGAGCTCCCGCCTCAACGAGACCGTGAATCTGATGATCCGGGTGGGCACCAAGGTCCGGTTCCTGGAGACGGTGGAAGGCACCAGCGCCCTTCGCGTGGGCGACCGGCAGGGCACCGTGCTGCCGGCGAACAGGGCGTCGGGCGGCAAGGCAATGCTCGCTGAGCTGGAGCCGGCACTGATTCAGCAGCTGTTCCGGAGCCAGAATGCGGAAATAGGCGGAGACAGCATTCCCGACGCCGAGTACCCGGCGTTCGTGCGGGAGCTCGAAACGGTCCGTGGCAACGGCTTCGCGGCTAATTTCGAGGGAACCGAGGAAGGCATCAGCGCGCTGGGCATGGCCCTGCACAACGGAAAGGGCGAAGTGGTGGGCGCGATCAGCGTGGCCACCCCTGTGACCAGGTTCCGCGCCGTGTTCGACGCGGGACTGCTCCCGGCCATGATGGAGACGCGCCGGCAGCTGGAGATCGACATCGCCGCCAATCCGGCCGAGCCCGGCTGACCTGGCGGACGGGACTGACTCCAAATAATTCTGCTTAGCAGAATATGTTGTGGTCCACAGCCTGGGTGTCCCTAATCTCGGTACTACGCCAAGACGTCATCAGCACTCACCGAGGAGGCCGCCATGTCCATCAGCGCCGAGACCACGACCCACGAATCAGTTGCCGCCGCCCATGTGGCCCCGGAGCCCACGCCGGCGGAGGCTGGCCAGCTGGAGCAGCTGTACCGGGACTTCGAGTCGGAGAACCTGATCCCGCTGTGGACAGAGATCGGTGACCTGATGCCAATGGTCCCCACCCCGAAGGCCGTGCCGCATGTGTGGCGCTGGAACGACCTTTACCCCCTGGCTGCCCGGGCCGGTGACCTGGTCCCGGTCGGGCGGGGCGGCGAGCGGCGGGCCATAGCCCTCGCCAACCCGGGGCTGGGTGGCACGCCCTATGCGACGCCGACGCTGTGGGCGGCCATCCAGTACCTCGGCGCCCGCGAGACCGCCCCGGAGCACCGGCATTCGCAGAATGCGTTCCGCTTCGTCGTCGAAGGCGAAGGTGTCTGGACCGTGGTGAACGGGGATCCGGTGGCGATGCGCCGCGGCGACTTCCTGCTGACCCCGGGCTGGAATTTCCACGGCCACCACAACGACACCGACTCCCCGATGGCGTGGATCGACGGCCTGGACATCCCGTTCGTGCATTACGCCGACGCCGGGTTCTTCGAGTTCGGCACCGAGCGTGTCACCGACGAGGCGACCCCGGATATCTCCCGGTCCGAGCGGCTTTGGGCCCACCCCGGCCTGCGCCCGCTCTCCGGGCTCGAGGACACCACCAATTCCCCCATCGCCGCCTACCGCTGGGAACACACCGACGCTGCCCTGCGCGAGCAGCTGGCGCTGGAGGACGAGGGCCACCCGGCCACCGTGTCCCAGGGCCACGCCGCGATCCGGTACTCGAACCCGACCACGGGCGGCGACGTGATGCCCACCATCCGCGCCGAATTCCACCGGCTCCGGCCCGCCGCCGCCACGGAGCCGCTGCGCGAGGTCGGCTCCAGCGTGTGGCAGGTCTTCGAAGGCACCGGCAGTGTGGTCCTGAACGGCGAAACCAGGACGCTGGCCAAGGGTGACCTGTTCGTGGTCCCGTCCTGGCAGGAATGGTCCCTGCAGGCGGACGCTGATCCTCACACTTCGTTTGATTTGTTCCGGTTCAGCGACGCCCCCATCTTTGAACGGCTGAACTTCAACCGCACCTACACCGAAGGACGCAACAAATAATGAGACTCCTCACCCTCCGCCTCCCTGGTGGCGAAAAAACAGTAACCAAGGCTGTCCGCCAGGACGGGAACACCCTGACCGAGATCGACGGGTTCACCGACGTCGGCGAACTCCTCCGCGCCCCGGACTGGGAAGGGACGGCGAAGGCGGCCAACGGCGCAACGCACCCGCTCGAGGGCGCCGACCTCGCCGCCGTCGTACCCGCACCGGGCAAGATCATCTGCGTGGGCCACAACTACCGCAACCACATCAAGGAGATGGGGAGGGACGTCCCGGAGCACCCCACCCTGTTCGCCAAATACCAGGAATCGCTGATCGGCCCGAACGACGACCTGGCCCTGCCGCAGGAATCCGACGCCGTGGACTGGGAAGCCGAACTCGCCGTCGTCATCGGCAAAACCGGGCGGCGGATCAGCGAAGCCGACGCACCCGGGCACATCGCCGGGTACTCCGTGCTGAACGACATCAGCATGCGCGACTACCAGTTCCGCACCGTCCAGTGGCTGCAGGGCAAAACCTGGGAAAACTCCACCCCATTCGGCCCCGCCCTGGTCACCAAGGACGAGTTCACTGCCGGGCCGCTGATGACCTCCGCCGTGGACGGCGAGATCCAGCAGAGCACCCCCACCGGGGACCTCGTCTTCACCCCCGAATACCTGGTCTCCTACATCTCCACCATCATCACCCTGAACCCGGGCGACGTGATCGCCACCGGCACCCCCGGCGGCGTGGGCCACGCGCAGGAGCCCAAGCGCTACCTGCAGGAAGGCCAGGTCCTGGTCACCACCATCGAGGGCCTGGGCCAGCTGACCAACCGCGTGGTCAAGGAGGCCTGATGGCCGCCCGCACCGACCAGGCCACCGACCCGGGCCTGCAGGAACAGCTCCTGCAGGCCCGGCGGGGCACCGCGTTCTTCGCCCGCAAACTCAACGAACTCACCGATGCGGAGCTCGATGGGGATTCGCTGCTGCCGGGCTGGACCCGCCGCCACCTCACCGCCCACGTCGGCTACAACGCCCGCGCGATCGCCCGGCTCAGCGAATGGGCCGCGACCGGGATCGAGACCCCGATGTATTCCTCTCCGGAAGCGCGCAACCGCGAGATCGAGTTCGGCGCCACTCTCAGTCCGATCGCCCTGCGGAACCTGTTTGACCACTCCGCAGTGCACCTGTCCGTCGAATGGCGCGATCTGCCCGACCAGGCCTGGGCCAACGAAGTCAAAACCGCCCAGGGCCGCACCGTCCCCGCGTCCGAAACCGTCTGGATGCGCACCCGCGAAGTCTGGATCCACGCCGTCGACCTTAACAACGGCGCCACCTTCACCGACATCCCCGCACCCGTCCTGGAACGGCTCCTGACAGACATCACCGGCGCCTGGAAAACCCGCCGCACCGACGCCGGGCTCCTCATCAAAGTGAACGGCACCGATCTGACGTTCGGCGACACCAGCGCCACTGACCCAACGATCACCACCGGAACCCTGCCCGCCGTCGTCGAATGGGCCACCGGCCGCGGCAGCAGCGGCGTCACCGCCGCCCACGGGACAGAGCTGCTGCCCGACGTTCCCGCCGCCCCCAAGTGGATCTGAGGCCCGTAGTGGATCTGAGGCCCGAGGTGGATCTGAGGGTGGCCAAAACACCGCGGTAGACTGTGCCCGTCAGCGCTGGAGCGGATCCGACGGAAGGCACATTCATGGGCATGGCCGGGGCAAACGGGGCAATTTCGGACGACGAACTGGACCTCCTCCACCGCTACTGGAGCGCGGCGAACTACCTGACGGTGGCCCAGATCTATCTCCAGGACAATGCACTGCTTCGGGAGCCGCTGCGGCCGGAGCATATCAAGCCGCGGCTGCTGGGCCACTGGGGCACCGGCCCCGGGCTGTCGCTGATGTACGCCCACCTGAACCGGCTGATCAAAAATACGTCTGCCGAGGTCCTGTTCATCGCCGGGCCGGGCCACGGCGGACCGTCCGTGGTGGCGAACGTCTACCTCGAAGGAACCTACTCCGAGATCTACCCCGAAGTCAGCCGCGACGCTGCAGGCGTGCACCGGCTGGCACGGCAGTTTTCGACGCCGGGCGGGGTGGGCAGCCACGTGGGCCCCGCCACCCCCGGATCCATCCACGAGGGCGGTGAGCTGGGCTATTCACTCATGCACGCCACCGGCGCGGTGATGGACAACCCCGGACTCATAGCCGCCTGCGTGGTGGGCGACGGCGAAGCCGAGACCGGCCCGCTCGCCGCGTCCTGGATGGCACCGTTCTTCCTCAATCCCGTGCGGGACGGCGCGGTCCTGCCCATCCTGCACCTCAACGGGGCCAAAATTTCCGGGCCCACTGTTCTGGGACGCCGCACGGACGAGGATGTTGAGGCGCTGCTGCGCGCCAACGGCTGGGAGCCCGTGACGGTCGCCGGCGACCAGCCTGGGAAGGTCCACCGGGCCCTGGCCGCCGCGCTCGACAACGCGTACGCCACCATCCGGGACATCCAGCGGGACGCCCGGGACGCCGGTGCCGGTGACACCGGAACCGGCCGTAATCGGACCAGCCATAATCGAACCGGCCATCATCGAACGACAGCGGCCCGCTGGCCGGCGATCATCCTCCGCACGCCAAAGGGCTGGACCGGCCCGGAATCAGTGGACGGCAGCCCGGTGGAAGGCACGTTCCGTGCGCACCAGGTTCCCCTGTCCGGCGTCAAGGACGACCCGGAGCACCTGGCGCTGCTGGAGCAGTGGATGCGCTCCTACCAGCCGGAAACGCTGTTCGACGACGGCGGCCGGCTCCTGCCCGAACTGGCCGCGTTGGCACCCGAAGGCAGGCTCCGGATGGGGGCCGCGCCCTGGGCCAACGGCCAGCCGTCCGTCCCGCTGGAGATTCCCGACCTCGCGCAGTACGCCGTCGACCCCGGCCGGCCGGGCTCCACCAGCATCGAGACCACCAAGCCGCTGGGCGAGTTGTTCCGCGACCTCTATACCGGGACGGAGGACGACCCCCGGTTCCGGCTTTTCTGCCCGGACGAGACCAACAGCAACAGGCTGGGCGCCGTCTTCGAGGCCACCGACCGCTGCCTCCTGCTCCCGGGGCACGATGGCGATGACCACGTTTCGGCGGACGGCCGGGTGATGGAAGTGCTCTCGGAGCACCTCTGCCAGGGCTGGCTGGAAGGCTACCTGCTGACCGGCCGGCACGGATTCTTCGCCAGCTACGAGGCCTTTGCCATGGTCAGCGCCTCCATGACCGTCCAGCACGCCAAATGGCTGCAGCACGCCCGGGAGCTGGAGTGGCGTTCACCGGTGCCGAGCCTGAACATCCTGCTGACCTCCACGTGCTGGCGCAATGACCATAACGGTTTCAGTCACCAGGGACCGGGCCTGATCGACACCGTGCTGTCACTGTCCGGAGAGGTGACGAGGATCTACCTGCCGCCGGACACCAACACCCTGCTGGCGGCCGCAGAGCACGCCCTGCGCAGCAAGGACTACGTGAACCTGGTTGTCGTCGACAAGCAGTCCCATCCCCAGTACCTCACGCTGGCGGAAGCCCGCGCGCACGCCGAGGCAGGCGCCTCCCGGTGGGAATGGGCCGGCAACGAGAATGGCAGCAGCGCTGAGCCCGACGTCATTCTCGCCTGCGCTGGCGACATCCCCACCGAGGAGGCACTGGCGGCCGCGTGGCTGCTGCAGCGCCACGTTCCGGAGGCCACAGTGCGCGTGGTGAACGTCATGGATGCCATGGTGCTTCCACCGCGGGACGTGCACCCCCACGGGCTCGACGACGGGACGTTCACCTCGCTGTTTACGGACACCTGCGAGGTGGTGGTGGCCTGGCACGGCTACGCCCGCTCCTTCCACCAGCTCCTGCACGGCCGGCCGAACCCGGAGAGGTTCCACGTCCGCGGCTACAGCCAGCAAGGCACTACCACCACGCCGTTCGACATGGTGGTGCTCAACCGGATGAGCCGCTACCACCTGGCGCTGGAAGCGCTCCGCCGGATGCCGCGGGAGTTCGACGGCGCGCAGGCCCTGGCCGATCACTGCAACCAGCAGCTGGACGCCCATGCCGAATACATCCGGGAGCATTTCGAAGACCTGCCCGAAATCCGCGAGTGGGCCTGGTCGCCGCCAGGTGCCTGAACAGCCGGGTTCCTGAACAGCCGGGTTCCTGAGCGGCCAGGTTCCTGAGCGGCCAGGTTCCTGAACAGCCAGTCGGGACACTCAAAATGCGTCGATGCGCGTCAGTGGCGGCGCGGCCGTCGGTATATCTTGAGCCCGTCGCCGTGCAGGAACAGCGCGCGGCCGTTCGCCCCGTCCTGGTGTATCCAGAGCATGCTTCCGTCCATGGCCAGCATGTCGATCTTGCCCGATGCTATGGCTTCGCCGTTCCGGTAGATCTCCACTTGGTCTGCGCGGGACAATTTTGACCAGTTTGGGACCGGCTCAGGCCTTGCTGCCGGCGGTTTGGGGGCGCGTGAATAGTTTGTCATGGCGGTGTCCTTGGGCGAGTGGAAGGGCTGGGCGAGTGGAAGAGATGGGCGTGACTGGGCGGGCTTGTGGCGAAGGCAGGGAGACGGTGCCGTCTCCCTGCCTTCTGCGTGCGGACCCGCGTCCCGCGCCCGTCCTTCGGGCTACCTGTTGCGATGGAGTGCAAGGTCGGGGACCGACACGCGCCGGGTGTGTCCGGCAGTCTGTAGATCTTTAGCTGTTCTGGATGAAGTCCGTCCGCAGGTCGCGGTTTCCGGGACCGGTCACATGATGCCGGTGGGTACCAGCAGTCCCCAGGCCAGGGCGGGGGCCACCAGCACGACACCGCCGGCGTACATCATCAACTGCTTGTAGACGCGCTGCCGGTCGTCCTCGCGGGCGTTGGCGACCACCAGGGCACCGTCGGTGGAGAAGGGCGAGACGTCCACGACGGTGGCCGCGATGGCGAGGGCCGCCACCGTTCCTGACGCGCTCAGCGAGCTCGTGGCCAGCAGCGGGCCGGCCAGCGGGATGAACGCGGTCAGCAAGGCCGTGGAGGAGGCGAAGGCTGAGCCGACGCCGATCACGTAGCAGAGGACCAGCGCGATCAGCAGCGGTGCGCCCAGTGCCAGGGCCTGCTCGGCGAGGGTGTCGATGACGCCCACGTGCTGGAGCAGGGAGACGTAGGTGATCATGCCGGCGACCAGCAGGACGGTGGACCAGGAGACTCCGCCGACAAAGGTCCGGTGTTCCTTGATGTTCACGAATGCAAGCAGGAGGCCGGCGGAGAGGGCCACAAAGCCGATGGGCATGTGGAAGCCCAGGGTGCACACAAGCATCACGGCGATCAGGGCCAGCGTGAAGATTTGCTGGCCATGGGGACGGCCGGTGCGGGATGTGTCGACGTCGGCGTGCTGGCCGCCGTGGCTATCGCGCAGTTTGCCGATGAGCGCGAACAGGACGACTGTCAGTGCGGAGAGGATGAGGTTGACGGCGAAGCTGGCGGCGAAGAGCGCGCCCTGGGAGATGGGAAAGTCGTTCTTCAGGGCGATGTCATGCACGAGTACTCCGGCCACGGAGAGTGGCGAGAAGCCGCCGGCGTGGGCGCCGTTGATGATGAACGCTCCCATCAGCACGGGATGGATGCGCGACTCGTAGGCGAACCCGATGGCCGCCGGTGCCAGCAGTGCGACGGCTGCGGGTGAGAAGGTGCCCAGGGAGGTAAGCGCGGCAGCGATCAGGAAGAACACCCAGGGCAACAGCATTGTCTTGCCCCTGACGAGCCGCACGCAGGACTGGACGATGATGTCGATGGTCCCGTTCCGCTGGGCCATGCTGAAGAAGTAGGTGACCCCGATGATCGTCAGCACGATGCTGGCCGGGAATTCTTCAAGGATCTGCTTGTCGGTCATTCCAAGCATGAAGTAGCCGACGCCGAAGGATGCGACCAACCCCATAACGCCGATGTTCAGCGGCCACTTCGTGGCGACGACGAACATAACCACGAGGATGACGAGCGGGATGATCTGCACAGCGGTCATGGTGGGCTCCCGTTCCGCGCTGGCCGCCGGGTTGAAGATGTCACCCCCCAGCATGAGGGCAATCAACGCCAGGATCGCGAAACCGGCGGCCACCGCCACCAGTAGGATACGGCGGCGGCGGGTGGGGGGCTTGGTGGCTTCGTCCCGGGTCTCGCCCGCAGCGGCAATGGTGCGGGTCTCAGTCTTGGTCACGATGATCTCCTTAATGTGCGGCTACCGCGAGGGAGGCAGCGACGGCGCTGCCGGAAACCTCGGGGAGGTGGATGATGGTGGTGGCGATGGTGCGGGCCGTGCGGTCGACGCCGACGAGGACGCTCCCGTTGTGTTCCTCGCTCCACGTCTCGATCACCCCAGCCGGGGTGCGCAGCCGGAGCGTCCTCCCCAGAGTGTCGCCCGTGATGGCGTGCATTACGGTGCCCGTGGTGCGGGCGGCGAGGGTCAGCGCGATGCTGCCGGTGATGGCCAGCGCCGGGTGCGGCCTGCCCATGGAAAGCATCATGACGTTGGTGTCAGAGCCGGGGTCGGCCTCAGCGGGGGCTGCGACGATTGCGAGCTTCGGGATCGCCCGGGCCGCCTCGGCGGTGGTGGGGGCCAGCCCCATCCGGACCGCCGCCTGCCGTCGGATCAGCTCCAGGGTATCGAGCTGCAGTTCCACCCCGGCGCGCCAGCTGTCGTATCGGGCCGGGTCCAGACCCAGCTCCTCGGCGCGGACCATCACCACCGGCGCTCCGGCATCGACCATCGACACGGTCCAGCGGGTTCCGCTGGCGGTGATGGTGTCGGTGGCCGCTCCGGTGGGCAGCAGGGCCCCGGTGGTCTTGCCGGCGGGGTCCTGGAAGCCGAGCCCCACCGCGTACCCGGGGAAGGGTACGCCGGGCATCTGGGCGTCCGGAACCGCTGCCAGAGCGCCGGCAGGAGTGGCCACGCGCTGGACGATGATTTGGTTGGTGTTGGTGTTGCGGGTCACGATCCGGGTGACGTCGCCGGTGGGAAGCACCCACCCCTTCTCGATGGCATACAGGCCCACCACCGCGGAGCCGTTCCCGCAGTTGCTGCCCCAGTCCACGGCGGCCTCTTCGATTCCCACCTGGGCGAACGTGTACTCGACGTCGACGTCGTCGCTGACGGGCCGGTGCAGGATCACAGCCTTGCTGGTGGTCGAGGTGGCCCCGCCGACGCCGTCGATCTGGCGCGGGTCCGGGCTGCCGAACAGCCGCGGCAGCAGCACATCGAGGCTGGTGCCGCCCTCCTGAAGATGCTCCGCTTCGAACACCCAGCACTTGCTGGTGCCTCCGCGCATCCATTGGGCTTCGATCTTCATGGTGTTCCCACATCTCCTCGTGTTCGACTTCCGTTATCGGCGCCTAACAAGAGATTGAGCCAGATCACACCTTTAGACAATGTTGGATTATTGTTGGGGGATGTAGGGTTGCTTAAATCATTGGAAAGCAGAGGGCGGTTCCCCGCCTCTCCGCCCTCACCAGCCCGGCCGGAGGCCCTGTATCCGGGGACGGAGGCACGTCCCGATAGAGAATGAATCAAATCCGAAGAAGGGCGAAGCGTTGCTTAACGACGAAGGCCAGGACCTATTCGATATAAGGCGGCTCGCCTTACTGCTGGAAGTGGTGGAGCAGGGCTCCATCACGGCCGCGGCCGACCTCATGATGTACACGCCCTCGGCTGTCTCCCAGCAGTTGCGCAAGCTCGAACAGGAAGTGGGGCAGCCTCTCCTCACCCGCCGCTCCCGCGGGGTGGTGCCTACCGAGGCCGGTCAGGTGCTGGCCGGCCACGCCCGCAAAATTGTCTGGCAGATGCAGGCGGCCCGGTCCGACCTGGGCCAGATCGCCGGTCTCAAACGCGGTTCGCTTACGGTTGGTACCTTCCCAACCCTGGCCGGATCCTTCCTGCCAATCGTCATCCGGACCTTCAAAAAGCGCTATCCGGCCATCAACCTCTCGTTGCGCAGCGCCCGCTTCGATGAACTCGTGGCGGATCTGCAGTCCGGGGTCACGGGACTGTGCCTTCTCTGGGACTACCCGTGGAATCCGTTCCGGGACGACTCCATCCGGGTAACAGAGGTCTTCCGGGAGAGCACCGTGATCCTGGTGGCCCGGAGCCATCCACTTGCCGACCGGGAGCAGGTAAGCATGGAGGACCTGCGCAACGAGTCCTGGATTGTGCGCGCCGAGGCACACCCCGTCGTGGAGGTTCTGCAGCGTTCCGCCCACGACACCGGGTTCGAACCCGAGATTGCCTTCCTGGCCAACGACTACCAGGAGGCCCAGGCCATGGTCAGCGTGGGAATGGGCGTGGCCATGGTGCCGAGGACTGCTGTGGCGCTGCAGCATCCCGACGTTAAGGTGCTGAGCCTGGATTCAGCTGCCCCGTTGCGGCGGATATTGCTGGCGCAGCGCGAGGACAAGGTCTATGCCCCGGCCGAGGTGGCCTTTCACTCCACCCTGTTGGAAATCGCCCGCGAACGGGCCGGCGACTATCTCTAGACCGGCCCCAAGCCGCTTAGACCGGCCCCAAACCGTTAACAGCCTGCTTCGTCGCTAGGAAGCAGGAGCCGCCGCGGCTCCGTTGACGTTGACCAGCCATGCGATGCCGAACTTGTCGGTGCACATGCCGAAGATGTCGCCCCAAGGTGCCTTCTCCATCGGGACGGTGACCGTGCCGCCGTCGGACAGTTTGTCGTAGTAACCGCGCAGTTCGGTTTCGTCGTCACCGCTGAGCGACACGGAAATGGTGTTCCCCGGCGAGTAGTCCATGGAGTTGGGGGTGTCGGCCCCCATGAGCACGAGCCCCTTCTCCGAGGTCAGCATGCCGTGCATGATCTTGTCCGCCTCCGCGGGATCCTCGCTGGCGTTGAACTCCCCGAAGGTGCTGAGCGCCAGGTCACCGCCGAACACCGACTGGTAGAAGGTCATGGCGTCGCGGGCGTTGTCACGGAAGCTGATGTACGGGTTGAGCAGGGTGGACACGATGGGTTCTCCTTCGGCTGTACATGTGGCGCCCGGTGAGAGGCGCCCGGCACTACACATGTTGCCCGAATCCGACTCCCCTTCATAGGGGTTCACGGAAGTTCATGGACCGCTCATAAATGCAGGTCAGGGCCGGAAGCGGTAGCCGATGCCGGCCTCGGTCAGCAGATGGCGCGGGTTGCCGGTGTCCGCCTCAAGCTTGCGCCGGAGCTGCGCCATGTAGACGCGCAGGTAGTTGGCTTCCTTCTCATAGGCCGGACCCCACACGCTGGCCAGGATCTGCTGCTGGGTGATGAGCTTCCCGGGGTTCCGCACCAGCAGTTCGAGGATGCTCCACTCCGTGGGAGTGAGCCGCACGGGTTCTCCGTTCCGGGTAACCATCCGCCGTCCCAGGTCCACGCTGAACTCCGGGGTGTCCACAGTCGACGGCTCGGTGGCTTCCGGAGCCCGGCGCAGGAGTGCGCGAAGCCGGGCCAGCAGCTCCTCCAGTCCAAAGGGCTTGGTGATGTAGTCATCAGCGCCGGCGTCGAGGGCGTCCACCTTGTCCGATGAGCCGTGCCGGGCCGAGAGCACCAGGACCGGGGCGGTGCTCCAGCGGCGCAGTTCCCGGAGGACCGCCGCGCCGTCCATGTCGGGCAGTCCGAGGTCCAGGACAACGATCCCGGGCGGATTGCGCGAGGCAGCAATCAGCGCCGCCTCGCCGTCCGCGGCAGTCTCCACAGCGTAGCCATGCGCCTGCAGCGTGATTCGCAGGGCCTTCAGCAGATGCTGGTCATCGTCGACCACCAGGACGCCGGTCACTGGGCACTCTCCTGTGGAGCAACGGCAGGAGCAACGGCGGATGGCCCGCCGTCGGGCCGGTCCTGCCCTGTTGAGTCGTGCATGGCTAAGCCGTGGCCCGTCGAGAGGGGAAGCCGGATGACCATCGTGAGTCCCCCGCCGGGCGTCTCCTCCGCCGCCAGGCTGCCGCCCATGGCCGAGACGAATCCCCTCGCCACAGCCAGTCCGAGTCCCACCCCGGTTGACTGTGACAGATCATCCAGTCGCTGGAAGGGCCGGAACATCGCCGGCACATTGCGGTCCGGCACGCCGCGTCCGTGGTCGATGATCCGCAGTTCGCCGGCCGGGTGGCCGTTGAGGACGGCGCCGCTGAGCCCACCCGACGCCGAGGTCACGGTGACGTCCGAGGCGGGCGCGTACTTGACCGCGTTTTCCGCGATGTTGGCGATGACACGTTCCAGCAGGACGGCGTCAGCGTCGACAGCGGGAAGGTTCGGCGGCAGTACCACCCGCACGCTGCCCGGCGGAAGACCGCGCAGCGCCGGAGGCACGACGTCGAGCCACCGGACGGGCTTCATCAGGGGGCGTACGGAGTCGGCCGTGATCCTGGACATGTCGAGGAGGTTCCCCACCAGGGCGTCCAGCCGGTCCGAGCATTCGTCGATGGTTTCCAACAGCTCCTGTTTCTCCTCGGGCGTATACCTGACGGCGGTCTGCAGGAGACCGCCGACGGCGAGCTTGATACCGGCGAGCGGCGTGCGGAGGTCGTGCGAGACGGCCCGGAGGATGGCGGTGCGCATGGTGTTTCCTTCGGCAAGCCGCAGCACCTCCAGGCGGCTGGCGGCCAGCTGCCGGCGCTCCAGCTGTGCCAGCACGTGCGCGGCGAAGGCGCCCAGCAGGCTGCTGTCGGCAGCGGGCACTGTCCTGCCGAACAGCACCAGCCAGGTGCCGTCGTCGACCGGTTCCACGGTGTGCTCGGCAAAATCCGCGCCTTCCCGTTCGGAGCCGGTGAGCTCGCCCGCACTCGCCAGCAGCTTCCGCGCTGCCCCGGCCTCCCCGTCGCGGAAAGCCGGTGCATCACCGAAAGGCTGCGCGTCGCCGGAAGCCATCCGGCTCGGGAAAGCCGTCCCGCTGAAGAGCGCCGCTCCGCGGACTCCGAAGACGTCCAGCGCCTGTTCCAGGAGACTGCCCACCGTGTCCTCCGCGCGGGTGGCTCCGCGGGCCAGCTCGCCGAGCGTCGCGGCCTCGGCACGCGCCCGCGCGGCTTCCTTCGAGCGCCGGGCGGACCTGTCCACCACACCGGCCACAGCCACCGAGACGCCCACGAACACGGCCAGGGAAAGCAGGTCCTGCGGGTCTTTGATGGCCAGTTCACCAAGTGGTGGCGTCGAGAAGTAGTTAACCAGCAGGCTGCTCCAGAGCGCACCGGCCACAGCCGGCCACAGGCCTCCCACGAGCGCCACGGCCACGGCCCCGGCGAGCTGGACCAGGACGGCGGTGGCCACGCTGTGCTCGATGACGGCGAGCGCCAGCTGCATCAGGATGGGGACGCCGGCCGCCAGCACGAACCCGACGGCGACGCGCACGCGGCCGAGGTCCCGCTGCCGCCGCCGGCCTGTGCCGCGCCCGGCCAGGGGATGCGGCACCACCTGCACGTCGAGGTCTCCGGCACGGCGGATGATCCGTGTCTCCATGGCGCCGGTGAAAAGCATCGACAGCGGGTGTGCCCGTGACTGGCCGATGACCAGCCGGGTGGCGCCGACATGGGACGCGAACCCGAGGAGCGCTTCGACGGGGTCATGCGCGGCGACAGTGTGGTAGCTGCCGCCCAGCTCCACCACCAGGCGGCGCTGCGATTCGAGGGCGCTGGTCGATTCGTGCGGTGCGCCCTCCGCGGAACGAATGTGGACCGCGAGCAGGTCCCCGCCACCGGCGCCGTTCAGGACCTTGATGGCACGGCGGATAAGGACCTCCCCCTCAAGGCCTCCCGACAGGCCAATGACGATCCGTTCCCCTGCCATGACGTCATTCTTTCACCTGTCCGCCAGCCAAGGCGGCACGCGCGGTGGGGTGCTTCACACCGGCGTTAAGGATCCGTCAAGATTCCGTTGCCGACGGTTCCGGCGCTCCTGCCCGATGCTACGTTCGGCAGTGCCCGCAGCGAAGTGCCCGGGCTGAAAGGGACCATGACCACCATGAGCCGCCCGCCGGCGGAACCTTCGGAGCTGCGCCACACCAGGAGGCAGCGGCTTTCCAGCTGGCTGCTGCTGGGCCTTCAGGACAGTAAGGGATCCCACCAGGGGCCTGGCGGCCGGACCATGGCCCACGAGCGGAAGCATGCATGGTGGCAGGTCATGTGCCTGACCGGCGTGGACTACTTCTCCACGCTCGGCTACCAGCCCGCCATCGCCGCGCTCGCGGCCGGCGTCATTTCCCCGCTGGCCACGCTAGTCCTGGTGGCCGTCACACTGTCCGGGGCACTGCCGGTGTACCGCCGCGTGGCGGGCGAAAGCTCCCACGGCGAGGGTTCCATCGCCATGCTGGAGCGGCTTCTCCCCCGCTGGGGCGGCAAGCTGTTCGTCCTGGTGCTGCTCGGCTTTGCGGCGACCGACTTCATGATCACCATGACCCTCTCCGCCGCCGACGCCACGGCGCACCTCATCCAGAATCCGTACGCCCCGGCGTGGCTGCAGGGGCAGGAGGTGACGGTGACCCTCGTCCTCCTGGCACTGCTCGCCGCAGTGTTCCTGCGGGGGTTCAAAGAGGCGATCGGGATCGCCGTCGTCCTGGTGGCGGTCTATCTGGGACTGAACGTCGTGGTGGTGGCAAGAGCCGCCGTCGAAACCCTGGGCCACCCGACCGCCGTCGGTGACTGGTGGCAGGCCTTGGGGACGTCACACGGCAATCCTGTCCTGGCGGTCGCCATAGCGCTGCTGGTGTTCCCCAAGCTGGCGCTTGGCCTGTCCGGCTTCGAAACCGGTGTGGCGGTCATGCCGCAGGTCCGCGGCCGGGACACGGACACGGAGGAAAACCCGGCGGGCCGCGTCGAGGGAACCCGCCGCATGCTGACCACGGCCGCGCTGATCATGAGCGCGTTCCTCATCGCCAGCAGCCTCACCACGGTGATCCTCATTCCGGCCACCGAATTTCAGCCCGGCGGGCAGGCCAACGGGCGCGCCCTTGCCTATCTGGCCCATCAGTACCTGGGGAACGGGTTCGGCACGATCTACGACCTGAGCACCATCGCCATCCTCTGGTTCGCCGGCGCGTCCGCGATGGCCGGGCTGCTGAACCTGGTGCCGAGGTACCTGCCGCGGTACGGGATGGCGCCGGAATGGGCCAAGGCCGTCCGGCCGCTGGTGCTGGTATTCGGCTTCATTGCCTTCCTGGTCACCATTCTTTTCGAGGCCGACGTCGACGCCCAGGGCGGTGCCTATGCCACCGGCGTGCTGGTGCTGATGACTTCGGCGGCGGTCGCCGTCGCCCTGTCCGCCCGGCGCCGCCGGCAGCGCAAGCGCACCGTAGGCTTCGGGTTGATCGCCCTGGTATTCATCTACACGACGGTCGCGAACGTCATCGAGCGCCCGGAGGGTATTCGGATCGCCGGATTCTTCATCCTCGGCATCATCGTCATCTCGCTGCTGTCCAGGATCGGACGGTCCTTCGAGCTGCACGCCACCCACGTGCGTCTCGACCGGACTGCTTTGGAATTCGTCGCCGCGGATGAGAGCGGGCCCATCGGCATCATCGCGCACGAGCCCCGCAGGCTGACCGCGGACGCGTACCGGCAGAAGCTGACATCCGCCATCGAGGTCAGCCACCTCCCGGTCCATTACCAGGCGCTGTTCCTTGAGGTGATCGTTGACGACTCCTCGGACTTCGAAACCGAACTGCAGGTTCACGGCGTGGTGCGGCACGGCTACCGGGTGCTGGAGGTGCACGGGCCCGTGGTGCCGAACACCATCGCCTCCGTGCTCCTGCACATCCGGGACGTCACCGGGCTCATGCCGCACATCTATTTCCGCTGGACCGAGGGCAACCCCGTGGTGAACCTGCTGCGCTTCCTGTTCCTCGGGGAAGGCGAGATCGCGCCGGTCACCCGGGAAGTGCTGCGGGAAGCCGAACCGGACGTCACCAGGCGTCCGTGGGTACACGTGGGGTGAGGGCGCGGCGGTGATCGCGTGAGTGCGGGTGCGTGCGTGGACGGCTGCCTGGCCGTAGGCTCAGCGCATGGCGAAATTCTTTGATGTTCACCCCGAAGACCCCCAGCCCCGCGCGATTTCACAAATCGTGGAGCTCCTTCGATCGGGCGGGCTGATCGCGTACCCCACGGACTCCTGCTATGCCCTGGGCGCCCAGCTGGGCAACAAGGAGGCGCTGGACAGGATCCGTTCCATCCGCCAGCTGGACAGCAAGCATCATTTCACGCTGGTCTGCCGGGACTTCGCCCAGCTGGGGCAGTTCGTGAACATCGGCAACGACGTGTTCCGCAGCATCAAGTCCGTCACGCCGGGCAGCTACACATTCATCCTGCCCGCCACCAAGGAGGTGCCGCGCCGGCTGCTGCACCCCAAGAAGAAGACAGTGGGCGTGCGCATCCCGCGGCACAACTTCGTCCAGGCGCTGCTGGCGGAGCTTGGCGAACCGCTGCTGTCCAGCACGCTGCTGCTGCCGGACGAAGAGGACCCGCTGACCCAGAGCTGGGAAATCAAGGAGCGGCTGGACCATGTAGTAGACGCGGTGATCGAGTCCGGTGACTGTGGAGCCGAGCCGACCACCGTCGTCGACTTCTCCGGCGGGACTGCCGAGGTGGTGCGCCGCGGCACCGGCGACCCGTCCCGCTTTGAGTAGGGGCGGGTTTGAGTAGCTCGGCGTTCGAGCGGAGGCACGGCCACGCGCGGGGCGGCCAGGCTACTCCGGCTTCTTCGCCCTGCTGGGCTGGACCCGGGGCGGTTCGCCCGGCATCTTGGGGTAGTCCGGCGGGAACGGCAGTTCACCCAGTCCGTTCTTGAGGTCGCGCTCCCACCATACCAGCAGCGTGCCGATGGTCCCCGGGTTCGCGTGCATGTCCGCCCACGGGTCCCCCACTGTTTTCAGCCTGTCCGGCACGGTGAGGATGGTGAAGTCTTTGGGCCTGACGTCCGCCAGCTCGTCCCAGGTGATGGGGCAGGAGACGGAAGCATGCGGGAGGGCCCGCGGACTGTAGGCGCCGGCGATAGTGCGGTCGCGGTTGGCCTGGTTGAAGTCGACGAAGATGCGCTGCCCGCGTTCCTCCTTCCACCAGTTGGTGGTGACCTTGTCCGGCATGCGCCGCTCGAGCTCCCTGGCTGCGGCGATCACGGCGTGGCGCACATCCAGGAACTCCCTGGCCGGCTCTATGGGGGCATACACGTGAAGCCCCCGGTTGCCAGAGGTTTTCAGGAAGGCGTCCAGCCCTGCCTCGGCGAGCACCTTCCGGAGTTCGAGTGCGGCGGGGATGGCGTCGTCGTAGTCGGTGCCTGGCTGGGGGTCCAGGTCGATGCGCAGCTGGTCGGGGTTGTCCGAATCATCCGCATGCGAGGGCCAGGGGTGAAAAACCACCGTGTTCATCTGCGCGGCCCACACGGCAGCGGCGGGCTCGTCAAGGACCAGCATGGGATGCGAGCGCGCGCTCGGAAAAGTGACCTTCACCGTGCGGATGAAGTCCGGCGTCCCCTTCGGCGGGTTCTTGGAGAAGAACTGTTCTCCGTCAACGGTGTCTGAAAACCGCTGCAGCGCGACTGGCCGGTCGCCGTTGGCCCGGATGAACGCCTCCCCCACATCCACGAAGTAGCGCGCCAGGTCCAGCTTGGTCAGTCCCAGTTCGGGCCACAACACCCGGCTTGGACTGGAGACGCGCATTTCCCGGGGGCCGTCGGGCCCATCGACACTGATGGTGGTCTGTTCACTGGCCATGGGGACAACCTACCCCGCTCGGCCCGCCGCGTCAGCAGCACGCCCGCCGCGATTCCCGTCGCGATCGATCGCCGTGAACTTTGGCGGGCGGATCCCTCAGGGGGATCCCGCCGTCGGGCATTAAGAAACAGCTGCCCGGTCTCTGTGCAGCGGCGGGGCCATCTGTAAGGATGAAACCCACCGGGCGCGGCCCGGCGCAAAGCATCGACGAACAGGCAGAGCATCCTCGAAGGAGACCCGTTCCATGGTTGAATCCCCGAGTCTGGACGCTGACCAAGGACCATCCGCGGCCCGGGAATCCGGTTCGCCGCAGCTTTCCAGAGCATCCCAGCCGGGCAGCCGCCAACTGTTCAGGACGGTGGCCGGGAAGGCCGGCCTGGAACCGGGCGGCCAGGACTGGACCGAACTGGAGCGGCGGTTCGACCGCCATTTCCCTGACCTGTCCCGGCTGTTCCGATCGCTGTACGGATCGCGGCCGGACATCGAGGAGCAGCTGGAGGCCCTCGCGCTGGAGGTCGCCCGGTCCTGGAAGGAGCGGCCCGCAGACCTGAAGGAGCTCGACGCCGGCCGCGAAGGCAATACCGAATGGTTCCAGTCCAACCGCATGCTCGGCGGCGTCTGCTACGTGGACCGGTATGCGGCAGACCTGGAGGGCGTGCGTGCCCGGATCCCCTACTTCAAGGAACTCGGCCTCACCTACCTGCACCTGATGCCGTTGTTCCTGGCCCCGGAGCCCCTGTCCGACGGCGGCTACGCTGTGTCCAGCTACCGCGAGGTCAACCCGAAGCTCGGCACCATTGATCAGCTGCGGGCGCTCGCCGCCGAGCTGCGCGCCAACGGCATCAGCCTGGTGGTGGACTTCATCTTCAACCACACCTCGAACGAGCACGAGTGGGCGCAGCGGGCCGCCGAGGGCGATCCGCACTACGGCGATTATTACTGGATCTTCCCGGACCGCGCCATGCCCGACGCGTTCGAACAGAACGTGCGCGAAATCTTCCCGGAAGACCACCCCGGTTCCTTTGTGCAACTGCCGGACGGCCGGTGGGTCTGGGCCACCTTCCACACGTTCCAGTGGGACCTGAACTACTCCAACCCCGAGGTGTTCCGCGCCATGGCGGGAGAAATGCTGTTCCTGGCCAATCTGGGCGTTGACATCCTGCGGATGGACGCGGTGGCCTTCATCTGGAAGCAGCTCGGGACACCGTGCGAGAGCCTGCCTGAGGCGCACACCCTGCTGCAGGCCTTCAACGCTGTCTGCCGGCTGGCGGCGCCGTCGCTGCTGTTCAAGTCCGAGGCGATCGTCCACCCGGATGAGGTGGCACTGTACATCGATCCGGCCGAGTGCCAGCTTTCCTACAACCCGCTGCAGATGGCACTGACCTGGGAAGCCCTCGCCACACGGAACGTGTCGCTGCTGGCCCAGGCACTCGAACGGCGGCACAACATTGCGCCGGGAACATCCTGGGTGAACTATGTGCGGAGCCACGACGACATCGGCTGGACCTTCGCTGATGAGGATGCCGCCGAGTTCGGCATCAACGGCTTCGACCACCGCCGGTTCCTGAACTCCTTCTACGTCAACCGTTTCCCCGGCAGCTTCGCCCACGGCGTGCCCTTCCAGGACAACCCGCGGACCGGCGACTGCCGCATCTCCGGCACCACGGCGTCGCTGTGCGGCCTGGAGGACGGTTCGGCCGAGGCCATCCGCCGCATTCTGCTCACCCACTCGGTGGCGTTCAGCACCGGCGGCATCCCGCTGCTGTACCTCGGCGACGAGGTGGGGCAGCTCAATGACTACGACTACACGCTGGAGGACGGCCACGAGACCGACAGCCGGTGGGTGCACCGGCCGCAGTTCCCCGCAGAAAAGTACGCGAAGCGCCTGGACCCGGCCACACCTGAGGGCGCAGTGTTCGCGGGGCTCAAGCGGCTGGCGGAGGTCCGCGCGGCAGCTCCCGAGCTGGCCGGCACCCGCCTGGTTCCCTTCACCACGAACAACGCCGCCGTTCTGGGATACCAGCGGCCCGGTGAGGGAACGGTGGTCCTGGCCCTCGCCAACTTCAGCGACGGGCCGCAGGTGGTGTCCGCGGACACGCTGTCCGGGTTCGCGGCCGAAGCTTTGGACCTGTTTTCCGACACGCCTGTCCGGATCGATGAGGGGCTCGTGCTGCGGCCGCAGGATTACGCCTGGCTCAGAGTGGTGACCGCCGCTAGATAACCGGCCGGCTAGGTGTTCACCTTGCTGCGCGCTTTCCTGATCTTTCCGGCGACGAAGACCATCGCCAGGACACCGCACCCGGCTTTCACGAGGACCTGCAGCATGCCTGCGTACTCCTCGACCAGCGGCCAGTTCTCACCGAGGAAGTAACCCGCCAGAACAAGCACCGAGTTCCAGACCAGGCCTCCACCCTGTCCACGTCCTCAAGGGCCACGAAAGGGATCTTGCCGATCAACGTCCGTGTGCGCTCCCTGCCCAGCCATGGAACAGGTTCTCCAGCGCCACCACCAGCCCGCCGCCGGGAGCACCCAGCGCCTCCATCAGGGTCACCACCCAGCCGGCGATACCGGCCAGGCCCGCGGCGTCAGCGGCTGCAGCCAGGACCGTCATCGCGCCGCCTGCTGGGGCTGTGAACTGCCGCCAGCTTCATCCAGGCTGAAGGCCGTCGTTCCGCAAAAGGCCGCGACGACCATGGCAACAACGGCTGCACTGAGCCTGCCACTGCCGACGGTAAGGGGTGCGATGGGTCGGTACACGATCATGGTGGTTCCTCCGGGCGGGTCATGATCTGTGTCCGGCGTAGCCGGCTTCTGCATCAACTGTCCGGCCCGGAGCTGGCTGGAGACTTTCGCCAGTCTGTGCCCGGGTTGTGCATCACGACACCGGCATCATGAACCAGGCATCCGTTCCGGCGTCCGGATCAGGGAGTCCCGATCAGGCATGATGGAGTCATGCCCACCGCTGACTCGCCCATCACCATTGCCGTCGGCGACGGCCACGTCTCCGGCGCCTACGCGCGGCCCGCCAGTCCGTTCGCAACGCTCGTGCTGGCCCACGGCGCCGGCGCGGGCATGGAGCATCCGTTCATGCGCGGGTTCACCGGCGCACTGAACGACGACGGCGTCGCCACCTTGCGCTTCAACTTCCCCTACCGTGAGGCGGGCCGGAAGTTCCCCGACCGGCCGCCGGCGGCGATTGCCGCCTGGCGGGCGGCGATGGCCGAAGCGGCGGCCCGGGCGGAGTCCGGCGGCGTAGCCGAGCCGGTGTGGGCGGCCGGGAAGTCGTTCGGCGGCCGGATGGCCTCCATGGCGGTGGCGGAAGGCATGGCGGCCGCCGGCCTTATCTACCTCGGCTACCCGCTGCACCCGCCGGGCAAGCCGGAGAAGCTCCGCGACGAGCACCTCTACGGGCTGGAAACCCCAATGCTGTTCCTGCAGGGAACACGCGACACCTTCGCCACCCGGGAGCTGCTCGAAGGCGTGGTTTCACGGATCGGACCGACCGCCACGCTGCAGTGGTGCGAGGGGGGCGACCACTCGTTCGCGGTCGCCGGAAACAAGCGCAGCGCCGAGGACATCGGTGCCTCGCTGGCGGCGCCGGTCGCCGCGTTCCTGCGTGCCAACAACCCCTCAGGCTAGGGACCTCAGGCGTGCGCCGCCGCCGGCGCAACGTTTCCAGGGACCGGTTCGTGCCGCAGGTAGCTGCGGCGGAACCGGCCCGTGCCGGCGGTCAGTGCCCGCAGCTGGACCGCATACCGGAGGAGCTCTCCGTCCGGGACCTCGGCGGTGACCTCCGTGGCATCCCCGCCGGACGACGTCGTGCCCGTGAGCCGGCCACGGCGTGAGGAGAGGTCGCTCATGACCGCCCCAACGTACTCGTCCGGGATGCTGATGGTGACGGCGGAGACGGGCTCCAGCAACTGAATGCGGCCGGCGGCTGCAGCCTCGCGCAGGGCCAGCGCGCCGGCAGACTGGAACGCGGCGTCTGAGGAGTCAACGCTGTGGGCCTTGCCGCCCACCAGGGTCACCCGGATGTCAACCACCGGGAACCCTGCGGAAACGCCCTTCTGCATCTGCGCCCGCACGCCCTTCTCCACCGAGCCGATGAACTGGTTCGGCACCACGCCGCCGACGGTCTTGTCCACGAACTCGAAGCCCGCCCCGCGCTCGAGCGCCTCCACCTCGATGTCGCAGATGGCGTACTGGCCGTGGCCGCCGGACTGCTTCACGTAGCGTCCGTGCCCGGCGGCGGGGGCGGCGAAGGTCTCGCGCAGCGGCGTCACCACCGGCACGGTCTGCAGCTTCACGCCCTGGTCCCGCAGCCGGTCCAGGATTACCTCGCCGTGCGCTTCACCCATGCACCACAGAATGAGCTGGTGGGTTTCCGAGTTGCGTTCCACCCGGAGGGTCGGGTCACCGGCGGCCACCTTGCCCAGGCTCTTGGCGAGAGCGTCCTCGTCGCTGCGGGTCGCGGCCTCGACAGCGACCGGCATGAGCGGTTCGGGCATGTCCCAGGCCGTGATCAGCAGCGGGGCATCCTTGGCCGACACGGTATCGCCCGTTTCAGCGCTGCCCAGCTTGGTGATGGCGCAGATGTCTCCGGCCACGGCGTACGGGACGGGCCGCAGGCTTGCCCCCATTGGGGAGTACAGGTGGGTGAGGCGCTCGTCACTGTCGTGGTCCTCGTGGCCGCGCTCCGCCAGGCCGCGGCCGCTGACGTGCACGGCTGAATCCTCCCGCAGCGTGCCGGAAAAGACGCGCACCAGGCAGACCCGTCCCAGGAACGGATCCATGGTGGTGCGCACCACCTCACCGGCCAGCGGTCCGTCGGGATCGCAGGAGAGCGGCCCGGCCGGTTCGCCGGCAAGGCCAGTCACCTCCGGCACGGCGCGCTCAAGGGGTGTCGGAAACGCCCGGGCCAGCATGTCCAGCAGCTCCGTGACCCCCAGTCCCGTCTCAGCCGACGTCGGCACGACGGGGAAGAACGATCCGCGTGCCACAGCCGTTTCGAGGTCGCCCACCAGGACGTCGGTGTCGATGTCCTCGCCTTCAAGGTAGCGGTCCATCAGCGACTCATCTTCACTCTCGGAGATGATGCCCTCGATCAGCGTGCCGCGCTCGGACTCCGCGGCGGCGCGCTCATCGGGACTCGCCTCACGGATCGTGGGCTCCGGGGATTCGCCGTCGTACTCAGAGACCTGCCCGGACAGCAGCCCCAGCAGTCCCGTGACACTGCCGTCCGTGCGGACCGGGAGGTACGCCGGCACCACCGACTGGCCAAAGGCGCGTCGGCAGGCGGCCAGGGCGGCGTCGAAATTTGCCCGCGGGTGATCAAGCCGGCTGATCACTACGGCCCGGGGGGTATCCAGCTGGGCGCACTCCGCCCACAGGGCGGTGGTGGCAGCATCGACGTCGTCCACGGCCGACACCACGAACAGTGCCGCGTCCGCAGCGCGCAGCCCGGCACGCAGCTCGCCGGTGAAGTCCCCGTAGCCCGGGGTGTCCATCAGGTTCACCTTGACGCCGTCGTAAATCAGCGGCGCCACGGAAAGCACCACGGAGCGCTGCTGGTGGATCTCGGACGGTTCCGCATCACTGACCGTGTTGCCGTCAACGATCGAGCCCTTCCGCGGGATGGTCCCGGCGGCGGCGAGCAGGGCCTCGAGCAGCATGGTCTTGCCGGCCCCGGAGTGTCCCACCAGCGCGACGTTGCGGATGCCCTCCGGCTTGTCCACCGGCGCTCCGGCCGACGCGTCCGCCCGCCGGAGATCGGAACTGCCGCGGCCTGGACCCTTGCCCCGGCCGTTTGTGCCCTTTACCGACATGACCATCTCCCGGCGTGCTAGTCGTGAGCCGCCACGCGGCCTTAGTAAGAAGATTCGACACCCAAAGCTGCTGTTCAGCAAGGGGTCCGGCCGCTCCACGCCAGTCCGACGGCGCGGCGCCGCGGCTCTCCGGAGCCGTCACGGCCGGTAGGCAATAACCCGTTGCGGCGTCATCCCGGTAGGGGGACGATGGATAACGTGGCCGCACGGGCCGGCCCATGCCATCCGACTAGTCGCCAGGGAGCGGTCGATGAGTGCGTGGAATGAAAATATCGGTGCTGGATCATCCGGACTGACAGCAGTGACGGTGGTGGAAGGCTCGTCCTTCTGCATCTCGGCCGACAGCGGGGACGTGCTTCCCGGCCAGCCGCAGGGCGCCTTTTACCAGGACACCCGGATCCTGTCCCGCTGGCAGTTAACGGTCGACGGCGTTCCTCTCGAGCCGCTGTCCGGCCAGACCCGTGAGCCCTACCGGGCGGTCTTCGTCGGCAGGCCCCGCGGGGCCAACGGAGCGGTGGAGAGCCCGCTGGTGGTGGAGCACAGCCGGCAGGTGGGGCCCGGCCTGCGTGACGACATCAAGGTCCACAACTATTCGGAACAGCCGCTGACCTGCCGGATACAGATCAGGGTGGACGCGGACCTGAGCGACCTGTTCGACGTCAAAGGCGGGAAGGTGGTGCCGTCCTCGGAGCACAGCCGAAGGGTCCGGGTGGACGCGCTGCAGATTGACGCCATGCGCAACGGCGTCCACCGCGGCGTGGTCATCAGCGCTGAGGGCGCCGCGATCTCCGAGGATGCCCTGACGTTCGACGCCGAACTGGCACCTCGCGGCTTGTGGACGGCCACCGTGCTCACCACGCCCCTGGTTGACGGCACGGGACCGGAACAGCCGTTCACCCACGAGTCGGCTCCGCACGTGGGCGCCCAGCGCTATGCCGCATGGGAAGAACATGTTCCCCGGCTGACCGTGACGGACAAGAACGTGGAGAAGGTCCTCACCCGCAGCCAGGAGGATCTGGGTGCCCTCCGGATTTTCGATCCCGACCACCCGGAGCGGGCAGCCGTGGCCGCCGGCGCCCCATGGTTCATGGCCCTGTTCGGCAGGGACTCCATCCTGTCCTCCTACATGGCGCTGCCGGTGGATCCGAAGCTGGCGGCCGGGACCCTGCAGACACTCGCCTCCCTGCAGGGCCAGAAGGTTGATCCGGACACCGAGGAAGAGCCCGGGAGGATCCTGCACGAGGTGCGGCTGGGCGTCACCGCCGGACTCGCACTCGGCGGCAGCCAGGCGTACTACGGAACCGCGGATGCGACGCCCCTGTTCGTGTCGCTGCTGGCCGAACTGGGGCGCTGGGGGCTGGCGGGCGACCTGCTGGAGTCGCTTTTGCCGCACGCGGACCGGGCCCTGGACTGGGTGGAGCATTATGGCGACCGCGACGGCGACGGCTTCGTGGAGTACCAGCGAGCCAACGAACACGGACTGTTGAACCAGGGCTGGAAGGACTCCTGGGACGGCATCAACTTCGCCGACGGCCGGATGGCGGAGGCTCCGATCGCACTGTGTGAGGTGCAGGGCTACGTCTACAGCGCCTACTTGGGACGCGCGCTGCTCGCCCAGCAGCTGGGCGACGAGGAGACCGCGACCAAGTGGAACCGCCGCGCTGCCGATATCAAGGCCGAGTTCAACGAGAAGTTCTGGCTCCCGGAGCGGGGATACTTCGCCGTGGCCCTGGACAAGGACAAGCGCCCGGTGGATGCCTGTACCTCCAACATGGGACACTGCCTCTGGGTGGGCATCGTCGACGCGGACAAGGCGCCGCTGGTGGCAGAGCGGCTCATGTCGCCGGAGATGTTCACGGGATGGGGAGTCCGGACGCTTGCCTCTGACATGGGCGCCTACAACCCCGTCAGCTACCACAACGGTTCGGTGTGGCCCCACGACACTGCGTTGATCGCCGGCGGACTCATGCGGTACGGGTTCGTCGAGGAGGCCACACGGATTGCCACGGGCCTGTTCGACGCAGCCGAGCTGTTCGACGGGCGGCTGCCGGAACTCTTCTGCGGATTCTCCCGGGACGATTTCCCCGATCCCGTGCCCTTCCCCACATCCTGCTCGCCGCAGGCCTGGGCCTCGGCGGCGCCGGTGCACCTGATGCGGACCCTTCTCCGCTTCGATCCCCTGCTTCCCCGCGAGGAGGTCTGCCTGGCCCCGGTGCTGCCCGCCGGGTTCGGCAGCTTCCGCGCCGATAACGTGCAGATGGATCATTCCCGGATCACCCTGAGCGCCACCGGTAGCGAGGGTTCCATTGAGGGCCTGCCGCAGGGCATGATCGTGCTCAACCAGCCCCGGCCGCCGCTGGAGCGGCTGATGGCACCGTAACTGTTGGTTCCACCCACAAGTGAATGGTCTCAGTAATTAATCGGTCTCAGTACATCCGGACGACAAGGGAGCTGCTGATGCGTATCGGTTTAATTGCGGGGCCTTGGTACCCGGTTCCCCCGGCCGGTTACGGAGGCATCGAACTGGTGGTCGACGCCTTGGCCAGGGGCTTCACCAGGGCGGGCCACGAGGTGCTGCTCGCCGCCGCCTCGGACAGCACCTGCCCGGTGGAACGGCTCCCCGGGATGCGTTCCTCCGAACCCGACTTCGTTGGCTTCACCTCCTCGGAGCTCAGCCACGTCATCAACGCGTATGCCGGCATGGACGGCATGGTGGAACTGGTCCATGACCACACGCTGGCCGGCCCGCTCTACCGGGGCCGTCCGGAGGGACTGCCCGTCGTGACAACGATTCACAGCGATCTGTCCCCTTCGTTCGCCGCCGTGTATGGCGCAGCCGCCCGAGACACAACCCTGATCGCCATCTCCAAAAGCCAGGTCAGCAGCGTGCTGGCGGACCGCGTTGCGGCCATCATCCCCCATGGCATGGAGGTGGCCGCCGTTCCGATAGGCCACGGACAGGGCGGTTATGCGTGTTTCCTTGGCCGGATGTGCCCCGACAAAGGCGTACTGGAGGCCATCAACGTGGCCCAACTGGCCGGAATTCCGCTGCGGATTGCCGCAAAGATGCGGGAACCCGCCGAAGTGCAGTACTACCACGATGTCGTGAAGCCGCTGCAGGGTCCGGACGTGGAGTTCCTGGGCGAGGTGGGCGGCGCAGAGAAGTATGAACTGCTCGGACAAGCCATAGCCCTGCTCAATCCCATCCAGTGGATGGAGCCGTTCGGGCTGGTGATGATCGAGGCGATGGCCACCGGCACACCCGTCGTTGCCACCCCGATGGGCTCAGCCCCGGAAATCGTTGACGACGGCGTGAGCGGCTACCTGGCTTCCTCGCCGGAAGACCTGGCGGGCCTTCTACAACGCGCGGCGGACCTGGACCGCGGGGCAGTCCGGGCACAGGCTGAAGACCGTTTCAGCACCGAACGTATGGTGGATGCCCACCTTGCCCTGTACGCCCGGCTGACCGGCGTGCCGTCCGCCCGGTAGTCAACTCGGCACCATTTGGTGCAGCGCGGTAGTCATTTCCGCGTGTTGGTCCGTGCGGTAGCCGTCGCGGTCCAAGGGTCCTCGGGCCAGGGGTGCTTGGGATAGCGGCCCCGCATCTCGGCGCGGACCTGCGCGTACGGGCCGGACCAGAAGGAGGCGAGGTCGTCGGTGACGGCCAGCGGCCGCCGGGCCGGCGACAGCAGGTGGAACTGCACCGCCACCCGTCCGCCGGCGAGCAGCGGCGTCCGGTCCCAGCCAAAGCATTCCTGGAGCTTGACGGCAACCACCGGCCTGCCGCCGTCGTCCCCGGGCGCCGGATAGTCAATCCTGACGCGGGAACCGCTGGGCACCTCCAAAAACTCCGGGGCGAGCTCGCCCAGCCGTGCGGCGTCAGGCCATGGCAGCAGCCGCCGCAGCGGCTCCGTCAGATCAATGCCGGAGGTTGCGGCCCCGCCGGCCAGCGCCTCCAGCTCCGGACCAAGCCAGTCGTCGAGCCGGGCCAGCAGCGCCTGTTCGGACATGTCCGGCCAGGGATCGCCAAGTTCCCGGTGCAGCAGGGCGAGTCGGCGGCGCAGCGCTTCTGCCGCCGTCGACCATCCGATGGCTCCCAGCCCGTGGTCCGCCAAAGCCCGGGCGACGGCGGCGCGGCCGTCACCTGCCGAGGCACGCACCGGCGTGGAGGAGAGGGATATGGCACCGAGGCGCCGCTCCCTGCGGGCCGTCACACGGCCCTGGCTGAACGTTGCCTCCACCGAGTCGAGCAGCAGGTGCGCCGCGGCGGCCTCGGCCGTGTCCGCCGTCAGCGGCGCGGCAGAGCGGATCACAGCGCCGGTCCCGGCGGCGTCCCGCCCGTCCGCCCGCGCAACCTCGGCCACGGCCAGCCACTCGTGTCCGGCAAGCGGGCTGCCGGCGGGAAGGCCGGCCCGCGTGCCGGAGGTCAGCAGATAGCGCTCCGGCCCGTCCCCGGGGACGCGGCGGGCCACCCGGTCCGGAAACGCCAGGGCTACGACCAGACCCATCTGCTCGGCCGTTCCCGCCGGCACGTCGAGCACTGGCACATCGACCGAGGGAAGCCCGACGCCGGACCCCGCCTGGCGCGCCAGGGTGTCCAGCCTCCGTGCCTCATCGGCCCACCGCCTGGATGCGGGATCCTTGCCGGAGCGGAGGGCGGACACCAGCCGGGGCAGATCGGCTCCCGTGGCGCGCTGGTCCCCGGCGACGGCGGCAACCACCTCCGCCGCCAGCCCGATACCCGCCGTCCCGGAACCAGCAGTTCCGGACCCGGCAGTCCCGGACCCGGTGCTACCGGCATGCCCTCCGCCCAGCAGCGCCGAACCGACTAGGAGGGCGCGCCCGAGGCGGGGATCGGCGGGGATGCGCGCAAGGGCTTTGCCCAAGTCCGTGGCGTGGCCGTCCTCCCCGACCGCGCCCAGCTCGCGCAGCACCTCGACGGCGTCCGCCATTGCAGCCTGCGGCGGGGCGTCAGGAAGGGCAAGCCCGCGGCCGCCGGGTGAGCCCCAGCACGCGAGGATCAGGGCTGCGCCAGTCAGGTCGGACACGGCGATCTCGGGCGTTTGGTGCGCGGGCGCTGCGCCGAGGGTCTTCTGGTCATAGCAGCGAACCACCTTCCCCGGCCCTTGCCGCGCCGCGCGTCCGGCGCGCTGTTCCGCAGAGGCCCGGGAGCAGGAGACGGTGACCAGCCCCGTCATGCCGCGGCCGGCGTCGCGGCGCGGTTCGCGGGAGAGCCCGGCGTCGACCACCAGCCTGACGCCGGGCACCGTCAACGACGATTCGGCGAGCCCCGTGGACACGATGATCCGGGCGGGTTCGCCGGGCTTGCGGCCGGACACTGCTCGGTCCTGGGCCGTGGGACTGACCTGGCCGTGCAGCTCCAGGATTTCGACGCCGGGACCCACCCGGCTGCGCAGCCGGCCGGCCACATGGGACACCTCCCACGCGCCTGGCAGGAACACCAGGGCGTCGGCGCCGGGGTCGGCGGCCAGGGCTTGCCCATATGAAGCCGCGGCGGTATCCGCCACATGGTCCAGGAAACCGCGCGTCACACCCCGTTCGTCGAGCCGCGCCACCGGTGCGGGCGCCCACACTGTTTCCAACGGGTGAAGGGCGGAAGGACAGTCAACGACGGGAGCCGGGCCGCCGCCCTGGGCCTCCCGACTTTGCTGCCCGTCGGGGTCCGCGCCGAGCAGGGCCGCGAACCGCGGCGCGTCCAGGGTGGCGGACATGGCGACGAGCATGAGGTCGGCGCGCAGCTGGCGCACCTCGGCGAGCAGGCCGAGCAGCAGATCGGTTTCCAGACCACGTTCATGGACCTCATCGAGGATGACGGCGGCAGTGCCCTCGAGGCCGGGGTCCGCCAGCAGGCGGCGCAGCAGGATGCCGGGGGTTACGAACTCGATCAGGGTGGCGGGACCGGCCTGCCGTTCGCCGCGGACGGTGTAGCCCACCCGCTCCCCCAGCTTCGTCCCGTCGAGGTTCGCAAGCCGCCGTGCGGCCGACCGTGCAGCCACCCGGCGCGGCTGGGTCACCACGATGCGTGGCTTTCCGTCGCCTCCGGCAGCCTGTGCCAGGTTCGCAACCAGCGGAGGCACCAACGTTGTCTTGCCGGTGCCAGGCGGCGCCTGCACCACCGCGGCTCCGCCGGCGCCCTGCTTTTGCAGCACGCCCGCCAGCTCCCCAAGCGACTCCGCAAAGACCAGCCCGGAGCCGATGGCCAGAAGGTTGAACGGCGCGGAATGGCCCACGGCGTCGATTGGAACGTCTTGCGGCAGGGGTGCGGAAGTCACTCTTCCATTGTGCCGGTGGCAGGCGTGGGACCTGACACGGGCAGGCTTCGACGACTGCGTGGCATGCCTGATGCGCGCCGCAGCCACGGGGCGGGTGTCTTTTAGGCTGCTGTGGATGATGCCCAATGCGGCCATGGATCCACTGGCAGTAGTGGTTCAACGCCCTCGAAAGCCATCGGGCTCTCACCAAAGTCAATGTCGTCGGGAGGCTCCGAAGATTCAGGCCAGTCCTGGTAACTGGTCAGGCGTGAGTAGCCGTCGAACACGTCGAGGCTACCTTGATCCTCTGGCCCTTTCGGAGGGTCGGGCCAGCCGGGCAGTTCCGGCCAGTCCTGGCCGGGTGGTGGTTCGGGCCAGATGGGTGGTTCCCAGTCCTGTTGTTCAGCCGGGTAGGACCGTCCCGCGGGTGAAATCCAGGCCGGCGGGCTCTCGCGGGTCGCGCCGACCGGTCGCCACCCGGTGGTGTGTTTCAGGCGGTGGTGTTTCGGGCAGGGCTGGCCGAGGTTGGCGACGCCGGTGCCGCCGCCGGCGGACCAGGCCAGGATGTGGTCGGCGTCGTTGTCCAGGGAATGGTTGTTGCAGGCGGGGAACGTGCATCGCGCGTCCCGGAGCCGGAGCCATTGGCGCATCGGTTTCGTTAATCGGTAGCTGGTGCGTCCGATCTCCAGCGGCGCCCCGTTCCGCGGGTCGATCAGCACCCGCAGGAACGATCCACCGCCGTCGGCGACGAGCCGGCGGGCCATCGACGGCGGGATCGGCCCGTACCCGTCCAGCGTGGCCGGCTCCTCGGTCTGTCCGAGCAGCGAGAACACCGGAACCGTGACCAGGATCTGAGCCCGTGGGGACGGCACTTCACCGGCCGGGGCAGAACCTGCGGGCGTGCCGTCAACCCCTTCGGCCGGGCCCAGCAGCCATGCGGAAGCGACATCCGCCCGGAGCTGGGTCAAGGTCCTGGGTTCTTCCGGGCCCTGCAGGGCCCGGGCGGCGGCGGTGGTGCGGTCCCAGATCCCGGCCGCCTGGTCGGCGGGCAGGTACGCCGAGAGCCAGGCCATGCCGTCCCGGTCCGGGACGTACTCCAGCCGCCGGTCCGCCGCACTCTTGGTGTGGCGGGTTTCGATGCTGACCGGGTGGTGCCGTTCTCGCCAATAGCGGGCCTTGGCCCGGAACCTGCCCGGTGTCAGCTCCCCGTCGGGGCAGCCTCGCGCCGGGCTGGGGACGTCGGGATCCAGGAAGTGGGCTTCCAACGCCGCGGCGGCTGCGGGATCCAGCCCATCGGTTTCATCGCACATGATGCGCCCGTGCTGCCAGGACAGCGTTCCTGACCCCATCCCGTCCAGCGTCAACGGCAAGTCAGTACTCAGCTTGGCGGATTCGGCCAGAAACCGCGCAGCCGACCCATCGCTCACGGTCAGCGCACACGCCACCGACGCAGTCACGGACATCTGCAGGGCAGATCGCTCCTGCGGCGACGCCTCCGGCGGCGCCATCGCCGACTCCGCGGCAGCGAACCCGGCCGCGAGGTGCACCTTCACGGCCGCAACCCGGGCCTCCATCCCGGAAACCTTGGTCAGGCCGTCCAGACACACATCCGCCTGATCCTGCAATGGATCCGCGCCACCCGGCTGCGCGTCCGCGCCACCCGGTCCGGGATCAGCCGCCCGGCGAAGCTCAGCAGCCAGCGAAAGAGCAGAGGCACCGATGGCCTTCAACGTCTCCACGACTGCCGCGTTATCCATACCCACAGAATGACAGAGGGCTGTGACATTTAAGGGTGGATCGCGCAGCACATGCGGGCCGGTTCGAAGAAGTTTTTTGATCCAATCGAAAACGAAAACCGGGTCGCAGCTCAGGGCGTTCCCAGCCGTGGGAACGCCCTGTTCTGCGACCCAGTTGGGGGTGCTACCTCCGGACCACGACGTCGTCGATGTAGCTGTCGCCCATCTGGCGCGGGTGCTCGGCTCCGAACTGAACCTTACTTAGGCTCGTGGCGCCGAGGGCAACCCGGTTGTTGGAGAACACCCGGGCGCCGTCGAGCCAGATCTCGATGGAGGACTTGTCGCCGTTGGCCCTGACCTGCATCTGCACATGGTGCCAGACGTTCAAGGTCATGTTCCGCACCAGAAGTTTCGTGTAGGAGAACGTCCCGTTGGAATTGGTGATCCGCAGCCAGGGAGTGCCCGTGGCGTTGTCGCGGAAGACGTCGGCGATGCGCGTGCCGCCGGAGAAGAACCGCACGTAGGGAACGTTGTTCCCACGGAGTCCGCCGGACACGATGTTGACCCAGGCGTCGGCACTGGCCCTCTGGGTGCCGGCCTCCAGGCCGTACCCCATGTTCGCCACGGACCCGATCGTATCGGTGGCCCGCAAGCGGACCGAACACGTACCGGTATGGGCCCTGGGGCTGGCAACGGCCACTGTTCCATTGCCGGATCGGGTCGCCACGAACGGCGCGATGGTATTGCCCTCAAAGGTTGTGGCGGTCAATATCTTGCCCCCAAGGTTGCTCACCGGGACTGCCGCAGCGGGACGGCCGGTGGCCGCCAGTGCGGCCTGTGATGAACCGAAAATCAGGCTGCCCGACAGCAGCAGCCCAAGGCTTCCGATTGTGCCGAGTTTCCGTAGCTCGCCCATGGCATGTCCTCACTGTTGTTCGGTTTAGTCTCCGTAGCCATCCAGCTTGCACCCCGGGCCATGATCGGCTCCGGACGTTGGGAAAAACTTGGAGCACCCTATGAGGCGCATAATGGCATCATCCACAGGCAAAACTGACGACGGCGGCCAGGGACAAGGGAGGTCCGGATGCTGAGGCTTCCGCGCATCACGGTCGAGGTTCCGGTGCTCGGCGTCGGCGCCAAACCCTCGGACTACGAACAGCTCGCCGCCTACGCGGACGGGCTGCGCAGGCCCCAGCGCCTGCACATGACCCTGCTCCACATCGGCATTTTGGAGGACTTCGCCGCCGACGTTGCCGAATGGACCAAGGGCGCCACTGACCCTGCCGCGGCCGCCGTCACAACCGCCGACTGGCTGCGCGCGCTGCCCGTGCTGGAGGGTTTCTCGGGAACAGCGGACCGGCTGGTCCTGCTGGGCGGCGGCCGCGTATCCGGACTCGAGGTGGAAGTGCCCCAGGGCGTGCGGAACTTTCAGGTCTCCCTCGTCCAGGCCCTCCATGAGCTGCTCGATGACCTGCTGGTGGACAACCCCGATGACTTCATCCTTAGCTCCCGCGCCCTGGGCTACAGGTATCCGCGGTGGCGCCCCCACGTTGCTGTGGGCAAGCCAAAGTCGCAGGGCCGCTCAGGGGAAGGCCCTCGGCGGGAACGAGGCGGCTCCTGGGAAATCCGTCCGCTCACCGTGGAGTTCGGACCGTCGCAGATCAGGAACCGGCAGTTGCTGCCGGGCCCAGGCCAAGGCCTTCCTTAGCGGATCGCCTGCCGGACGGCTGGCTTTCCCAAGTACGACGGCGGGTCTCACCGCGAGGGTTTGACCACCATGGCGGAGCCGCCACCGCGCCTGACCGGTTCGGCCGCGGCAACCAGGCGCCCGCCGGACTTGAACTCGATGGCGGTGGCCGCGCCGATCTCTGCTGCCGAGGTGAAAGCGTCACCGGACGGGGTGAACTCGTGGCCGAACGGCTTCAGCTGCTTTTCATACGCGGTGATGAATCCGGGCTCGGCCGTGACTTTGGCCGAGTTCCGCTGCGCTGCCCGCGGGGCGGCGATGGCATCGGAGATGTTCATCCCCAGGTCCACCCTGTTCAGGATCGTCTGCAGGACGGTAGTGATAATCGTTGAGCCGCCGGGCGAGCCGAGGGCGAGGAACAGGTCGCCGTCTTCGAGGATGATGGTCGGGGACATCGAGGACCGCGGCCGCTTGCCGGGCTCAATCCGGTTCGGGTCCGCCGGGTCGTACACGGTGGAGAAGTCGGTCAGTTCGTTGTTCAGCAGGAATCCGCGGCCGGGAACCACAATGCCCGACCCGCCGGTCTGCTCGATGGTGAGGGTGTACTCGACGACGTTCCCCCACTTGTCCGCGACAGTCAGGTTGGTGGTGGAGATGTTCTCGGTGTCCTTTTCGCTGGCGGGGGCCGCCGCGGCGGCCGGGCACGCGCCGTCGTAATTTGCCACGTCACCGGGCGCCACGGGCTTAGCGGCTGCCACCTTCGGGTCAATCTCGCAGGAACGTTCCTTGCCGAACAGCGGGTCCGTCAGGGCGTCCGTGGGAACGTCGACGAAGGCAGGGTCGCCCACGTACTTGCCGCGGTCTGCGAAGGCGAGCGCGCTGGCTTCTAGGTAATGGTGCAGCGCGCTGGGCGTGGACATTCCGGAGAGGTCGAACGGCTCAAGGATGTTCAGCGCCTCGCCCACCGTGGTGCCGCCGCTGCTTGACGGTGCCATGCCGTAGACGTCAAGGCCGCGGTATTCGACGTGGGTAGGCGACTGGTTCAGGGCGCGGTACCTGGCGAGGTCCGCTGTGGTCAGGTGTCCGGCCGGGACGGGCAGTTTGGTGGTCTTGGTCTTCGGCGGAGCCTGGACGGTTGACGCTATCTCCTTGGCGAGGGCGCCGTGGTAGAAGCCGCGGGTTCCCTTGTCTGCCAACAGCCGGTACGTTGCCGCGAGGTCCGGGTTCCTGAAGATACTGCCGACGGCAGGTGCGTCACCGCCGGGGAGGAAGAGCTTGCTGGTGGAGGTGAACGCCGCAAAGCGGAGCTTGTTGTCGAGTGTCTGCTGGCGGAAGGTGCTGTCCACCACGAAGCCGCGGTCCGCGACGTTGATGGCCGGCTCGAGGACGTCGTCGAGGTCCTTGGTTCCCCACCGGTCAAGCGCGCGCTCCCACGTGGCCGGGGTACCGGGCACGCCCACCGACACGCCGCTGGTGACGAGTTCGGGGGTGAAGTTGTAGGGCTTTCCGGTCTTCGGATCGATGAAGGCATCGTGCGGCATGGCCGCCGGCGCTGTTTCACGGCCGTCGATGGTGCTCACATGGCCGGTATGTGCGCTGTAGAAGAGGAAGTATCCGCCGCCGCCCACTCCGGCGCTGTAGGGTTCGGTCACGCCGAGGGTGGCCGCGGCGGCGACGGCGGCGTCCGCCGCGTTGCCTCCCTTGCGGAGGATGTCGATGGCCGCCGCGGATGCCTCCGGGTCCACGGTGCTGACGGCACCGCCGTACCCGGTGGCCGTGGCGGCCTTTTCGGTCTCCCGCTGATCAGCAAAGGCCGGCGTGGTGACGGTCCCCGCCGTCACGCTTAACGCCAGGGCCGTGGTGACGGCGGCTACTCGGCTCCTCAGGTATGGCATGCTCGCTCCCGGGTCGGTGTAATGCGGGTTGACGGTACTGTCACGCTACTCCGCAAGGCAAGGACACTCAACGGCCGAAACCTTCACCGGGCGTTGATCAACGGCCGTGTGCTTCATCCGCAGCGGCGCGCCGGCGGCGGCTGGCGTACAGGAACGGCACCGCGGCCAATTGGATCACGCCGCCGAAGGCCAGCGACGCCGAGTAGCCGTAAACATCGGCTGCCCGCCCCAGCAACGGCTGCACCACCACGCCGCCGCTCGAACCCATGAGGGAGGCGAAGCTGAGAACCGTGGCCCGCTGCCTGGAGTCGATCATGTCGTTCAGGTAGGCCTGCCCCACCGGCATCCCCACCTCGGCCACCAGCGCCCACACGGCCAGCAGCATCAAGGCCACCCAGAACTCACGGGTGAACCCGAGCGCCACCAGGATCACTGCACTCACGGCGCCGCTGAGGATGAGCACAGTGGTGCGTTTGCGGACCAGGCGCCTGAAGCGGGGCGCCAGCCAGCCGCCCAGGACCTCGGCACCGGCCACGATGGCCGCTGCCAGGCCCGCAATGGCGTACGCGCCGCGGTCGCCGAACAGCTCAAGCAGGAACGGCTGCAGGGCGTAGAACACGTAGATTCCGACGCCGGCAGTGAACGGCGCGGACAGCATCACGTAGCGCACGGGCGGGTTCTTCAGGCCGTTCTCGATCGAGGCAGACAGGACGGCACGCGTCGCCTGAAGGGGACGCGCCGAACGTTCCGGGGTGAAGCCGATGTCGTGCATGAGCCAGAGGGCCACCACGAACATGGCCAGCAGCACGCCCACGCGCAGCAGGAACGGCACGCCCAGGTCGGTGGCCTGGGCGATGACGCCACCCGCGACCGAGCCGATGAGCATGGCGGTGCCGGAGACCATCTGCCCGCGCCCGAGCACCGTCTCCAGAGCGCCGTCGTAACCGGAGAAGTGCAGGGCGTCCACGAGCCAGGCCTCCACGGCGCCGGAGAAGAAGGTGAAGCCCAGGCCGAGCAGCACGGACACGACCGCCCACGCCCAGAACGCCGCCGTGAGCTGCCACAGCAGGTAGTAGAGGAGCGTCGAGACGGACAGGGTGGCGGTGCCAAGCAGGAAGGAAACGCGGCGCCCCCAGCCGTCGGCCACCACGCCGGTGGGTACCTCGAACAGCACCATGCCGGCGGTGAAGAAGGCATTCGCGGCAAAGGCCTCGAGGTTGCTGAGCCCGGCGTCGAGAAGGAAGAGCGTGTTGATCCCCCAGATGAACGAGGCCGCAAGGGTATTGCCGAGTGTCAGCGTCAGGTAGATGCGCTGCACCTTGCGGGCCGCCGGGTTCATCGCCTCGCTGTCCGTCCCGGCGCGAAGTTGGGGCACGAAACCCATTCTCGTCGTCTTCACCGGGGGCCGCCAGAGACCCTTTTATCAGGAGGCGTTCGAGCGTAGCGTCATGCCCAACGGGGTAGGCGGCGAACGGCAGGGCGGCTCCGGTCCGCCCAGCGCCCCCTCGCCCTGAGCCGTCGAAGGAGGCGGGCATGGCTGCTGGCTGGAACGCTGATACGGCTGCCGGTCCTGTGGGGTCGGGAACGGTCACCCTGGTGGAAGGTTCGTCCTTCTGTATCTCCTTGGCGAACGGGGACATCCATCCGGAGCACCCGCACGGGGTTTTCCATGAGGACACCCGGATCCTGTCCCGCTGGAACCTGTCCGTGAACGGCCTGCCCCTGGAGGCGCTGACTGCGGAAACCAAGGAGCCTTACCGGGCGCTGTTCATTGGCCGGGTTCCCCGCTCGGACGGGTACGCGGACAGCCCCCTGATCGTGGAGCGCCTGCGGGAGGTCGGTGCAGGCATCCGCGAGGAGATCACCATCCGGAACTATTCCTCGAAGGAGACCGAGTGCATCGTGTCCCTCAGCGTGGAGTCGGACTTCGCGGATCTCTTTGAGGTGAAGGAGGCCCGGGTCCAGCGGCGCTGGGAAGAATCCCGCCGGCCCGAGGGCGACTCCCTGGTGATCAGGGCCGGCTGGCAGGACCTCGTCAAGAGCGTCATCGTCCACGCAGCCGGCGCCGAGGTCACCGCCGATTCCCTTACTTTCAGGACGGTGGTCCCGCCGCGCGGTGCATGGAGCTCGCGGGTGAGCGTGGCGCCTGCCGCCAATGGCGCCGCGGTCCCGCCGTCACCGGTGGTCCGCCCTGCCGCCGGTGACCTTTCCCCGAGTGACCGCCGCCGGCAGGAGTGGGTGGCCAAGATTCCCAAGCTGCACATGGGCAACCGCTCCATCGAGCGCACCCTGCGGCGCAGCTACGACGACCTTGGAGCGCTGCGTATCGAGGATCCCGCCCATCCGGAGCGGATCGTGGTGGCTGCGGGTGCCCCGTGGTTCATGACGCTGTTCGGCCGGGACTCGCTGTGGGCCTCGGAAATGGCGCTGCCCGTCGATCCGTCCCTGGCGTTGGGCACCCTGCAGACGCTGGCCGACCGGCAGGGCAAAGTGGTGGATCCGATGAGCGAGGAGGAGCCGGGGAAAATCCTGCACGAGGTCCGGCTCGGTGTCTCCAGCGGGTTGGCGCTGGGCGGCAAGAACGCCTACTACGGCAGCATTGACGCCACACCACAGTTCGTGATGGCGCTCGGTTCGGTGAGCCGCTGGGGCTTTGCCCGGGACACCATTGCCGCACTGCTGCCGCATGCGGACCGCGCGCTGGACTGGGTCCGCAACTACGGCGACAAAGACGGCGACGGGTTCGTCGAGTATGAGCGGCTCAACGACCAGGGCCTCATCAACCAGGGCTGGAAGGACTCGTGGGACGGCATCAACTTCGCGGACGGAACCCTGGCCGAGCCGCCGATCGCGCTCTGTGAAGTCCAGGCGCTGGTCTATTCGGCATTCCTGTCCCGGGCGTGGATGGCGTACGACGCCGGTGACGCACCGCTGGCGGCGCAGCTCACCGATGAGGCGGCGCAGCTGAAGAAGAAGTTCAACGAACAGTTCTGGCTGCCGGACCGCGGCTATTACGCCGTCGCCCTGGACCGGGACAAGCGGCCCGTTGACGCGTGCGCGTCCAACATGGGGCAGTGCCTGTGGCACGGCATCATCGATGAGGAGAAGGTGCCGCAGGTGGCCGAGCGGCTGATGGCTCCCGAAATGTTCAGCGGCTGGGGCGTCCGGACGCTGGGCACGGACATGGGTGCCTACAATCCGGCGAGCTATCACAACGGGTCGGTCTGGCCGCACGACAATGCCATCATCGCAGTAGGGCTGCTGCGCTACGGCTTCGTGGACGAGGCGCAGCGGATCTCGACTGCCCTTTTGGAAGCGGCAGACTACACGGACGGCCGGCTCCCGGAACTGTTCTGCGGCTTCAGCCGGGACCAGGTTACCGAGCCGGTGCCCTATCCGACGGCGTGCTCCCCGCAGGCGTGGGCGGCCACCACGCCCATCATGCTGGTGACCAGCCTGATGCGGTACGACGCCCACGTATCCCGGGGCGGGATGTGGATGGACCCGGTCCTGCCCGAATCCTTCGGCGACCTGCACATTACCAACGCACCCATGGGGGGCGGCCGAATCACCATCGATATCACGGGTTCCGAACCTACCGTGCAGGGACTCCCGGAAGGATTGACCTTCCAC
Source organism: Arthrobacter sp. BGA-UO-ETr-C19 (assembly GCF_059568005.1). NCBI lineage: Bacteria > Bacillati > Actinomycetota > Actinomycetes > Micrococcales > Micrococcaceae > Arthrobacter > Arthrobacter sp. BGA-UO-ETr-C19. The sequence continues at coordinate 152,900 of NZ_JCAQPC010000015.1, forward strand.
CGCGAACACCGGCCGTGGTTGACAGAGCTTATGGCGGAAGCCGGGCTGGGTAAGTAAGGGCGGTCTAGGTCCGGTCTAGGTCCGGTCCAGCGCCGCCAGCAGCCGGCGGACCGAGCCGCCGAGGTTCCACTCAGTGGCGAGCCTCTCGAGTTCTTCCCGCGCCTCACCTGTGACGGCCTGCAGTTCCGCGCCCGCTTCCTCCAGGGACGGCAGCTCCAGATTGCGCACCACATTAACGACTGCGGGCGCCACTTTGAGATAGTCCGCGGCGGCGGCAAGCTTGGAGCGCACCGACGTGGACACCCCGCCGCCGGGATCGGCTGCGGGCGTGAGCAGCCCGTCGAGGGTGCCGTGTTCCAGGAGCAGCGCAGCCGCGGTCTTCTCGCCGATGCCGGCCACACCGGGCAGCCCGTCCGAGGCGTCGCCGCGGAGGGTGGCGTAGTCGGCGTACTGCTGCGGCAGCACGCGGTACTTTTCGACGACGACGGCGTCGGTGAGGACTTCGAGGTTCCGCATGCCGCGGGCGGTGTAGATCACACGCACCTGGCGGTCGTCGTCGACCAGCTGGAAGAGGTCCCGGTCCCCCGTCACCACATCGACGGGAAGGCCGGCGTGGCTGGCGTAGGTGCCCACGACGTCGTCGGCCTCATGCTCCGGGACACCGACGACGGCGATGCCGGCCAGGCCCAGCACGTGCCGGATCAGCGGGATCTGTGCCTCCAGCCCGTCCGGCACCACCTCCACATCTGCCGCGCCGGCCACCACCTCCGCCACCCGGTGGGCCTTGTAGGTGGGAATGAGGTCGACCCTCCACCGCGGCCGCCAGTCATCGTCCCAGCAGGCCACCAGGTGCGTGGCGCCGTAGTCGGTGGCGAGCCGGGCGATCATGTCGAGCAGGCCGCGGACAGCGTTCACCGGGGTGCCGTCGGGGCGGCGGATGGTGTCGGGCAGGCCGTAGAAGGCGCGGAAGTACAGGGACGCGGTGTCGAGCAGCATCAGGCGGTTGACCATGACTGATCCTGACACGGATTCACCGTGCGGTGCCCGGGACACGGGCCGGAAGTGGGAGGATGGGCGCATGGAACTGCACATCACCGGCGACGATGCCGCCGACAAACTGCTCAGCGATGACGCCTTCGCGCTGCTCACCGGTATGCTGCTTGACCAGCAGGTAACCATGGAGTCGGCCTTCGCCGGACCCGAAAAGATCCGCACGCGCATCGGGTCCATCAGTCCTGCGGCTGTCGCCGAACATGACCCGGCAGGCTTTGTTGAGGTCTTCAAGGAACGCCCTGCAGTCCACCGTTTCCCCGGCTCCATGGCCGGCCGCGTCCAGGCGCTCGCCGAGGCCGTGCAGAGCGAGTGGGGCGGCGAGGCAACTGCCATCTGGACCCGGGACGAACCCGACGGCAAGGAAGTGCTCCGCAGACTGAAGGCACTGCCGGGATTCGGCGAACAGAAGGCCAAAATCTTCCTGGCGCTGCTCGGCAAGCAGTGCGGGCTCCAGGCGCCAGGCTGGCGTGAAGCCGCGGGCCACTACGGCGAAGAGGGTTCCTACCTCTCGGTCGCGGACATCGTGGACCCCGAGTCGCTGACGAAGGTGCGCGCCAGCAAGCAGGCAGCAAAGGCCGCCGCCAAGGCAGCGAAGGCGCCGGCCGCCGGGTAGTTTAAGTACGACGGCGGCCGGTCGCTTTGGCGGAGCTGCTCAGTACTCGCCTTTGATCACGAAGTAGGAGCCGCGGATCACCCCGGCCAGCTTCGACTTTTGGCGCGCGAACTTGAAGCTTGATGCGAGTTCCTCTGGAACTTCCATGCCTTCGGAGAGCTTGAACCCCACTGCGCGCTTTGATCCGGCCTCGAGGCCGTACATCACGTTGATTGCCAGGCCGGACTCGTAGAACACATAAGCCATCCGAAAACCGTCCACTTCGAAGGAGGTAACCTCGAGCGGACGGGCCGAGATGACGATGTTGCGCTCGTCGGAGAGGATGCGGTTCACCCAGTCCAGCGTTTCCGGCGCCTCACTCGCGGGCCTGACGGTGAAAGGGTGGTCGTACTTGTTCTTGTAATAACGTGCCTCGTTGGCACGCAGTCCTGCCAGCGGTTCCGCCACTGGGGACGATTCCACGCCAACGGTGGACACGTTCTGGAAGTCTACGGTGTATGGCATGCGCCCTCCTGGTAATGATTCGTCGCACTCCTCACCCTATGTCCAGCGGCGCGGCCCGGCTTCTCGATTCCTGATCGATCAGACTAGTGCATGACCGGCCCGAACGCCTTGGGCTGAAGCCGCGCCAGGAGCACATACACAACGACCGTGGCCAGGGTTGACGGCAGCGTAGCGGTAGTGAAGGCGAACACGGGAGCGGAGGCAAACGTGACCGGGTCAAGAAGGAGGAAGTAGACGACGATTCCAACGCCCATGCTGACGAAGCCCGTCACATTCAGGCCCTTCCAGTACCAGTACGCCGCACCTGCACTGTCGTTATACAGGCCATCCAAGTCCAGACGTTGCTTCCTGATGATGAAGTAATCGGCGATTTGAAGCCCGCACAGCGGGCCGAAGACGACGGCCGAGAGGGTGAGGAACGTTCCGAAATTGGCGTAGAAGGGCTCCGCCAGGAACACGATCACCACCGCCACAGTAAGTCCAGCCACAGTGGTCGAGCCTCTCCAGCTAAGGCGGGCGTCGATGGCAGGCTGCTGCTTTAGGGAAAGCGCTGCCGTGTAGGTGCCGACCATCGCCGTGCCGACATTGGCAACGATGATGAACGCGAATGCCGGCAAAGCCAGCCACACGCCGCCGATTTCCAGCAGCCCCGGTAGTGGGTCTCCACCTGAATCCGGAAAGACCAGCCCAGTGTAAAGACCAATCAGGCAGATGACCGCGAGGGCGAGGCCAAGTCCCAGCGTTACCGGCAGTACGGACTTCTTGGTGCTCTTGGAGAACCGGGTCATGCCACCGACATAGGGCCACCAGGACAAGGCAGTAGCGAGCATCAGCTCGATGGCCGTCGTGTAGTCCAAAAGCTTGTTGCCGCTTGCGGCGCTCGGCTTGGCCTCGAGGAGAACAGCCCAGCCGACCTTGGCAACAATCACGACAATGACCATGACCCCCAGTGCGAGGACCGAGCAGGCAACTATGACACCGACCCTTCGGAGGATGCCGGGTCCGCGGCTGATGAGTGCCCACACCACCAGGAGGCAGACAAGGCTGCTCACTGTCTGGGCGATTGGCTCATTAGCCTCGCTGACGACGCCGAGAGAGACCAGCAGCAACGCAGCGGACTTTCCGCTGAAAATCATCAGCGTCGTCCCCCACCCGATCGTGAAGAGAAAGGTGAGGGCGACGGTGAAAAGCGAACCACGGGTTCCGAAAACGGGCCGTGTTGAGCGCACAGCCTCCAGCCCGTACCGGGTCGCCATCGGCACCGTTGCCAGGAAGACCAGGAACATTCCCGCCAGCATCGCCGCAATCATCACGATCGACCCCTGCCCAGCCGGCAGATAGAAGGCAACATAGCCGCCGATGATGAAACACCAGGTTGCCACGGCAGCCTGGGCAGAACTGAAGAACAGAGCCTTGGGGCTCCAGTTCCGCTCGTGGCTCAGCAGCGGAAGCGATCCTTCAGTTCCCGACGTGGAGATTTCGTCCGTAGCCTGACTCACAGGAACCACCCCAGGATCAAGGCGATAACGGGAAGAGCCAGGGTGACGGCATGCAAGGTTCGCATGTCGGCGAACCTGAATGGTGGTTCCAGACTGCCGGCCTGCCACTCGGCCAGTCTGGCGTTCAGTTCTTCTGCGTACTGCTCTTTAAGTGTGCTCATGTTGTACCCACGTTCAAGGAGTTGGAGTAGTGGTGGACCGCGGCGCTGCGGCCAAGACTTAGATTTCGGAGTAGCGGAAGGAGTGCGACTCCACACCGTCGGGGTTGGGACCGTAAATGGTGACCATGCGGGCGTACACGGGCGCCCAGTATCGGCCGGTCCGTCCGGGATTAACCCGTGCCGAATCACCCGGTCTCAGGACGACAGTCTTGCCTTCGCACTCGATATGGAGCTCGCCTTCCAGCACGAAGTTCGTCTCGGTGTGGGGGTGGAAGTCCTGCCAGCCACAGGACTCCAGCTCCCACTCCGAGAGTATGACGTCCTTCCATGGGCCTACGGGATTCGAATTTATGAACCTGCAGCGCAATCGCGGCCAGTCATCCTTCATGACCTCCATGGACTTGGCCGGCCAGAAATCGATTGCCTCCCCCGTCGCGGACGTCAGGGGCTGAGGGGTGGTTGTGGTCATTGTCTTTACCCGTTTCTCAAGTAGGGAAATCTGCTTTGCGGGATTTGCTGTTGGGAATCTGAATCAGATTGCGTCATCGTGATCTGGGTCACGGCGATTTCAATACAGTGACAGGGACGCTTGTTCCAGTCAATGGTTCAGAACGAAAGATCTCCAAGCGCCATAAAAAGAGCCACGGCAGACGCTCCGGGAAAAATCTTCAACTTGAACGCTTGACTCGGACAGCTGTCCATGTGAAAGTTTTGGGACACGGATATGTGACTGGCCTCACACCGGCAAGGCTCGACACGGAGCCGGCCGGGGCCTCTCGACACAGAGAATGTCGCGTTGACGACGGTGCCCCTGGAGCCCGACCCCGGTTCTGGCTTGATCCCCGCACAGCCCCAGTGGCACCAACGCCCCCTTGTACCAAAGCGCACACCATCAGCGCCACGCTGTTCAATTCAGAGAAATCCCTTACAACACCATTCACAGGAGAGACCCATGGAAACCACCCTCGTAGGAACACTCAGCAAGGCCGGATCCATCCACAAGGTAGTAGGCGGCTACGTCGGCCTGCCGCCAATGAACGAGCCCGGCACTGTCGCCGCGATCGGCGACTCCCTCCACAACCCAACCGGGTCGGTCATGAGCGCCGGCTTCTTCGAGCTGAAGGCTTCCGAACCCCTGGTGTATACGTACACCTATGACGAAATGAAGGTCGTCATCAAGGGCGAGTTCATCCTCACCGACGAGACCACAGGAGAGGTCACGCACGCGAAGGAGCGCGACGTGCTGTTCTTCCCCAAGGGCACCACGGTCAAGTTTGAGACCCCCGAGTACGGCCTGGGGTTCTTCACCGGCCACCGCTCCTTCGCACCGTAAGGACAGCACCGTAAGCACTCCCCCGCACACATAGCGCAACCGCCTAGGGCAACCACGGCGTCGCAGAGCAGCGACCCACACGAACCATTGGAAGAGGAGAGAAGCATGACATTACGAGTCGGAATCATTGGTGCGGGCCCCAGCGGCCTGGCACAACTGCGGGCATTTGAATCGGCGCGCCAAAAAGGCGCCGACATCCCCGAGATCCTGTGCTTCGAGAAGCAGAGCGACTGGGGCGGACAGTGGAACAACAGCTGGCGGATAGGACTCGACGGTAGCGGCGAGCCGGTGCACTCCAGCATGTACCGCCACCTGTGGTCCAACGGGCCCAAGGAGTGCCTCGAGTTCTCGGACTACTCCTTTGACGAGCACTTCGGCCGCCCCATTTCGTCCTTCCCGCCCCGCGAGGTTCTCTTCGACTACATCAAGGGCCGCGTGGAAAAGTCGGACGTCCGCAAGTACGTGAAGTTCAACACCGTCGCCCGCCACACCAGCTACAACGAGGCCACGCAGGAATTCACAGTGACGGTTGAGGACCTCAAAACCAACCTCACTGAAACCCACGTCTTCGACAAGCTCGTGGTGTCCACCGGCCACTTCCACGTTCCTTCCGTTCCCGAATTCAAAGGGATCAAGACCTTCCCGGGCGAGGTCCTGCACGCGCACGACTTCCGCGGAGCCGAGCGCTTTTATGGGAAGAATCTGCTCATGATTGGCAGCAGCTATTCCGCTGAGGACATCGGCATGCAGTCCCACAAGATGGGCGCTGCGTCCATCACCCTCAGCTACCGCACGGCCCCGATGGGCTATCACTGGCCGGCCAATACGGTGGAGCGCCCGCTTGTCACCCATTTCCTGGGACCCACCGCCCACTTTAGCGACGGCACCCAAGGTGACTTTGACGCCGTCGTACTTTGCACCGGATATCAGCACAAGTACCCGTTCCTGCCCAGCGAGATGTCGCTGAAGTCGCCGAATGTGCTGTACCCGGGCAACCTGTACAAGGGCGTCGTGTGGCAGCAGAACACCAATCTGTTTTACCTGGGTGCGCAGGACCAGTACTACACCTTCAACATGTTTGACGCGCAGGCGTGGTTTGCCCGCGACGTCATGACCGGAGCGATTGACCTGCCGTCCCTTGCCGACCGCGAGGCGGATATCCAGCTCTGGCTCGAGCGCCAGGCCGCCCTGCCGGATCACGACGCGGAGGCCGATTTCCAGACGGACTACCTGCGGGAACTCATCGACGCCACCGACTACCCGCCGTTCGACCTGGACGCAGTGTCCCAGTTGTTCAAGGACTGGATGCGCCACAAGCACGACGACATTCTGGGTTACCGAGACATGCTCCACCGCTCCGTGGTGACCGGGACCATGGCCACCAAGCACCACACCCGCTGGCTCAACGCCATGGACGACTCCATGGCGCGCTACCTCGACGGACCTTCGCAGGATGTTGATAGCGGAGCAACCGTCCCGGACATCGTGGCTGCCAGATAGTCTCTGGCTGAGCCCGCACTCCGTGCACTGCCTGGCACCCCGGACCGCGAACACTGTCCCGAGAAGTGACGCGGCTCGGGGCCAGGCAGCCCCGTTTAACAATCGCCGGTTCCCGGTGCACTCCTCAATCTGACACCCGTTCCAGTCAATTGTTCAGGACAATGATGTGAAACCTTTGTCCAAGCAATAGTCTTAAGGAAAATGTCCCTGCGGGGCCAGAACCGGGAGACGGGAGAGTGAGGCATGCGGATATCCTCAGCCGATCGTAAAGAACAGTTAATTGCAGCGACCGTGGAACTGATGCGGCGCGAAGGCGTCCAGTATGTGACCATGCGGGCCATTGCCAAGGAGGCCAACGCGCCCCTGGCCGCGGCCCATTATTGCTTCAGCGACAAGAGCGAACTCATGGACGCTGCCGCAGAGGCCTGGTTGAAGAACCTGAACCGCTATTCCAGCGACGTCCCGGTCCATCTGGGGCTGCGAAAGGCTGTGGAACAAGTAGCGGAAAACTACTGGCGCGCCCTGGAGGAAGAGCCCGGCAGCCTGCTTGCGGAAATCGAACTCATTCTGTGGGCAACGCGCAATGCGGCCTCCAGCCCACTGGCCGCGAACATCTATCCCGCCTATGAAGTGGAGCTGGGAGACTTATTCACTGCCGCCGCCCAGGGCAACGGTGATAAGTGCCTCATAGACGCCGCGACGCTGGTTCGGACCTTTCTGATGATCTACGACGGAGCGGCCATTCAGTACATGACCGACCCGAAGGCCGCCGACCACCGCGGCAATTTCTTCCTGGTGCTTGATGCCCTCCTGGCCAAAGCCGGCGTCTAGCTTCGTGGGGAGTCTGTCCGCGGCGACGTCACCCAGCCCCACTCCGGCCGAGCACCTGGGCGGAAGCCAGGTAGCCGGTGAGCATCGCAGTGGCCACACGGCCCACGGCCTGTTCATCCGGCGCAAACGTACTGGCGTGCAGGTTTCCGCTTGCCGCCGGCATCCCGGTGAAGATCATCACCGACCGCGCCGCGGAGGCATAGAACGCGAAATCATCCGACCCATAGGAACGGAATTCACGAAGGGCATTGCCCTGCACCTCAAGCCGACGTCCAATTTCGACGGCAAGTTCGGCGTCGTTTTCCAGAACAGGCTCACCCCTCCTGATCTCCAGGCGCACCGTGCAGGCGTGGGCGGTCGCTACTCCGCTGGCTACTTCGCGGAGGCGGCTGTGGATCATGTGCCGTTGTGGCTCTGACATGGAGCGGACAGTTCCTGTCACCGTTGCCTCTTCCGGGATCGCATTGGGGCTGGCGCCCGCATTGATGGTCCCGACCGTCACCACGGCGGACATGGTGGGATCGACGTTGCGTGCAACGATCTGCTGGCACGACACCACAAAGGCGCTGGCGGCAAGAAGGGCGTCGGAAGAATGATGAGGGTAAGCACCGTGCGAGGGCCGGCCGGAAATGACCAGTTCGAATTCGTCGGCGGCGGCATTGACCGGTCCCGGCGTGCATGAATAAGTCAGAGGGTCCAGCGCCGGCTGGAGATGGACCCCGACAGCAGCGCCCACCCGCTGGGCCCCCAGCACCCCGGCCCGCAGTACGTCTCGGGCTCCCGACTCCCCGACTTCCTCCCTCGGCTGGAGAATCCCGACCAACGGAGCCGGCAGCGGCAGCAGCGAAGCAGCAGTGCGGGCAACCGCCACAAATGCCGCCATATGGACGTCATGGCCGCAGGCATGCATGGCTCCGTTACTGGCGGCCCAGGCAAGGCCGGTCTGTTCCACGATCGGCAGGGCATCCATCTCGGCCCTGAGTGCAACCGAGACCCCGTCTCCACCGAGCCGGACGACCCCGATGTTTCCAGTCAGGATTTCCTTTTGGAATGAGTCAGGCAGTTCATTCATGAGCGTGGCCAGAGTGTCGCCCTCATCCCCCGAGATCCGAGGCTGGGCATGCAGCTGCCTGTGCAGCCCTTCGACGTTCTGCACCTCGATGGCCAAGCGGGCCAACGCCGCACCCATGTCACAGGTTCCGGGCCGGTTCACAACGGGCCGGCTAGTAACGCCAGCGGAGGGCGGCGATGACAGCCTCATGGTCGAGCTTGGCAAATCGCTCGGCGTCGCCCCGCCGCACAGCAACGTAGGCGTCCAGCAACTCATGGCCCAATGTTGTTCGGAGGAAATTGCTGCCGTCCAGATCGTCCAGGGCCGTGAACATGTCAGGCGCAAATGCCCTGATGTCCAGGCGCTCCCTCTCGGCGTCGCTCAGTATGCCGGGATCGACCGTGACCTCCGCCGGCAGTTTCAACTGACTCCTGTAGCCCTCCATTGCAGCTGCCAGAATTGCAGCTACGGCAAGGTACTGGTTGGCGGAGCCGTCGCAGCATTTCACTTCCACATTGGATTGCTTGTCCTCGTAGCCCTTGAGGCCCGGCACGAAGCGGACGGCAGCCTCACGGTTGCCGGTACCCCAGCAAATAAAACTGCCCGCCCACTGTGCCGGTTGAAGCCGGACCAAGCTCAGGGCGCTGCCTCCCAGCAATGCTGAGCTGTCAGCCAGTTTCGCGAGTACGCCGGCGATCATGCTCTCCCCCGCCGGGCGCATCTGCGTGGTGGCTGCCGCGTCGTAGAAGACGTTGCCGTCCCCGTTCCTCGCGGAGAAATGGATGTGGCATCCGTTGGTCGCGGTATCGGAATCCGCTATTGGCGAGTAGGAGACGTGCAATCCATGCTTGAGTGACACCCGGGAGACAATGAACCGGGTGAGAAGGTAATCATCCACAGCCTGAACCGGGCTCCTCGGGGCCAGGGCGATCTCCACCTGGCCTTTGCCATATTCGGGGTGAATCTGGTCAACCGGAACGCCGGCCTCCACAAGCGCTGTGAGCACGTCCAGATGCCATGCTTCCAGCTGCAGGAATGCAGCCGCACCATAACCCGGACCACCATGGGCCAGAACAGGCGCGTCCCGCGTACCGCTGAACACCGTGAACTCCAGCTCGAAGCCTACCGAAACCTCCAGTCCGGCTGCTCCCCAATCGGCAGCAACACGCTTAAGTGCCGTACGCTGGCAGGTTGGATATGGGGCACCATGCATATCCGCCAGATCGGCCGGCACCCAGGCGAGGCCGCTGGCTTTGTCGATGACGGCAACCGCTGAGCGATCCGGCATTCCACGCAGGTCACCGACGATGGGATCGATCTCCGAGGACCGGGTGACATGGTCGTCAGACGCCAACAGGACTCCGACGCTGACCGAGACACCGCAGCCATTAAGAAAAGCCTCCTCTACCTTGGGTCCGGGCAGGACTTTGACCCTTGAAATTCCTGCGTTGTCCAAGGTGGAAATGACAAGAGCCCTCACTTGCTGGAGATCCATGTCTGCCTTTGGATTCGACGTCACAGCATTCCTCCCGTTGTTCAGGCGACCGGCATTGAGCTTTAGGCGTCCAATTTATAGACGCGCTTGGCGTTTTTCGAGGAAACCATCGTGGCAATTCTCTCGGCGTCATTCGGGGTTGCCCAGCCCGAGCCAACCCATTCGTCCATCAGGACCGCGAATGAAGTTCGCCAGTTGGCAGCGCTGACGGCGTAGTGTTCACCAAGCCCATACGAATCCGATGAGTAGAGGATCTTGCTGAATGGTGCGATTTCCATCGCCTGGCGGACTGCTGTGCCGGAACTTGGCCCCAGGTAATGCGAAACCAGGCCCACATCAATGTAGACGTGCGGGAAGACCTGGGCGAGGATTCCGGCTTCCCTGACGAAGGGGTAGCAGTGCAACAGCATGAAATCGACGCCCAGTGATCTGTGGGCGCGGAAGAGTGGATTGAGCCGGGATGGATCCGCCCGGAAAAGTTCAATGTCGCCGTCGCCGTATCCCGTGTGGAGCTGAATGGGCAGGCCTATCCCGATGCCCGCCCAAAGCCCGTACCTTAACAGGACCGGGTCAGTGAGCCTGAATGTTCCCGTCGTCTCGACGGCACGGAACCATGCGTCAGCGGCTTTGAGCGCTTCACGCTTGGTTGGCTGTTCTGCGGGGATGTCGAAGCCATGACGGTAGGCAATGATGGATTTCAGCCCCGCGGCCTCCCGGCTTCGGGTTGCCAGCGTCTCCGGGAGCTTTGAAACGAAGCCGGCCGCTGTGGACTCGGAAGCCAGATCCTCCGCCACGCTCTCGATGCGGACGATCTCGCGCGTGCGGGCATCAGCACACGCCGCCATAGCGGCGGGGTCAAGAAGCCGCGTATCCGGTATGCCCGTGTCAAGGAGGTAGTCAGATGTTCCGGTGCTGCGCAGCAGCAGCCTATTCGCTTCAGCGGCGCCAATGTTCCTGCGCTGTGCGATGTATTCATCCAGAGGCGCAAGCGGCTCAAGTCCGAGGATCGGGGCGCAAAGACTCCGTACCGCCAGCCCGAAGGGTGAATCAAGGCTGTCAGTGCCTGCCGGTCCCGGCCAGTCGGATTCCGTGGCCAGACTCCTGAACCCCTCGTCGCTCAGTTCGGTATCGACCACACCGTGGCAATGGTGATCGATCAGGGGAAGGTCAATCCTGCGGCTGTTGGTGTCAGTCATGATCCCCGCCAACTCTTGTGTTCGGCCACCCTTAGATCGAGTATGGGTCTGATGCCGCGCGAGCGCCATGTAGCGCCGGGAAATCAATGTAGCCCGATCCGCCGGCCTAGGCCGGTTTCGTGCCCATGACTTCGCGGTTCACGGCAGGCATGATTTCGGTGGCGAGCAGCTCGATGGAACGTGCAGTCTCCGCGAACGGCAGCCCGCCCAGGCCGATCTGCGCCATGTAGCGTCTGTTGCCGAGGGTCTGGTGGATTTCGAGTAGCTTCTCGGTAACCTGCTGGGGGCTTCCCACCAGCAGCCCGCCGCCCGGTTCGCTCCAGTCATCGAAAGTTGAGCGCGGGAAATGGTCCACCGGGCGCGGCATGTTCTGCTCGAAGTAGGCGCGGTAGCGGGGGTAGAACGTATCCCGGGCCTGCTGGGACGTCCGTGCCGCGTAAAAGTGGCCGCCGGCTCCGACCTGCAGGGAGCCGGCATCGTGGCCGGCGTCGGCTGCGCTCTGCCTGTAGAGCTCCACGAGGCGCCGGAACCGTTGCGGACCGGAGAGCAGCGCAATAAACAGTGGAAGGCCCAGCCGTCCGGCCCGTTCGAAGCTTGCCGGGGTGCCGCCCACTCCGACCCAGACCGGAAGCTTCTCCTGCAGGGGACGGGGCGCGATGTCCATCCCGGGAATGCTTTGCGTCAGGCTTCCCTGCCAGGTGAGGTTGGCTTGGTCGCGGAGTTCAAGCAGCATCCGCAGCTTCTCGTCGAAGAGTGCGTCATAGTCCGCCGTGCTGTGGCCAAACAGGGGATACGAGTCAATGAAGGCTCCGCGACCGGCAATGATCTCGGCCCGCCCGTCGGAGATCAGGTCCAGGGTGGCGAACTGTTCAAAAAGCCGCACCGGATCCTGGGTGGACAGAACCGTGACAGCGGTACTCAGCCTGAGGTTTGTGGTCTCCCGGGCAATGGCTGCCAGGACGATCTCCGGCGCGGACAGAGCGAAGTCCCCCCGGTGATGCTCGCCCAGGCCCATAAAGCTGAGGCCGGCCTGGTCCGCAAGCTTGGCCAGCTCAACGATCTCGGCAAGCCTCTGGTGGGCTGACAGCGCCGTGCCGGTGCTGACGTCGCGGGATAGTTCGCCGAAAGTAAAAATGCCAAAGTCCATATTTGCTTGAACCTTCAAGTTTGAAAATACATTCCCCACCGCAGGGCCGGGCCCCGGGCAGGGACCCGGCCAACGTCCCGGCGGCCTGCTTGTGGGGACCCCACAAAATCCTGCCCTCGATGGGGAATTAGCGTCAGTTCGGAGGAATATCCGCAGCCATCACACGCAAAGGACCCATCAATGACGATTCAGGCAAACGCGAGCGAAGCCACAAGCCAAGCGACCGTCCCCAAGACCTTCCCCATCCTGGAAACCGCCAGCCGGCAGGTCCTCGAGGACGGCATCGGGCTCACGCAGGCGCAGATCGAGGAAGTACTCCGCCTTCCGGAGGAGGCCCTGCCCGCAGCCCTGCAGCTTGCCCATGAGGTCCGGCTTCGGCACTGCGGCGAGGACGTCGAGGTGGAGGGCATCATCTCCATCAAGACCGGCGGCTGCCCGGAGGACTGCCACTTCTGCAGCCAGTCCGGCCTGTTCGATTCCCCCGTCCGCGGCGTCTGGCTCGACATTCCCGAGCTGGTCAAGGCCGCCAAGGAAACCGCAGCCACTGGTGCCACCGAGTTCTGCATTGTCGCCGCCGTCCGCGGACCCGACATCAAGCTCATGAACCAGATCAAGTTCGCGATCGACCGCATCAACGAGGCAGTGGACATCAACATCGCATGCTCGCTGGGGATGCTCACCCAGCGCCAGGTGGACCAGCTTGCCGGATGGGGCGTTCACCGCTACAACCACAACCTGGAAACGGCCCGCAGCTACTTTCCTGAAGTGGTCACCACGCACAGCTACGAGGAACGCCTTGACACCTGCAACATGGTCAAGGCCGCCGGGATGGAACTGTGCTGCGGTGCCCTGATCGGGATGGGCGAAACCCTCGAACAGCGCGCCGAACTCGCCGCCCAGCTCGCAGCCCTCGAGCCGCACGAGGTCCCGCTCAACTTCCTCAACCCCCGCCCCGGAACCCCGCTCGAAAACCAGGGCATCATGGACGGCAAGGACGCCCTCCGCGCCATCGCCGCGTTCCGCCTGGCCATGCCCCGCACCGTGCTGCGCTACGCCGGCGGGCGCGAACTCACCCTCGGCGACCTCGGCACCCGCGAGGGCCTGCTCGGGGGCATCAACGCGGTCATCGTCGGCAACTACCTCACCACACTCGGTCGCCCGGCGACGGCCGACCTGAACCTGCTGGTCGAGCTGAACATGCCGATCAAGGAACTCCAGAAGACGCTATGATCCCCAACCGCTCGACAAGCTCAACCACCGATCGGGGCCAGTTTTGCGGGCACTGCGGTGAGGAGTACGACGGCGGCGACGGGCCGCCGTCGTACGCCCACCGGACGTGCGGGGAACGCCTGGCAATGGAGCCGCCGCGCTACTGCACCGCCTGCCGGCGCCGGATGAAGGTCCAGGTCACGCCGCTGGGCTGGTCCGCGGAATGCTCCCGCCACGGGGTGCTGGTCCCGTGACGGCGGCTTCGCAGCAGACCGACCTGATCCAGCGGGACCGCGCACGGCTATGGCACCCTTACGCGCCCGCTTCCCCGGACCTTCCGCTGTGGGAAGTGGAGGCGGCAGGCGGCGTGCGGCTGCGGCTCCGCGGCGAAGACGGCGCCCGCCACGAGGTGATCGATGCGATGTCCTCGTGGTGGTCGGTGATCCACGGCTACCGCCATCCGGTCCTGGATGCCGTTGCCAAAGAGCAACTGAATAAGTTCAGCCACGTCATGTTCGGCGGTCTGACCCACGCCCCGGCCGTGGAACTGGCCGAGCGCCTGGTGGACATGGCCCCTGCCGCACCCGGCCGGCCGGGGCTGGAGCGGGTGTTCCTCGCAGACTCGGGCTCTGTCGCCGTCGAGGTTGCGCTGAAGCTTGCGGTGCAGTTCCAGACCGCGGCCGGGCGTCCACGGCGGCAGCGGTTCCTCAGCCTCCGCGGCGGCTACCACGGCGACACCTTCGCGGCCATGGGGGTCTGCGATCCGGTGGACGGCATGCACTCGGCCTTCCCCGGGCTCCTGGCCGGCAACGTCTTCGCACCCCGTCCGCCGGCGGCGGCTTCGGCAACCCCGGAAACCGTCCAGGCGTGGGCATCGGACGTGGCGGAGCTCGCGGCCGCCCACTCCGGGGAACTTGCCGCGATCGTCGTCGAGCCGGTGCTCCAGGGCGCCGGCGGCATGCACGCGTACCCGGCTGAATGCCTGGCAACACTCCGCCAAGTGGCGGACCGGCACGGGCTGCTGCTCATCTTCGACGAGATCGCTACCGGATTTGGCCGCACCGGCGAGCTGTTCGCGGCCGATCATGCCGGCGTCGTGCCCGACATCATGTGCGTGGGCAAGGCACTGACAGCTGGGTACCTGACCCTCGCCGCGATGCTCTGCACAGCCGTGGTGGCCCGGGCTGTTTCCGGCGGCCAGGCAGGTGCCCTGCTCCACGGCCCCACCTTCATGGGCAACCCGCTGGCGTGCGCCGTGGCCAACGCCAGCCTCGGCATCATCGAGACCGGGACCTGGCGGACCGACGTCGGCCGGATCGGCACCGGCCTGGCATCAGGACTCGCCCCCGCCATGGAACTGGAGGCTGTCCGCGACGTCCGGACCATCGGCGCCGTCGGGGTCATTGAGCTGCATGACGCTGTCGACGTTCCCGCCGTCACCGCCGCGGCCATCCGCCACGGCGTCTGGGTCCGGCCGTTCCGGAACCTCGTCTACACCATGCCGCCGTACATCAGCACGGCGGCGGACATCGCACAGATCACGGCGGGGATGACCGCTGCCGTCGCCGAGGTCCATGAAACCGGGCGCGATGAAACCGGGCGCCGCGAAACCGGCGTTCCGGAACTCCAGGTCCAACGGGTCCCGGCCAGAGCCGGAAGCGCGTCATGAGCGGCTCGATGGCCCAGTGGCTCGAGCGGCAGGCAGCGGTCCGGGAACGCCGGGGCCAGGTCCGCCGCCCGCTCCCCCGCGCCGCGCATGAACGGTTCATCGACCTGGCCAGCAACGACTACCTGGGCCTCGCATCGGATCCGCGCGTTGCCGGGGCAGCCGCGGAGGCTGCATCGCAGTGGGGCGCCGGCGCCACCTCCTCCCGTCTGGTGGCGGGCACCACGCAGTTGCATCTGGACCTCGAGCAGGAACTGGCCACGCTGGCCGGGATGGAAGCCGCGCTGGTCTTCTCCTCCGGCTACCTGGCCAACATCGGGGTGATCACGGCGCTGGGCGCTCCCGGGACCCTGATCATCGCGGACGAGCACTGCCACGCCTCGATGATCGACGGCTTCCGGCTCAGCCGGTCCCGCACCGAATCGTTCACCCACAACAGCGTCGGGGAAGCCGGCCGTCTACTCGCCGACCGCAGGGAGCCGCGGGCGATTATCGCCGTCGAATCCGTCTACAGCGTCCTCGGCGACGCGGCGCCGCTCACCGACCTCCTGGCCCTGGCTGAACAGCGCGATGCCGTGCTGCTCATCGACGAAGCCCACAGCCTCGGCGTCACCGGCGGAGGAAGCTTCCAGGGCCGCGGCGCCGTGGCCGGGACCGCCCTCGCCGGCCATCCCAACGTGGTGGTGACGGCCACGTTATCCAAGGCGCTGGGCAGCCAGGGCGGGGCCGTCCTGGGATCCGCCCTGCTGCGTGAACACCTCCTCAACCGGGCCCGCAGCTTCATTTTCGACACGGGGCTGGCGCCGGCATCCGCCGCAGCGGCTCTCACCGCGGCGCGGATCATCAGGGACGAACCGTGGCGGGCGCAAGCCGTCCACGGCAACGCGGCCGCACTGGCCGCCGGGCTTGCCCAGCTCCTGGCCAGCCGGGCAACTGTTGACCAATACGGCACAGCCCCCGACCGGACAGCTGGGGCCGTCCAGTCCATCCCCATGCCGTCCGCGGAATCAGCCCTAGCCGCCGCCGAGTCCGCGCACCGTGCCGGCGTCCGCGTCGGCTGCTTCCGCCCGCCGTCCGTTCCGGACGGGATCCCGCGGCTGCGGCTCACCGCCCGCGCCACGCTCACGCCCGAAGAAATCGAAGACAGCTGCGCAGTGCTGCGCGGCATTTTGGAGGAACTTCCATGAACCTGTCCCCCGTCGTTCTGGTCACCGGAACGGACACCGGCGTCGGCAAAACCATCACGACGGCGGCCCTCGCCGCTGTCCTGTACGGAACAGGACGCAGCGTGGCGGTGTACAAGCCGTGCCAGTCGGGTGCCGCCGACGGTGATTCCGATGCTGCCGAAATCGTCCGGCTCGCCGGCGCCGTGACAGCGGAGGCCGGAGTCATCCTGCAGGAACCCATGGCGCCCGTCGCAGCTGCGGCCATCGATGGAACACCCCTGCCGTCGCTGGCTGCCCACGCGGAGCGGATCCGCGAGCTCGCCGACGCCCACGATCACGTCCTGGTGGAGGGCGCCGGCGGGCTCCTGGTGGAGCTGGATTCCCAGGGCGGTACCCTGGCGGACCTCGGCTCCCTGCTGGCGGCGGCATTTGTGGTTGTCGCCCGTCCGGGGCTTGGCACGCTGAACCACACGGCCCTGACCCTCGAGGCGCTGTCCGCGCGCGGGCTCGACGTCCTCGGCGTGGTGCTGGGAAGCTGGCCGGCCCGCCCCGACACCGTGCACCACAGCAACCGGCAGGTTCTCGGGCTGCTGCCGGTGCCGCTCCTGGGCGCCCTTCCGGGCCGGGCCTCCGAACTGTCCCCGACTGACTTCCGTGCCGGCGCGGCCGCCTGGCTGACCGGCGCAGGCTGGCTGAACGGGGTGTCCGCGTGATGCCGGCGACGATCACCACCGGCTCCGCGGCAAAGCCGGCTCCGGCGGAGGCCCCCGACGGGTCCAGGTGTCCCTATCTCGTGGTCCGGGACGCGGAATCGGTGCGGGAGGTCCTGCACAGGCCTGCCGATTTCAGCCCTGCCAATGCCCTGGTGGCCGTGACCCCGCTGCAGGGACCCGCGCTGCGAGTGCTGCAGCGCGCGGGCTTTGCGCTGCCTCCGGTCCTGGCCAGCAACGACACCGGCACGCACGGCGGCATCCGCAAGGTGGTGGCGGGTTTCTTCACGCCCGCCACCGTCGCCGCCATGGAGCCGCGCATCCGGGAACTGGCCAGGGAAGCGGCGGGGAAGACCGCCGAGCAGTTGGAGCAGTCCGGCCACGCGGACCTCGTGCAGACGGTGGCGGCATTGCCCCCGGCAGTCATCATGTTTGAACTCCTCGGACTGCCCGTGCGGGACCTTGCCGAGCTCAAACGCTGGGGCCTTGACTCCATGGAGCTGTTCTGGGGCTGGCCGGACGGGGACCGGCAGCTCGAGCTGGCCCGCAGCGCCGCCGGGTTCTATGGCTGGCTGCGCCGGCTCGTTGCCGAATCCGTGTCGGCGCCGGGACGCAACCTGTTCAAGTCGCTGGCCGAACATGGCCTGACCCGGACCGAGATGTGCTCGCTCGGCTACTTCCTGCTGATCGCCGGCCAGGAAACCACCACGCAGCTGATCAGCACCACGTTGTTCCGGCTGCTGGAGGGTACCGCGCCCGTGGGCTGGACGGCCGCGGCCTCTGAAGCCGGCGCCCGGTGCGCTGTGCGGCATGTGCTCGCCAGCGAATCATCCGTCCCCACCTGGCGCCGCGTGGCAGCCCACAGCACGGACCTCGGCGGCGACCGGATCCCGGCCGGTACAGAGATACTTCTTGAGCTGTCCGGCAACCGGATCACGGCGGGCCCCGGACCCGGAAGCCAGTCCCCGCAGGGCCAGGCCGGCCGCGGATCCTCAACCGGCCTCGTCTTTGGTTCGGGCATCCACCGCTGCCTCGGGGCCAAGCTCGCCGAGCTGGAGGCCGCCATCATCGTCCAGGAGGCCGCGGCGGCGCTGCCCCGGATCCAGCTGCGGGACCACGAACCGGACTGGATCCGGCTCCTGTCCTTCCAGGCACCGCGGACCGCCAACGTAACGAACGGGCCAGGCCGACCGTAGGCTAAAAATCGGCGGGCGCTAGAAGGACGAGACCGTGAACCCAAGGCCCAGCAGGCCCCGGCCAGCCTGCTCAAGGATCGGATCCAAGCTCAGGGTCGGGTGGTTGAGCAGGACATTCACGTCGCGCTGAATCCGCTGTAGGGGGTTCGACAGCCGGTGGGCACTCCCGCCGGAGCCCGCGGTGATGAGCCGGACGGCTTCCTCCGCAGCCTCACCGCTAAGCGCAAGCGAGAGCCGGTGGCTTACGCGTTCCTCCTCCGTCAGTGTTGCTGGCCGGCGCCGATGGGACTCAGCCACCGCCGTGATCGCCTCCTGCCAGTGCAGGCGCGCGGTGGCCACCAGTCCGTAGGCTTTCGAGTAGCGCGCCTGGGCCAGCGGTGAATCCGCCTGGCGGTTGTCAGCAGTGTTCTTCACCTTGCGTACCAGCATCTTTTCCCGGAAGACGCCGATAGCGTACTCGGCGGCTCCCAGGGCGGCCGCGGGCGCCACCAGGTTCAGCAGCGTGGCCATCGGCGTGTGGATCAGCCGGTCCCCGTGGATCAGGCTGCCGGGGTTGTCCGCGGCGCTCAGGAGCGCCCAGTCCATGGCCCGATGCTCCGGCACAAACAGGTCCTCCGCCCGTAGATCGTTGCTGCCGGTCCCCCGCAGCCCATCCGTGTGCCACACATCCAGCAGCTCCAGCTCGGCCACCGGCACGAGGCACTGCAGGCGGCCGCCGTCGGACTGCACCGCCAGCAGGGCCCACTCCGAATGCATGATCCCGGAGGCAAAGCTCCAGTGGCCCGAGATCGAGAATCCTCCCCGGACCTTCCTGGCCGTGCCCACGGGAGCGCTCGTGGCCGCAGCCAGCGGAGCAGGTCCGTTGGCGAAGACTTCGTCCTGGACCCGCCGGGGCCAGCGGGCCAGCATCCAGACATGTTCGGCCAGGTGCCCGGCTGTCCATGCCGTGGATGCGCAGCCGCGGGCAAGCCGCCGGATGACCTCAGCATAGGTTTCCACGCCCATGCCGTAGCCGCCCACACTCTTCGGAGCGAGGATCCTGAAGACGCCGGCCTCCTTTAGTTCTTGCATGGTGGTCTCCGGGAGTCGGCGCAGCTGCTCCGTTTCCTCCGCCCGCTCCCGCAGCCGGGGAACCAGATCGTCAACACGGCTGAGCATCTCGTCGTGGCTGGGAACGGTGCCTGCAGGCCCCGGCGGTACGGGCCCGACGTCGGCCCTTGAAAGTTCCAGCGTATGTGCGGTGCGGTCCCGCTTCGCCGCCAGGTAGCCGTGGTTGGCCGGCGAGAGGTACACGCCGGTGGGAACCTGTTCGGTGACGCTGATGCCCAGGGCTGTCAGCTGCGCGGCCTTGTCCGGGTTGTTGCTGAGCAGCCTGATGCTCGAGGCGCCGAGGGCGTGCAGCATCTGGGCGGCGGCGGTGTAGTCGCGTTCGTCCTCGCCGTGGCCCAGTGCCAGGTTGGCATCGTAGGTATCGAGGCCAGTGTCCTGCAGCGCGTAGGCGTCGAGCTTCGAATACAGGCCGATGCCGCGGCCCTCCTGGCGGAGGTAAAGCAGGAATCCGCCTGCCGCGGCGATCTCTTCGACGGCCTCGCGCAGCTGCGGACCGCAGTCGCAGCGCTGGCTGCCGAACACGTCGCCGGTCATGCATTCGCTGTGCAGCCGGACCAGCGGCACGTCATGTGCGAGGAGCTGCTGCTCCCACTGGCCCAGGGCGAGCAGCAGGTGCTCCTTGCCGTCCGCGAGGCCACGGAATGTCAGCACCTCGGCCGTGGTGCTGAATCCGTCCGGAAAGCGCAGCGGTACGGTCACCTGGCTGCGCACCGTGGCGGCTGGCAGGGCCGAAGCCTGCGGGGCGGTTTCAACACATGCGGTCATCTGCGGTCCTCGAGGTTCCTGGGTGATTTACTTGAAAGCTGAACTAACGGTAACGCGGATTAGTTCAAGCTTCAAGTAATTTCCTCCCATGACCAGACACGCACGACTCCGGAAGCCCGCCCCTGAGGCACAGGACGAAACCATCCACGGCGGGGGAACTGCCGCCAGCCAGGCGTATCCCGGTCCGGTCCTTGACCTTGCCGCAACGTCAACCTTTAGAGTCGGAACATCGGATCAAAGGTGGCAGGAAAGGAGGAGCGCATGGACTGGTCGATCCAGCAAATCGCCAGGATCGCCGGGACCACAAGCCGGACACTCCGGCACTATGACGACATCGGCCTGCTGAGGCCGAGCCGGATTGCCCACAATGGCTACCGGCACTACAACCAGGAAGCGCTGATCCAACTTCAGCGGATCCTGCTGCTGCGTGAGTTGGGCCTGGGCCTGCCAGCAATCGCCGAGGTGCTGGGCAACGAGTCGGACACTGCCAGAGCCCTGGGCGGCCACCTGCAGTGGCTCCGGCAGGAGCAGGACAGGCTGAACCGGCAGATTGCGTCGGTCCAGCGCACGATTGACGCGGTGAAAGGAGGTGGAGAACTTATGGCAGAAAACATGTTCGACGGCTTCGACCACACCCGTTACAAGGATGAAGTGGAGGAGCGCTGGGGCAAGGATGCCTATGCCAGCAGCGATGCCTGGTGGCGTGGAATGGACGCCGGCCAAAAGGCTGCCTGGAAGCAGCGGTTGCAGCAGCTCGGCAGCGACTGGATCGCCGCGGCAGGCTCGGGTATGGCAGCCGGCAGCGCCGAGGCCCAGGATCTTGCGCGGCGGCAGGTGGCATGGCTCCGCGGCATCCCCGGAACACCCGCGGCAGCGCCGGAGGGTGATGTGAAGGGCTACGTCGTGGGCCTTGCTGAGATGTACGTCGCGGATCCGCGGTTCAGCGCAAACTATGGCGGCGAGTCCGGGGCCGCTTTTGTCCGGGACGCGCTGCGCATCTACGCGGAAGCGAACCTGTAGCACCTCGGGCAGGTCACTCCGACGCCCGGCCGGGATTCCCCGGCCGGGCGTCGCTCTAATTCCTCTGACGGGCCTGCAGGGCTAAGCGCGCAGATGCGCAGGGGCTTTGGTGACTTTCTCTATGTCGGCGGCGGTGACTTCAATCAGCTGATGCGCCAGGTCCGCCAGAGCGCGAGCCGTCGCCAGCTCATCCCCGATGTCGGGGACATCGGAGTCGGCGGGGTTCAGCCTGGCCATTCCGATACCTACCAGTTCAGGCCGCTTCTCGACTTGCAGTCGCGCCGTGGCCCTCGTTTGGCTTTCATGTTCATCGATTGCGATGTTCACCGACCAGCTTTTCTCTTGCATGGTGGTCGCCTCCTCCATCCAAATCCCACCATGCCAAGCCCCGGGCAAGCCGTCAAGGGTCGAAAAACTTCCCTGCGGACCATGCGTTAGAAGGCCGTGAAGGGTCCGTGACGAGGAACCGGGAAGCAATGGATTGGCTCAGGTCAGACGGCCGCCCGGCGGTCCGCTGAGCACTGTGGGGACGTATTCGAGCAGCTGGAGCCTGCCGTCGAAAGTCCTGCTGTCTACCATCTCCAGCGCGACGTCCGGATAGCCGTCGTAGATCCGCTCCCGGCCGGTGCGGCCCGTGATCACCGGGAAGACGACCAGCCGGAAGCGGTCTACCAGGCCGGCAGCCAGCAGCGACCGGCAGAGGCTGAGGCTGCCAAGGGTGCTCAAGGGCCTGGTCCCGCTCCGTTTCATCTCCGTCACGGCCTCGACGGCGTCGCCGGTGACCAGCTCCGAGTTGGGCCATGTCAGGGGCGCCTGCAGGGTGGAGGAGAAGACCACCTTGGGCACGGCCTCAAGGCCACTCAGGGCGGCTCCCTCATCCTTGGAGAATCCCGAGCCCTCTGCGGCGGCCTCCCCCGACATGCTGGACATCACGCGATAGGTGTTTGCCCCCAGGAGGAAGGTGTAGCCCTTCTCCCCCTCCTGCTCGAGCCAGCCCAGGTATTCCGGGCCTTCCAGACCCCACCAGCCTGGCCACCCCTCGGCCGAGGCATACCCGTCCAGGGAGATGATGAGGTCCACCATCAGGTCTGCCGGTGACGTCTCCGCAGTTGCCTCGCCCATGTCCGTCTCCTCGATCTGATCGACGTCCGTGGCAGCCGGAACGCTGCGCCGTCGACGCCCGTGCCGGCAATGCTATCCATGGTGCGACCGGACGTTCAAGGGCCCGCGCCATGGCCCTCCTGGCGCGCTGAAGTACAGGATCCTGCGCCGCGCCTGCCCGAGAGCGAAGTGCTCTGGAAACTGCTGCTGGAAGATGCCAAGGTGAAGCAGTGGAGTGAACCGTCCGGCACACAAGCAACGGAGCATGTCATGAATCTCGACGATCTGGTCTTCCACCCCTGGGCTGTACAGGGGCCGCGTGACGTCCCCACGCTGATCGGCGGCTCGGGGAGCCACGTCTTCGACGTCGACGGACGGCGCTACCTGGACTTCAGCTCGCAGCTGGTGTTCACCAACCTCGGCCACCAACATCCCCGCATCGTTGCTGCGATCAAGGAGCAAGCCGACCGTTTGTGCACCCTCGCACCCGGCCACGCGTCCGATGTCCGGGGTGAAGCAGCCCGGCTGATAGTAGAGGTCGCACCGGAGCACCTCGGGCACGTGCTGTTCACCACCGGCGGGACGGAGGCCATCGAGCATGCGGTGCGGATGGCGCGCCTTTACACGGGACGGCCCAAGGTGCTCGCCGCCTACCGCTCCTACCATGGCTCGACCACCACATCGATCCACCTCACGGGCGACCCCCGCCGCTGGGCCTCCGACACGGGCGCGGCGGGGGCCGTGCACTTCTTTGGCCCCTTCCTGTACCGATCGGCGTTCGGATCGACGACGCCGGAGGAAGAGTGCGAGCGGGCGCTGGCCCATCTCGGGCAGGTAATCCTCCTGGAAGGCCCGTCGACGATCGCCGGCCTGGTCCTGGAATCGGTCGTCGGCAGTTCAGGTGTCATCGTGCCGCCATCCGGCTACCTGCGCGGGGTCCGCGAGCTGTGCGACCGCCACGGCATCGTCTATATCGCCGACGAGGTGATGGTTGGCTTCTGCCGCACGGGGGCCTGGTTCGGCGTGGACCACGATGGTGTGGCGCCCGACCTGCTGGCGTTCGCGAAGGGAGTTAACTCCGGGTACGTTCCGCTGGGCGGTGTACTGGTCAGTGACTCGATCTATGAGATGTTCACCAAACGCCCCTACCCGGCGGGCATGACGTACAGCGGCCACCCTCTGGCCTGCGCAGCAGCCGTCGGCGCCATCACGGCCATGCACGAGGAAGGCACCGCCGCGGCAGCTGCCCGCCTTGGCACCGATGTCCTTGGACCAGCACTCAGGAAGCTTGCCGAGAAGCACGGGTCTGTCGGGGATGTGCGGGGCATCGGCGGCCTCTGGAGCCTGGAGCTGGTCCGCAACCGGCAGACGAAAGAGCCGCTCGTGCCCGCAGGAGCCACACCCGCTGACAACGCGCCGATGGTCGCCGTCGCCAAGGCGTGCGTGAACAGGGGGCTTTTGCCGCTGATCCAGGGCAACCGTGTCAATGTCGCTCCACCCCTCAATGTGACTGACCCTGATGTGGCCGAGGGCCTGGCCATACTGGACGGGGCACTGTCTGTGGCCGACGCGTACCTGAGCTAACCCTGCAGACACCGGTTCGTCGCTGCCCGGCCAAGGTCAGGACAGCACGCGGTAGGTCACGTGCGTGACAAGTGTCGCTGCCCGCGAATTCACCTGCTCGAGTTTCAGCGGCGGGACGCCCTCGAACAGCCGGGTGCCGGCGCCAAACGTGAGCGGCGCAATGTGCACGCGCAGCTCATCGATCAGCCCGGCTGCGAGGTACTGGTTGATCGTGGTCGCGCCGCCGCCGATCGCCACCTCGCCGTCGCCGGCCGCCGTGCGTGCCTGCGCCAGCGCCGACTCGATTCCGTCGGTGATGAAGTAGTACGTGGTGCCGCCGTCCATCGGCTGCGGATCACGTGCATGGTGCGTCAGCACGAAGACCGGGGCGTGGAATGGCGGATCGTCACCCCACCAGCCGTTCCACTGCCGGTCCCACTCACCACGCACCGGGCCGAACATGTTGCGGCCCATGATGAATGCCTTGGCGGCAATGATCTGGTCAATTTCCGCGCGGTTCTCGTCAGGGGTCCTGAACATCCAGGCGTGCAGCCCGTCGCCGGAGCCGTCGCCGCCGTCGTCGCCGAACGGGCGCTGCTCGGTCTGGTTGAGCCCGGCCGAGTATCCGTCGGCCGTGACGGTAATGTCGCAGACCACCCTGCCTATACCTTCCGTCACTGCTCTACCCTCCTCATGGCGACTCCATCGCCTCGCGGTGAGCCTGCTTGCAAGATCAGCATAGACAGCCACGGAACCGTGACCAATGGCAAAGCGCATGAGAAGACCCTCACAGGCTTCTCATGGCTGTCTCAGGTCCTCGGGTCACCATGGAAGGTGTCGAAGGCGATGAAATCATCCGGGCCTTCTTCCGCCCGGGCACCGGGACAGTCGGGACAGAAAATGCTGAAAGCTCTGGAGAGAACCCACCACCAGGCCGAGCCGGTCGCATCATCCTTTCTTTGCGATCAGGTTGCGGCGCTGCTCTGCTACGACCCCAGCGTGCGGTCCGGCGAACAGGACGCCTCAAATGCCATGAGTGCCGCCGCGGGCCGGGTATGGTCCGCGCTCGGGGACCGCAAGCTGTTCAACAGGACTGCAGTGGACGAGCTCCGCGCAGAGCTGGCATGGCTTACCGAGTCCCTGGCCCCACTCAGCCATTCCGCACCTGTGCACGAACAGGCCCTGCGGAACCCCCAACACCCCCACAGCGCCCAAGGAACCGCGTATGAAGCGGCGTATGACAAAGCACTCGCCGCTCTGGAATCCGACCGGTACTACAGGCTGGTCGCCGACCTCCAGCGGTTCAGTTCCACTCCCCCGGTCAGGCAGCCACGGCGCAGGCATCTCTACTGGGGATGACCTGAAGTCCGGCAAAGCACCGCATTCCGCCGACCAGGACGTATGATTTCTCCCCGGTGGGTTTCTCCTTCCCGGAACGGCCCGGAGCAGGGCCGACCCGAGGGAAGGAAACAGTGATCGCTAAATGACCGCTAAGCATCCATCGACTAGTGCGACGGGTCGCAGCGATGTTCTGCTCCGCATCGGACGGCTGCTCGGCGATGAGTCCGGGGACCGCACGCGGCCTGTGATCCTGGCGGTGGTGCTGGTTCTGGCAGCACTCGGCCTCATCGAAGTGGCCTCCGCGTCGTCGGTGGAGTCCGTGGCGGCCGGCAGGAACCCTTACGACCTTCCGCTGAAGCAGGGCCTGTGGACAGCAGCCGGCATTGCCATCATGTTCGGCCTGGCCCGTCTCCGGACCCGGCACATCCGCTGGCTCGCCTGGCCACTTCTGGGGGCCGCCGTCGTAGCCCTCGGCCTGGTGTTCACACCCCTGGGCATGACCGTGAACGGCAACAGGAACTGGCTGGGCTTCGGCGGTTTCACGGTCCAGCCTTCCGAGTTCGCGAAACTCGCGCTCATCGTCTGGGCAGCGGCCGTCCTGTCCCGCAAACAGGCCCTGCTTCATGAGTGGAAGCACGCCGTCGTCCCGTTGCTCCTGCCGACCGGCGCCCTCATTATCGGGCTAGTCGCCCTGGGCCATGACCTGGGCACGGCCATGATCATCATGATGATCCTCGCTGCCACGATGTTTTACGGCGGCGTACGAATGAAAGTCTTCGGGATAGCCGGAATGCTCTGCACTGTGGGAGCCCTCATCCTGGCCGCCACGAGTGGCAACCGCGTATCCCGCATTTCGTCCTGGCTCGGTGCCGGTTCCGCTGACGATTCCCAGGGGGTCGGCTACCAGGCGCTGCACGGCCAGTACGCCCTGGCCTCCGGCGGCTGGCTGGGAGTGGGACTGGGGCAGAGCCGGCAGAAGTGGAACTGGATCCCCGAGGCCCACAACGACTTCATCTTCACCATCCTCGGCGAAGAACTCGGCCTGGCTGGAACCCTCTTGGTGCTCATGCTGTTTACTGTCCTCGGCATCGCTGTTTTCAAGGTCATAGTCCGTACCCAGGACACGTTCGCCCGCATTGTCTCCTCCAGCGTGATCACCTGGATCATCGGTCAGGCCGTCGTGAACATCGCGATGGTCACCGGCCTGCTCCCGGTTATTGGCGTGCCCCTGCCCTTCATCTCCTACGGCGGCTCCGCGATGGTCTCCTCGATGGCCGGGGTCGGCATGATCCTGGCCGTCACCCGACCTCAGCCTGTTCGATCCGTCCCAACGGTTCGAACTGTTCGATCGAGGAGGCAGCAAGCGGCGGTGCACAGCGGCTGAGTGCCGCCCTAGTCTTGTGAGGATGCCGCATGGGCCTTCGCGGCCGCGTCGGGGGTGGCGCTCGTGCTGTCCACTGCCGGCATCGCCACTACGGCAACAACGGTGAGTACGGCACAGACCAAGACAGCCAGGAATACGGCGGTCGACGCCGACACGATTGTCTGCGGATCGGAAACGCCGCCGGGCGCGCTGGCGTAGATCGCGTTGGCCACTGCCCCGAAAACGGCGACGCCGATGGAGCTGCCGATCGAACGCGCAAAGAGATTGGTGCCGGTGACTACGCCGCGCTCATTCCATTCGACGCTTGACTGGGCGGCAATGAGGCTCGGGGTGGCCACCAGCCCCAGTCCAAGTCCGACGACGAAGCAACCTGCCGCTGCCACCACAATGTTGGGTGCCGAGGCAGTGAGGGCCAGAACGGCTGTGCCGATGACCGTGACCGTGACGCCGATCAGGGCAGTCCTCCGGAACCCGATCCGAAGATAGAACCGGCCCGCCTGGGACGCACTGATCGGCCAGCCAACGGTCAGTGCCGCCAGGGCGAGCCCGGCGAATATCGGGGAGGTCCGGAGGGCCCCTTCGAGGAACGTCGGAACGTAGGAGGTGAGGCCAAGCATGACCGCACCGACCCCGAAAGAGATCGTCGCCGTCGTCGCCAGTAGCCGGCGGGACACGACCCACGGTGGAAGGACCGGCTCCGCTGCTCTCCTCTCGACGAGCACGAACACGGCGAACAGGAGCGCTCCGGCGGCAAAGACGGCGATGCTGACGGAAGAGTTCCAGGCCCACGCCTGGCCACCTTCGAGGGCCCCAAGGATGAGCAGGCTCAGGGAAAATGTCAGCAGTGCCGCGCCCGGATAGTCGACCCGGTGCTTCGCGCGCTCGACATCCTCGTGGAACGTCCGGATCAGCATCCACCCTGCGAGCAAGCAAAGTGGGATGTTCACGAGGAAGATGCCACGCCAGATGCCCAGCGAGGCGAACACGCCCCCGAGCGTTGGCCCAACGACGGAGGAGACCGCCCACACGCTGGCAAGGTAACCCTGGACCTTTGCCCGCTCCGTCAGCGTGTAGATATCGCCGGCGATGGTGATCGCCACCGGCTGGACTGCTCCCGCGCCCAGGCCCTGCAGCACGCGGAATGCGATGAGGGCCGGCATGCTCCAGGCCACTCCGCAGAGGATCGAACCAAGCAGGAAAAGGCCGATACCGCTGAGGATGATCGGTTTACGGCCGACGACGTCCGAGAGCTTCGCGTAGACCGGAACGGAGACAGCCTGCGCGAGCAGATAGGCCGAAAAAAGCCAGGGAAAGGAAGTGAACCCGCCAACGTCATCCACGATCGAAGGCACCGCCGTCGCGACGATCGTTGAATCGATCGCCACCAAGCCTGTGGAGAGCATCAGGGCAATGAGGATGGGCCCCCGCCGGGAACGGAAGCCGACTCCCTCGGCAGTCGTCGTCGTCATTAAAGTCTCATTCCCGTGGTTAGCGGTCCGGGGTGTGTGCGTGCGCGCAGCCCTGCTGGGCCCGAAGGGCATAACTGCGCCAACGGCCGAATTAGTCCCGCCACTAAGGAAGATTCATCCCAGTTCCGCAGCCGGAGGACCGGGATGCGCATCCGCACCCCGGCTCCTCAAGACCGACATACCGAAGCCATGTCTTTATTGCTGGCCGAACCGGCGCCGGTTAGGCGTTGAAGATCACGAAGAACTTCCGGATGCGTTCCTGGATTTCCCAGGTTCCTTTCCACCCAATGGGGAAGAAGCCGGCGGTTCCCGCCTCCAGGGTGACCGGTTCGCCGCCATCCTCGGTGGCCACCATGCGCCCCTCGAGGACGTGAATAACCTCTCCGCGCTCCGAGAACTCCCACCGCGAGAGGCCCGGTTCGGCTTCCCAGACCCCGGAGAGGATGCGGGAGTCGTCACTGGTGAAGGGAACACCAATCCTCGTTGGAATCTCGTCGCCAATCACTTCGGCCAAGGGAGGGCCGAGCGGAGCTTCGTCCAGTTTCCCCTTGAAGAGTTCAGTGGGCTGGAAGGTTTTGCTCATTGGATCTGCCTTTCTGCTGTACTCGCCGGGGAAACCTCCGGCGAGCGTGTGATGATGCCGCGGCTCCAGTCGAGCAGCGGCTGAATCTTCAGCCGCCATGGGAGGGTTCAGCAAATGGCGGTCAAATGCACTCCCCTCCTCAAAGGGTGGGCCTGAGATCCATCATTCTGTCGTTGGCAGGCAGATAAAACACCTAATTGAGACGGTTTAAACTACCCTTTTGGATTGGTCCCTGTGGGGACAGCCGGGGCTGGCGTTCCGCGCGCCCCTTTGAAGGCGTCAGACCTTGGCTTCAGTAGCCAAGCTCAGCAGATCCACACCGTGCATGGCATCAGCTGCCCGAACGAGGGCCAGGTGCGAGAACGCCTGCGGGAAGTTGCCGGCCATCCGCCCCTCCTTCGTGGCGTACTCCTCGCTCAGCAGGCCGAGTTCATTAGAGAAGCCCACGAGTTTGTCCATGAGGCTCCTCGCCTCGAACCTGCGGCCCGTGCGCGCATATTGCTCAACAAGCCAAAAGGAACACGCAAGGAAGGGATGTTCCCCCGGGTCCAGCCCGTCGACGCCGGTCTCGGTGCGGTACCGCAACAACAGACCGTCCTCGGTGAGGAGTTCCTCCTCCAGCCGCGCAACGGTTCCCAGCATGCGGTCGTCGTTGTAGGGAAGAAACCCAACCTGGGGCATGACGAGCAAGGCTGCGTCGGTTTGCCCTCCGCCGTAGGTCTGCGTGAAGGAGTTGAGGTCCGGGTCGAATCCTTTACGCAGGATTTCCGTCCGAAGCTGCGCGCGCAGGTGTTCCCAGTGGTCAGCTGGTCCGTCCAGGCCGTGATTCCGGACTGCGCGTATGCCGCAGTCGAAGGCGGCCCACATCATGACCCGTGAGTGTGTAAAGAATTGCGGGTCTCCCCGCATTTCCCATAGACCAAAGTCTTTGTCCTCGATGTGTTTCTCAACGAAGCCGAGCAGGATTTGTTGCAGTGCCCAGGAGAAGTGGTCTTCCTTGCCGCCAGCCAGGCGGAGCCTTTCAAGCGCCACCATCACTTCCCCCACGACGTCGGCCTGGAACTGTGCGACCGCGGCATTTCCAATGCGCACCGGCCGTGAGTCCTGATAACCGGGCAGATGGTCCAGGACGCTCTCCGGCAGGTCCCGTTCACCGCCGATGCCATACATGATCTGCAGATCTTCGGGCTCGCCGGCGAGGGCACGAAGCAACCAGTTGCGCCACTGGAGGGCCTCAGTTTCATAGCCGTGGGTAAGCATGGACTCCAGCGTCAATGCGGCGTCACGCAGCCAGCAGAACCGGTAGTCCCAGTTCCGCGGCCCACCGAACTCCTCCGGCAGGGAGGTCGTGGGCGCGGCAACGATGCCGCCGGTCTCGTAATTCGTCAGCGCCCTCAGCACCAACAGGGAACGCTTCACCGCGCCCCCATATGGACCGTCTGAACGGCAGTGGCTGCCCCATCGCGTCCAGTAATCGATGGACTGTTCGAGTGCAGCGTCAACGTCGACCGCAGGAGGGACTGGCCGGTGTGAAGGAAACCACGTCAGTTCAAAGTCGACAATCTCTCCTGCCACTACCCGGAAATCACCCGAGTGCCCATGCGCGTGGGCCTCAGGCAGATGCGGTCCCCGCAGGGCAACGGCGTCCGGGCCTGCCATGGCCAAAAGCACCATTCCGCCGGGAGCCGCGCCGTCCTGGATTCGCCTGGACCAGGGCACCACCGTGCCGTAACGGGGACGGATGATGAGTTCCTGGCACATCTCCACCCACCCCTCCAGCCCGGTGACCCGGCGCAGAACCGACGAACCCGTATGTCCCACAGGCATGAAATCCGTGACCTGGGCCAGTCCTGTGGAGGTCTTCCAGACTGTTTCCAGCACAAATGTCGAATCGACATAGTGCCGCTTCACCACTGCTGCTTCGGACTGGCGAGGAGCCAGGAGCCAGCGGCCATGACTCTCGACTCCGACCAGGGAACTAAACATCGACGGGGAGTCGAACCGCGGGAAGCAGAGCCAGTCGATGCTCCCGTTCCGGGAGATCAGAGGCCCGCTTTGGAGATCCGACAGCAGCGCGTAGTCCTCAATGGGAGCAGCCATGGCTTTACTAAAGCACAACTGGCTTGTCCACGTTAGGCTGCAGGCAGAAAAGTGTCCTAGCGGGAAATAGACGCCCGGGAACATACCCCGTGAGGGGACGAAGGCCTCGGTCGCGCCCATATTGTGCAAGGCTGGTATGCATGGATCTGGAGGTGTCGCCCGCGCTTACGATTCCCTCGTCGGAGCTCGCCTGGCGGTTCTCGCGTTCATCAGGGCCGGGCGGACAACACGTCAACACCTCGGACAGCCGCGTCGAGCTCTCCTGGAAGATTAGTGACTCCGCGGCCCTTTCCGACAGCCAACGGACGATGCTGCTCACGCGTCTCGGCGGACGAGTCACCGCCGGGGTGATCACCGTAACCGCCTCCGAGCGGCGCTCTCAGCTACGCAATCGGGAGATCGCCCGCGCCAAGCTCGCCGACCTCCTGGCAGAGGGTCTTGCGCCCGAAGCTCCCCGCCGCCGGGCGACCAAACCCACCCGCGGCTCCAACCGCCGGCGCCTCGCCGCAAAGGAACAACGGGCAGCCACAAAACGGCAACGACAACGACCGTCCGCCGAGTAGCACCGCCGCTCGACAATAATTCCCGGCCGCGAGCCGCCGGCCTTAGAGGACGCCAGACGTGGATACGAGCTGCGCCCGGCCTTCTTCCAGCCTGTACGCGACGCCAATAACCGCAGTGGAGTAATTGTCCACGGCGTCGTAAATCATCCGTGAACTGTCCAGCAGCCGACGGACGGTCTGTTTGGCGTGTTCGACGACCATGTCATTGACGTCGGTCTTGTGCTCACGCAGCGAACTCAGGACCGATGGTGTGATCCGTTCAACAAGGTCGCGGATGTGGCCGTGTGGCACCTCTCCGGTTTCCACGGCGTCTTTTGCGGCAGTGACGGCACCGCAGTTGTCGTGTCCGAGGACAACGACCAGCGGGACGTGGAGCACCGAGACACCGTACTCGAGCGAGCCGAGAACGGCGTCATCTATGACGTGCCCGGCGGTACGCACGACGAAAACGTCGCCAAGGCCGACGTCGAAAATGATCTCCGCAGCCAGACGGGAGTCCGCGCAGCCAAAGATGATCGCGAACGGGTTTTGGGCATTCACCAACTCGCTGCGCCGGGAGGCGTTCTGGTTCGGGTGCTTCGAATCTCCGGAAACGAAACGCTCGTTGCCTTCTAGCAGGCGCTGCCAGGCATCGTACGGGCTGATTCGGTTGCTCACCTTGCTTACTTTACGGCGCGCCGCAACTCATAACGGGCAACCCCCAGCCGGTCCTGCCCGAAACCGGGATAACCGGATCCTAAGCCCCAAGGTGTGTGTTTGTTGTGCCGGCCCCCATAGTTCTCCGGCGCCCCAGACGGTCAGTCATTTCTGCTCCTTGACGGCATCTCTGCCGTGGCCCGTTGGGTGACGGCCCAGCTGGCCAGGACTTTCAGCGCATCCTCGGACGGGGTCCCGGGCTCGGCCGTGTACACGTTGATCCGCAGCCCCGGATCAGCGGGAAGCTCGAGTGCTTCGAAGCTCAGGTCCAGGTCCCCGACAATCGGGTGGCGGAGCCGTTTGCGGCCGGTGCGGTGGTACTTCACGTCGTGCCTCGCCCACCGGGTGCGGAACTCCTCACTACGGGTTGAGAGCTCACCGATCAGGTCCGTGAGGTCCTTGTCGTAGGGGTTTTTCCCGGCCGTGGAACGCAGCACCGCGACGACGTCGTCTGCTGCACGTTCCCAGTCGGTGAAGAACTCCCGCGCTTTCGGGTTCAGGAAGGTGAAGCGTGCACTGTTCGGCGGGGTGGTCTCTTCTGCCATCAGGTCGAGGTAAAGAGCGCCTCCGAGCTCGTTGGCGGCGAGAACATCCCCGCGGTCGTTGCGGACCCAGGCCGGGGCCGCCGTAATCGCATCAATGACACGCTGCACGCTGGGCCGCACCGATTGAGGGCTGCGCTTGCGCCGTACTCGCGGGGAAGCCGTGGCGGCGCGGGCGAGGTCGAAAAGGTGGGCCGTCTCGGCGTCGTCGAGCTTCAGCGCCCGGGCGAGCGCCTCGATAACGCTGTCCGAGGCGCCGGAGAGGTTTCCGCGCTCCAGACGGACGTAGTAGTCGACGCTCATCCCGGCGAGCATCGCGACTTCCTCGCGGCGCAGTCCGGTGACCCGGCGGTTGCCGCCGTAGAGGGGCAATCCTGCCTCCTCTGGCGTGATCCTGGCTCGGCGGGAGGTCAGGAACTTCCGCACGTCGTCGCTATGTGTCATGGCATCAACGCTACGCGGCGGCCGAAGCTCGAGGGAGGCACTGTCATTACTTGGAACGAATGATCGGGTTCATCTGTCCGGTGGAGCCTGCCCGCTGAACCGTCCAGTCGTTTCGAAAGGGGTACTGGCGTGCCCTCCCTTAATCCGATTCATCTGAATAGGTTGAAAGGCATGGACATGGAACTTACCCTCAACAACGGCGTCACGATGCCCGCCCTCGGCCTGGGCGTCTTCCAAAGCACACCGGAACAGACGACGGCGGCCGTCCAGGCCGCGCTTGCCGCCGGCTACCTGCACATCGACACCGCCGCTGCCTACGGCAACGAGCGGGAGGTCGGCGAAGGCATCCGGAAGTCCGGCGTCGACCGGCCCGACGTCTTCATTGAGACGAAGGTCTGGGTGAGCGACTACGGCTATGACGAGACACTTCACGCCTGGGAGAAGGCTGTCGGCAAGCTCGGCGTCGACTACCTGGACCTGCTCATCCTGCACCAGCCTGCCCCTGACCGGTTCGAGAAAACAATCGCCGCCTACAAGGCGCTGGAGACCCTGCTGGCCGAAGGGCGGGTGCGGGCGATCGGCGTCAGCAACTTCATGCCGCACCACCTCAAGCAGCTGCTCGCGGAGACGGACATCATCCCGGCAGTCAACCAGATCGAGCTGCACCCGTACTTCACCCAGCCGGACGTCCAAGCAATCGACGCCGAGCACGGCATCCTCACCCAGGCGTGGTCGCCGATCGGCGGCATCACCTTCTACCCGGGCTGGGGTGGCGAGGACCGCCGCAACGTCATGGAAGACCCGACAATCGCCACCATCGCACAGACGAACGGCAAAACCGCGGCGCAGGTCATGCTCCGCTGGCACCTGCAGCAGGGCCGCTCAGCCATCCCCAAGTCAACCAACCCAGCGCGGATCGCCGAGAACTTCGACGTGTTCGACTTCGAACTTTCGGCAGCCGAGCTCGCGGCCATCGATGCGCTCGAGACCGGCGTGCGCAACGGACCGGACCCCGACGAGGCGCGGCCGGAGCGCTTCGCCATGGTCATCCCCGAAGCCTAAGACACAAAGGAACCAGCATGGAATACCGTCCCCTTGGCCGCACCGGCGTGCAGGTCAGCCCCTTATGCCTGGGCGCGATGATGTTCGGCCCCTGGGGCAACAACGACACCGCCGACTCTATCCCCATCATCCACCGCGCCCTCGATGCGGGGATCAACTTCATCGACACCGCCGACGTCTACTCCGGTGGTGCATCCGAGGAGATCGTCGGACAGGCACTGGAAGGCCGGCGCGAGGACGTGTTCCTTGCTACGAAGTTCTTTATGCCCATGAACGAGGATGATCCCAACCAGCGCGGGGGGTCCCGCCGCTGGATCATGCGGGCAGTGGAGGACTCCCTCCACCGCCTGAACACCGACTACATCGACCTGTACCAAGTGCACCGGCCCAGCCCGGACACGGACGTGGAGGAGACCCTAGGGGCGCTCACAGACCTCGTCCGCCAGGGCAAGATACGGTACATCGGGTCCTCGTCGTACTCCGGGTCGCAGATCGTCGAAGCCCAGTGGGCCTCCCGTGAACGGAACCTGGAGCGGTTCGTCACCGAGCAGCCGCCCTACTCGATTCTCGTCCGCGGTATCGAGGAGGACATTCTCCCGACGGTGCAGCGTCACGGCATGGGCACCCTCACGTACAGCCCGCTCAGCGGCGGTTGGCTTTCCGGACGCTGGCGGAAAGACTCAGCCTCCGCCCCGAGCTCGTCCGCGCGTCCGAGCGCCCGGTTCGACATGACGAGCCCGGCCAACCAGCGCAAGCTCGACATCGTCGAAGAACTCGCCCAGCTCGCCGAACAGGCCGGAATGAGTCTTATCGAGCTGGCGATCGCGTTCGTGATCAACCACCCCGGCGTAACGGCAGCGATCGTCGGACCGCGCACCATGGAACAGCTGGAGTCCTACCTTCCCGCGGCCGATATCACTCTCTCCGCCGACGTGCTGGACCGCATCGACAAGCTCGTCGCACCCGGAGTGACCGTCAATCCTGACGACAACAGCTACGGCGCCCACGAACTTACGCCGCAGGCACGGCGACGGACACGACCGTGACCGCCGAGGTGATTGAAGCCCTCCATGAGGCCATGTGCGAGGCGATGGTGCCTGGGGACCTGGCGGAGTTGGACGCCCTCCTCGCCGAAGAATTCATGCTTACGCACATGACCGGCTGCACTGTTGCACCGTTGCCTGGCAGGGTATGTTGCACGAATGGACGATACATATCAGGTGGTCGTGGTCGGCGGCGGGTTTGCCGGCATGACAGCAGCTGAGCAGCTCGGGCGCAAAGGCATCCGGGTACTCCTTATCGACGCGAACAATTACCACCAGTTCCAGCCTCTCCTGTACCAGGTGGCTGCTTCGCAGATCGGGGTGTCCGCGGTGGCCAGGCCGCTGCGATCCGTGTTCCGCAGGACTAAAAGTGTCCGGGTCCTCACCGCGGAGGTGACAGCAATCGACTCCGCTACCCGCACCGTCACCACTGTCGACGGCTCCCGCTACCAGTCGAAGATCCTCGTCATTGCCGCAGGCGCGGTACCGAACTTCTTCGACACCCCCGGCGCCGAAGAATATGCCTACCCGCTGTACTCAGTGGCTGACGCCACCCGCCTGAGCACTGCCCTCACTACAGCCCTGGACCACGCAGACCGTGCGAAGGCCGGCCGCGCAGACGTGGTCGTGGTCGGCGGCGGCCCCACCGGCGTGGAGACGGCCGGCGCCCTCGCCGAGAACATCAAGTACCTGGTGCCCAAATACTTTTCGCCCGGACTGGCAGCCCGCTGCCAAGTCCATCTTGTGGATATGGTGCCGAACGTGCTCATGCCCTTCTCCGCCAAGTCGCAGGCTTACACCCGTGACCGGCTGATAAAACTCGGGGTCCAGCTGCACATGGGCCAGGGCGTTACCCAGGTCCGAGCCGATGGCGTGACGCTCGCGGACGGGACCACCATTCCCGCTCAAATTGTCGTGTGGGCCGGCGGCCTCAAAGCCGGAAAAATCATCTCCGAATCCGGCCTGCCGCAGGGGAAAGGCGGACGCATCGACGTGCTGCCAGACCTGACCGCGCCCGGAGCCGAAGGCGTCTACGTGCTGGGAGACTCCGCCAACATCACCGACGCCACCGGCGCCAAACTGCCCCAGCTCGGCTCCGTTGCCGAGCAGTCCGGGAAATGGGCCGCACGCAACATCCACGCTGACCTTACCGGCGGCACACGCCAGCCTTTCGCCTATTGGGATAAGGGTTACATGGCCATGGTCGGCCGTGGTGCAGCAGTCGCCGAACTGGGTCGCAAACGCATACAACTCCAAGGACCACTGGCGTTCCTCTCCTGGCTCGGGGTTCACCTCGCCTTGCTCCCAGGCACCCAACAGAAGGTCCGCGCACTCTCCTCCTGGCTCACTGGGTACGTCACGCACAGCCCGTCACAGGTTGTCGTCGGAAGGCCCGACTAGAAGCCATCACAAACAGGAAAAAGCAGAGTTCGCTCGTGGTCGCGATGTGGCGCACGCACTGCATCGGCTGACGGCTCAGACCGGTCAGTCCTGGTGCGCCCGGGTGACGAAGCGTTCTACGCGGCGGTCTGGAACCAACCAGATCAGGGCCACCAGAGTGTAGACCGCAATTCCCAGCAGCGGGTGCAGGATGCTCAGCGCAAGGCCGGCGAGGTATATCAGCGGCGAGGCCTTGCCCTTCCAGTCCTTGCCAACTGCCCGGGCGAGGGATCCGTCCCTGCCTTGCTGGCGGATGAGAGCCTGCTGCAGGATGAAGTAGGCGATGGCAGCGCAAAGCAGGTTGATTCCGTACACCAGCACCGGGACCTGCACGAAGCCGGACTCATCCATCCAGCGGGTGCTGAACGGGAAGAGCGAGAGCCAGAACAAGAGGTGCAGGTTGGCCCAGAGGATCGCGCCGTTGACCCGGTCAGCCAAGTGGATCATGTGATGGTGGTTATTCCAGTAGATCCCAACATAAACGAAGCTAAGCAGGTAGCTGAGGAAAGTCGGGAGGACATGTGCCAATCCATCCCAAGTGGGTTCGTGCGGCACGCGCAGTTCGAGCACCATGATGGTGATAACTATGGCCAGCACGGCATCGCTGAATGCCTCCAGGCGGTTCTTGTTCATAGCGTCCTCCATTCCGGAGCTTAGTAATCCGGGCGTCCGCGTCCAAGAGCCCGCGAGTGAAAAGTCCGCACCACGGAAGTTCACGATGAGGACGCGCAGTAGCAGGGCTCGTCCTCAAATGCGCCGCAGTGGCAGGCTCCCCCCGCTCCTCTGCCCCTTGACAATTTTTATGAGCGTACTCAAACTTGAGTATAGTCATTTTCGACTAAGAGTACGTTTCGCAGAAGGAGCGCCGTGAAGGCTTTCGTCGTCACCAGGTACAAGGAGCCGCTGAGCGAGGCGGACGTCGCTGAGCCCATCGTCGGCGAGCGTGATGTGCTCGTGCAGGTTCGAGCAGCAGGCCTCAACCAGTTGGATGAGAAGATCCGGCTGGGTGAGTTCAAGCAGATCCTTCCCTACAAGCTGCGGCTGATCCTCGGCAACGACGTCGCCGGCACCGTCATCGGGGTCGGCGCAAGTGTGCGCCGGTTCAAACCCGGAGACGAGGTTTACGCCCGCCCCGACAAGGACCGCATCGGCACGTTCGCCGAGCGCATCGCCGTCGCCGAATCCGATCTGGCACTTAAACCCGCATCGGCAACCATGGAGGAGGCTGGCTCCCTGCCGCTCGTGGCGCTTACGGCGTGGCAGGCCCTCGTCGAGAAGGGCAACGTACAGTCGGGGCAGAAAGTTCTCATTCACGCCGGCGCCGGCGGGGTCGGGTCGATCGCGATCCAACTCGCCAAGCACCTCGGCGCGACCGTTGCTACCACAGCGAGCGCCTCCAATGTCGACTTCGTGCGTAGCCTCGGCGCGGACACTGTGATCGACTACCGCACGCAGGACTTCGAGCAGCTCCTCGCCGGGTACGATCTGGTGCTCGACAGTCTCGGCGGGCACAACCTTGAGAAGTCGCTCCGCATTCTGAAGCCCGGCGGGAAGGTGATCGGGATCTCCGGGCCGCCGGACCCTGCGTTCGCGCGAGAGGTCGGCCTGAATCCTGTGCTGCGCCTGGCCGTCGCGGCACTCAGCAGCAGGATCCGACGGCAGGCGAAGAAACTCGGCGTCAATTACGAGTTTCTCTTCATGCGTGCCAGCGGCGACCAGTTGCGTGAGATCGCGACCCTCGTGGACGAGGGCGTGCTGCGTCCGGTCGTGGGGAAAGTTTTCGACTTCGCCCAGACCCCCCAAGCGCTGCAATCCCTGTCCGACGGCGGCATCCGCGGCAAAGCCGTCGTCACCCTCACCCCCTGACCGCCATCGGTATTTTGCCGCCAAGCCATCCAGGAGAACCGCCAAGCCAGCCAGGAGAACAATGAGCATGAGCAACACCAGCGGCCCGAAGGACTCTGTCACCACCTCGTACGCGAAAGCACCCACACGCACCGTCACCGCCGGTGGCGTCACCTACGCCTACCGCGAGTTGGGCCCCAAGGGCGGCATCCCGGTCTTCTTCTTCGTCCACCTCGCCGCGACCCTGGACAACTGGGACCCCCGCATCATCGACCCCATTGCCAAGCACCGCCGCGTTATCACCTTCAATCAGCGCGGCGTCGGCGCCTCCACAGGACAGGTTCCCGACAGCATCGAGGCCATGGCAGACGACGCCTACACCTTCATCAAAGCCCTCGGGTTCGACCAGATCGACGTCTTCGCCTTCTCGCTCGGCGGCATGATCGCACAGGACCTGGTCGCCAAGCACCCGGACCTCGTCCGCAAACTCGTCCTCGCCGGCACCGGCCCCGCCGGTGGCAAGGACATCGACAAGGTCGCCGGCACCACCTACTACGACATCCTCCGCGCCGCGCTGACCCGGTCCGACGCCAAGGAATTTCTGTTTTTCAACCGCAACGCCACCGGCAAGGCGGCCGCGAAAGCATTCATCAAGCGCCTCCAGGAGCGCACTGTCGACCTTGACGCCCCGATCAGCGTGAAGGCGTTCCAGACGCAGCTGAAGGCGATCAAGAAGTGGGGGCGCTCTGCGCCCGCCGACCTGTCGAAACTCACCCAGCCCACTCTGATCGCCAACGGCGACAACGACCGGATGGTGCCCTCAGTTCTCTCCGAGGATCTGAATGGCCGCATCACGGGATCCGAGCTGATCATCTACCCCGACTCCGGCCACGGCGGCATCTTCCAGTACCACGCCAGGTTCGCCCCCGCCGCCGTCGCGTTCCTCGCCCGCTAGACACACCGCGCGAATGACTCTGGGCATTGCCGGGAGCTTACACTCATAACTGAGTCCAGTCAGTTCATTCCGGAGGAACCCTCATGCCTGTCGCTTCCCAGCCGCCCGGTCGGCGCGAGCGGAACAAACAGCAGAAGCTCGACCGCATCACTGCCGCAGCCAGCGAGCTGTTCGCGGAGCACGGCGTCGAGGATGTGACGACGCAACAGATCGCCGATAGGGCCGACATCGGCACCGGGACCCTGTTCCTCTACGCCAAAACCAAGGGAGAGCTCCTCCTGCTCGTGCAGAACGCCCACTACAACGAAGCCCTTGAGCGGGGCCGGGCTGATGCTGAGGCCATTCCGGATGTGCTGGGTGCGGTGATGTCCATTGTGCGGCCGATCGTGGAATGCAACCGCATCCAGGTCGACAACGGGCGCACCTACCTGCGGGAGATGGTCTTCGGCGATCCGGCCGAGCCGCGCCACAGCGAGGCTCTCTCCATCGTCGCGCAGACCGAGGAGGCGATCGCTGCAGTTCTGGGCAGGGATGGGCTGGTTGGTCCGGTTGATGCCGCAACGACGGCACGCATTGTCACGGCGATCATGTTCCTCAGCATGGCAGCGAGTGTGAACGCCGCTTTGAGCATCGAGGCGATTGTGCGGGACATCCGGACCCAGCTCAGCCTGCTGATCCGCACTGACAGTTCAGGCTAGACCTTCGACGGGACCCTGCCGCCTGAGGTTCGCCGTGGGGCCCATGGCGAGGCCGGAGATATCTCTCACTGGCGGACGGTCGGCGGGCCGCCAACAAGTCCCATGAGAACCTAAGGTGACCCGCCGCCGTCGTACGCTCAAAAAGTCAGTCGTTGATCAGCTCAGCGGTAGCAGGCATGGGCGACACAGCGTCGCGGACCTTCTTGCCGCGGGCATAACCAACGAGTCCCAGGGCCAGGATGCAGCCGAGTGTGCCGAGCGCGAAGGCCTCGAAGGTGAACTGCGGGACGCCCCAGGTTGCCTCGAAGTCGTACTCCAGGCCGAAGATGACCTCGAGCGTTCCGGGGAAGATCGCCACCCACGAGCCGATCAGGATCCAGACGAAGCAAATGGCACCCAGAATGCGGAAACCGGTGTCCGAGACGGGGACCTTGAAGGGCCTATTGGCCAGGGGGTACTTGCTCCGCAGCCGGACTGCGGCTGGGATAGCAAAAAGGTAGCTGAGCAGGAACGTTGAGATGGCGACGGCCAGGACCACGCCGAACAGTGCGCTGCTGGTGCCGCTGAGCTGCATGGCCGCGAGCATGAACAGCGTTGCCACCACCCCGGAGAGCGTGTTGACCCGGATCGGCGTGCCCAGCCTGGGGTGGAAGCGGCCGAAGAAGCCTCCAAAGAATGAGCCGTCGGCGGCTGCCATGGCTTGCATGCGGTCGCTGATGATCATCCATGCTGCGCCCTGCGACACAAGGACGAAGCAGAAGATCACCGCTGAAATGGCCAGCATGGCCTCAGCGGCCGGGCCGAACACTGTGTAGACGGTGGCCACTGCGCCGAACAGCCCCCCAATGCCCGTGATCTGGTCGAGCGGCACCACAAGCAGGATGGCCAGGATCGGCAAAAGGTAGCTCGCCGCGGCGATCATGGAGGAGCGGGCCACCGAGATGGGAACATCCTTGGCCGGGTTCTTCATCTCCCCCGCGGCGCTATTGCCGGACTCGAAGCCAAGGAACGAGAAAAGCAGCAGCGGGGTGACGCCAAGGAAGCCGGCCAGGGTGGGTGAGAAGAAGCCGAGTTCGAGTCCGTTGAAACCGTGCTGCAGCCCATAGACCATGGTGACGATAATGAAGAAGGTCAGGAACGCGATCTTGAGGATCGCTCCGAGCGAGGGCAGCCATTTACCGTGTTTCAAACTGACGATGGCTGAGGTCACCGTGATCCAGATAAAGACCAGCTTGAAGATGTAGTCGCTGACGCTGCCGGCCTCCACATGGCCCACGTATTCGGACCATGTTTCCACTGCCACGAAAGCCATTGCGCCGCCCACCCAAACAGGTTGCGTTACCCAGGTGAAAAGCGACGTGATGGCGGCGACAACGCGGCCGAAGGCCATCTTGGTCCAGACGTACACGCCACCTTCTTCGGTGAACGCGCCGCCGGTTTCGGCGAAGATCAGGCCATAGGGGACCATGAACGTGACGGCCAGGATGAGGGTCCAGGTGAAGGTTTCCCCGCCAAACCCGGAGACCTGGCCCAGGACCTCCACCGAGATGACGGCCGCGACCACCAGCAACAGGATGTCGAAGCGGCCGAGGGATTTCTGCAGATGCTGGCTTTGCTCGTGGGCAAGGCGCGTTGAGGCTATTGGCTGATCCATGATCGGTCCTTTGCTACTGCTTAGGTTTGCTACTGCGCAAGAAGGGTGGGAAAGGGA
The DNA here is from genome assembly GCF_059568005.1 of Arthrobacter sp. BGA-UO-ETr-C19. Lineage (NCBI taxonomy): Bacteria > Bacillati > Actinomycetota > Actinomycetes > Micrococcales > Micrococcaceae > Arthrobacter > Arthrobacter sp. BGA-UO-ETr-C19. The sequence continues at coordinate 194,665 of NZ_JCAQPC010000015.1, forward strand.
TGCTTGCAGCGTAGGCTTTGAATTGCATCACGTAAATTATGCAAAGACGATGCACATCATCGTTTCTTCAGATGCACTTTCTCAGCCGAACTGGATCCAGGTGGTCTTCGGCGCCGTGTAGTTATCGAAGGCGTGCAGGGACAGATCGCGGCCGAACCCGGACTGTTTGAAGCCCCCGAAAGGCGTGGTGTTGCCCAGGGCATCCACAGTGTTCACGGAGACTGTTCCAGCGAGCAACTCCCCCGCCACCCGGTGGGCCCGGGACAGGTTCGAGGTCCACAGGGACGCCGCCAATCCATAGTCTGTGTCGTTCGCCAACCGCACGGCCTCATCTTCCGTGTCGAAGGCGTGCAACACGGCCACGGGCCCGAAGATCTCCTCACGGTGGACATCATGCCCGGCCCCAAGGCCGCCCAACAGCGTGGGCTCCAGGTAGGCATCAGAGCCCCGGATCTCGCGCCGCTCACCACCGAAAAGCACCTCACCTTCGGTGCGGCCGCGCACGATCCAGCGTTCGACGTCGTCAGTGTGAGCGCTGCTGATCAGTGCGCCGTTGCCTCCCAAGCCAGCGAGGGGATCTTCCGGCCGGAAGGCCGCCGCGGCGTCGGCCAGCAACGCAGCGAACTCGTCATGGACATCCCGCTGGACGAGGATCCGGGAGTTGGCAGAGCAGACTTGCCCCTGGTTGTAGAAGGCGCCGAAGGCTGCCTTCGCTGCGGCCGTGGCAAGGTCGGCCGTGTCCGCAAAGACAATGTTGGAACTCTTGCCGCCGGCTTCGAGGCTGAGCCGCTTGAGATTGCTGCGGCCGGAGGCCTCCAGCAGGGTCCGCGAGACGGCGGTCGAACCGGTGAACGCCAGTGCGTCGACGTCCATGTGGTGCGCCAGCGCCGCCCCCACTTCCCGGCCCGTGCCGGTGACGATGTTCAGGACTCCGTCCGGCAGCCCGGCCTCAGCGGCCAGTTCGGCGAGGCGCAACACGCTCAGGGACGTCTGCTCTGCCGGCTTCAGCACCACCGTATTTCCGGCGGCGAGCGCCGGAGCCAGCTTCCAGACCGCGATTTCGAGCGGGAAGTTCCACGGCACAATGGCGGCCACCACGCCCAACGGCTCCCGCGTCACCAACGCCGTAGCCCCGGGCGGGACGGCAGGCAGTTCCCCGCTCTGCTTGTCCGCCGCCTCCGCGTACCAGCGCAGCGTGGAAATGGCACCAGGCACATCCACGGTGGTGGTTTGCAGGATTGGCCTCCCGCTGTCCAATGTCTCCAGAAGTGCCAGTTCGTCGGCATGCCGCTCCATCAGCGCGGCCAGTGCAAGCAGCAACCCCTTTCGCCCTTCGGCCCCCATGCGGGACCACGAAAGGAAGGCGCGCCGTGCAGCGGCCACCGCGCGATCGACGTCGGCGGGACCGCCCGCAGCCAACTCAGCGAGGACGCGGCCATCAACGGGGCTGGTGGTGGGCCGTGAATGTTGCCCGCCCGCCGTTGCGCGGCGGCCGTCAATGAAGGCCCTGCCGTCGATTGCCAGGGCGTTCGCCCGGCCGTGCCAGTCAAGGGAAAGGGTGGCGGACGTGCTGTTCATAGTGGCTCCTCGGGGTGGGGTTTTCGGGGACGGTTCAGTACGAGGTTGTTAATGTTCGACGGCGGCACGGACTGCGGTGCCGCCAGTTCCGGGCGGCATGCCCCGGGCCAGGCGGAGGGCCGCCGAAGCGCTCATGAGGCAAAGCAGTTCAACAGCGATGAGGGCCAGCATGGCCTGCCCATGGCCTGGCAATGATGCGGGGCTGCCGTTGCCGTGATGGCCCGCGGCGCCGGGAGCCGCCAGCAGGACCAGGTGGATGAGGATCATGGCGGCACTCATTGCCAACAGGTGCCCGGCAGCACGACAGGCACAGAGCCGCCCGCCCACCATCGGTGCGGCGCAGGCCAGGCAGGCGGCAGCCATGGCGGCCATCCACCAGGCCATGACACCCGCCGGACCACTGGCGGCTGCCACCACGTGGGCGGTAGCACTGCCCGCGGCGGCAGTGCCGACGATGCCCGCCGGAATGAGGGCACTCGGGAAGCGTCCAAGGCGAGGGCCGGTCGGCTGGTCCATGGTTCTCCTGGCTGCCGGCGTCTTGTGGGTCAGGACTTTACGCCGGGCTTGTGAGGTGGGTAACATCAAAGCGTTGGTTGAACAGTTGTACCATCAAAATCCGACTTCAGGAAGTGCCATGACCCTTCAGACCACCCCCTTGGCCACGCTGGCGCAGGCCGCGGCGCAGCACCCGCTTGAGCAGCTCTCGGCCGAGGAAATCCACGAGGCCCGCAGGATTTTGGCGACGGCCGGTCTCGTAGCCGAGTCCACCCGTTTCGCATACCTCGGCCTGATTGAACCGCCGAAGAATGCCCTCCAAGGAGACGCCATTGACGCCGTCCGCCTGGTCCGGGCCATGCTCTGGGACGCATCGCAGTCACGTTCCCTGGACGTACGCCTCTCCCTGACCGCGGGCGTCGTCCTTGATCAGCGCGAGCTGAACCCGGAAATCGACGGCCAACTGCCGGTTCTCCTGGAGGAATTCGGGATCATCGAGGACATCCTGGCCGGAGACCCGCAGTGGAATGCAGCCCTTGCAGCCCGGGCCCTGACCACGGCGCAGGTCCGCGTCGCTCCCCTGTCAGCAGGCGTCTTTGAGTACGGAAATGAGGAAGGCAAGCGGCTGCTACGGGGCTTGGGGTTCCGCCAGGACCACCCGGCAGACCACCCCTGGGCACACCCCATCGACGGCCTGGTGGCCTTCGTCGATGTGGAGAACCGGCGGGTCAACCACCTGATCGACGACGGTCCAGTCCCGGTCCCGGAGGTCAACGGCAATTACACGGACCCCGCGATCCACGGCGAGCTGCGCACGGACCTGCTGCCGATAGAAATCACACAGCCCGAAGGCCCCAGTTTCACGCTGGAAGGCAACCACCTTTCCTGGGCTGGCTGGGACCTCCGCGTAGGCTTCGACGCCCGCGAAGGGCTGGTGCTCCACCAACTCCACCACTCCCACAAGGGACGGAGGCGCCCGGTAATCCACCGCGCATCCATCTCCGAAATGGTGGTCCCGTATGGCGACCCCTCCCCGTACAGGAGCTGGCAGAACTACTTCGACTCCGGCGAATACCTCGTGGGCCGCGATGCGAATTCACTGAAGCTCGGCTGCGACTGCCTGGGCGAGATCACCTACATGTCCCCCGTGGTGGCCGACGACTTCGGCAACCCACGCACCATCGAGAACGGCATCTGCATCCACGAGGAAGACGCCGGAATCCTCTGGAAACACACGGATGGGTGGGCCGGCTCCAACGAGGTCCGCCGCAACCGCCGCCTGGTGGTCTCCTTCTTCACCACCGTGGGCAACTACGACTACGGCTTCTACTGGTACCTCTACCTGGATGGCACCATCGAGTTCGAGGCGAAGGCAACGGGCATCGTGTTCACGGCAGCGCTCCCGGACAAGGAGTACGCCTACGCGTCGGAGATCGCCCCGGGCCTTGCCGCTCCGTACCACCAGCACCTCTTCAGCGCCCGGCTGGACATGATGATCGACGGCGACGCGAACCGTGTTGAGGAACTGGACCTTGTGCGCCTGCCGAAGGGCCCGGGTAATCCGCACGGCAATGCCTTCACGCAGAAGCGCACCGTGCTGGTCCGCGAGTCTGTTGCTGTGCGCGACGCGGATGGCGCCAAGGGCCGGGTGTGGCACATCAGCAACCCGGACTCCCTGAACCACCTTGGCCACCCGGTGGGCTACACGCTCTACCCCGAAGGCAACCCCACTCTGGCCATGGCTGATGATTCCTCGATCGCGTCCCGGGCTGCATTCGCCCGGCACCACCTCTGGGTCACACGGCACGCGGAGGAGGAGCTGTACGCGGCAGGCGACTTTGTCAACCAACACCCGGGCGGCGCTGGGCTTCCCGCCTACGTGGCACGCGACCGCGACATCGACGGCCAGGACCTGGTGGTGTGGCACTCCTTTGGATTGACCCACTTCCCCCGTCCGGAGGACTGGCCCATCATGCCTGTGGACACCACCGGCTTCACCCTGAAGCCGCACGGCTTCTTCGACGAGAACCCGACACTGAACGTGCCGCCGTCAGCTGCCGGCCACTGCGGTACCGGAAACGACGGTGGGCATGCCGCCGGCGCAGGTGCCGCCGTCGGGCATTCCCGTCCTGACACCAGCGGACAAGGCCACTGCGGCCACTGAACCTGCGGGCACTGGCGCAGGTCCACTTCGCGGGGGCGCGCAGGCGCGTCCCCGCGGTGGTAGGGTGCTCACGGTCCCAGCCATGAACCCCCGCGAACGAAGGAGCAGCATGCCCCGCTTGGTCGATCACCAGGAGCGTCGCCGTTCCATCATCGAGACCACGTGGCGGTTGATCGCGGGGCAGGGCATCGAGAATGCCAGCATGCGGGACATTGCGAGGGAATGCGGGTACGCGGCGCCGGGCGTGCTGGCCCATTATTTCCCCAACAAGGACGCGCTGCTGCTGGCCTCGTACGAACTGATCTGCGAACGCACCAACGAACGGATCGCAGCGGGCACGGCCGGCCGCCGGGGTCTTTCGGCGTTGCGAAGCCTCTGCCTGGAAATCATTCCGGCGGATCCCCTCACCGTGGTCGAAGCGCGCGTGGCGGTGTCCTTCTGGCAGCGCGCGCAGACGGAGGACGCGCTGCGCGAGGTCGGGCGGGAGGCCCTGCTGCACTGGCGTGGATTGGTGATGGGCTTCCTCGCCCAGGCTGAGCACGACGGCGAATGCGAACCTTTGGCCGATCCGGATGCGGTTGCCGATGAGCTGCTGAACATCATGATGGGCCTGCACGTGACCGCCATGCTGGATCCGGATGCCGTTACCGGGTCCCGGCAACGCCACCTGGTGGAGCGGGCGCTGGCCAGGCTCGCCTCCGGCCAGCCTGGCTCGTGAGGCGCCGGACACGGCCGTAGCCCGGGGTCAGATGCTGAGCCCAGGCTACGGATTGCTCGTTGGTTGAGTCAGTAACGAACAGGGGTGTTGGCGGCCGGCGCGGATTGGCGGGGTGCCGTTTGGATGTCTTCTTCTCCGAGAAGGTCCTTGCCTTTGCTTTCCTTCATGCTCAGCACGGCAGCCAACCCCACCAGGCCAACGAGAATGAGGTAGAACGCCGGCATCATTTCGTTGCCAGTCTGGGCAATGAGCCAGGTCAGGACGTACGGCACGGTGCCGGCAAAGATGGCCGCGGTGACGCTGTAGGCCACCGAGAGGCCCGTCTGCCGCGTCCGGGTTGGGAAGAGTTCCGCTGCCGCTGCCGCATGGACGCCGAGAATGAGGGCCAAGATGATGCCCAGGCCGATGGTGCTGACGATGCCCGCCCAGGGCGTGCCGGAGTGCATGATCAGGAACAGCGGGTATGCCAGCACCACCAGGGAAATGGCCGCGGTGATCAGCAGTGGCTTCCGGCCGATCCGGTCAGAAAGTGCGCCCACCAACGGTACAAGGATGAGCCCGGCCACGGATGCGGCGGTGGAGAGCAGGGCGGCAGTGCCGGCGTCGAAGCCCAAGACCTTTTCCTGGTAGGTCAAGAGGTAAACGAGCACCACGTAGAAGGTCACGTGCATCATGATTTCCAGGCCGCTCATCTGCAGGAGCTGCTTCCAGTGCCGGGTGAACACCTCCTTGACCGGACTCTGCGGGACGTTGTCCAACTGCTCGAGTGAGCGGAATTCGGGAGTGTCCTCGATCTTGGAACGGATGTAGAAGCCGATGATGCCCATCGGAACTGCGATGAGGAACGGAATCCGCCAGCCGCCGTCGGCAATGGTTTGAGCGTCCATGACGCTGGTCAGGACGAAGACCACCAGAGACGCCGCAAGGAAGCCAAGGAGACTGCCGAACTCGAGCCAGCTGACGCCGAATCCGCGGTGCTTCCTGGGTGAGTACTCTGCGAGGAACGCCGCCGCGCTGCCGAATTCGCCTCCCGCGGCGAGCCCCTGCACCACACGGGCCGCGACGAGCAGGACGGGCGCCCACAGGCCGATCGCGTCGTAGGTAGGCAGGAGTCCGACCACCAGTGTCGCCGCGCTCATGGAGAGGATGACGATGGAAAGTGTCTTCTTGCGTCCAATCCTGTCGCCCAGTGTTCCGAATACGAGGGCGCCCAAGGGACGGACGCCGAAGCTGATGGCGAAGACCGCGAAGACGGAAAGCAGCGCAGCTGTGCTGTCCTGTTGGGGGAAGAAGACGACCGCGATAGTCGAGGCGAGATAGGCGTAGATGGCCCACTCAAACCAGTGGACGAAGACCCCGATGGAACCGGCAGCAACGCTGGTGCGCAGGCCCTTCCGGCTGATCTGGCCCTCGATTTTATTGGTGTTCACAGTTCCTCCTGGAGGAAAAGATCCGATGCTGGGATGGGAGAGCGAGCCCACGGCGGTCGACGTTGACGGCCTGCAGAACTGCGCCACCAGAGCTCGTGACTTGGGTCACGCCCGAATGCTGGCATAACCATTGTCGAATGGCGCCGCACAATCTGTCGAATAGATTTTTGATGCGAACTGCATCTGCTGATCAGATGCAGTGATCGTGGCCGGCGCTACGAGCGCGCGGATTTTGCCGCAACTACTTGATGCCTTACCGCCTGGGCTACCGCCCGGACCCTGGCGGTAGGACGGTGTGACTTCAAGTGGGCCAGGACCGTCTTCAGTTCAGGCACCTCGTCGCGGATTTCGACGGCGGCCAGCTGGCCGCCGTCGTACGTCAACTGGTGCTGGGGCCGCTGGTGAAGGATTGAATAGCCCAGTCCCCGGGCCACGAACGTACGCACGGTTTCATAGCTGGCCGAGCGGAATCGGACGTCCGGCTCCTGGCCGCCCAATCGGGCGATGGAAAGCATGAGGTCACGCGTATGGGGCAGGTCCAGCAACACGAAGGACTCCCCGCTCAGCGCCGACAGCGGCACACTCTTCGCCCCTGCAAGCTTGTGGTCCGGCGGAAGAGCCACGTAGGGCCTGACCGTATCCACCACCGATGTGGCGATGGCGTCGGGCAGGTCAAGGTCGTAGCAGAGCGCCAAATCGGCCTGCCCGCTGAGCAACGCATTGATGCACCCCAAGGTATCGGTCTCGATGACTTCAGTTTCAAGGGCAGGGTGGTCTTCCCGCAGCTTGGTCAGGACGCCGGGGAGCAGGAACGGCGCCAGGGTGCTGAAACATGCAATGCGGATGCGGCCGGCAACGCTCTGGTGCTCTCCGCGGGCGTGATCAATGCTTTCTTCAACCTGCGCGAGGATCGCTTGGGCGTCGCGAACGAAGAGCTCGCCGGCCGGCGTCAGCACCAGACCTTTGGAGCGCTGCCTGATGAAAAACTGCGTTCCGACATGGCGCTCCAGCTGGGCGATCGCAGCGGATACAGCGGACTGCGCAACGTTCAGCCGTGCAGCCGCGCCCGTCATGGACAGCTGTGCCGCCGCTTCCACGAAATAGCGCAGTTGGGTGAGTGTCACATCCATGGGACGAGGATACACGTTGCATCACAATTACCGATGCAATCGTTCTAAAAGAACTGTTGGACAGATTCAGTGCCTCACAGGAAGCTGAAGGATACGAGCATCCGCCAGAAACAGGACTGAAAGGCAGCAGCCAAGTGAAGCACCAGCGTATCCGCACGTTTAATACGAAAGACACCTACCCCGAGCAGAACCTGGACAACGATCTTTGCCAGGCAGTGGTGGCCAACGGTGTGGTCTACCTTCGCGGCCAGATCGGACAGGACCTGGAGACGCGCGAGTCCGTAGGCATCGGCGACGTGGAAGCTCAGACGGAAAAGGCCATGGCCAACATCGACATGCTGCTCAAGGAGGCCGGCAGCAGCCTGGAAGACATCGTTAAGGTGACCGTCTACCTCGTCGACCCGCGTTACCGGGAAACCGTCTACCGGACCATGGGCCGCTGGCTCAAGGGCGTGTTCCCGGTATCAACCGGGATCGTCGTCCAGGCGCTGGCACGGCCGGAGTGGCTCGTGGAAATTGATGCCACAGCAGTGCTCTCCGCGGAGGGACTGGCGTGACCTTCAGCATCGCTGCCACGGACGGGCAGGGCAGGTTTGGCATCGCGGTGTCCTCGTCCTCGCCCGCCGTTGCCGCACGCTGCGCGCACCTGCGGGACGGCGTCGGCGCTGTCAGCTCCCAGAACATCACTGATCCCCGGCTGGGCTACGCCCTGCTTGACCGGCTGCAAGCGGGCTATTCAGCACACGAGTCGATTGACGCCGTCGTGCGTGAATCACCTGCGGTGGACTACCGGCAACTGGTGGTCCTGGACGCCAAAGGCGGGTCCGCCGTCTTCAGCGGCGCACACACCCTCGGCATCTTCGGGGAGGGCCGCAGTCCAAGCAGTGTTGCCGCCGGCAACATGCTCGCGCATCCGGGCGTTGCCCAGGCCCTCTGCGACGCGTTTGAAGCCACGTCAGGGGAACTGGAAGTGCGGCTCATGGCTGCCCTTCGCGCGGCCGAAGCAGCTGGCGGTGAGGCTGGGCCCGTTCGCTCGGCCGGCATCTCGGTGGTCTCCGGCCACGGGTGGCGGGACACTGACCTGCGTGTGGACTGGCATGAGGACCCGATCGCGGAGCTCGAACAGCTCCTTCAGGTCTGGCTCCCGCAGCGGCAGGACTATGTGATTCGCGGGCTCGACCCGGCGTCTTCCGTTGGTTATGGAGTGGCGGGCGATGAACGCTGAGTCTGCTACCGCGATGAGTCCGGCCGTTCAGCACGGACAGCGCGACCGGCGCGGTCAGCGTGACCGCTGCAGTCAGCGCGACCAGGTGCTGGAGGCCGTCACCGCCCAGCACCCGGAGCTGACCCGGCTTTCGGAGACACTCCATGCCAACCCGGAGCTCGGCTGGCAGGAACACCGCGCCGCAGGGTGGACCGCTGATTACCTGGTGTCGCACGGATTCGAGGTGGAGAAGGAGTACATGGGCTTCCCCACCGCGATACGGGCCGTCTTCGGAAACGGCGCACGGCGCATCGGGCTTATGGCCGAGTACGACGCTCTTCCAGGCCTCGGGCACGCGTGCGGCCACAACGTCATCACGGCTATCTCGTGCGGTGCCGCTGTTGCGCTGACAGAGTTCGCCGCCGAGCGGGACCTTACCGTGGAACTCTATGGAACGCCTGCGGAAGAAGGCGGCGGCGGGAAGATCGAACTGCTCAAGAAGGGCGCCTTCCTTGGATTGGATCTGGCCATGATGGCGCATCCCAGCCCCGTCGACTCCGCAGAGGCGCGTCCCTACGCAGTGGCCCACACCCACGTGGAATACCGGGGTAAGTCAGCCCACGCCGCCGCCTATCCAGACCAAGGCGTCAATGCCAACGACGCCTTCATCGTCGCCCAGGTTGCCTTGGGCCTCCTGCGCCAGCAGCTGCCCGCCGGCACCCGCGTCCACGGCATCCAAACGCGCGGCGGCGAAGCCCCCAACGCAATACCGGAAAGGACCGAGGGCCGCTGGTACGTCCGTGCCGAGTCACTCGCCCAGCTGGGGAAGCTCGAAGAGCGGGTCCGCCGTTGCTTCGAGGCCGGCGCTTTGGCGTCCGGCTGCGAACTGTCAGTAACCCCGGAATCGGAGCCGTACTCGGAGTTCCGCACGGATCTGCGGGCGCTCGAACTGTATGTCAGGCATGCGGAGTCACTTGGCAGGGACTTCAACGCCCCGCCGGAGCAGGCGACCATGAACCGGGCCTCAACCGACATGGGCAACGTGTCCCAAGTGGTTCCGGCCATCCATCCCTATATAGGGCTCGGCTGCTTCCCTGCGGCAAATCACCAACCCGAGTTCGCCACCCATTGCGTCGGCGAGGCAGCCAACCTTGCCATCCATGATGGCGCGGCCGCCTTGGCGCTCACTGCGCTGGACTACCTGGCAGAGTAGCCGGGGTTTTCTGTTTGTGGTCTTTCGGCCAGGTCTCGGCCAGATCGGTAGCCGGGCTGGTGGCCGGGCTGGGCTGACGTCGAACGGCACCTTATGAGGGCCCGTTGGGTGGATTATTTCCACCCAACGGGCCCTATCTACGTGTGCGACTTCTTGCTGGACTCCCCCATGCCGGCGCCTTTCCTGCCGGCCGGTATCCCGCACCGAGCAGCAGCAACAGCGGAAGGGGACCATGCCTCCGTGGCATGGTCCCCGTTGCTGTTCGTTGTGCTGGCACCTATGCCAGCGGCATCACACCGCGCCGCTCGCCACCAGGGCGTGTTGATCGTTGTGGGCCAGGTAGCTCCGCTGGATGGCGATCTGGTCGGCGACGTACTTGGCGTCGTGCCAGACGCCCCAGATGAAGCTGGATCCGCGGCGTGACTGCCACGGCAGCCCGAGGAAGTAGACGCCAGGCTCAGTAGAGACGCCGCGTTGCTGCCGCGGCTTGCCTTTCTCGTCGAACGCGTCCACCTGCAGCCAGCTGTAGTCGACGGCGAACCCGGTGGCCCAGATAATCGAGGCAACACCGGCGCCGGCGAGGTCGAGGGCCAGAATGGGGTCCGTGACGTTGTCCGGATCGGGTCCCAGGGTGCGGGCTTCGGGCTCCTCAGGGAGATCAAGGCCGTTGCGCTCGATGTACTCGTCAGCTTCGTCGAGCAACCCCAGATAGTGAGCGTCGCCGTTAGCGATGTTGGTACGGAGATCCTCGGCAAAGTGCATGATTCCGTCCACGAACGCTTCGGTCCGGCCGACGAGCTTAATACCGTTCTCGGCGAGGGCACGGAAGTCGACGGTGTGGCCGCCGTCGGCACCGCTCACGGCGATCGTTACGTGCTCCGCGCCCGCCGCGGGGGTGGAAGCGTCCCACATGCCGAGCACTCCGAGCCACCAGCAAAAGTCGCGTCCGCGGTAGCTCCGCGGGGGCCGGTCGTGCGGCCCGACCGAGAGGAAGACCTGCCGCCCCGACCGCTGGATTTCGGCGGCAATCTGCACGCCCGAGGACCCTGCACCGACAACGAGAACGGCGCCTTCCGGAAGCTGGGCCGGGTTCCGGTAAGAGCTGGAGTGGATCTGCACGAGGTCGGCACTTTTGGGAACGACGGCGGGGATCACCGGCCGCTGGAACGGTCCCGTAGCTGCCACGACGTAGCGTGCGTCGAAGTTCCCGTCCGATGTCTGCACATGGAATCCGGGTGCGCCGGCTTTCCTGCGCACGGATGTCACCTCCACGCCGCAGCGGATCGGTGCGCCGATCTTCTCGGCATAGGCAACGAAGTAATCCGCCACCTGCTCCTTTGACGGGAACTCCCCCGGCTCAACGTCGGTGAATTCCAAGCCCGGGAAACGGTCATGCCAGGCCGGCCCGTTCGCAACCAGGGAGTCCCACCGCATCGTGCGCCAGCGCTCGGCGATACGGTGCCGCTCCAGGACCAGATGCGATATCCCGCGTTCGCTCAGATGCTCGCTCATCGCAACCCCGGCTTGACCTGCCCCTACGACGAGGACCTCAACCTCTTGGCTAATCATGTCGATCTCCTAATTTCAGCAAATTGCCACAGCGTTCCTCCACGCGCACGGCATTGAAATCCGCCCGCGCAGCCGAACCCTTCTTTGGGAATTCCGGCGAGGATCGTGGCCGGCGCGGCCCTCATAAGTGACGGTTGATCCATTTTCACTTGAGGCAAGGGCATCTGCATAGCTCATAAATCAGGGCAATCACATCTAAAATTGTGATCCATGGTCCGTGTATGTGCCGTACCAGGTCCGCGATGTTCCTCTGCGGCTGACGGACGCTCGAAGCAGGGGAAACCGCCGTCGACATCGGCGCTGGGCCCGGCGTAGGCTGGCAACATCGGCGCATGTGCCGGGTGACTCTGCGTCGATACCCCAATCGATGAAGGAGGACCAATGAGTGCCGTACGTGAATTCATGACTACGGATGCACAGTGTGTTAAGGAGAACCAGTCCCTCGCAGATGCCGCACGAATGATGCTGGATCTGGACTGCGGATCGTTGCCGATCTGTGGTGACGACGGCAAGTTGAAGGGCATGATCACCGACCGGGACATCGTGCTCAAGTGCGTGGCCGCGGGCCGTGATCCACGCGAGATGATGGCCCGCGACCTCGCCACGGGCCGGCCCCACTGGATTGACGCCGATGCGAACGTTGACGCAGCCATCGAAATGATGGAGAAGTACCAGGTGCGCCGGCTCCCGGTCATTGCTGACCACAGGTTGGTCGGCATCATCAGCCAGGGTGACATCGCGCGCAACTACTCAGAGGAGCGTGTAGGCGAACTGGTGGAGCACATTTCGGAACGCAGCCGGATGCAGTCGAGCAGTTCATAAAGTCGAGCAATTCATCCGCAAACAAGCGCCACGGAATACTTCCGTGGCGCTAATTTGTGCCCGCAGGGACGCGGTCTACGAAGACTATTCCCAGTTCACGTGGCAGGATACAACGGGTGATCACACGAGATGACGTACTCGCCGCCGACAACCGAATCAGCAACTATATTCGACGCACGCCCCTGCTCAAAGGCGGCAGCTCCTCTGCTCCGCTGTGGCTCAAGTGCGAATTCCTGCAACACACAGGGGTGTTCAAGGCACGCGGAGCTTTCAACCGTCAACTCGCTGCCTTGGAGCGCGGAGAGCTCGACCCTGCCGTCGGCGTGGTCGCCGCATCTGGCGGCAACGCCGGACTGGCCAACGCGTACGCCGCCGCCGCCCTCGGGGTCCCAGCCACTGTGTTCGTCCCCGAGAACGCCCCACGCGTTAAGGTCGAACGGCTCCTCGCCTACAACGCGACCGTCCGTCGGACGGCGCAGAGTACATCGACGCCTACGAGGCAGCTCAGGAGTACGTCGCCCAAAGTGGTGCACTTTTCTGCCACGCCTATGACCAGCCCGAAATCGCCGCCGGAGCCGGCACCATCGCCGAGGAGATCCTCCAGGACCAGCCAGGCATTGACACCATCGTCGTCGCCATCGGCGGAGGTGGTCTCTATGCGGGCTTGGCTGCGGCAGCAGCCGGCAGGGCGAAAATCGTCGCGGCAGAACCCGTCACGATCCCTACCCTGCATGCGGCGCTGGAAGCGGGCAGGCCGGTCGACGTGACTGTTTCCGGCATCGCCGCTGACTCCCTGGGCGCGCGCCGCGTCGGCGACATCGCATTCAGCATGGCTTCCAAGGAAGCACCCATCTCCGTGCTGGTCAATGATGACGACATCATTGGCGCCCGGGAACAGCTCTGGAGTGAGTACCGCATCCCCGCCGAGTACGGGGCCGCAACGGCCCTCGCCGCGCTCACCTCGGGCGCTTACGTGCCCCACCAAGACGAACGCGTAGCCGTCATCGTCTGCGGGGCGAACACTGACCCCGGCACTCTCAGCGACGCAGCCCCATCACCATCACGCTCACGTTGGAAAACGTCGACAACATGATGGAGCGTGTCCCTGGTCGTCTACTTCATCGCACACGATCCATCCGCAGTCGCGCCACCAATATGGGCCCAGCGTAACCTTGTCTAGCGGCGCATGGCTTTGTGGATTTGAAGCGCAAACCAAAGCTGGGCCAACGTCGAAGTTTCGGTCATGTCCAGGCCCGTCAGTTCGCTGATTTTTCTGATCCTGTAGATGACGGTTTGCCGGTGGGCGAAGAGTGCCGCCGCCGTCTTCTGCCATGATCTTTGTGTGTCCAGATAGGTCCTCAACGTGACGATGAGGTCGCCTTCCTGGCTCTGTTCGTAGGCGAAGATCGGTCCGAGCAGCCGCTCCACCAGCGCTGTGCCTTCCTCGAAGCTTGTTAGCCCCAGCCAGGAGGGACCCTCGGCGTACCGGGCCAGGTTCATGGCATTGCCCTTGGCCGAGCCGAGCGCCCACAGCGATTCCTGCAACGCACGCTGGATTCCGGGCGCCGACGTCGGGGAGCTGATGCCGATCCGGACATCGGGTCCCGCGCAGTGGACCAAGGTATCGTCAGTCACGGCCGCGGACACCGCCACGTGAAGCGTGTCGAAGCGCCGCAGGCAGGCAGCCGGAAAGCCGTGGCGCCACAGTTCGACGTGGACGTTCGCCAGCCGCTCGGCGTCGTCAGCCGATATCGAAACCAACACGAAATCCTGCGCCGGAACATCAAAAGCCGTGAGCCGGCTCTCCAGTTCCGCCGTTCCCAGCCGGCCGTCGACCGCCTGCAACAGGAATTCGCTCGCCAGGCGGTGCTGGCTTTCCAGGGACAGGACTTTTCGTGAAAGTTCCAGCCCCAGCACCGTTGCCGCATGCAGAAGAACGACGGCGTCCGGGTGCGGATCGGCGTTGGGAAGCACCACCAGGAGCGCATTGCCGTGCGTGGGGATGTCCATCATCAGCACGTGCCTGCCCTGAAGCCGGTGCCACTGGAACTTCTTTCCGGCCAAGGAAATTCGGCCGGTGAGCGTGGCGAGTTCCGCCTGCAGGAAATCCGGCAGCGGCTGGCCGTCCGGATGCCACGGATGAAGGCAGCGCCGGTCCACGACGAACAGGTCTGCGTCGAGCTCGCCTGCGAGGCCCCGAAGAAGGCCTTGCAGGTGGTCCGCCGATGCTCCGGCAGTGCGGAGCAGGTCGTAAATCCGGGCGGTCTGGCGCAGGCGCCGCGATTCCTCCAATAGGGAAGATTCAGCCACTGTCCGCGCGATGGCGATGAAGGGCAGCGGATAGGGGACGTTGATAAGCGGCAGCGGCAGCCGTTCGCAAGCAGCCAGGAACTCAGGCAACAGGTTCGGCGCGTGCATCTTCTCTCCGATGGCCAGCGCACTGGCGCCCGCATCCACCAGCGCCTCGGCGAGCGCAACCTGCCCGGCCGCATCGGCTGGGATGGACAGGCCGTTGGTCATCATCAGTTCGCCGCCGGTGACCCATTCCCACAGCCTCGGCAGATCAGATGTGTGGGCCCACGTGATCCGGTTGCCACTGCCTGCGGAGCCGGCCAGCAGCGTGAGTCCCAGCTGCGGTTCCGCCACGAGCTCGGCCACATTAATCGCCATGGAACTGCGCTCCCACGTCCTTGGTTTCCGGGCCATCCGGCGGCCACTTAGACATATGTATAAGCGCCCCGGCCATTTGTAGTCAATCTACCGCTATACGCCGTGATCCGCGTCACCAAGAATTGGATTACTTACTTCCCGCTCAACCTTCCCGCTCAACCTTCCCGCTCAACGGCGAGCGACATAACACCTCCCCCGAACCGCCGCCGGCGCCACAACCGGCAGCACAGCAACCGAAGGATCCCGGCATGACAACGCACAAGCCCATCGGCCCCGTCGACGCAACAAAAGTTCCCCGGTATGCAGGCCTCGGCACGTTCGCCAGGCTGGCCCAGATCGACCGCGTTCCGGACTACGACATTGCGATCGTCGGTGTACCGTTCGACGGCGGGACCTCCTTCCGGCCCGGCGCCCGTTTCGGTCCTGCCGCAGTCCGCGAAGCCTCCCGGCTCCTTCGCCCCGGATACCACCCCGAACTCGACGTTGAGCCTGTCTACGAAGCCCAGGTTGTGGACGCCGGCGACATCGCCTGCACGCCTTACGACATCACACGGGCGGTCCGCGAAATCGAAGAACAGGCGCTGCCCCTGATCAGCGAAGACAAGAAACTCATCTCCATCGGTGGCGACCACACCATTGCCCTACCGATGCTGCGGGCCTTGAACAAGGTCCACGGACCGGTCGCGTTGTTGCACTTCGACGCCCACCTGGACACGTGGGACACGTACTTCGACCAGCCGGTCACCCACGGAACCATCTTCCGGCGGGCCTTCGAGGAAGGACTCCTGGTGGAAGACAAGTCCATGCACGTCGGCATCCGCGGGCCGGTCTATGACCGCAACGATTTCCTCCGCGACCACGAGTTCGGTTTCCAGATCATCCGCTGCTCCGATCTGGATGTCATCGGCGTCCCCGCAGCCATCCAACAGGTCAAGGAGCGGCTCGGCGACACTCCCGTCTACGTCTCCATCGACATCGACGTCCTGGACCCTGCCTACGCACCGGGTACCGGCACCCCCGAAATGGGCGGACTCCACTCCCGCGAGCTCCTGGCACTGCTGCGCGGACTGAACGGCATCAACATTGTGGGCGCCGACGTCGTGGAGGTCGCTCCGGCCTACGACCACGCGGACATCACCACAGTCGCCGCGGCCACCCTCGTCTTCGACCTGCTCGCCCTCATGGTGAACCGCAGCAAGGCCCCCATTCCCGCCCGTGAACTGCAAGCAGCCTCCTGGAACGCATGATGAGCACTCAAACCACTCCCGTCGCCGCAGCCGAAGTGCCCCGTCTTGAGGACAAGACCATCCAGCCGATCCCCGCGAACGAACGCCACGGGAAAGCCCGGGACCTCTTCACCATCTGGTTTGGTTCCAACATCATGATCATGACCATCGTTACCGGCGGCCTCGCCACCACGGTGTTCGGCCTCGGCTTTGTGCCGGCGATCGTGGGCATCATCATCGGCAACGTGGTGGGCGGCATCTTCATGGCGCTGCACTCCGCCCAAGGCCCGCAACTGGGCGTGGCACAGATGATCCAGACCCGCGGACAGTTCGGCTCCTTCGGGGCATTGCTGATCGTGGTCATCGTGGTGATCATGTACGTCGGATTCTTCGCGGCGAACCTGGTTTTCGGCGGCGAAGCGATGGCTGCCGTCAGCCCGGGCATCAGTGTTGATGCCGGCATCATCATCATCGGCGTAGTCAGCGTCATCGCCACGATTTTCGGTTACCGGCTCATCCACGCCTATGCGCGCGTCCTGAGTGTGGCCGCCGGCCTGGCGCTGCTGCTGGCTTTCGGCTGGATCCTGGTGGTGCATGGCCTGCCTGCCAGCTTCCTTGAGCAGGGCAACTTCAACTGGGTTGGCTTCATGGGGACCATTTCCGTCTCCGCCCTGTGGCAACTCGCCTACGCGCCTTACGTCTCCGACTACTCCCGCTACATGCCCCAAGGCACGGGCTCTGCCCCGGCGTTCTGGGCGTCCTACTCAGGCTGTGTCCTGGGCACGCTGTTCCCCATGATCCTCGGGGCCCTGGTGGGTACGATCGCCGTGGCCATGAGCAGCGCGGCCGGCAACGTGGAAATCGTCGGCAGCCTGGGCACACTGCTCCAGCCGTGGACCCTGATCATTGTTGGCATCTTCTGCCTGGGCGTCGCGGCGTCGAACGCCATGAACCTCTACTGCGGCGTGCTGTGTACCCTCACCATCGGGCAGACGTTCCGGCCGAACTGGTTGCCGCACGCCAAGACCCGCAGCATCGCGGCGGTCATCCTGTTTGCGCTCGCACTGCTGATCGCGCTGTTCGCCCGCGACAATTTCATCCTCTTCTACACCAACTTCCTCTCCTTCCTGATGTACGTCCTGGTTCCCTGGACAGCCATCAACCTGGTGGACTACTACCTTCTGCGGCACGGTGACTACCGGGTTGAAGACTTCTTCAAGCGCGACGGCGGCGTGTACGGCCGGTTCAATTGGGTCGCCATCGGCTCCTACGTGACAGGCGCCCTGATCCAGGTCCCGTTCTCCGCCACCGCCGTCTACACCGGCCCTTTGGCCGCCGCGATGGGCGGGGTGGACATCTCCTGGATCGTCGGGCTGGCAGTCGTCGCTCCGCTCTACTACTTCACGGCCCGCGTCTTCGGGAAGAAGACGGAAGCCGCACCCTTTCCCTCCCCCGCACTCGCAACCGACCTCCTCTGAAAGCGAAACATCATGACACTCACTGACACCGAACAGTTCACCGTCCGACGGTCCCCCTCGGATCACAGCCCTGCAGGCGTACTGCCACTCCCGCTGCCGCCCGCCGGGCACTTCATTGGCGGATCGTTTGCTCCGGGCTCCTCCACCCACATCATCGACGTCGTGGATCCCACCACCGAGCAGGTCATCGCCTCCGTGCAGGCCGGCACAGCGGCAGATGTTGATTCCGCTGTCGAAGCCGCCGTGGCGGCCCAGAAGTCCTGGGGTGCCACCACCCCGAAGGAACGCTCCGAGGTGCTGACCCTGATCGCCAACATCATCGAAGCCAACCGGGAAGCCTTCGAAAGCATCGAGTCAGCCAACACCGGCAAACCGCGCACCGTCGCGGAGGACGACGTCTCAAGCACTATCGACACGTTCCGCTTCATGGCAGGAGCTTCCCGCACGCTGACCTCCATGGCCGGCGGTGACTACGCAACCGGGCACACATCGGTCATCCTTCGGGAACCCGTGGGCGTCGTCGGCGTCATCACCCCGTGGAACTACCCCCTGCTGATGGCCGCCTGGAAGATCGCGCCCATCCTGGCTGCGGGAAACAGCATCGTCCTGAAGCCTTCCGAGCAGACGCCGCTGTCCACGCTCAAGCTCGCAGAACTCGTGGCCGGACGCATTCCCGATGGAATTCTCAACGTGGTGACGGGACAGGGACGGACAGTCGGACAGCGGCTCGCGGAACATCCTGATGTTGCGCTCGTCGCGTTGACCGGAAGCGTCGTCAGCGGACAGGCCGTTGCCGAGACGGCGGCCAAGTCGGTCAAGCGCGTCCACCTGGAACTGGGTGGCAAGGCTCCGGTTGTTGTCTTTCCCGACGCTGACCTCCGCGCCGCCGCCGCCGGGGTGCGAAATGCCGGCTTCTGGAACGCCGGCCAGGACTGTGGTGCTGCCTGCCGCGTGCTCGTGCACGAGTCAGTGGCGGAGGAGTTCACCGAGCATCTGGTGCGCGAAGTCAGCACGCTGGTGATCGGGGCGCCGGGGGCCGGAGATGACGTGGAAATCGGTCCCATGATTTCGCGCCCGCACTTCGACCGCGTGCAGGAATCCCTGGCCGAGGCCAGGGCTGCCGGCCTGAACGTGGCCATCGGCGGTTCGGCCTTGGAAGGCCCCGGCTACTTCATTGAGCCGACAGTGATCAGCAATGTACCGGCCGGGGCGCACATTGCTACCCACGAGATCTTCGGCCCCGTCGTCTCGGTTGAGTCCTTCAGTTCCACTGAAGAGGCCGTCACCCGGGCAAACGAGAGCCCGTACGGCCTGTCCGCGTCGGTATGGACCAAGGATTCCAGCCTGTCCCTGCGGGTTCCCAAACAGCTGGACTTCGGCACCGTGTGGGTCAATGCACACCTGGTACTGGCATGCGAGGTACCGTGGGGCGGCTTCAAGGGTTCCGGCTACGGCCGCGACCTCTCGCTCTACGCCCTGGACGATTACTCCCGCACTAAGCACGTCATGATCAACCACGGCGCATGAGCGTTAGACAAGCAACGGAGCTTTAGCAATGACCACCACCAACATTCCCCGCAACGCATCCCCGGCACGCGCCGCCACTCCGTCCGCCCCCTTCGGGACGGACGTCACGTGGACCAACTGGGGCGGGAACCAGAGCGCCACGCCGGCCTTCACCGTCCGGCCACGGACTGAACAGGAAGCGCTCGACGCCGTCCGGTTCGCCATCCGCGAAGGCTTGCCCGTGCGGGCGGTTGGCTCAGGGCATTCGTCCTCGCCGCTGGTCCAGACGGGCGGTGTCCTGATGGACATGTCCGCCCTCTCCGCGATCACCGGAACCGACCGTGTCCGGCGTCGTGCCAGGGCCTTGGCCGGCACCACCATCAACGCGTTCGGTGACCCGCTGTGGGAACAGGGCCTGGCCCTCGGCAACCAGGGTGACATCGACAAGCAGCAAATCGCCGGGGCGCTTGCCACCAGTACCCACGGTTCCGGTAAGAACCTGGGCAGCTTCTCTTCCAATCTCCGCTGGGTGAAGCTCATCAACGGGTACGGCGAGATCGTCGAGATCGCAGAAGGCCAACTCCGCGAACTCCGGGCTGCACAGGTTGCTTTGGGCACCCTCGGAATTTTCCTGGAAGTGGAACTTGCCGTTGAGGACAGCTACTACCTGCAGGAGGAGGTCACCTATCCCACGTGGGAAGAAACCACGGCTACGTGGCAGACGGACATCGACGCGAACAGGCATTATTCCTTCCTCTGGTGCCCGGAAGAGGGTTCGTGCGAGCTCCTGGACCTTCCGGGCTCGCCGGGCCAGCGCATGGCAGACCGGAGCTACACCAAGCGGTACAACATCGCGCACATCCGCGACGAACGCGAAATCTCGGGTGTGGAAGGAGCCCGCTTGGACCGCTCGTACCGTATCTATCCGGGCGGCTTCACCACCCAGTTCCATGAACTCGAGTACTTCGTTCGTAGCGAGGACGGCTTTACGGCGGTCGAGGCCATCCAGGACCTGATCCGCACCAGGCACAGCGACCAGAAGTACCCCGTCGAGGTCCGCTGGGTGAAAGCCGATGAAGGTTACATGTCCCAGTTCCAAGGACGCGACACCACTGTTATCACCCTGACCACCGAACCCGGAACCGACTACTGGCAGTACTTCCGGGACGCCGATGCGGTGCTGCAGGAATTCGAGCCGCGTGCGCACTGGGGCAAGATCCATTTCATGACCAGGAGCCGCCTGGAACGCCTCTATCCGGAACTGGACACGTTCATACAGGTCCGCCGCGAGTTCGACCCCCGCGGAATATTCCTCAACGACCACACCCGAGCCCTGCTGGGGTGAACGCCGCTATGCTCCCGCAACTGGATCCCGCCCGTTCCCGTGAGGTTCTGAATCCGCAAGAAGCTCATCGATTATCCACCGAGATGCGGATCACTTTTCGGTCTGATATATTAGTTTTGCCCTTTGATATATATTAGGTCTCGCAAGATCTGGTTTTTCGGAGGATCGATCGTCAACTCGATGAGGAGTGGAACAGCATGCAGCAACTCGCGCACCGGCTCGAACGCCTAGGCACAGAAACCGCCTTCAGCGTCGCCCAGGCCGCGGCCGCCTGGAAAGCGAAGGGGAACCTGGTGTACCCCTTCCACCTCGGCGATATCAACATCCCCACCGCGCCGAACATCGTGGAAGCGATGAACCGGGCGATCGCGGACGGCTACACGGGCTACTGCCCCGGTCCCGGCATCCCGCAGCTGCGTGAAGCCCTCGCCGACGACATCGGCTCTCGCCGCGGTATCGAGTTCTCCCCCGAGAACGTGGTCGTGATGACCGGCGGCAAGCCCGTCATCACAAAGTTCCTGCAGGCGGTCATGAACCCCGGCCAGGAAGTGCTCTACCCCAACCCCGGCTTCCCGATCTATGAATCGCAGATCGAGTACCTCGGCGGCACGGCTGTACCCTACCGCTATGTGCCCACGAGCACGGGCTTCGCCATCGACCTCGAGCAGATCCGCTCGTCGATCACGCCCAACACGGTCGCAATCATCTACAACGACCTGCAGAACCCCATCTCAGCCGAATCGACTGCAGCCGAGCGCGAGGCCATCGCACAGCTCGCAATAGAACACGACCTCTGGGTCCTCTCCGACGAGGCCTACTTCGAGACCCGCTACGAGGGCGTCTCGAGCTCGATCACATCGATTCCCGGCATGGCAGAGCGCACCGTCATCCTCTACACGTTCAGCAAGAAGTTTGCCATGACCGGTTCGCGCCTCGGTTGCGCCGTCGCCCCGCGCGAGATCGCCCAGGTGCTCAGCACGCTCAACACCAACGATGAGTCCTGCACGACGCACTACGTGCAGTGGGCCGGCGTCGAAGCGCTCCGCGGCCCCCAGGAATCTGTGCAGCAGATGCTTGGCACCCTGCAGACACGCCGGGACACCGCCTGCGAACTCGTGAACTCCATCCCAGGCATGCACGTAGCTGTGCCGCAGTCGACGTTCTACCTCTTCCCCGACGTCACCGGGGCCATGGAGCGCATGGGCTACACGGCAGTCGGCGACTTTGCCACTGACGCCCTCTACAAGACTGGCGTCTCCTTCTGCACACGCGAGCACTTCGGCCGACGCCTGCCCGGCGAGGAGCGGCAGTACATCCGGCTCGCCTACTCGGGCATCGAGGTTCCAGACATCCGCGATGGCCTCGGACGCCTGCGCGAGTGGATCGAGACGGCATGAGCCGGGTAGTAGTTACGGGCAAGGTGCCCGACGCCGCACTCGAAAAGCTTCGTGCCGAGCACGAGGTCGATGCCTGGACCGGTCCGGAGTCGATTGGCCGCGAGGAGCTCTTGCGCCGTGTGGCGGGGGCGGATGCCATCGTGAGCCTTCTCACCGAACGCATCGACGGCGAGTTGCTCGACGCCGCGGGCCCGCAGCTCAAGGTCGTCTCCAACGTCGCCGTCGGCTATGACAACATCGACGTGCCGGCCTGCACCGGACGGGGTGTTGTCGCCACCAACACACCCGGCGTACTCACCGAGGCGACCGCCGACATCGCCTTCGGGCTCATCCTCATGACAACCCGTCGGCTCGGTGAGGGCGAACGGCTCATCCGCGCCGGCCAGGCGTGGAAGTGGGGCATGTTCTTCCTGCTCGGCAGCAGCCTGCAAGGCAAGACCCTGGGCGTCGTCGGCATGGGCGGCATCGGTCAGGCGACGGCACGCCGGGCCAAGGCCTTCGGCATGGACATCGTCTACCAGTCGCGCAGCGAGATCGACCCTGCGATCGCCGCGGAACTGGGCGCCCGGCGGGTTGATCTGGACGAGTTGCTGACTGTTTCCGATGTCATTTCGCTGCACTGCCCCTACGGAGCCGCAACGCACCATCTGATCGGCGCCGAGCAGCTCGCAGCAATGAAGAGCTCGACATACCTCGTCAACACCGCACGCGGACCCATCGTCGACGAAGCTGCCCTCGCCGCCGCGCTGCGCGAAGGCGTTATCGCGGGCGCCGGGCTCGACGTCTTCGAGCACGAGCCCCAGGTCCACCCCGAGTTGCTGGACCTGGAAAATGTGACACTCGTGCCGCACCTCGGCTCCGCCACCGTCGAGACGCGCACCGCCATGGCAGTGCTCGCCGCCGACAACACGCTCGCCGTGCTCCGCGGCGAGCGGCCGCCCACTCCGATCAGCTAATTGACGACGGGCACGCATTAGAAACGTGCGCTCCCGGCCTGCCGGGAGCGCACGTTTCGGCCGAGGTTCACACATGGCTGGGCGCCATCGCGGCCAGCAACTGCCGTCCTGTGGGCCTGCCCGGAGAAGGGTCAGGCCCACAGCTTTGAAAGGTCCTAGAACGTGCCTGCGTCGATCACAAAGCGGTAGCGCACATCACTGGCGATAACCCGGTCGAAGGCGTCGTTGATTTTGCTCGCCGGAATGACCTCGACCTCTGCCCCTAGGCCGCGGGCTGCACAGAAGTTCAGCATTTCCTGCGTCTGCCGTATACCGCCCATCTTGGATCCGGCGAGGCTGCGCCGGAAGCTGACCAGTGACCAGGCGCGTTGGTTAAGCGGCTTCACAGGCAGCCCCACGAGAACCATGGTGCCGTCCAACGCCAGCAGCGCAAGGTAATCGTCGACGTCGATATCGGCCGAAACGGTGTTGATGATCAGATCAAAGTGACCCGCCAGGACTTCGAAGGTGGCGGGGTCGGACGTGGCGTAATATTCCTGGGCACCCAGGCGGAGCGCGTCTTCCTGCTTCTTGAGCGACTGGCTGAGTACCGTGACTTCCGCACCCAGGGCAGCCGCGATCTTGACACCCATGTGGCCCAGCCCGCCCATGCCAATGATGGCCACACGCTTCCCAGGCCCGGCGTTCCAGTTCCGCAGCGGCGAGTACATGGTGATGCCGGCACACAGCAAGGGTGCGGCAGCCTCAAGCGAGATGCCGTCAGGAATCCGCAGCACATAGTTCTCGTCCACGACAATGCTGGTGCTGTAGCCCCCCGCTGTCGGCAGGCCGTCCCGGCCCACCGAGTTGTACGTGCTGACGGATCCCAGGAGGCAGTGCTGTTCTTCGCCGGCACGGCAGCTGGCGCAGTCGCGGCAGGAATCGACAAAGCAGCCCACGCCGACGCGGTCTCCCGCTGAATAGCGTGTCACTTTGGATCCGACCGCTTCGACGATGCCGGCAATCTCGTGCCCAACGACCACCGGGTAGTTCACGCTCGCCCAATCGCCACGTGCCGTGTGGATATCGGAATGGCAGATCCCTGTGAATTTGATGGCAATCTGTACGTCGAATTCACCGGGCTCACGGCGTTCAACGGTGCCGGGTTCCAAGGGGGCGGTGGGCGAAGGCGCGACAAAGGCTTTGGCAAGGGTGGGCATGGTGCCTCCTTAATTGCAGGTGGGGACGGGCGCTGTGGGCGCCTACGAAGCAATCGATGGTTAATTGGCGTAGGGATCAGGAGTCGGGACGAACCCGAGGGCCTTGTCCACGACGTTCTCCAGCGGCTCGCCGCTGCAGTACCGTTTCAGGTTGTCCACGAACAGCTTGCTGAGGTCATCGAGATAGTCGTCCGTGTCACCGCTCATGTGGGGTGTGATGATGACGTTCTCCATGCCCCACAGGGCGTGGCCGTCCGGCAGCGGCTCGGGATGCACCACATCAAGGGCGGCGCCCGCAATCGCTCCCGAGGCCAGCGCTTCAGTCAGTGCCCCGGTATCCACCAGGGGCCCGCGGCCCACGTTGATCAGATACGCGG
Organism: Arthrobacter sp. BGA-UO-ETr-C19; assembly: GCF_059568005.1. Classification (NCBI taxonomy): domain Bacteria; kingdom Bacillati; phylum Actinomycetota; class Actinomycetes; order Micrococcales; family Micrococcaceae; genus Arthrobacter; species Arthrobacter sp. BGA-UO-ETr-C19. The sequence goes on from NZ_JCAQPC010000015.1 coordinate 219,142, forward strand.
ACTGCTTCATGGCCGCGAGGACGTCTGCGCCGACCAATCCACTGGTCTCAGCCGTCAGTGGTGCTGCGAGCACAACTACGTCGTAGCCGTGGACGATCCCGGCGAGGTCGGGCGAGGAGTGGATGCGGCCGAAGTCCGCGTCCCCGGGACGACCGGTCCGGCCCGCGCCGTCGACGTCCATGCCGACGGCGCGGAAGAGCCGGGCGATCTCCCGGCCGATGGATCCGGTTCCCACCACCAGGACGCGCTGGCCGTGTATCTTGCGGGTGACACGGTGCTGCCAGCGTTGCTGCTGCTGCAGCCGGAACGAACCCTGCGCGTCCTTGGCCAAGTCCAGCACAAAACCCAGTGCGAACTCCGCGATCGCCCGGCTAAGCACGCCCCGGGAGTTCGTGTAGGTAATGTCGCTGCGGATCAGCTCATCAAACATCAGCTGGCTGACCCCCGCCGCCGTGACATGGACCCATTGCAGGGACGCGGCGGCCCCCCAGTTCTCCCGCAAAGCCGGGGAGAACGAGTGCCACTGATACAGCACGTCGGCGCCCTCCAGAGCCTCCGCAAAACCGTCCGCCTTGGTCAGCCGAACCTCCGCGAGCTCCTCGACCTCCGCCAGGCGGGGCGGCAACGCCTCCCGGTAGAGGGCCGCGACGACGGGGCGCTTGCGCTCCGGTGCGGTCATCGCGCTGACGTTGCGCTCGTGCTGTCCGCGTAGTTTGCGGTAAGCGCGTCAATAGCAGCCACCACCGCAGCCGTGAACTCCGACGTCGACGAGGCTCCCCCAACATCCCGGGTGCCGAAGCCGTCGCGCAGCGCCGATTCGAACGCGGCCTGCAGGTGGGCGGCTGCCTCGGGATGGCCGAGGTGCTCCAGCATCATCGCCCCCGACCAGATCTGCCCCACCGGGTTTGCCAGACCCTTTCCGGCAATATCCGGAGCCGAACCGTGGACCGGCTCGAAGAGGGACGGGTGGTCCCCCTCCGGGTTCAGGTTGGCGCTGGGGGCCAAGCCGATGGAACCTGTCGCTGCACTGCCAAGGTCCGAGAGAATGTCGCCGAACAGGTTGGATGCCACAATGACATCCAGCGTCCAGGGCTTCAGGACAAGGTGGGCGGCGAGTGCATCCACGAGTTCGCTGGTGAGGGTGACATCCGGGTACTCGCGCACCGCTTCGGCAACGACCTCGTCCCAGAACGGCATGGTGTGCACGATGCCGTTGCTCTTGGTGGCCGAGGTGAGTTGCCCGCGCCTGGATGCGGCCAGCTGTGCCGCATAGTGCGCTGCCCGCAGCACGCCAAGTCGGGTGAAGACCGTGGTCTGCATGGCACTTTCCTCGGGCAGCCCGCGGTACATGCGGCCGCCGACCTCCGAATACTCCCCTTCGTTGTTCTCCCGGACGATGAGGAGGTCGATCGGATGCTTGGCCACAAGCGGTGACGCAACGCCGTCGAGCGTTTTTACGGGACGCAGGTTGATGTACTGCTGGAACTCGCGCCTGATGGGGATCAGCAGCCCCCACAGGGATTCAGTGTCCGGAACGTCCGGCGACCCCACCGCGCCCAGGAAAATGGCGTGGTGTTTGGCGAGCTGCTCCAGCCCGTCCTCGGCCATCATCCGGCCGTGGCGGGCATAGTATTCGGATCCCCAGTCGAAGTACGTAAACTCCAGATCCAGGGAGTGAAGTTCCGCAATGCGCTCAAGGCAATCGATGGCCGCGGGCACTACTTCGTTGCCGATGCCGTCACCGGGGATGACAGCGATCTTGTGGGTGCTCATGATATTTTCCGTTCCGGCAGGCCGCCCGGCAGCTGCTGCCAGCGGGCGCCCGGTCCTCCAAGGTTGACTATGGTGCTTTTAGGTTCCGTCATCTCGTGGACGGTATACCGGACGCCTTCCCGCCCCACGCCGGACTTCTTGAAGCCGCCGAAGGGCATGGAATCGATGCGGACGTCGCTGGTCTCGTTGATCACCACGGCGCCCACGTGCAGCTTGTCGGCGAGGGCCAGCGCCTGGTCGATGGACTGTGTAAAGACGCCGGCCTGCAGTCCGTAGTCGGAGCTGTTGGCGGCATGGACAGCGTCTGCGACGCTGTTGAAGGGCATGATGCTGACGACCGGACCAAACACTTCCTCACGGATCACCCGGCATTCCGCCGGCGCATCGGTCAGGACCGTCGGCTCGTAGTAGGCGTTCCGCCGCTTCCCCCCGGCATGGATGCGTGCCCCGGCGGCCTTGGCCTCTTCGACCCATTCCTCGACCCTCCGGGCTTCCGCCTCGGTAATGAGCGGGCCCACGTCAGTGCTGCGGTCGAGTTTCGGCCCAGTCCTGAGCGCCTTTGTGCCGCGGGTTACCCGCTCGAGTACTTCCTCGAACAGCGAGATGTGCACGTAGACGCGCTGGACCGAAAGGCAGTTTTGCCCGGCAACACCGAACGCCCCGGCCACGATGGCATCAGATGCCTGAACGGCGTCCGCGTCGGAACAGACAATTGTTGCATTGTTGCCGCCCAGTTCAGAGAGAATCTTTTTGGCTCCGGCTGTCGCCGCAATGCGGTCCGCAGTCTGGGGACCGCCGGTGAAGGAAATCAGATCGACCTGGTCATCTCCCACCAGCGCCTCGGAAACGCCGGGCCCGGAGACAATCGCGGCGATGCGTCCCGACGGGACACCCGCTTCGAGCAGCAACTGGACAAACGCCAGACCGGTCAGCGGGGTACGGCCGGAAGGCTTAAGCACGACGCCGTTGCCGCCGATGAGGGCCGGGCCCAGCTTGTGCGCCACCAGATTCAGCGGATCGTTGAACGGAGTAATCGCGGCAACAATCCCCACCGGCTTCCGGCTGTACCAGCCGATCTTGCCCGCACCGGCCATGCTGTCCTCGAAGCCCAGGGTCTCCCCTGTAAGTTCTCCGGAGGCGGCAGCTGAAAGGCGCAGGGTTTCAATGCAGCGGCGCACCTCACGCTCCGCCTCGGTGATGGTTTTGCTGCTCTCCGCGGCGATGATCCGGGCGAATCGCCCGGATTGATCAGCGAGAAGCTGCGCTGCGGTCTCCAACGCCTGTCTGCGGGACCGCAAAGGCCACTCCGCAGCCCGTAGATGGCGGTGGATGTGGGCGACTGCCCGGCGGACGTCCTGGGGCGAAGAGGAACAGACCCGGCCAAGCAGAATGCCGTCTTCAGGGTCGCGTATTTCCAGGATCATGTCGGCGGTCTGCCATTGGCCTTCGAAGAAGGCACCGCCGGGAAGGTTAGCGATTTCTGCCCGGCTGTACCCTGTTTCCGGGCGCGCGTCAGCGAAGGGTTCGGATAGCGTCATGTTAACCCCTTGCCTACTTGACCCGGTCAATGATCTTGGCGGCTGCGCCGATGAACGGGAGGAACCAGGGCGGGCCGAAATGGCCCGGCACGGGCGGGTTTTTCAGGTCCTCCCACACGTTGGCGCTCTTGTCCCCGGCCATGTAGTGGGCCATCCTCTTGCCCATGTGGGCTGCCATCTGCACCCCGTGTCCGCTGTAGCAGAGGGAGTAGAAGAGCCCGTCGTGGACACCTGCGTGGACCATCTGGTCCATGGAGAGATCCACCAGTCCGCCCCAGATGTAGTCCACCTTCGTGTTGGAAAGGTAGGGGAAAAGTTCAAGCATGGCCTTGCGCAGGATCTCGGCGCTCTTCACGTCCGAATCCGGGCTGGACAGCGCAAAGCGGGCGCGGCCGCCGAACAGGAGCCTGTTGTCCGGGGTAATCCGGAAGTAGTAGGTCAGCATCTTGCTGTCCGAGGCCTGCCGCCTGTGGGGCAGGATGCGGTTGACCACGTCCTCGGGCAGCGGGTTCGTCACAATGATGAAGCTGCCCACCGGGATTACCCGGCGCTGCAGCCAGGGGGTCACCCCACCGGTGTAGCCGCTGGTGGCCACGAGGACCTGCTTGGCCCTGGTGATGCCCCGGGTGGTGTGCACGTCGTGCACGGTGCCTGAGACCTTCTTCAGCTCGGTGACCGCTGCGTTCTCGCAGATGTCCGCTCCGGTAGCGGCGGCCACCTTCGCCAGCCCATGGACGAACTTCCCCACATGCAGGCCGGCCCCCAGCGGATCCATCATCGCGCCCTGGTAGAAGTCCGTGCCGATTTCACTGTGGATCTCGGACTTGGGGATCACGGTGACATGGTGGTTGGCCAGGGTGGCCAGCTTCTCCTGCGACTTCAGGAAGCCCTCATAGTGGGACTTGTGGAAGGCCAGCGACAGCTTTCCAAAGCGGTTGTAGTCGCAGTCGATGCCATTGTCACGGACGAGCTTCTCGATGGTGTCGATGGCGTCGTTGTATTCCCGGAACATCTCTACGGCGCGCGTCGCGCCGTAGCGCTTGACCGCGGTGCTGAAGCTGATGGCCAACCCGGTCGTCGCCATTCCCCCGTTGCGGCCCGACGCGCCCCACCCCACGGTGTGGCGTTCGAAAACGGCAACGCTGGCGCCTTGCTTGGCAAATTCCAGGGCGGCGGACAGCCCCGTAAATCCGGCGCCGATGATTGCCACATCGACATTCTCGGGTACCGGAGTCTGCCGGTAGTCTCCGGATGCTTCGGCTGTGTCCAGCCAGTAAGGAATGAGTTTCACGGTTTGACCTTTCGCCTTGACGTCGGTTTAGAGACCGAGGTGCTCGTTGATCTCGTCCAGGGACTTAGCAATGTTGAGGTCGTAGCCCGGGCCAATGGGGTCATAGCCACGGTCCAGCATCCAGAGGTTCCGGAAGCCCATGTCGTGCATCGGATGCATGTCGTAGCGTGTGTGCGAAGAGATGTGCAGGAAGTCCTCCGGCTTGGCGTTCAGGGTATCGAGCATGTACTCGAAGGCCTGGTAGCGCGGCTTGTAGGCCTGGGCCTGCTCAGCGGTCAGCACGGCGTGGAAGTTTGCGCCGAGCTTGGGAATGCTGATGTCCAGGAAGCTGTCGTCGGCGTTGGACAGAGCCACCAGCTTGTAGTTGTCGCCCATGAGTTTCAGCGGAGCCGGCACGTCCTCGTGGGCAACCCAGCCGCGTACCGCCTCAGCGAACGCCGCACCGGCGCCTTCGGTCGGTCCAATGCCCCAGCGCTTGCACACGCGGTCAAAGGAATCCTGAAGGATCTGCTCGTAAGGCTTGAAGTCGCCAAGGACCTCGTCGAACCGGTACCCGCGGAACTGCTTCTTGAAGGCAGGCCACTGCTCTTCTGAAATGCGGCCATCGAGCAGGCGACGCGTGGTGGGATCAATGTCGAAGTTGATGAGAGTGCCGTAGACATCGAAGGAGATGTACTTCGGCCGGAAATTGGTCTCTGCCATGATTCGTCCGTTCGTTGAAATTTGTGCGAGGCCCGGATTGTTGGCCATCAGCTATCCGTTGTCGGGGCTGGCGGATTCTTCCGCACCGGAAGACTATTCTGCCCGTTGCTCTCGACTGTAGGCCCGAAAATTGTCAATTGTCAACAGTTCTTAGTGAGATTCCTTCTCAAGAAGTAAGCGCACCAAACCAATTGATTTTTCTTATCGTCAATTGTTGACAATCTGCGGTCAAGGGGGTTGCATTGCTCTTGGATGCGGAACGAGATCCGGATCACAGCCCCGCATGAAGCACCAACCGCCAGGACCACCTTCGCCTCTGCCAACAGCAGTCAAGACAAGCGGAAAGTCCTGGAAATACTGCACCCGTTCCAGACCCACCTCAGCTGGAACCATTTCGAAGGGAAGCACCATGAAGAACAGAAGCAAAGTCCAGACCGCCGCCACAGGCCTTGCCGTCCTGTTGGCCTTGAGCGCCTGTGGCGGATCGGCCACTGGAGGCACGGCTCCGGCCGATTCCAAGACCTCGAACACCGCCGATATTTCCGAGGGTGTCCAGCCTGATGCGGCCGCGGTCAAGCTGTTGCCGCAGTCCTACAAGGACAAGGGCGAACTGACGGTGGCCATGGACCTCCACTACCCGCCCACCACGTTCCTCGCAGACGATAACGTCACGCCGATCGGCGTCAATCCGGACATCGCGCGCCTCGTGGCGAAGAAGCTGGGCCTGAAGCTGAAATTCGAGAACACCGCGTTCGACACCATCATTCCCGGCATTGACGGCGGCCGCTATGACTTCACAGCCACCACGATGTCACCCACCGCCGAACGGCTGAAGGTCCTGGACATGATCGACTATCTCAATACCGGCGTCTCGGTGGCCGTGGCTCATGGCAATCCGCTGAACATCAGCAATGACGATATGTGCGGCCGGAACATCGCGGTCACCAAGGGCTCCAACGCCCAGTTGAAGCATCTTCCGAACATCTCGGAGTGGACCTGCACCTCCAAGGGCAAGCCGGCCATCAACGCTGTTACGCTGCCCAACGTTCAGGAGGCCCTGACGCAGCTGGCGTCCAAGCGGGTTGACGGCGTCTTCTATGACACTCCGGCGCTGGTCTGGGCAGACCAGCAGCAGCCGAACACTTTCACGGTCCTGACACCACAGGTGGATACCCGCTCGGACCACACCGTTGCCATTGGCCTGAAGAAGGAATCACCGCTGTCCCCTGCTCTGCAGGCAGCGACGCAGTCCGTCCTTAAAAGCCCCGAATACAAGAAGTCCCTCGAGAATTGGGGCCTGAACAATCTGGCAATCACCGACGCCAAGCTCAACTAGCGGGGTATTTTCATGCAGCCAGTGATTATCGAAAGAAGTGGAACCACAATGAGTGGGATGGATTCAGCACTCAAGCCACGGCTCCGGCGGCGCAGCACCTTCGAGTACGTCGCGTGGGTCGTCTGCAGCCTGATCGCCATCGGAATTCTCATCTCGGTATCAACCAATCCCAATTTCAAGTGGGGCGTGGTCGCCAAGTACTTCACGTACGAAACGATCCTCCGCGGCCTGATGCTCACGATCTTCCTGACACTTGCCAGCATGGCCCTGGGAACGCTCCTGGGCCTGGGCCTTGCCGTCATGAGATCCTCGAAGCTCAAACCGGTCGCCGCTACCGCGGGTGTCTACATCACCCTGTTCCGTGGCACCCCGGTCCTGGTCCAGCTCATCTTCTGGTTCAACATCGCCGCGCTCTACCCCAACCTGACCATCGGCATCCCCTTCACCAACATCAGCACCGCGATCGACGTGAACGCCCTGATGGCACCCATCACCGCAGCACTCATCGGCCTGACCCTCAACCAGGCCGCCTACATGGCCGAAATCATCCGCGGCGGGTTCTCCGCCGTCGGCAAGGGCCAGATCGAGGCCGCCGACTCCCTCGGCATGAGCGCCGGCATGAAGATGCGCAAGGTCATCATCCCCCAAGCCATGCCCTCGATCATCCCGGCCACCGGAAACCAGTTCATCGGCATGTTCAAGGAAACCTCCCTCGTCAGCGTGCTCGGCGTCGCCGAACTGCTCCAAAGCGCCCAGCTCATCTACGCCCGCACCTACGAGACCATCCCGCTGCTGATCGTCGCCAGCCTCTGGTACCTGGTGATGACCCTCCTGCTCAGCTACCCCCAATCCAAGCTCGAGCAAAAATACTCCCGTTCAACCTCCAGGCTTCCCCGGAAGGCGAAGAAGGTTGCCCTGACAGCACCGGAAGGTATTGCCCGATGAGTACCGACGGCACCATTCACGCCCGCAAAATCCGCAAGTCCTTCGGACCCAAAACAGTCCTCAAAGACATCGACCTGGACATCGCCAGCGGCGAAATCTGCTGCATCATCGGCCCCAGCGGCTCCGGCAAATCCACCGTCCTGCGCTGCATCAACGGCCTGGAAACCGTCGACACCGGAGTCCTGAAAGTCAACGGCGAAAACTTCGGCTACTACGAAACCGACTCCGCCTACCACGCCCTGCCCCCCAAGAAGCTCGCCGAACAGCGCACCAGGGTCGGCATGGTCTTCCAGCAGTTCAACCTCTTCCCCAACATGACCGCAAACGAAAACATCATGGCCGGACCCGTCCTGGTCAAAGGCCAGGACAAGAAACAAGCCCTGACGCGGGCGCACGAACTCCTCGCCAGCGTCGGCCTGGCCGGGTTCGGGGACTACTACCCCGCCCAGCTCTCCGGCGGGCAGCAGCAGCGCGTCGCGATCGCCCGGTCCCTGGCCATGGACCCCGAGATCATGCTCTTCGATGAACCCACCTCCGCCCTGGACCCCGAAAAAGTCGGCGAAGTCCTCATGGTCATGCAGGACCTCGCCAAGAAGGGCATGACCATGGTGGTCGTCACCCACGAAATGGGCTTCGCCCGCGAAGTCGCCGACTCCCTGATTTTCATGGACGATGGCTGCGTCGTCGAACGCGGCGACGCCCGCGAAGTCCTCTCCAACCCCAAAGAACCCCGCACCCAGGCCTTCCTGGACAAGGTGATTTAAATGACCGACGGCAAACTCGCAGTCATCGGCCTGGGCAGCATCGGATCCATGGCCCTCTGGCAGGCCTCCCGCCTGACCGGTTCCGTCACCGGATTCGAAGCCCACGCACCCGCCCACGCCCGAAGCGCCGTAGGCGGCGACACCCGCCTCTTCCGCATGATCTACCGCGGCAACCCCGGCTACTACCCCATCCTGGAACGCTCCCGGGACCTCTGGGCCGAACTCGAAGCCGAAACCGGACAGGACATGCTCACCCGCTGCGGCGGACTCTCCATCGGCACCAAAAACGGCCCCTACCTCACAGCCCTGCTCGAAACCACCAGGACCAACGGCGCCGCCCACGAACTCCTCAGCCGCGCCGAAATGGCACACCGCTACCCCCAGCACAACCTCCGCGACGACGACGTCGCCGTCTACGACCCCCACGCCGGGGCCCTGCGCACCGACCGCGCCGTCACCGCCGCCGTCGCCGCCGCCCAGGCCAACGGGGCCACCATCCACACCAACACCCCCATCGACAGCATCACCGAAACCGACGACGGCGTCCTCATCACCTCCGGGGAGAAGTCATGGACCTTCGAGAACGTCATCGTCTCCTCCGGCGGCTGGTCCCAACGCCTCATGCCCGACGACCTCAAAGCAGCCACGGAAACCCGACGGATCTTCCTGACCTGGTTCGTCGCCCGCGACGCAGCCGAGTTCACACCGGAAAAGTTCCCCGTCTTCATTCGCATCTCCGGGGACCGCTCCATGTACGGCGCACCCGCCGTCGACGGCGTCACAGTCAAAGCCACCCTGGACGGCCGCGGCGCACCAACGCCATCCGCGGACTCAGTGCCAAGGGAACTCACGCCGGCAGAAATCGCCGAAACGACCGAGACCGTCACCGACTTCTTCCCCGGGCTGTTTCCCCATATCGTCCGCTCGGACGCCTTCCCGGACCTCTTCACCAAAGACAGCCACCCTCTCCTCGGCCGACTCAACCAAGGCGGCAGAATCTACTGCGCCACCGGCTTCTCCGGTGCCGGCTTCAAGAACGCCACCGGATTCGGGGAGATTGCCGCCCACGAGGCCTTGGGCAAAAGCTCCTTCGACGGCCTGGATTTCGTGCGGCCCCAACGTTTTACCGCCTAAATACCCCATCTCGTCGGACAAACGGCGATTCACCTCATATCGCCAATTGTTGACAATCTACATCTCCTGAGAAAGTATGAAGCCATGGCAACTCTTAGCCCCATCCTCAAGCAGGCAACGCCGGTCATCGTTGATCACGCAGTTGGCTCCTGGATTCACGCCACCGACGGCAAGAAGTACCTCGACTTCACCACCGGCATCGGCGTCACCAGCACAGGTCACTGCCACCCGGACGTCGTCGCGGCAGCCCGCGAACAGGTGGGCAAGATTGTCCATGCCCAATACACCACCGTGATGCACAAGCCCCTCCTTGAGCTCACAGAAAAGCTGGGACAATTCCTGCCCTCGGGGCTGGACAGCGTCTTCTACGCCACCTCGGGCTCCGAAGCCGTGGAAGCCTCAGTGCGACTGGCCCGCATGGCAACCGGCCGGCCGAACATTATCTCCTTCCAGGGCGGCTTCCACGGCAGGACAGTCGGAGCAGCCTCCCTCACCACTGCAGGCACAAAATTCCGTTCCGGCTTCTCCCCCCTCATGGGCGGCGTGCATGTTGCACCCTTCCCCCACGCCTACAGGTACGGCTGGGATGAAGAAACAGCCGTTGCCTTCGCCCTGAAGGAACTGGACCACCTCCTGGTCAGCATCAGCAGCCCCAGTGATACGGCAGGCTTCATCATCGAGCCCGTCCTCGGCGACGGCGGCTACATCCCAACGCCTGTTGCCTTCCTGCAGGGGTTGCGGGAGCGTGCCGACCGGCACGGGATCGTCCTTGTCGTGGACGAAGTCCAGGCTGGCGTGGGCAGGACCGGAAAGTTCTGGGGACACAACTGGGCCGACATCCGCCCTGACATTGTCATAACCGCCAAGGGCCTCGCCAGCGGATACCCCATCTCGGCGATTGCCGCCTCGGCGGAGCTGATGGGCAAGGCATGGCCTGGCTCGCAGGGCGGCACCTATGGTGGAAACGCCGTCGCCGCCGCAGCAGGCGTCGCAACGTTGGGCGTCATAGAGCGCGAGAACCTGGTGTCCAATGCACTGGTGCGGGGCGACGAGTTGCGCTCCGGGCTTGACGGCCTCAGGACCCAGTTTGCGGTAATCGGGGACGTTCGGGGCCGAGGGCTGATGCAGTCCGTCGAGTTCACCGCTGCGGATAACACTCCCGATTCCGCCACAGCGCTGGCCGTCCAGCAGGCCGCGATCAAGGAAGAGCTCCTGCTCCTCACCTGCGGCCCTTATGGCAACGTCATCCGCATCATTCCGGCGCTCAACGTCAGCAGCGACGAGATCCAGAGCGGTCTCGCCAGGTTCACCCAAGCGCTGAAAGCAGCCACCTCCTAGTCCAAAGCTGGAACGGACTTCGCCGGCGGCGCATCCAGACCCGCCCCGGCGAAACCCCGCCCTACCATCACTGAAAGTGTGCCAATGAGCCTCTCATTTGACCCCAACACCCTTCACACAGACTTGTTTATCGACGGTGCCTGGCAGAAGTCCAGCAATGGCGCGACCTTCCCCGTCGAGAACCCGGCCACGAATGAAATCATCGCCCAGGTGGCCGACGGCGACGCTGAAGACGCAGCACGCGCCATTGAGGCAGCAGGCCGCGCCCAGGCGGAATGGGGCAAGTCCACTCCCCGTGAACGCGCCGACATCCTGCGCCGCGCCTACGAACTGGTCATCGCTGGCACCGACCGGCTGGCAGCCATCATGACCGCGGAGATGGGCAAGCCCCTGGCCGAGGCCAAAGGCGAAGTGGCCTACGGCGCCGAGATGCTCCGCTGGTTCTCCGAAGAAGCCGTCCGGATCGGCGGAGACCACACCACCTCGGTGGATGGCAACACGCGAATCCTGATCACAAAGGAACCCGTCGGCCCCTGCGTGTTGGTCACCCCGTGGAACTTCCCGCTGGCCATGGGCGCCCGCAAAATTGCTCCCGCCGTGGCAGCAGGCTGCACCATGGTCTTCAAGCCTGCCGAACTGACACCGCTGACCTCCTTGGCCCTCGCGGACATCTTCCACCAGGCGGGTCTTCCGGACGGGGTCCTGAACGTCGTGACCACGTCCACTGCAGCCACCGTGGTGGAGCACTGGACCAACAGTGGCATCGCCCGCAAGATCAGCTTCACAGGGTCTACTGGGGTCGGCAAGATTCTGCTCCGGCAGGCGGCGGAGAACGTCATGCGCTCCTCCATGGAACTGGGCGGCAATGCTCCGTTCATCGTCCTCGCCGACGCGGACATCGAGAAGGCCGTGGACGGTGCCATGAAGGCCAAGATGCGCAACATGGGCGAAGCCTGCACCGCGGCGAACCGCTTCTTCGTGCACCGTTCCGTCGTCGAGGAATTCAGCGAGAAGTTCGCCAAGAGGATGTCGGAACTCCAGGTCGGCAATGGCGCCCTGGACGGAACCGATGTCGGTCCCCTCATCGAGCAGAAGGGCCTGGACAAGGTCGAAAGCCTCGTCTCGGATGCAGTCGCCAAGGGTGCGCGGATCCTGACCGGCGGAAGCCGCCCGGAAGGCCCGGGATACTTCTTCACCCCCACCGTCCTGACCGACGTGACCACGGATGCCGAACTTATGAGCACCGAGATCTTCGGTCCGGTAGCCGCCATCACCGCCTTCGACAGCGAGGATGAGGTCCTCCGCCTGTCCAATGACACCGAATGGGGCCTCGTTGGTTACGTTTTTACTGAGAACATGGACAAGGCCCTGCGCTTCTCCGCAGAACTGGAAGTCGGAATGGTCGGCCTCAATACGGGCCTCGTATCCAACCCAATAGCTCCCTTTGGCGGCATCAAGCAGTCGGGGCTGGGGCGTGAAGGCGGCAAGGTCGGCATTGAAGAATTTCTTGAGTACAAGTACACGGCAATAGCCGTCTGAAAATATGCAATACGCCGAAGAGTGAGATGAGGGGATATCAATGGCGGCACCAGAGGGACTGTTCGTACTGGAGGGAAGGCCCACGGCGCAGCTGATTGCAGATCAGTTGCGGGAACAAATCGTCCAAGGAACCTTCCGCCCCGGGCAGCAAATCAACGAATCTCTCCTGGCCAGCCAGCTTCGAACCTCCCGGGGACCTCTCCGGGAAGCGCTGCAGCGCCTGTGCCAGGAGGGGATCCTGGTCAGCCACCGCAACCGCGGAGTGTTCGTCCTTGAGCTTTCGACGGCGGACGTCAAGGAGATCTATGCCGTCCGCGAGTCCGTGGAATTAGCCGCTGCGAATACACTGCTCGACGCCGGGCAGGAGGAAATCAACAACACCTGCGATGTGCTGAAGGGAATAGTCGGGGACATGGCGAAGCAGGTCGCGGTCTCAGACTGGCAGGCGATCGCTCGACTGGACATGGAGTTCCACACGGCCTTCGTTGCCGGTGCTGGGAACACACGCCTGATCAGGATCTACAAGACCCTGGCGGCGGAATCGAGGATGTGTATTCTCAACCTGGAAGTCGCCTATCCCCGGGTGGATGTTCTGGTGCAGGAACACGAGAACATCCTGGACCTGCTGGAAGCAGGAGACCGAAAGGGACTCCAGCACGCCATAAAGCGGCACATGCATAAGGGTGTGGAGGACCTCACCGCATCCAGCCAAGACATCGATATCACCGCCTAGAGAGTCACTCGAAGCGCACTTCCAACGAAGAGGTGGCCCGGTCCAATGGACCGGGCCACCTCTTCGTTGGAAGTGCACGAGCGCGAGGGGAGGACCGGATCACCGGCTCGGAAGGGATAGGCGGAGACAAAACTTTGAAAATTTTTCTGTAAATTGTCGATGATCTGCTATCCGGAGGTTGCATTATTAGGTAGGAGGCGGCGGGAAAGCATGCAGAACAAGTCCGGCACCGCCGTCGTAATAGGAAAGCAGTGATGAGGATCAGAACCAGGGTCCAGAGCGTAGTAGCAGGCTTGGCGGTTGTATTGGCATTGGCCGCGTGTGGCTCGGGTGCCAACAGCGATTCGGAAGCCGACTCCAAGACGTCAAGTACGGCCGACATCTCCGAGGGTGTCCAGCCCGACGCGGCCGCAGGCAAGCTGTTGCCGCAGTCCTACAAGGACAAGGGTGAACTGACGGTGGCGATGGACCTGCACTACCCGCCCACCACGTTCCTGGCAGACGATAACAGCACGCCGATCGGCCTGAACCCGGACATCGCACGCCTCGTGGCCAAGAAACTGGGCCTGAAGCTGAAGTTCGAGAACACCTCGTTTGACACCATCATTCCCGGCATTGATGGCGGCCGGTACGACTTTACTGTCACTACCATGTCCCCCACCGCCGAACGGCTGAAGGTGCTGGACATGATTGACTACTTCAACAGCGGCCTGTCGGTTGCCGTGAGCGCCGGCAATCCTTTGAATATCAGCAACGACGACATGTGCGGCAGGAACATCGCGGTCACCAAGGGATCCAACGCCCAGTTGAAGCATCTTCCGAACATCTCGGAGTGGACCTGCACTTCCAAGGGCAAGCAGGCCATTAACGCTGTGACGCTCCCCAACATCCAGGAAGCCCTCACGCAGCTGGCGTCCAAGCGGATCGACGGCATCCTGTACGACACCCCTTCGCTGGTCTGGGCAGACCAGCAACAGCCGAACACCTTCACGATTCTTTCTCCGCAGGTGGATACCCGCTCGGATCACGTCGCTGCCATTGGCCTGAAGAAGGGATCACCGCTGACTCCTGCACTGCAGAAGGCCACGCAGTCCGCGCTTGACAGCCCCGAATACAAGAAGTCGCTCGGCAACTGGGGCTTGGAATCAGGCGCCATCACCGAAGCGAAGCTTAACTGAGGACCCACAGTGCTGAAGTTCATCAATCGCGGAAGGCAGCAGACATTGCGCGCCACAAACCCCGCCCTTAAACCGAGGCTGCGGCGCCGGAGCACCCCTGAGTACGTGGCGTGGGTTCTGTGCACCCTGCTTGGTCTTGGCATTCTGATCTCTGTTGCAACCAATCCCAACTTCAAGTGGCATGTTGTCGCCAGATATTTCACCCATGAGACCATCATCCGCGGCCTGCTGCTCACGGTCTTCCTGACCCTGGCAAGCATGGCCCTCGGTACCCTGCTGGGCCTGCTGCTTGCCATCATGAGGGCGTCCAGCATCAAACCGGTGGCCGTCACCGCGGGCGTCTACATCACGCTGTTCCGCGGCACCCCGGTCCTGGTCCAGCTGATCTTCTGGTTCAACATCGCTGCGCTGTACCCGAACCTGACGATCGGCATTCCGTTCACCGACTTCAGCACCGCCGTCGATGTCAATGCCTTGATGGCACCCATCACTGCAGCACTTGTCGGCCTCACGCTCAATGAAGCCGCCTACATGGCGGAGATCATCCGAGGAGGCTTCTCCGCCGTCGGAAAGGGCCAGATCGAGGCCGCGGACTCCCTCGGCATGAGCGCCGGGATGAAGATGCGCAAGGTCATCATTCCCCAGGCGATGCCCTCGATCATCCCTGCGACCGGAAACCAGGTCATCGGTATGTTCAAGGAAACCTCCCTCGTCAGCGTGCTCGGCGTCGCCGAGCTGCTCCAAAGCGCCCAGCTCATCTACGCCCGCACCTACGAGACCATCCCGCTGCTTATCGTCGCCAGCCTCTGGTACCTCGCGATGACCCTGCTGCTGAGCTACCCGCAATCCAGGCTCGAGAAAAGGTACTCGCGTGCAACCTCCGCACTGCCGAGGAAGGCAAGACGAGGGTCCCTGACAGCACCGGAAGGCATGGCACGATGACTGCCGACGGCACCATTCACGCCCGTGGAATCCGGAAGTCGTTCGGACCGAAAACAGTCCTGCAAGGCATCGATCTGGACATCGCCAGCGGAGAGGTCTGCTGCATCATCGGCCCCAGCGGCTCCGGAAAGTCCACCCTCCTGCGCTGCATCAACGGCCTCGAGACCGTCGATACTGGAGTGCTGAAAGTCAACGGTGAAAATTTGGGGTACTACGAAAGCGAAACTGCCTATCACGCCCTCAGCCCGAAGGATGTCGCCCGGCAGCGCACCAGGATCGGCATGGTCTTCCAGCAGTTCAACCTCTTCCCCAACATGACCGCCCAGGAGAATGTCATGGCCGGCCCCGTGCTGGTCAAAGGCCATGACAGGAAGCGGGCCGCCACGCAGGCAAGCGAGCTGTTGGCCAGTGTGGGCCTCTCTGGTTTCGGCCACCACTATCCCGCTCAGCTGTCCGGCGGCCAACAGCAGCGCGTGGCCATCGCGCGTTCCCTGGCGATGGACCCCGAGATCATGCTCTTCGATGAACCCACGTCGGCCCTGGACCCCGAAAAGGTCGGCGAAGTCCTCGCCGTCATGAAGGACCTGGCCAGCAAAGGGATGACCATGGTGGTGGTTACCCACGAAATGGGGTTCGCCCGCGAAGTCGCAGACTCGCTGCTGTTCATGGCGGAAGGCTGCATCATCGAGCGCGGCGACGCCAGGGAAATTCTCCGCAACCCGAAGGAGCGCCGGACCCGGTCCTTCCTGGAAAAGGTGCTCTAACGAAGCATGAACAGGCATCCGGCCCTGGGCTGGTAAAGGTAATATGCCGAAGAGTGAAATGAGGAATGAAATGGCAGCGACCGAAGGATTATTTGTCCTGGAAGGAAGGCCCACGGCCCAGCTGATTGCCGATCAACTGCGGGAGCAAATCGTGCAGGGGATCTTCCGTCCGGGCGAGCAGATCAATGAGTCTGCCATGGCCAGCCGGCTGCGCACGTCCAGGGGACCGCTCCGGGAAGCACTGCAGCGACTGTGCCAGGAAGGGATACTGGTCAACCACCGCAACCGCGGAGTGTTCGTCCTGGAGCTTACAACCGAGGACATCAAGGAGATCTACGCAGTCCGCGAGGCCGTGGAAATAGCCGCAGCAAATACGCTGCTGGACGGCAGCGAGGCACAGATCACAGACACCTGCGACGTGCTGCAGGGAATCATCAAGGACATGGCAAAGCAGGTTGCCGTTTCCGACTGGCAGGCAATCGCACGGCTGGACATGCAATTCCACACCTCCTTCGTCGCCGGCACAGGAAATACCCGCCTGATCCGGGTCTACGAGACGCTGGCCGCCGAATCCCGGATGTGTATTCTCAGTCTGGAGGTCTCCTATCCCCGTGTGGATGATCTCGTGCAGGAACACCAGAACATCCTGGATCTCCTGGCAGCACGGGACAGAAGGGGACTCCAGAACGCCATCAAACGGCACATGCAAAAGGCCGTGGAGGATCTCACCGCCACCAAGTAGCTGACACCCACGCCCAGCACTCGGCCGCAGCTTCTGCACAAGTGCCCCCGGGCAGCTGCTGCTGCCCGGGGGCACTGGGGTGTTGAGGACTACTCAGCCGTGGCCGGAAGATCCTTGACGACCCACATCTTGCGTACCGTCTCATGGATCGTCCAGCTGCCCTCCCAGCCGGCAGGAGTAACGAACAGGGTACCCGGGCCGATGTCGAAGCTGGTGCCATCCGGCTCCGTGATGGTGCCGGTCCCGCTCAGAATCTGGCAGATCTCGTCGTAGCCGGGCCGGGTGCTCTTAAACGTTCCCGGCGTTACCTCCCAGATGCCCGTCTTGAAGTCGTCCCTGGCCCAGAGACGCAGGCAGACCTCGGTCTGTCCTTCGGTAATTGAGGTTTCCTTGGCTTTGGGTTCACCCGGGTTTGCAGTTGTTGCATCGCTCATGACGGTCGCCTTGACCATAGTTGCTCCTTCGTGGGCTGCGCCCTGTACCTAGCTGCCTGCCTGCGTTGGCGGGCACGGATTTCATCCTAACAATTGTCAACAATCGACGATAGGCTTTTGCGGGGAAGTTTTTCCACCGGCAGCTGCCGCGAACGACGTACCGTTTTTCCGAGCGAATGATTGGGGAGGGCGGGCCCGGCCACCGAGACAATTACAGAAAGGCACACAAAATGCGACAGAGCCGTCGTGTATCCATGTGGACGTCCCTTCAGCGCGGAGACGTCATCACTCTTTGCCGGCAGGGCGTCGAATGCTACAAGGGTTCGATCGATGAGCGGACTGAGGATGGTCGAACAATCTGGGTGACAGACCAGATCGGAGACCGTCGCCTGTTCCATGTCGAGGATGACTACGACCTGCTGGTTTCCGGCAATGTCTACTCCTGCTAGGCAGCGCATGGGAATACGTCGGTTCAAAGGCCTCTCCCCCATGTTGCGTTTCGACGGCGGGCACATCCCGGGATTCCGCGGGCTGGGTGGCGGGGCCCCGCTCGTCTTCTCCGTCCGCACCAATTCGAAGATCCTGCGACCCCCGGGCCCCGCGATTTCCGGGTGCTCTGGCCTACCGGAGCAAGCAAGAGTACCGTCGGTGGCAGAATTGGCGACGGCGGCTGCCTGCACATGAGGTTCAGGCGCCGTGGCGTCGGGTTCTTGGAGGGGCCGGGATGGCGGGATGGAACGCTGACACTGCTGCCGGACCTGTGGGGGCGGGGACAATCACCCTGGTGGAAGGCACGTCCTTCTGCATCTCCCTGCCGAACGGGGACATCCATCCGGAATATCCGCACGGAGTTTTCTTCCAGGACACGCGCATTCTGTCCCGCTGGAGCCTGACCGTTAATGGGCAGCCGTTGGAACCTTTGGCGGCAGAGACGAAGGAACCGTACCGCGCGCTGTTTGCCGGCCGCGTCACCCGCTCAGACGCGTATGCCGACAGCCCGCTGATCGTGGAGCGGCTGCGCGAAGTGGGGGCGGGCATCCAGGAGCAGGTCACGATTCGCAACTACTCCCCGGACGCGGCCGAATGCACCCTTTCCGTCAGGGCTGAGGCAGATTTCGCGGATCTTTTCGAGGTCAAGGAGGCACGGATCCAGGGGCGCTGGGAAGAAACCAGGGAAGTCGACGGTGACACCTTGACCATCCGCGCTGCCTGGCAGGATGTCCGGAAGGGACTTCTGGTCCAGGCTCCCGGAGCCGACGTCCGCCAGGATGCCCTGACATACACCGTATCCCTCGCACCGCACAGCCAGTGGAGTACGGTACTCACCGCGGTGCCGAGCGCCGAGGCCACAAGTCCTCCCCCGCCGTCGTTCATCCATGGCGACGGCGAGAAACTGTCCCCCCGGGACCACCGCCGGCAGGAGTGGGTGGCCAAGATTCCCAAGCTCCATATGGCCAACCACTCCATCGAACGGACCCTGCGGCGCAGCTACGACGATCTGGGCGCGCTCCGGATCGAGGACCCGAACCATCCGGAGCGGGTCGTGGTGGCGGCCGGCGCGCCGTGGTTCATGACCCTGTTCGGCCGCGACTCACTGTGGGCGTCGGAGATGGCAATGCCTGTCGACCCTTCCCTGGCGCTGGGCACGCTGCAAACGCTGGCCGACCGCCAAGGCAACGTGGTGGACCAGATGAGCGAGGAGGAACCGGGCAAGATCCTGCACGAGGTCAGGCTGGACGTCTCCAGCGGGCTCGCGCTCGGCGGCAAGTCCGTCTACTACGGCAGCATCGACGCCACCCCGCTCTTCGTGACAGTACTTGGATCGGTGAGCCGCTGGGGCTTCGGCAAGGAAACCATCGCCGCACTGCTGCCCCACGCGGACCGTGCACTGGACTGGATCCGCGACTACGGCGACAGGGACGGCGACGGGTTCGTCGAATACGAGCGCCTTAATCCGCGGGGGCTTATCAACCAAGGCTGGAAGGACTCCTGGGACGGCATCAACTTCGCCAACGGCCGCATGGCCGAGCCCCCTATAGCGCTCTGCGAAGTGCAGGCGTACGTCTACGACGCCTACATGGCCCGCGCCTGGATTGCGTACGACGCCGGCGACACGCCTTTGGGCGATGAACTCGCCGACCGCGCGAAGCTACTGAAGAAGCGGTTCAACGAGCAGTTCTGGATCCCAGAGCGCGGATATTACGCCATAGCCCTGGACGGCAAGAAGCGGCAAGTCGATGGGTGCGCGTCCAACATGGGCCACTGCCTGTGGGTAGGCCTGGTGGATGAGGATAAGGCGCCGCAGGTGGCTGAACACCTCATGTCGCCGGAGATGTTCAGCGGCTGGGGCGTGCGCACTTTGGCCAGCGACATGGGCGCCTACAACCCCGCCAGCTACCACAACGGCTCGGTCTGGCCGCACGACAACGCAGTCATTGCGGCAGGCCTGATGCGCTACGGATTCGTGGCAGAGGCGCAACGCATCTCCACGGCACTCCTGGAGGCCGCCGAATATTCCGACGGCCGCCTGCCCGAGCTGTTCTGCGGCTTCAGCCGGGACCAGTTCGCCGAGCCCGTCCCCTACCCGACAGCGTGTTCGCCACAAGCCTGGGCAGCCACAACACCGATCCAGCTCGTGACGACTCTGATGCGGTACGACACCCATGTTTCCCGCGGCGGCTTCTGGATGGATCCCGTCCTCCCGGAGTCCTACGGCGACCTGCACATCACCAACGCCCCCATGGGCGGCGGCCGGATCACGATCGACATCGCCAATTCGGTACCCACGGTCCAAGGCCTGCCCGAAGGAATGGTTTTCCACAAGGGGCACCGGCCCTGGCTGACTGAACTCGTGAAAGAAGCGGAGCAGCACCGCAAGGCCTAGCAGGGGCCTCAGAATCAAGTAACCACCCCGGCATTCCGCGGCCTCCGCGCATGACCAGAACCTACGGCGGCGGCCCGTCATGCACACCTCCATCAGACTCCGGCTGCCTGAAATAACGAGGGAGGCTCGTCGTGGAGAAGCAGCCGATGAACGAATACCCGAGATGCGTACCGGGACAGCTCCGTGATTGCAGGGAAGGGCGGTTCGAGGCGTGGCGCTCACCCGCGGGAGCGATGGAACCACTTGAATGCCCCCTGGCACCTGCGCCGGACGCGTGACCCGTTGATCTCGTTGCGCCCGGGCCGCAGAAGGGGCACCGAACAAGACATCTCCCGACCTCACACGAGTTAGGTATGCTAATTCGAAAAGCAAGGGGATCGGCATGGTCAAACGTAAAGCTACGGCACTGGATGTGGCACAACGGGCAGGGGTATCCCGCAGTGCAGTGTCACTGGTGCTTAACGGCAGGGCCAGCGGCAACGTCACCGCAGAACGCCAGGAGCGCGTGCTCCGCGCCGCGGCGGAGCTGGATTACACGCCCAACTCCGTTGCCCTCAGCCTGCGCAACCAGCAGACATCAACGATCGGCATCATTACGGATGACATCGTCACCAGCCCTTTCGCCGGTCGGCTGATCAGCGGCGCCTCACGCACGGCGTTGGCCCGCGGGTACATGGTCCTGGTCGTCGATACGGAACATGACTTGGCCCGCGAGAGCGCCGCGGCACAGCAACTCGTGCACCGGCAGGTAGACGGAATCATGTACGCCACCGGCAGCCTGCGTGAAGTTACCACCCCGCCGGCGATGCTTACCTTGCCGGCCATTCTGGCCAATTGCACTGATGTCGGCTCCCAGCTCCAGTCGGTAATACCGGCAGAGGTCGACGGCGGGCGCGCCGCGGCACAGCTGCTGATTGACCTGGGCCACCGCCGCATCACCCTGTTGACCGGAACTCTCAGCTCGCCCGCCGCCCCGCAGCGCGAGCAGGGTTACCGTGAGGCCATGGAAGGGGCGGGGCTGGGCCCTGAACAACAGCACGTCCATGTGACCGGGTGGGACATCGATGAGGGCTACCGGGCCGCTTCCTCTGTGCTGGACGGCAGAGACCGGCCGACGGCGATCATTTGCTCTAACGACAGGGTGGCCACCGGCGTCTTGCTGTTCGCGGCTGCCGCAGGCCTCCGCGTACCGCAGGATCTGTCCGTGGTCGGCTACGACGACCAGCAGCACCTCGCCGCCAACCTTGTTCCCGCCCTGACCACGGTGGCACTTCCGCACGCCGAAATCGGAGCAGCAGCCATGTCCATGCTGTTGGATGCGGTCGAAGGAAAAGCCGCGGCAGAAGGGAACACGGAAGCAGGAACCGTCCACATGCCCTGCCGGATCATCCCACGGGCATCCACCGCAACGGTCCCGGCTGCTAACTAGGCGGGACGTTTCCTCGGCCACTTCGCTGCTGAAACCTCACAACAGGAATGACCTGATCCAGCATCCGGCGGGGCCCTCTGTCCGCGGCATGTTGAACACCGCCCATCATTCGGTCACGTTTCATTCAGGTTGAACGAATAGCAAAAGTCTTACTTGACACGTGTTAGGTACGTTACCTAACCTACTTAACACGTGTTAGGAGGAGCCGACAATGACGTCTGAAGAGACACCGGGGCAACCAGCCCCCTCGCGTGCGCTGCGGTCCGGCAGAGGACTTTCGCAACTCACGCGGCGTTCCATGCTGGGCCTTACGGGACTCGCTGTGGCGGGAGCCACTGTGGGCGCCTGGCCACGGCTGACGGGGACTGACATTCCCGGCCGCAGCAGCAAGGCCCTGAAAATCGCCATCCTTGGAACGGCAGCGGATGCGGCGGCCCGCCAGGGTCTGGTTCAGGCCTTTACCGCCGCCCACCCCGATATTCCGGTCCAGGTGCAGGCCATTCAGGGGGCGGACTGGAAGGATTTCTTTTCCAAAATCCTCACCATGGTCGCCGCGGGAACACCGCCGGACGTCGTCTACGTAGCCACCGAGGGCGCCCAGCTGTTTGCCGACAAGCTCGCCGAGCCGCTGGATGACTATGTCCGCCGGGACGCTGCGGACATGGGCGATTACTTCGATGACGTTCATCCGAGCCTGCTGGAAGCCTTCATGTACCAAGGCAGCCTTTACCAGCTTCCGCTGGACTGGAACGCGGCGAACATGTATTTGAATACCACCACCTTCGCCCAGGCCGGGCTCGACCGGCCCAGGGACGATTGGACGCAGGACGACTTCAGCGCCACCCTCCGCGCCCTGCGGAAAGCACGCCCGGCCGACTTCACCCCGTACTACTGGACGAACCGGCTTTTCGGCGGGGTAGTGCCGTGGCTGTACGCCAACGACACCAGCTTCCTGACCGAAACCAAGGCTTCCGGCGGGGACTGGGTTTGGGACCGTTTTTACCCGAACGACCCGGCCCGGGCGACCCGCGGAGGCGGCTATCAATGGCTGGCTCCCAACGCCGAAGACGGGCGCGTTATCGAAACCTTCGACTACCTGCGCGAACTCGTTGCCGAAGGACTAGGCGTGCGTCCCGAATCCGGGGGCGGCAACGCCCTGGTCGGCTTGTTCGGCAACAACCGCATCGGCACCACGCCGGCAGGCGGTTACTGGGCGCAGGGCCTGCACGACGCCGGAATGACCGCCGACCAGTTCGACGTCCAGTTCTTCCCCCGCTGGCGGACGCAGCGGCATCAGTTCGGTGCCGCCGGCTACGCGATCATGCGCACGGCGAAGGACAAGGACGCCGCCTGGGAATGGGTTAAGTTCTGCTCGAGCCGGGAAGCGATGCAGTTGGCCATTCCCAAGCCGAACACCACTCCGACCCGCCGTTCGATGGTCAATGAGTCCTTTTACGCGGGCACCGGACCCAGGCATTGGAAAGTCTTCTACGACACCCTCGACAGGTTCCCCACCTCCGGCCCCATCCCCGCTCCGCCCCAGCAGGCCGCCGTCGAAACTGCCCTGATGAAAAACGTTTCCACCGCCGTCAGCGGCAGCTCCGCTGATGTGCGGGCCGCGATGGGCACCCTGCAGCGCGATCTCGAACTGGCTCTGAGGAGGAACTCATGACCACCACTTCCACCGCCCCACGCCGAACGGCGCAACCAGCGGCCGCGCGCCGCTCGTTGATCGAGCGGTGGCTGGCCATGATCTTCCTTGCTCCCACGGTGCTCGGCATGGCCCTGTTCACCTTTCTGCCGATCATCGGCTCGCTGGTGCTTGCCTTCTTCCGCTGGGACATCATTTCAGCACCCCAGTTCGTCGGTTTCGCCAATTTCACCTCGCTGGCACAGGACCCCACCGTCCGTGTGTCCTTCCTGAACACCATCGTGTTCGTCATTGTCGCAGTGGTACTTCAACTGGGCATCGCCCTTGGCCTGGCTTCCATGCTGCAGGCCAGAATGCCTTCCTGGCTGAGGGTATTCCTTCGTTCCACCTTCTTCTTCCCTCTGGTCCTTTCCGCCGCGTCCGTGTCCATCTTCATGCGGTACATGTTCAACGAACAGTTCGGCGTAGTGAACTGGCTCCTGTCCCTGGTCGGCATTCCCGCAGTGCCATGGCTGACCAGTCCCGTGGCATCCGCAACCGTGGTGGTCCTGGTTTATGTATGGCAGAACTTCGGGTTCTCCTTTCTGCTCTTCCTCGGCGCCTTGACCAACATTCCAAAGGAACTGCACGAGGCCGCGAACCTGGACGGCGCCACAGGCTGGAAACAGTTCAGCAATGTCACCCTTCCGCTGATCAGTCCCACGGTGCTCGTCGCCTCCGTCATGGCAATCATCAGTGCACTGCAGGTCTTCGACCAGCCCTACGTCCTGACCAACGGCGGTCCAGGGGATTCCACCCGCACCGCCGTCATGGTGATCTTTGAATCCGCCTTCCAGCAACTGGAGTTCGGCGAAGCCTCGGCCATCGGCCTGGTACTCACCGTGCTAATCCTTGCCGTCACCGCCCTGCAGTTCCGTCTTAGCCGCCGCTTCGTCTTCTACCAGTGAGGTCCCTCATGTCCACACAGACCCTGCACACCGGGACCGACAGGCAGTCCGGTTCCGCCACCGGCACGCCGAACACCCACAAGCGCTACCGCAGCCGCCGCCTGCCTGCCGCTGGAACCGTCGGCAGGTACGCCGCTTTGGCCGTGGCGGCCGCGCTGACCCTCGGTCCTGTCCTGTGGACACTGTCCACCTCACTGCGTACGCCGTCGGAATCATTCAACCTGCCGCCGTCCTTCCTGCCCATCAATCCTGACTTCACCGCCTACCAGGAGGTGTTCAGGCAGATCAATGTCGGCGTCCTGGTCCTGAACAGCGCCCTGGTGACCGGGCTGATCGCGCTTGGCCAGATGGCTTCCGCCACCCTGGCCGGCTACGCCTTCGCCCGTCTGGACTTCCGCGGCAAGAAGGCCATCTTCTCGCTGGTGCTGGCCACCATGATGGTCCCGGTGCAGGTCACTATCGTCCCGGTGTTCATGCTCATCCGAGGGATGGGTCTGTCCGACACCCTGCTGGCCCTGATCCTGCCGGCCATTCCCACAGCCTTCGGCACCTTCCTGATGCGCCAATACTTTCTGGGCCTGCCAAACGACTTCGCAGAAGCGGCCGCCCTGGACGGCGCCGGACCATGGCGGATCTTCCGTTCTGTCTACGTCCCGCTGGCGGTCCCCGGTATGGCAATCGTCGGGATCCTGGCCTTCAATTTCCACTGGAACGAGTTCTTCCGGCCGCTGATCCTCACCATCAGCGAACAGAACTTCACCCTCCCCCTCGGCCTGGTCACACTCCAAGGCAACCTTGGCACCGGGAGCATTTCCGTGGTCCTCGCCGGCGTGATCCTGTCCATGCTGCCCGCACTGGTGGTCTTTATCTTCGGCCAGCGCACCCTGCGCGAAGGCCTCACGGCCGGCGCCAGCAAATAACACAAACTCTCAAAAGGAACCTCGTGGAAACACTTACTTCGACTCACACGGCAGCCACAGCAGACAGCTACCGCCCGGCCCTGCACTACACCGCAAAAGACACCTGGCTCAATGATCCCAACGGCCTGATTTTTCATGAAGGCGTCTATCACCTTTACTACCAGAACAACCCGCTGGGTAACGTCTGGGGAAACATGTCCTGGGGTCACGCCACCTCTACCGACCTGCTGACCTGGACCGAACATCCCGTCGCCATCGCCTGTGACGAGAACGAAGACATCTTTTCCGGCAGCATCGTCTATGACCGTCACAACACCAGCGGATTCGGCAGCGGGTCCGTTGGCCCGCTCGTGGCGATCTACACCAGTGCCTTCAAGCCGGGCTCCGTGTATGAGGGCGTCCAGGCCCAGTCCCTGGCCTACAGCCTGGACGGGGGCTACTCCTGGACAAAACACACTGGCAACCCCGTACTGAACCGCGGGTCCGCCGAGTTCCGCGACCCCAAAGTCTTCCGGTACAACGGCGACGCGGGCAGCTACTGGGTGATGATCGCCGTCGAAGCCACAGACTTCCAGGTGGTCCTCTACAAATCCGAAGACCTCAAGAACTGGGAACTGCTGAGCACTTTCGGCCCCGCAAACGCCACAGGCGGCATCTGGGAATGCCCCGACCTGTTTTCCCTGCCCGTGGACGGCGACCCCCAAAACCTCAAGTGGGTCCTTACCGTCAACCTCAACCCCGGCGGGCCCAACAACGGCTCAGCCGGCCAATACTTCATCGGCGACTTCGACGGAACCGCATTCACCTCCGCCAGCACCGTAACCGAAGGCCCCCAGGACCCTGACCGGCTGGGCGAATACCGGTGGCTGGACTGGGGGCGGGACTACTATGCCGCCGTCTCCTTCAGCGACGCCCCCGACAACCGCCGCCTCATGATCGCCTGGATGAACAACTGGGAATACGCCAACCACATCCCCACCACACCCTGGCGCAGCCCCATGAGCCTCGCCCGCGAAATTTCACTCCAGACCAGCGACGGAAACCTGTCCCTGGTCCAGCAGCCCGCCGGTGATTGGACTGCCCTGGCTGACCCGGAGTCGTTCTGCCTTTCTGAAACCATCATCCACGACGGCGTGCAGGTTCTGGCCGGCGCAGCCGGCACGGTCCAGCGCATAGACGTCAGCTTCACCCCCGGAAGCGCAGAGGAATTCGGCCTCATCCTGCGTGGAGACAGCGCGAAGGGAACCCGTGTCGGCATCCGCCCCGGCCAAGCCAAACTGTTAGTGGACCGGCGGGAATCCGGCAGGACGGACTTCCACGCATCCTTCGCCTCCATCGACACCGCTCCCATCCTGGCAAAGGAGGGGTCCTACGACCTCACCATCTATGTGGACCGCTGCTCCGTGGAAGTCTTTGCCCAAGGCGGCCAGGTCACCATGACCGAACTGATCTTCCCGGCCGAGACCAGCACCGACCTCGCCGTTTACGCCATCGGCGGCACGGCAACCATCAGCAGCCTTCAGGTGACGCAGCTCGCGTAGGGGCAGCACCCAAGCCAGGAAAAACAGAGTTGACGGAAGGTCCGGCTATCGGCCTTCCAAATAAGCGGGAGAGTGCTGGTAAAGGGCCTTTTCCTGCCGTCGTCTGACAGTCTCGCCCGGGTGAGCGCCAACACCCTTCAGGCAGGATCCCCAGGTTTTGGCGCCACGTCGGACGTCGCTCCTCCACTGATCTCATAGCCCCAAAGTACCTCTTGACAGTGATCCAGTAACGCGCGTAACCTGTATCACATGCGCCAGTAACGCGCGTTACTTCACGGCAACATCAATGACGACCACCGGAGCATTCAATGGCGAAGACCACCACCTCGAACCATGCCGGGGCTACGCGGCAGCGGGGTGTCACCATGAGTGATGTCGCCAAGCGCGCCGGCGTTTCCCGGACCGCGGTCTCGTTCGTGCTGAGTAACCGCGAAAGTGCCAGCATTTCCGAGGAGACCCGCGCTCGGATCAACGAAGCTGTTCAGGCCTTGGGCTACCGCCCGAATGCCGGAGCACGTGCACTGGCGTCCCAACGAAGTGATTGGTACGGGATTGTCACCGAGATCGTGACGGCACCGTTCGCCGTCGACATCATCAAAGGAGCCCAGGACCAGGCCTGGCTTGACCGTCGGTTCCTGCTCATCGCGCCCTCCGACCAGGCCGATGCCGTAGGACCCAACCAGGGCCTCGAAGATGCCGCCTTTGAAAAGCTTCTGGAACAGCGGGTGGAAGGCGTTCTCTACGCCGCCACATTCCACCGGGGAGTGCACGTTCCGAAGAGTGCCAACGAGGTTCCCACGGTCCTCATCAACTGTTTCGACGCGGACGGCAAACTCCCCTCGATCGTCCCGGACGAACACGCCGGGGGACGGGTCGCCGTCGAACGTTTGCTCCAGGCGGGACACACCCGCATTGGGGTCATCAACCTGGATCCGGACATTCCGGCCGCCGTCGGCCGCCTGGCGGGTGCCCGCGAAGCACTCGCCGAGGCCGGGCTGGAACTGGACCCGGAACTCGTCGTCTCGGGATACGCGACGGCGGACGGCGGCTATGCGGCCGCCTGCACGATTCTTGACCGGTACAACGAGGGGGAAGGCCGGCCGACGGCCCTGTTCTGCCTCAACGACCGCATGGCGATGGGCGCTTACGACGCCATCAAGGAACGGGGCCTGACCATTCCCGGAGACATCGCCGTGATCGGTTTCGACAACCAGGAACTGATTGCGGCCTACCTCAGGCCCAAGCTGACCACGGTTGCGTTGCCGTTCGAAAAAATGGGCGCCCTGGGAGTCCAGACGCTCGCAGCTCTTACAGCAGGACAGCCGATAATTGCCGACCAGCAATTAGTCGACTGTCCGCTGCTAGAACGCTCTTCGGTCTGACCGCGAAATCAATAGCGAAGAGCAACCCCTCCCCCACCCCTTCACCTTGCTGATGAAGATAGGAAAGAGATAACCATCATGACACAACCCCGATTCCTGAGGGCTGCCCGCGTGACGGCAGCCGGGCTGGCGGTAGGCGCACTGCTGCTGACCGGCTGTGCAGCCACCGTCAACAAGCCTGCCGGCACCGACGCCGCAGCGAACGCCAGCGCCTTTCTCACCATTCCGCGTGAGGACATGAGCACCTTTGACCGCAACTTCAATCCGTTCGCCCCCACCGTGACCCCGATGGTCCAGCAGGCAATCTACGAGCCACTGCTCATTTCCAACCCGCTCAAGGGCGATGCGGTGCCGTGGCTCGCCACCAAATGGGACGTGGCCAACGACGGCAAGTCCATCACCTTCACCCTGCGGGACGGCGTGAAGTGGTCCGACGGCAAGCCGCTCGTGGCCGAGGACGTAGTACTGACATTCCAGCTGCAGAAGAAGATCAAGGGCGGCTTCGAATACCTGAAAGAGGTCGCGGCCGAGGGAAGCAACAAGGTTACCTTCAGCTTCAACACCCCGTGGTCACCGGCCCTCTACGAAGTCGGGCAGCTCCCCATCCTGCCCAAGCACGTCTGGTCCGCAGTGAAGGATCCCGGCAAGGATGCCAACGCCAAGCCCGTGGGCACCGGCCCGTACACCGAGGTGGAGTCCTTCCAGGCCCAGTCCTTCGTACTGAAGAAGAACCCCAACTACTGGCAGCCGGAAAAGCAGAAGATCGCCGGCATCAAGATGCTGGCCATGTCCGGCAACGATGCAGCCAACCTCGCCGCCGCGAACGGCGACGTCGACTGGGCCACGCAATACATTCCGAACATCGAGAAGACCTTCGTCTCCAAGGACAAGGAACACCGCCACTATTGGTTCCCGCCCACGGGCGCCATGATCAACTGGCAGCTCAACACCACCAAGGCCCCGTTCAACGATCCCCAGGTCCGCAAGGCGCTCAGCATGGCCGTTGACCGGGACCAGGTCACCAAGATCGGCATGAGCGGCTACGCCCAGCCCGCCGACTGCACCGGCCTCTCCGGCCATTACGAGAGCTGGAAGAACCCGGCTGTCAAGGACAACTGCAGCTGGACCAAGCTCAACGTGGACGAAGCCAACAAGCTGCTGGACGAGGCAGGCTATGCCAAGGGCGCCGACGGCAAGCGCACCCTCAAGGACGGCAAGCCCTTCGAGTTCAAGATTTCCGTGGGCGCCAGCTCTTCGGACTGGCTCTCCGTGGCCAACGTGATCTCCCAGAACCTGCAGGCCGTGGGCGTCACTGCCAGGGTGGACTCCCCGGACTGGGCCTCGGTGGTGGCCGGCTACGAACAGGGCACCTTCGATTCCGGCATCGTCTGGAGCGCCAACGATCCCAGCCCGTACAAGTACTTCAACAACTCCATGGGCACCGCCTCGGTCAAGCCCGTCGGGACCAAGACCTTCGACAACTACCACCGCTTCGGCGATCCGAAGGCCGACGCCCTCCTGAAGGAATTCGCCGCGAGCGGTGACGAAACCAAGCAGAAGGACATCGCCTACAAGCTCCAGGAGGAGTACAACGAGGTGGCACCGCTGGTGCCGCTCTTCTCCGGCCCGGAATGGGGCGCCTACAACGACACCCGCTTCACCGGCTGGCCCACCGAAGAGAACGCCTACGCAACCCTCTCGGACCGGTCCGCCACGACGGTGCTTGTCCTAACCACGCTGGAACCACGCAAGTAACGGTTCTGCTGTAGCCCCTGGCGGGGCCCACGACCGGTATGCCCGGCGCCGGATTACGCGTCGGGCATACCGCCCCCATCTCCGCAATTCCCGAATGGAGGGAAACCGTGCGCTTCATCCTGCGCCGTTTAGGTTTCTACCTGATCGCCTTCTGGGCATCCATCACGCTGAATTTCCTGCTCCCGCGCTTCATGCCCGGTGACCCTGTCTCCCGCATGTTTGCCCGCACCCAGGGCAAGATGCAGCCCGAACAACTGGAGGCGCTGCGCAAGCTCCTCGGCGTCGACGACCGCCCCATCTGGGAGCAGTACGCCGACTACATGCACAACATCGTCACCGGCAACATGGGTATTTCCATCTCCCGCTTCCCCACGCCCGTCACGGAGGTCATCGCCTCCCAGATCGGCTGGACGCTCCTGCTGGGCGGAACCTCTCTGGTGATTGCCGCCGTCGTGGGTAATCTCCTGGGCATCCTGGCCGCCTGGCGGCGCGGCGGCGCGATCGACTCGGCCCTGCCGCCCCTGCTGATCTTCATCGGCTCCTTCCCGTACTTCTGGCTGGCGATGGGCGCGCTGTACCTGTTCGGCGTGATCCTGGGCTGGTCCCCGCTGCGCCATGCGTTCAGCGACGGCCTGGAACCCGGATTCACCTGGGAGTTCATCTCCGACGCCGGTGCGCACTTGGTGCTGCCCGCGTTGACCATCGTGCTGGTCTCGGTGGGCGGCTGGATGCTCGGCATGCGCAACACCATGATTGCCACCAACTCCGAGGACTACATCACCATGGCCGAGGCCAAGGGCCTGCGCCCCGGACGCATCATGCTCCGCTACGCCGCCCGCAACGCCATGCTGCCGTCCGTGACCAGCTTCGGCATGAGCCTGGGCTTCGTAGTGGGCGGTGCGCTGCTCACCGAGGTGGTGTTCGCCTACCCGGGCGTGGGCTACCAACTGCTGAACGCCGTGCAGGGCCTGGACTACCCGCTCATGCAGGGCCTGTTCCTGACCATTACCGCCGCCGTGCTGCTGGCCAACTTCCTGGTGGACATCCTCTATGTCCGCCTCGACCCGCGCGTGCGCAGCAACTGAGGGACCGATCATGACAACCGCAATTCTGAAGCAGCCCGGCAAGACGGCCGGCAAAACCACCGCGGCCCGCAAGCCCAACCGCAGTTTCGTCCACGGACTTATCACCAACAAGAAGGCACTGACCGGCATGGCCGTGATGCTCGTCTTCATCGCACTGGCCCTGCTGGCACCAGTGCTTTTTCCCGGCGACCCGTCGCGGATCACCGCCATGGCCTCCCTGGAACCATCAGCGGAGCACTGGCTGGGAACTACAGCCAAGGGACAGGACGTGCTCGCGCTGACCGTCCACGGCTCCCGGAGTTCCTTGTTCGTGGGGCTAAGCGTGGGCCTCGCGTCAACCTTCATCGGTATCCTGGTGGGACTTGCCTCCGCGTACTTCGGCAAGTTCATCGACGAAGCGCTGTCCCTGGTAACCAACGTCTTCCTGCTTCTTCCCGGCCTGCCGCTGCTGGTCATCCTTGCCGCGTTCCTGCCTCCGGGCCTTGGCACCGTGATTCTTGTACTCGTCGTCACGGGGTGGGCGGGATCGGCACGTGTGTTGCGGTCGCAGGCACTGTCCATCCGCTCCAAGGACTTTGTAGCCGCGGCCGTGGTGTCCGGCGAACGGGCGGGCCGGATCATGTTCCGCGAGATCCTGCCGAACATGGCCTCGATCGTCATGGGTACCCTGCTGGCCTGCGTGATCTACGGCATCGGCGCGCAAGCGGGCCTGGAGTTCCTGGGCCTGGGCGATGTCAGCACGGTCTCTTGGGGCAACAATCTCTTCTGGGCCGGCAACGAAGGCGCCCTGCTCACTGGCAGCTGGTGGGTCTTCGTGCCCTCAGGCGTTTGCATCGCGCTGGTCGCCTTCGCTCTTGCCCTCATCAACTACGCCGTGGACGAGGTCACCAACCCGCGGCTACGGAAGATCAAAACTCCGAAAGATACCGAAAGGAGCGCCTCCAAATGACCATCTCCCAAGTTTCCTTCGGCTCCCACGCACCCGTCCTGGACGTCAAGGACCTCACCGTCAAGTACATCGGCGACACCCGCTCCACCACCGCCGTAGACCGCGTTTCCTTCAGCATCGGCACCGGTGAGGTGTTCGGCCTCGCCGGGGAGTCAGGCTGTGGGAAGTCCACCATCGCCAACTCGATCATGCGGCTCCTGAAGGATCCCGCGAAGATCGCAGGCGGCAGCATTTCCTTCGGCGGCAAGGACGTCCTGGCCATGAGCCCGGAGGAGCTGCGGCGCTTCCGCTGGCAGGACGTGGCCATGGTCTTCCAGTCAGCCATGAACTCGCTCAATCCGGTGCTGACCATCGGCGAACAGATCGTGGACATTTTCACCACCCACGCCGGTTACTCCCGCAAGGAGTCCCTGCGGCGCGCGGGTGAACTGCTGGAACTCGTGAGGATCGACCCCGCGCGCCTCAAGTCCTACCCGCACCAGCTCTCGGGCGGCATGCGTCAACGGGCTGTGATAGCGATGGCCGTGGCGCTCAAGCCGTCGCTGTTGATCCTCGACGAGCCCACCACCGCGCTGGACGTGGTGGTGCAGCAGGAGATTATGGCTCAGATCAAGGAACTCCAGCGCGAGCTCGGCTTCTCTGTCCTCTTCATCACGCACGATATGTCGCTCATGGTGGAACTTTCGCACCGCATGGCCGTGATGTACGCCGGCAGGATCGTGGAGACCGCGAAGGCCCAGGACGTCTACGCCAACCCCCGCCACCCCTACACCCAGGCGCTGATGGGCGCGTTCCCGCCGCTCACCGGCCCGCGGGTTCCGCTGACGGGACTGCCCGACGGCGTGAAGTTCCGGAACATCCCGGACCTCAGTGAGGCGGCACCCGGGCATTTCGTGGCTCCGGTGAGTGCCGACGCTTCAGCGATTGATTCCGCAACCCTGGCAGGAGCCGCACGATGAGCCACTCCCTAACATCCCCGGCGGCTGGTTCCACCACCAGCACCCCGGCCCTTGAAATTCGTGGCCTGGGCAAGTCGTTCCCCATTGGAGGGCTGTTCACCCGCGCGTCGGTCCGCGCCCTGCACGGTGTCGACTTGACTCTTGACCGCGGCGAAATCGTGGCGCTTGTCGGGGAGTCCGGTTCCGGCAAGAGCACGTTGGCCCGCTGTGTTGCCCGGCTCGAGAAGCCGAACGCCGGCGCGATCCTGATCGACGGCGTCGACATCCTCAAACGCGATCGTTTCCACGCGTCGCGTGCGTTTCGATCCCAGCTGCAGATGGTTTTCCAGGACCCCTTCGGTTCCCTGAACCCGGCCCACAGGATCGAGCATTTCCTGCGGCGTTCGTTGGCGATCCACGGCAAGAGTGGCGGTGCCGAGGAAGAGACCCAGCGGCGGCTCAAAGAACTCATGATCACTGTGGGCCTGCAGGCTGACATGCTGAACTCCTATCCGCACGAGCTCTCCGGCGGTCAGCGCCAACGTGTTGCGATTGCCCGGGCCCTCGCCGTCGAACCACAAGTCATCCTGGCCGACGAGCCCACCTCCATGCTGGATGTTTCCGTCCGGATCGGCGTGCTGAACCTGATGCGAAAGCTCCGCGACGAGCAGGGAATCTCCATGCTCTACATCACACACGACCTCGCATCCGCCCGCTACCTGGCGGACCGGACAGCAGTCATGTTCGCCGGCGAACTCGTTGAAGAAGGCGAGTCCCTGGACCTGCTGTCAAACCCCGCGCACCCCTACACGCAACTCCTGGTTTCGGCTGTCCCGGACCCCGCCCGGGCAGGCTCGTACGATCCCGTGCGCCGGGCCGAACTGCGGCAAGCGGTCATGGCTTCGACGAACTGCGCTTACGACGGCGACCCGAACCAAGCCTGTTCGGCCGAAGAACCCGTGCGCCATCAGGTTGGAGACCCCGAAAACCGCCATTGGGTGCGCTGCCATCTCTACCAGCCGTGGGCTGGTGCCGACGGCCATGCCCTGGCGAGCGAACCGACGCAACCCAACCTCCCGGCGTCGAACGCTCAAGTGAAGGCCTCCGCATGACCGAACTGCAACGTGGGTCTTGAAGTATGCCGCGCACAGGGTGGCGGCAGGCATGTTGCCGCCGGTGCTTTCCTGCGAGGCCCCTTCGCGTATCTCAACAGGCGGCCAACGATCAACCCAACCGGCGGCGAAACCCAGACTCCGATCGATTCCTCGACTGGCCGGCTCACCATCCGCATCCTCGTGGACCTCACGAGCGTGGAGATGTTCGTGGGAGACGGACGGGTGGTGCACTCACACCGGGTGTTCCCGCTTGAAGGCGACAACGGAATCCGGCTTTACGCCCATGAAGGAGCCGCCACCTTCCGGAACCTGACCATCCACGAAATCAAAGCAACGCAATAGTCCAAGCCCCAACCGTCCCGGCAGGTGATTCAGCTTTTCAATCCGGGCAGCGGAAGCCTTGACGAAAACGGTTCAACAGACGGACGGATACTTGTTCCTACTAAAAGAGCTCGTTGGCGGAAACCAGCGGTCGCGCGTGCCGTAACAGGCTCCGCCATGGCAGGCGGGAATACTAGGTGGATCAAAGGAGGAGATTGCATGGGTCCGGAACTGATGACTGGCCGAGTGGAGCGGCTCTTCAACGGCACCGTGTGGGCCGAAGGCCCGGTGTGGGTGCCCTCATCCGAGGCCGTGCGCTGGAGCGACATACCGAACGACCGCATACTCGAGTTCTACCCCGCGACGGGAATGACCCGCGAGTATGCAACGGGAGTCGAGTTCACCAATGGCCGGACCCTGGACGCCGATGGCAGCGTTGTGCAGTGCAGCCACGGACGGCGCCGGGTTGAGCGCGACCGCGAAGGGACTGTGACCGCCCTGGTCGACTCCTTCGGGGGCAGGCGGCTGAACTCGCCCAACGATGTGGTGACCGCCCGAGACGGGACGATCTGGTTCACCGACCCGCCCTACGGGATCCTGCCCGGCACCGTGGAGGGGCACGAGGGCGCCCAGGAGTACGGCGGTTGCTACGTCTTCCGCTACGAGCCGGCGACCGACACGCTCACTGACGAGATCAAAGACCTGGTCCACCCGAACGGTCTCGCGTTTTCACCCGACGAATCCGTGCTGTACGTGGCGGACACCGCCGGTGCCAGTCACGGCGTGCCGCTGCGGATTGCCGCGTACGCCGTAAGCGACGGTTCCTGCCGCCCCACCGGTACCTTCCTTGAGTTCGACGACGATCACCCGGCCGACGGCCTCCGTGTCGATGTTGAAGGCAGGATCTGGACTTCGGCAGGGCCTTCGATACAGGTCTACTCCCCGTCGGCCGAACTTCTCGCGACTCTTCCGTTGCCCGAGCGGGTGTCGAACCTGTGCTTCGGCGGCCCGGATGGCCGCGATCTCTTCATAACAGCAACCACCAGCCTCTACCGGATCCGTACTACCACGCGGGATGCTGCCCAGAAAACGAATCCAGCAGGCGGATCCGGCCCGGGCGCACCGAACTAGCTTGTTGCTCCCGAGCCCACACGCTCGATCACGGTGGGTGGCGGAGCCGGCAAAAAAGCGGCGCTCCCCCAGCCGACTTATCGCACAAGCAAAGGGGCTCTAACGGGCGGACCGCTGATAGCAGTCCGGCGCCTCGATCATCCTGCCAGTCCCCCTCCAGTGCCGCCAGAGGCTGACCTCCCACTTCCTCGGGAACATAAACTGAGTATGCTCAGTTATGATTAGAATCACTAATCCTCGATTTCGCTCCCTCCCCGGCGGGAGCACCTTCCAAGCGGCCGAGGGTGAATGGTTGCCAGAGAGAGGACGAGGTCATGTGAAAGGGGTCCTTTGATCGATCGGGTATGAAAATCACTACTGCGCTGGCTCCAGTCGCGGATGAAATCGGGGCAGACCGGGTTGGAATCCGCCTCTCCCCCGGCATGCCGTTGGGCGGAATCGACGAGGGCGACACCGAGCGCGCGCGCTCTCAGTACCGGCACCTGGTCACTGAGCTCGCCAGGCTGAACCTGGCCTACCTGCACCTGCACCATGTCGGCGACGACGAGCTCCTCCGCTCTTTCAGGGACGTGTGGCCGACGGCGGTGCTCGTGGTCCGCTACGGAAAGCCGGCCCTGGCCCCCGCCTGATCGGAGGCCGGTCAGCCGGCCGCCGCGCGGCCACTCCCCGGGCCAGCCGATAGGCGGCTCAAACATAACCAACAAGAAACCATGCGCGCCCACCGCTGCGGATGCACCCCGCAACAAGAAAGAACCTTGAAATGCCTTCACTCAATGGAGCAGTCGTCCTCGTCACCGGAGCAAACGGCGGCATCGGAGCCCACTTCGTCAACGACGCCCTCGCCCGCGGCGCCAGCAAGGTCTACGCCACCGCCCGCAGCCCCCGCACCTGGGATGACGAGCGCATCGTCCCGCTCACCCTCGATGTCACCGACCCCGCATCCATCCAAGCGGCAGTCGAGGCCGCCGGGGACGTCACGGTGTTAATCAACAATGCCGGAGCCTCTGTGGCCAGCGCCGGGATACTTACCCACACCGAGGAGGAAATCCGCACGAACGTGGAGACGAACTTCCTCGGGCCGCTGTTCCTTGCCCGCGCACTCGCGCCGATCCTGTCCGCGAATGATGAATCGGTGATCATCGACATCCACTCCGCAATGAGCTGGTACGCCGTCGGCGGCATTTACAGCGCCACCAAGGCCGCCCTCTGGTCGGCCACCAACTCGTTGCGCCTGGAACTCGCCCCCGCAGGGGTCCATGTAGTGGGCCTGCACGTCGGCTATGTCGACACGGCGATGGCTGCGGACGCCACCGATCCCAAGATGGACCCCGCCGATCTCGTGCGGACCGTATTGGATGCCGTGGAAGCCGGTGAGTACGACGTTCTGGCCGACGAGACATCTGTGCAGCTCAAGGCCGCACTCAGCGCACCAATCGAGGCCGTCTATCCGCAGCTTGTAGCCAACAACGCCTAAAAGCCGATGGCGCCGTGGCCGTGAACCAAGTTCATGACCACGGCGCACCGGTCTCCGACCGCACCAGCACGGCCGGCGCCGCATCCCTGGGAACCTGACCATGCACGGGTGCCGTCATGCCAGGTCCGGACCGGGACGTGCTGTGCCTGCAGGGCGAAGAGGTGGTGGCCCTGGCAACGCTCGGCAAGAGGCTGGAGCGGATCCATCAGGCGCCGCAGGATATCGAGTTCGCCGTTGACGAAGAGCCCCCAGAGGCCAGCAACCCGATCCTGCTCCAGTGCCGGTGAAAGTTCGGCACAACGCACGCCATCGCTCCGCCTCGCCTAACCGTTCTTTCCCGGAGCCACTTGGAGTCCGGTGCACTACATTGACTGAGGGCTGCTGTGGGAGCATGCCGGAGGCTGGGATTCGACGTAAGGGATCTCCGCCCTTGCCCATCAACCGCCCCGCATGTCCTGCGTCGCCACGCTGCCCGCTCGTTCGTAGACCAGCGACACTGCCCCCTTCGGGAACGTGCGCGCCGGCACGGCGAGGCGGAAGGAGGCGGGGACGGTCCCGGCGTCGAAGATGCGCTTGCCCTGTCCGAGGGTGATCGGATAGAGCCAGAGGTGGAGGCGGTCGAGCACGTCCGCCGCCAGTAGCGACCGGATGAGGACGCCGCTGCCGAACATGTGCACCTCGTCGAACTCTTCACGGAGCCGGCCCGCTGCCTCGGCATTTGGCAGCACCTTGGTGCCCGCCCAGGCGGGATCAACCAGTGAGTTGGAGACGACGAACTTGGGAACCCGGTTAAGCGTGCCGCCGATCTCGTCGGACTGGTGCGGCCAGTAGGCCGCGAAAATGTCGTAGGTCTTCCGGCCGAGGAGCAGGGCGTCGATGCGGCCAATCTCCTCGCCGATGGCAGCGCCGGCCTCGTCATCGGACACCGGCGCCTGCCAGCCACCGAAGGCAAATCCGTCCGCGGTATCTTCTTCGCTGCCGCCCGGCGCCTGGTAGACGCCGTCGAGAGTGACAAACAGGTTGGCGATGATGATTCCCACGCGCCCATTCTGGAACAGGGGCTAATCGCTGTCCATAGCCAGCGGCCGTGACAGACTGGTGCCATGCTGCTCGACGTGCTCGTGAGGACCTTGGAAGCCGTCGCTGCCACCCGCTCCCGGCTCGCCAAGGTCAACGAACTTGCAGACCTTCTGCTCCGGCTCGACCCCGCGGACATCCCGACGGCGGTCGGCCTGCTCACCGCTAAGCCTCGCCAGGGCCGAGTCGGGATCGGCTGGAGCGGCATGAGGGCGGCCAGTGGCGAGTCCGCTCCTGAGCCGAATCTCACTATTGCCCACCTCGACGCTGCCTTGGACAGGCTGCAGGCAGCCGCAGGCGCTGGCTCGACCGTGGAACGCGCCGCCACCCTTCGGACTCTGATGGCGGAAGCCACCGAACGAGAGCAGGCCTTCATCGCCGGCGTGCTGCTCGGAGAACTTCGTACCGGTGCACTCGAAGGCGTACTGACGGATGCGGTCGCCCGCGCCGCCGGCCGGCCGGTCGAGGCCATACGCCGCGCAGCGATGCTCTCCGGCGATCTCGGCTGGGCCGCCCTGCTGGCGATCACGGGCACCGCGGCCCAGCTTGACGCTGTCGGCCTCGTCGTCGGGCGTCCCGTGCAGCCCATGCTCGCCGCAACCGCGGCCAGTGCCAGCGAGGCGCTGGAGGCGACGGGGGAAGCGTCGGTGGAATACAAGCTCGACGGCGCACGCATCCAGGTTCACCGTGCCGGCGACGACGTGCGCATCTACACCCGAACCCTGGCCGAAGTGACCCATCGGCTGCCTGAGGTTGTGGAGGTGGTGCGCGGACTGCCCGTGCGCGATGTGATCCTCGACGGCGAGACTCTAGCCCTAGACGAGGACGGCGGCCCCCGGCCGTTCCAGGAGACCATGTCACGGTTCGGGGCGAACGCGGCGCGCACCACGCTGCTGCATCCGTGGTTTTTCGACGTGCTGCACATCGACGGGCGCGACCTGCTCGACGAGCCGCTGTCCACACGCATCGGCGTGCTCGAGCGCATCGCCCCCGGTCACCGCATC
The DNA here is from genome assembly GCF_059568005.1 of Arthrobacter sp. BGA-UO-ETr-C19. NCBI lineage: Bacteria > Bacillati > Actinomycetota > Actinomycetes > Micrococcales > Micrococcaceae > Arthrobacter > Arthrobacter sp. BGA-UO-ETr-C19. The sequence continues at coordinate 257,898 of NZ_JCAQPC010000015.1, forward strand.
CCGGGGAAAATCACTGCGGATGCGGCTGTTGCCGAGGGCGTGTCGCGCGATGCGCTGGCCGCCGGCCATGAGGGTGTGGTCGTGAAGGCGGTGGGCTCGGCCTACGCCGCCGGGCGGCGGGGTTCGAACTGGATCAAGGTGAAGCCGGTGCTCACCTACGACCTGGTGGTGCTCGCCTGCGAATGGGGGTCAGGACGGCGGACCGGGCTGCTGTCGAACCTGCACCTCGGAGCCCTGGACCCTGTTGGCGAGTTCGGCGAACCCGGCGGCTACGTGATGGTGGGCAAGACTTTCAAGGGCCTCACCGATGCGCTGCTGCAATGGCAGACTCAAAGGTTCCAGGAGTTGGAGGTGCGGCGTACGGCGGGTACGGTGTGGACCGAGCCGGTCACCGTGGTCGAGATCGCCATCGACGGCGTCCAACACTCTCCCCGCTATCCGGGTGGAATCGCCCTTCGGTTCGCGCGCGTCAAGCGCTACCGTGACGACAAGACGGCCGCGGAGGCCGACACCATCCAGGCGTTACGCGCTCTACTCCTTGCCCCACGGGGCAGAAAGGTATCGCCCGCGCCGGCGGAACCAGGTTCGGGAAGACACGCCCCACTCCCGTAAAATTGATGGTTTAGCGTTTTCCGTGCAGGCGAGGACCCGCCTCTGCGTAGGAAACAGCGTAGTCAAATGCAGTAAAAGTCCTTTGCATTCACCCGTTAATTCTGTCCCGCGCGCGTGAGGCAGGATGGGTTGCCGCGTTCAATACGTGGGAATCGAGTACTACAGTGGATACATGGCTGCCAGCCGCCATCCGCTCGACGACCTGCGCGAAACCATCGGCCATCTGGCCGATCAGCTCAAGCTGCCCGGTTCGGAGCGGGTTGACGACCTGGTCGGCGATCTCATCGGTGCGAGGCCCGGACCGGCCCGGCCGCTGTCCGCGGTGCAGACTGAGCTCGACGCCCTGGTCGGACTGGAGACAGTGAAGGAACAGGTGCGGGCCCTCGTCGCACTGCTCCAGGTCCAGGCCCGCCGGAAGGCGCACGGCCTGCCGGAGGTGGCCACGTCACAACATCTGGTGTTCCTCGGAAACCCGGGCACGGGCAAGACCACCGTGGCGCGGCTCCTGGCCGAGATGTACCGCGCGGTCGGTCTGCTGCAGAAAGGCCACCTGGTCGAAGTCGACCGTTCGGGCCTGGTGGGGCAGTACGTCGGAGCGACAGCCATCAAGACGGACCGCGTGATCCGGCGTGCGCTGGACGGCGTCCTGTTCATCGACGAGGCCTACGCGCTGGCCCCGGAGGACGGCCGGATGGACTTCGGCCCCGAGGCGATCGAGGTCCTGCTCAAGCGGATGGAGGACCACCGCCACCGCCTGGTCGTGATCGTGGCCGGGTACCCGCGGCTGATGGAGTCCTTCTTGCTCTCGAACCCGGGACTGCGCTCCCGGTTCGCCCGCGAGATCACGTTCCCCGACTACTCCGTCGATGCACTCCAGACGATATTCCACCAGATGCTGGCTCAGCACGAGTACACATTGGAGCCGGGTGCGGACCAGATGTTGCGCCGTATCCTCACCGGCCTCCACGCGGGCGAGGACTCCGGTAACGCACGGTTCGCCCGCACGCTGTTCGAGCAGGCGCTCAACCGCCAGGCGCTGCGGCTGTCGCTCGACGAGGAACAAAGTCTCGATGCGCTCGATCGTGAGGCCGTCATGACGCTCACCGCGGACGACATCGTCGGGGCCGCGCTGGCCTTGGGCGAGGAGCCGGAGCCGGAACCGACGCCGGAACCGGAGCGGTCACGCTGGTGGCGCTGGCTGGTTTGACCGGATCTGCGGTGGCTGTCAGGCGAATCACAAAACACCTTCCTGGGCGAGAAGGCCATCGCCTCCGCTCCCAGTTTAAGTTCCGACGGTTAAGCCCGCGACCAAGCGCGCCGCCCTCGCATAGCAGGCTAACTGCATGCGCGGGCGGCGGCCCTTCCCCTATCGGGGTCTGATTCTGTTTGTCAGACGCGGTGCGGGGACCCCAATTCCACCGGTTCCTCATCCATCAGGTAGGCGGATTCGGAGTGGGCGGCAATGTCGATGCCGCGGAGCTCGGCTGCCTCGTCGATGCGGAGGCCCACGGTGATGTTGATGACCTTGGCGATGACCCAGGTGACCGCAAAGGAGTAGGCAAGCACGGCAACGGTTGCGACTGTCTGGATGCCGAGGAGGTCAAACCCTCCGCCGTAGAAGAGCCCGTTGACCTCGTTCGGGGCGGCGTCCGTGGCGAAGAACCCGATCAGCAGGGTTCCGATGATGCCGCCGATGAGGTGCACGCCGACGACGTCGAGCGAGTCGTCGAAGCCGAGGCGGAACTTCAGTTCAATGGCCAGGGAGCAGACGGCCCCGGCGATCACTCCGACGGCCAGCGCGCCCAGGGGGCTCACGGCGCCGCATGCCGGGGTGATGGCCACGAGGGCGGAAATCAGTCCGGAGGCGGCGCCCATGCTGCTGGCGCTGCCGAGCCTGATGCGTTCCACGAGCGCCCAGGCGAGCAGGCCGGCGGCGCCGGCAACAGCCGTGTTCAGGAACACCACCGAGGCGGAGTGCCCGGCGGTGAGGGCGGAGCCGGCGTTGAAGCCGAACCAGCCGGCCCAGAGCAGTCCTGCGCCGACCAGCACCAACGGGCGGCTGTGCGGCTTGACATGCTCGCTCTTGGGCCAGCCGGCGCTGCGTCCCAGGACCAGTGCGAGGGCCAGGGCGGCGATGCCGGCGTTCATGTGCACGGCCGTTCCGCCGGCGAAGTCGATCGCCTTGAGGTTGTTGACGATCCAGCCGCCGGTTACGGAAGCGTCCGCCGAGCTGAAGGCGAAGACCCAGTGGGCGACCGGAAAGTAGACCAGGGCTGCCCACAGGGCGGCGAAGGTCATCCAGGCGCCGAACTTCATCCGGCCCGCCGCGGCTCCGGCGATGATGGCAGTAGTAATTCCGGCGAAGAACAGCTGGAAGGCTGCGAAAAGGGCCGGCGGCAGGGCGGCGTCGGGATCCTCGGCCAGCAGCTGGCCCAGGCCGAGGTATTCGAGGGGATCACCGAGGAGGCCGGCGCCGCCGAGGGAATTGCCGAAGACCATCGAGTAGCCGAACACTGCCCAGAGGACAGCGACGACGCTGACGCCGCCGAAGCACATCATCATCATGTTCAGGATCCGGCGGGAACCCACCATGCCCCCGTAGAAAAGGGCAAGCGCGGGGATCATCATGCACACCAAAGAACTCGCGGCGAGAATCCAGGCAACATCTCCAGAATTCATGGGAACTCCAATCAGGGACGGAAGGGGGCGGCCAATGCGGCCTTGAGGGTGGGGCGGATTTGTTCAGCCGGGCGCTCAGCCGGCCAGGAGCCAGGCGGAAGCTGCCTCGCGGTAGCGGCTGATGCCCTTGTAGTCGGCCGTGTCAGGCGGGAGCTCGGCCAGGACCCTGCCGAGGCGTTCCCGCCAGGCCGGTACCCGGGCTATGTCGGACAGGGACAGCAGGCGGGTGCGGACCAGGAACAGGATTGCTCCCGAGTGCGGGAGGCGGATGAGGTGCTGGACCTCCACCCGCAGGTGGAGCCTGCGGGGAAGGGCGGGGTCCGCCACGACGGCGCTGCAGTCCTGTGCCCACTCGGGGTAGGTCTCCGTGGAGGTGTCCAGGCGCCGGTCCACGGTCATGGTCCAGTTGGTCCGCCGGTACATCTCTCCGGGTTGGAGATTCATGAGGAACTGCTGGGCACGGGTGATGATTTGCTCGTCGTGCACGCGGGGGACGGGGCCGTGGACTTCCAGGAACTTCATGCCGACGTCGAATCCCAGGGACCAGTCAGCGGCGAAGGTGACCAGCCCGGCGTCGAGCCAGAGGGCGTTCTCGCGCTGGTCCAGGAGGGCGATGTCGTCCTGGATCTGGCTGCCCAGGAACAGGAGGGGTTCGGCGGGCAGGGACGCATCGACGCCGGCCGTGAACTCGAGGTCGAGGCCCTGCTTCCGGTTCTGCCACCGGCAGGAGTCGCCTTCGCGGTGGAAGGCCATCGTTTCCGGGTATTCCCCCGCCAGGATCGGCAGCAGTGTGGTGATGGCGTCCCACACGGCCGGGCCCATGTGGGGCAGGACCTGCAGCCGGGACGGGTCCCGCTGCAGCACGGTCGTGCGCTCGCCGAGTTCCTGCAGGTAGTGTTCGTCGACGTTCAGCAGGCGGGTGCCCCATTCGCCGGCTTCGGTGGCCACCGGCTTGAGGGCTGGCTCGATGTTGGTGCTGTAGCGGTAGCTGTCGCCGGGGAACGGGAACGGGAAGCGGGTGATGCGCTCCGGCAGGCCGGTCCCGGCTTCGCTGTCGATTTCGTGGTGGATGAGGTTGGTGCTCAAAGATCGAGCTCCAATTCTTGGTCCAGGCTGCGGGAAACGCAGCACATCATGGTCCGGCCGGCAGCCTTCTGGTCCTCGCCGAGGTACAGGTCCCGGTGCTGCGGGGTGCCGCGGAGCACTGGAATGGAAGATTCGCCGCAGACGCCCTTCCGCTCCCTGAGTTCCGGCAAATGAGCCCCTTCCCCGGCCCGGTACGTGTAGAGCATGGATGCCGGAGTGCCCCGCTCAGCGGCGGCCCGCGCATGGGAGAGCATGGGCGTGACGCCAATCCCTCCCGCCACGAGCAGCTGGTGCCTGGCTGTGGCCAGGGGGGCGAAGGCGCTGCGGGGGTGTGAAACCGTTACCCGGTCACCAACACGGAGGCGGTGCATGGCGGCTGATCCGCCCGCGCCGCTCGCAACGCGGAGGACCGAGACGCTGTAATCCGACGGCGACCTGCCTGAATCCGTGAGGGAATAGGCGTTGACGCCGTCGCCGCACCGGATCAGCAGATGGCTCCCCGGAACATATGTTGGCAGCGGGCTGCCGGCCGGATCCGTGAACCTGATGCTGGTGATGGACGGTGTCTGGGCATCGACGCCGGCAACCTGCAGCTCGAGGCCGCCCGCCAAACCGGGGTGAAGGGCGTTCGGGCCGGCCGTTGCCCGCAGTGCTGCTGTGGCTGTCACGCCGCCTCCTCCGCGTTGGCAGCGTAGCCCAGGTAAGCGGCGAGACGCCGCGAGAAGTGCTCCGAGACGGCTAAGACAGTGGCGCAGCCGCTGCAGCCGATCTCATTGGCGGACGCCTCCGGCAGGGACGTTGTTGTGCGGCAATGGGCGCAGAATACGCGGCGGTGGCCCGTGCCCCGGTACTGCAGGGTCATTTCTTCCTCCACCATGCCGCACTCCGCCGCGGCGGAGCGGGCGGCAAGGATGTCAGCCGACGGGCCGGCGATCACAAGGCGGACCCCCACATGGGCCCGGTTGAGGACATCCTTCAGACGTTCCAGGGACTCGGGCGATGCCTGCCCGAACGCCAGTTCCTGGCGGAATTTGGTGCCGGATGGGTGTCCGTTGCCGGCCTCAGGACAGGCGCCAGAGTGCGCTTCGGCGCCGAACGTCGCGTAAATGGTTCTGGACGGGGGTGCGGACGTGGGTCCCATGGCCGCGGGCTAGGGTGCGAAGGACCTGTGGCCGGTGTAAAACCCCAGGGCGTAGTCCGGGGTTTCAAACTTGACCGTTGTGCCCTTGGGGAAAAACAGGACATCCCGTTCCCTGGCATGGGTGACGTCGCCGGTGGCCTGGTCGGTGAGGACGAATTCCCCCTGCACCACTACCTTCATCTCGTCGTAGGTGTACTCGTACACCAGCGGTTCCGAGGCCTTGAGCTCGAAGAAGCCCGCGCTGATGGCCGCGCCCTCCGGGTTGGACAGGGAGTCGCCGATGGCTGCCTCGCAGCCGGGCTCGTTCATGGACGGCAGACCGACGTAGCCACCCTCCACTTTGTGGATGGAGCCGGCCTTGCTGAGTGTGCCTGCGGTGGTGCTTTCCACCTGTACCTCCTGTGAACTGCATGAGTAGTGACGTGAAACAATGATTCACGCTAGTGAACTACGTTGGGTTTCACTTGGGTTAACTTCCCGTTGCTATCGCCGTCCTCGCGCGTCACGCAGGTTTAACAAACGGAGCGCACTTTTGTAACATCGCTTTGGCTACTGTGGTTCAACAACGTTTCATCGCAGGTAACCCCAATCCGAACAGGACAGTTCCGATGACAAGTCTCGCAACACCTGAAGTAGCAACGGAGACCGCCGTTTCAATGGAAGCCGGCCGGATCTCCCTGGCGGACATCGCCAAGGCCCACGATGTGCGCTTCCTGCTGGCCACTTTCGTGGACATGACCGGCAAGCCGTGCGCCAAGCTGGTGCCGGTCGAGGCCGCCGACGAGCTCGAGGCAGGCGCCATGGGATTCGCCGGCTACGCGGCCGGCCTCATCGGCCAGAAGCCGCAGGATTCCGACCTCATTGCCGTTCCCGACCTCGCGTCCTTCACCCCGGTGCCATTCATCAAAGAAGGCCTGGCGCTGATCCACTGTGACCCCTATGTCGACGGCATGCCCTGGCCCTACGCGCCCCGCGTCATCCTCAAGAACACCCTCGGCCGCCTGGCCGGGAAGGGCATGCAGGCAAAGATCGGCGCCGAGGTGGAATACTTCCTCGTCAACAAGAACGCCGACGGCACCCTCAGCACCGCCGACGCCCGCGACGACTCTCCCCGCCCCTGTTATGACGCTCGCGGCGTGACCCGCATGTACGAGCACCTCACGTCGATCTCCACGGCCATGAACAGCCTGGGCTGGGGCAACTACGCCAGCGACCACGAGGACGCCGCCGGGCAGTTCGAGCAGAACTTCAACTACGCCGACGCCCTCACCACGGCCGACCGCGTGGTCTCCCTGCGCTACATCCTGAACATCCTCGCCGAACAGCGGGGCATGACGGCAACCTTCATGCCCAAGCCCTTTACCGACCGCACCGGCACGGGGCTGCACTTCCACCTCTCGCTGTGGTCAGGGGCTGACGCCCTCTTCCCCGGGGACGACGGCGACCGCGGCCTTGGGCTCTCAGAGCTCGCCTATTCGTTCATCGGCGGCCTCCTCGAACATGCACCGGCGCTGCAGGCTTTCCTTGCACCGACAGTGAATTCCTACAAGCGCAGCGGTGCCACCACCAGCTCCTCCGGGGCAACATGGTCGCCGCGGAAGGCGTCGTTCGGCGGCAATGACCGTACCCACATGGTGCGCGTTCCGGACGAAAAGCGCATCGAGTTGCGCTCCGGGGACGGCTCGGCCAACCCCTACCTCGCCATTGCCACTGCCATCGAGGCAGGGCTGGACGGCATTGCCCGGGCAACGGACCCGGGAGCCCCGTCCGGTCCGGGTGAAGCGCGGCCCGATGCGCATTTGCTGCCGGCAACGCTGCTCCACGCCGTGGAGGCGCTGCGCCGGGATCCCGTCATCCTCTCCAGCCTCAGCGGGAACGAGGCGATCGGCCGGTACTACGCCGACGCCAAGGAAGAGGAGTTCCTGACCTGGCACAACCAAGTGAGCGACTGGGAAATCCGCACCTATCTGACCTCGATCTGACCGGCTCCAACCAAGAATCAGCCCCCACCTAAGCAAAGGACCCTGAAATGTGCGGAATCGCCGCGCTGCAGCTGCGCAACCCCCTGCTGCACCCACAGATGGGCAGCCTTCTGTCCTCCATGATGTGCCAGATCGTGGACCGCGGCCCGGACTCCGCCGGCCTCGCCGTCTATGACACCCCGGGCATCGTTTCCGGCAACACCTCCACGCTCAGCCTCCTGGGCAAGGAGCAGGCCCTGCCGACAGCCGGGATCGCCGCGGCACTGGAAAACCTGCTGCCCGCCTCCGCCGGGACAGCAGTGAAAGTGGTGGGTGATACCACCTTCGTCAGCTCCGCCGTCGATACCGAGCTGCTCGCCAAGGCGGTGCGCGAAACCCTTCCGGAGTCCACCATCATCGGCCGCGGCGAACACGTGGCCGTGATGAAGGGCGTGGGCCATCCGATGGACATCGCCGCCGAGCACGGGCTGGAGGCCATGGCCGGCAGCCAGGGCCTGTCCCACACCCGGATGGCCACGGAATCGGCCGTCACCGCCGGCGGATCCCACCCGTTCTCCGTCGCCGACGACCTGTGCCTGGTCCACAACGGCTCGTTCTCCAACCACGCCACCGTCCGCCGGGACCTGCTGCGCGAAGGCGTGGTGTTCGACTCCGACAACGACACCGAAGTCGGCGCCCGGTACATCGCCTCCCGCCTGAAGCAGGGCGACACCCTCGAAGAGGCCCTGACCAATCTCGGCAAGGTCTTCGACGGCTTCTACACGCTCGTCGTCACCACTGCCGACAGCATGGCAGTGGTCCGCGACCCCATCGCCTGCAAGCCGGCCATCATCGCCGAAACTGACGACTATGTGGCCATGGCCTCCGAATACCGTGCTCTGGCATCCCTGCCAGGCATCGACACAGCCCGCATATTTGAACCGGAACCCGGAAAGGTCTACACATGGTCACTCTGATCGAAACCCAGACGCAGGATTACGCCACGGTCACCGACGAGTTTTCGACCCTCGTGGACCTCGCCGACAGCCCGGTCCGCCGGCTCAACCAGGCCCTGCACGATGCAGTCGACGGGCAGTCCTGGACTGTCGAGAGCCCGGGCGGGAAGCACAGCCTGGCCGTCGGCATCAATGCCGAGGTCTCTGTCACCATCAACGGCCATGCAGGCTATTACGCTGCCGGGATGCACCAAAAAGGCGAGGTGACCGTCAACGGCAATGCCGGCGTCGGACTCGCCGAGAACATCATGTCCGGAAAGGTTCATGTAAAGGGTGACGCCTCCCAGTCTGCCGCGGCCACCGGCCACGGCGGCCTCGTGGTGATCGACGGAAACGCAGGAGCCCGCTGCGGGATCTCCATGAAGGGCGTGGACATTGTGGTGGGCGGCAACATCGGCCACATGTCCGCCTTCATGGCCCAGGCCGGCCGGCTCGTGGTCTGCGGCGATGCGGGGGACGCCCTCGGTGACTCCATCTACGAGGCCCGCATCTACGTCAAGGGATCCGTAGCTTCCCTGGGGGCGGACTGCATCGAGAAGCCGATGAAGGCCGAGCACCTGGAGGAGCTCGCCGGGCTGCTCGCCGCCGCCGGCCGCACCGACAACCCCGCGGACTTCAAGCGCTACGGCTCGGCGCGGAACCTCTACCACTTCAGCGTCCACAACTCGACGTCTTACTAGAAGGACAACGCCATGACCATCACCTCCCTGACCCAGGGCGCTCCTGCAGCCTCCCCCGCACGGCAGGCCGAAGAGCTGGGCCTGCGCGAATCGGCCACCTTCGACCGCGCCACCATCGCCGACATCCAGCGCGCAGCCGCCACCGGCGTCTACGACATCCGCGGCTGGGGAGCCAAGCGCAAGGTCCCGCACTTCGATGACCTGCTGTTCCTCGGCGCCTCCATGTCCCGCTACCCACTGGAGGGCTACCGTGAAAAATGCGATACCGACGTCGTCCTCGGTGACCGCTACGCCTCCCGGCCGCTGCACCTGGAAACGCCGGTGACCATCGCCGGCATGAGCTTCGGCGCCCTGTCCGCCAACGCCAAGGAGGCCCTGGGCCGCGGCGCGTCCGAGGTGGGCACCTCCACCACCACCGGCGACGGCGGCATGACCCCCGAGGAGCGCGGCCAGTCCAAGCACCTCGTCTACCAGTACCTGCCGTCCCGCTACGGCATGAACCCGGACGACCTCCGGAAGGCCGACGCGATCGAAGTGGTCCTTGGCCAGGGCGCCAAGCCCGGCGGCGGCGGCATGCTCCTCGGCCAGAAGATCACCGAGCGCGTGGCCGGCATGCGCACCCTGCCGGTCGGCATCGACCAGCGCTCCGCTAGCCGGCACCCCGACTGGACCGGACCCGACGACCTGGAAATCAAGATCGGCGAGCTCCGGGAGATCACCGACTGGAAGACGCCCATCTACGTCAAGATCGGCGCCTCCCGGCCCTACTACGACACCGCACTGGCCGTGAAGGCCGGAGCCGACGTCGTCGTCGTCGATGGCATGCAGGGCGGAACCGCCGCGACGCAGCAGGTCTTCATCGAAAACGTCGGGATCCCCACGCTCGCGGCCATCCCCCAGGCCGTCCAGGCACTGCAGGAACTCGGCCTCCACCGCAAGGTCCAGCTCCTCGTCTCCGGCGGCATCCGCACCGGCGCCGACGTCGCCAAGGCCATGGCCCTCGGCGCCGACGCCGTCGCCATCGGCACGGCGGCGCTGATTGCGCTGGGCGACAACGACCCCCGGTACGCCGCCGAATACGCGGCCATGGGATCGGCCGCAGGCTTCTACGACGACTTCCAGGACGGCCGGGACCCCGCCGGCATCACCACCCAGGACCCGGAACTCTCGTCCCGGCTTGACCCCATCGCCGGCGGTCGGCGCCTGGCCAACTACCTCCGCGTCCTGACCATGGAAGCCCAGACCATCGCCCGGGCCTGCGGAAAGTCGCACCTGCGCAACCTCGAACCCGAAGACCTGGTGGCCCTCACCATCGAGGCGTCGGCCATGGCCCGCGTTCCCCTCGCCGGCACCAGCTGGATCCCCGGAGCCGGGTAATGGCAGAGTCCTCCGACTACGTGGTGGTGGGCGCCGGATTGGCCGGCGCCGCCACCGCCTGGCACCTCGCATCCCGCGGCCACGAGGTCACCCTGCTGGAGCGCAACGTTCCGGCCAGCCACGACGGAAGCTCCCACGGCTCGGCGCGGATCTTCCGCTACGCCTACCCCGACGCGCTTTACACCCGGGCAGCCGTCGAGTCCAAGTCCCTGTGGGACGAACTGGACCGGGCCAGCGGCCTGAACCTGATCACCCCGTTCGGGGCCGTGGACTACGGCTCCCGGCGACAGCCGGAGCAGCTGGCCGGAGTCCTCGCCCGCGCCGGGATTGAGCACGAACTCCTCACCGCTGCCGAGGCCAAGGCACGGTGGCCCCACATCGCCTTCGACACCCCTGTGCTCTGGCACCCCGGCGCCGGCGTGATCGACGCCGAGAGCTCGGTCAACGCCATGGTGGACCTGGCCGTAGGGCACGGGGCCTTGCTGAAGACCGGGTGGAACGTCAGCGGCGTGGAGGAAGAGGGTGCCGGCTACCGCGTGCTGTCCGACGGCGGCGAGTCCGTACTTGCCGGGAACGTCGTGATCACCGCCGGCGGCTGGCTTCCGGATCTGCTGGGACGGCTCTCGCTTCCGGCAGGGTTCCTCGCGGGGATGCCCGGGATCACCGTCCGGCAGGAGCAGGCCTTCCACTTCCGGTACCGCGACGAGGGACCTTGGCCAACGTTTATCCACAAGGGACCGGAGATCCAGACATACGGACTGCCCGGGGGGCGGGACGCCGGCTTCTCCGGCCAGAAGGTGGCCGAGTACAACGGCGGCGGCCTGATCCCCTCCGCCGCACAGCAGACAGGTGTCGTGGACCCGGCCAACCGGCAGCGGGTGGTGGATTACGTGCGAAAGTACCTGCCCGGACTGTACCCCGAGCCCTATGCGGAAACCACATGCCTTTTCACCAGCACACCGAACGAGGATTTCATCATCGACAGGGCCGGCGGCGTCACGGTCGTCTCGCCGTGCTCTGGCCACGGCGCCAAATTCGCGCCGCTGATCGGCCAGTGGGCGGCGGATCTCGCCACCCGGGCGGCGGAGCCGCCAGGCCGGTTTCGCCCGGCGGGGGCTGGCGTCAAAGCCGGCGCCAGCTAACTCCCGACATCCACGAACCACTCCAAGAGAAACGGACCAGCCAGTGACCTCCTCGGCAACCAAACCGGCAACCGCCACCGTAGCAGGGCTCATGCGGGACATCTCCGACGTCGGTGCTGACGCCCGCCGCGGCGGCTACTCCAGGCCGGTTTTCTCCAATGCTGAAACCGAGCTCCGGAGCTGGTTCATGGAGCAGGCCCAACGGCGCGGGCTGGACGTCCACACTGATGAGAACGGCATCATCTGGGCGTGGTGGGACACGGCAATCGGAACCCGCCGGGACGCCGTTGTCACAGGCAGCCACCTGGACTCGGTGCCCGGCGGCGGCGAATACGACGGGCCGCTCGGCGTTGCCTCCGCACTCGTCGCCGTCGACATCCTGAAAACCCGCGGGTTCCGTCCCCGGCGGCCCCTGGCCATAGCCGTCTTCCCGGAGGAGGAAGGCTCCCGCTTCGGCGTCGCCTGCCTCGGGTCACGGCTGCTGACCGGCGCTCTGGATCCAAACAAAGCCCGCAACTTGAGGGACGCGGACGGCAACACATACGCCGAGGTGGCCACCAAGAACGGACAGGACCCCCGGCTCATCGGTGCCGACCACAAGACCCTCAGCCAGCTGGGCATGTTTGTGGAGCTGCACGTCGAACAGGGACGGGGGTTGGCCGACCTCGGCCAGCCAGTGGCCGTCGGCTCCTCGATCCTGGGCCACGGCCGGTGGAAACTGTCGGTGCACGGCCAGGGCAACCACGCCGGAACCACCCTCATGAAGGACCGCAAAGACCCCATGATTGCCGCGGCCAAGATCATGATCGGCATCAGGGATACTGCTGCGAAGTACCGTGACGCGCGGGCCACCGTGGGCCGGTTCCAGCCCGTACCCGGTGGGACCAACGTCATCGCCTCCCGCGCCGACATGTGGATCGACGTCCGGCATCCTCGTGACGAGGTCACCGCGGCCCTGGTGGAATCCATCCACCTCAACGCCCAAGTGATGGCGGCGGAGGAAAACTGCACGGTGACGTTCGGCGTCGAATCCCTCAGCCCCACAGTGCATTTCGACGGCGGCCTGCGTGACCAGCTCAAGGCGATGCTTCCTGAGGCCCCGGTGCTGGACACCGGAGCGGGCCACGACGCCGGCGTGCTGGCAGGGCGCATTCCCACCGCCATGCTGTTCGTGCGGAACCCAACCGGGATCTCGCATTCGCCTGAGGAACTGGTGGAGGATGCCGACGCCGAGGCAGGTGCGGCGGCACTGGCGGAAACCCTCGCAGGGCTGCTGGGAACAGCCAGAGTGCTCGGATCCGACCTGCAGGCTCCGCCTATGATGGCTTGATGACGGATCAGGTTGGCGAAGCGAGGGACATGGCCACGGAAGACACCGACGACGGCGTGGCCGGCAAGCTGGAACGGATCATTGCCGGCCAGGTCCGCCACTACCGGACCGCAAACGGGCTCTCCGCGTCGGAGCTGGCCTCACGGGCAGGGATGTCCAAGGCGATGATCTCCAAGATTGAAACCGCCAGCACATCGTGTTCCCTCACCACGCTGCAGCGCCTTGCGGACGGGCTGAAGATTCCGGTCACCGCCCTGTTCCGGGGCGCGGACACAGACCGGGACGCTACCTTCACCAAGAACGGCCAGGGCAGCCTGACGGTGCGCAGCGGAACCCAGCACGGGCACGAATACCGGGTGCTGGGAACCCTGAAGGGACGGACCGACGCCCTCGAGCCGACGCTGGTGACACTGACCGACGCATCCGACGTGTTCCCACTGTTCCAGCACCCCGGCACCGAGTTCATCTACATGCTCTCTGGCAGGATGGTCTACGGCCACGGCGCCTATGAATACACCATGGAGCCCGGCGATTCCCTGCTCCTGGACGGCGAAGGCCCGCATGGTCCGCTGGAGCTGCTGGACCTGCCCATCCGGTTCCTGGCCATCGCCGCGAAGTAGGATTTTGTCAGTCCTGGTGGACCGCGGCATGGGCCCTAGCTGTGAACCCGCTACCCCTCACCAAGACAACAATCTCCGCTACAAAGCTTCCGCCGGCCGAGGCCGGTACAACCGAATCCTCCGTCACTCATGGGCGGTGAGCACGATGTTCTCAGCTAGGGCGAGATCGTCTCGAAGGTCGCGGTCTTCGATGGAGTCGGGCAGGGCTTGAGCCACATCGAGGATCTTCCGGATTCTCTCAGAGGGGAGCTGTTGCGCTTCCGTGCCTTGCAGCCGCAGGGCACGGATTGCACAGATAAGCTCTATTGCGACCAGCTTTGACAGTGCGTCCGCGGTTGACTCCAGCTGTGCCGCGGCCAGGGTTGCGAAGCTAGCATCTTCTTCGGCGCCCAGGGACAACACCACGGTTTGGAGGCTCGCTGGCTGTGAGTTAATGCGAATCCGGCCGACGGCTGCCGCCGCAACGTACTCGAGCATCATGACACCGGATTGGCCGGAGTTATCGGCGGCCAGGAAGCGGTTGAGTCCTGTGTAGGCCGGATCGCACAGTAGCCCGATGCGGCGCAGGTTGACCGCGGATCCAGTCCCAAGGGCGATGTGCATGGAGTCGATGCGCCGCGCCAGATTCGTCATTTGAAACAAGCCGTGATGGGAGACGTCTTCTGTCTGGTCTGCGGAACCGCCGTGGATCATCGGGTTTTCGTGGCCAGCGGTGACGAGGCGTTCAAGAAGTTTTTTGAGCAGCCAGAGTTCTTCGGCCTGGGAGCCGTGGACCTGAGGGAGGGTGCGCAGGCTGTAGGGGTCCTGGATTCTGGCGGGCAACCGGTGGCCCAGAACCAGCGATCGCATAGTTGCGGCTGCATCCGCCACAAATCTCGTGTCAGCGGCTGCAGCGACGGCGGGGCTGAACGCTTCCGGATTTCCAGACACCGCGACGAAGGACAGGGCGCTGACTGTTGCGGCGTTGTAGAGGATACGTTCCACCCGTTGATGTGCCAGCACGGTCTGGGCGATGGTGAGCGCGTTGGAGCTAATGAAGGGAAGGGCATTGTCTGTTGTCCAGCCTTTGAGGGGTTCGTTGACTCTCCCTCCGCCGAGTGTTGGGCGTTCTCCCAGCAGGGTCAGCGCCGTGCCGGCCAGTGCCGGGAGGTCGGCTGTGCCGATGCCTCCGAAGTTGCGGATGTCCGGCAGTGTGTCGTCGTTGAGCATCGCCAGCAAAGCGAGCGGTATCGCCGGATCGATGCCCGAAGCGCCGGCCGCGAGCTGGGACAGCCTGATCAGCAGCATTGCCCGAACGGTTTCCCGGCTGAGGCTGGTACCGGCGTCCACCGCGTGGCTTCTGAGGAGGTTCAGCCCGTGAAGAGATGGTTCCGTGGAGGCTTGGAGAGGAACGTTGCGGTTTGCGCCAACGCCGGTTGAGCGGCCGTAGACGGGCCTGCGTGACGAGGTGCTTAGAGCGGATTGGTGAGATTGGGCCATTCGCTGCAGCGCACCCTGGGACAGGCCTAGTTCCACGCCCCCCGCAGCTACCTTGGCGATATCGGAGAGCGGCAGGTGGACGCCGTTGATTTCTAGCATGGCATCAAGGGTTTCCTCTCAACCGGCGGCCGGGCTTGTCCAAATCCAGGTTCGGACAAGGCCCGACCGCCGAAGGGGCTAGTTAGTTTGTTTCGTTCATGGGGATGCGGACGCCGCGTTCCTTGGCGACGTCGACGGCGCGGTCGTAGCCGGCGTCGACATGGCGGATCACGCCCATGCCGGGGTCGTTGGTGAGGAGCCTCTCAAGCTTCTGCGCCGCGAGGTCGGTGCCGTCGGCAACGGAGACCTGGCCGGCGTGGATGGAGCGGCCGATGCCCACTCCCCCGCCGTGGTGGATCGAGACCCAGGTGGCGCCGGAGGAAGTATTGAGCAGGGCGTTGAGCAGCGGCCAGTCGGCGATCGCGTCCGAACCGTCCGCCATGGCTTCGGTTTCGCGGTAGGGGGAGGCGACGGAGCCGGAGTCCAGGTGGTCGCGGCCGATCACGATGGGAGCTTTGACCTTGCCTTCCTTGACGAGCTGGTTGAACAGCAGGCCGGCCTTGGCGCGTTCGCCGTAGCCCAGCCAGCAGATACGGGCCGGCAGGCCCTCGAACTCGACCCGCTCGCCGGCGGCGTCGATCCAGCGGTGCAGGTGCTTGTTCTCCGGGAACAGTTCCTTGATGGCCTTGTCTGTGACGGCGATGTCCTCGGGGTCACCGGAAAGCGCCACCCAGCGGAACGGGCCCAGGCCCTCGCAGAACAGCGGGCGGATGTAGGCCGGGACGAAGCCGGGGAACTCGAACGCCCGGCTGTAGCCGCCCTTGCGGGCCTCGTCGCGGATGGAGTTGCCGTAATCGAACACCTCGGCGCCGGCGTCCTGGAACTCCACCATGGCCTGGACGTGCCTGGCCATCGAGGCCTGGGCCTTCTTGGTGAAGCCCTCCGGGTCTGCTTCGGCTTCGCGGCGCCATTCCTCCACGGAGATGCCTTCGGGCAGGTAGGACAGGGGGTCGTGGGCGGAGGTCTGGTCGGTGACGATGTCCACCGTGAGCTCGCCGGCGTTGTGGCGGCGCAGCAGTTCGGGGAAGACCTCGGCGGCGTTGCCCACGTAGCCCACGGACCAGCCGCGGCGTTCCTCCTTGGCTTTGAGGACCTTGGCGATCGCGGCGTCGAGGTCCGTTTCCACCTCGTCGAGGTAGCGCTTGCCGGCCCGGCGGCGCAGCCGGGTCTCGTCCACGTCGACAATCAGGCACGCGCCGTCGTTGAGGGTGACAGCGAGGGGCTGGGCGCCGCCCATGCCGCCGCAGCCGCCGGTCAGCGTCAGGGTGCCGGCCAAGGTGCCGTTCTCGTCCCCCGTGAGCTTGCGGGCGATCGCGGCGAAGGTCTCGAACGTGCCCTGCAGGATGCCCTGGGTACCGATGTAGATCCAGGAGCCGGCCGTCATCTGGCCGTACATCATCAGGCCCTCGGCCTCGAGCCGGCGGAACTCGGGCCACGTGGCCCAGTCCCCGACGAGGTTGGAGTTGGCCAGCAGCACCCGCGGTGCCCATTCGTTGGTGCGGAAGACGCCGACCGGCTTGCCGGACTGGACCAGCAGGGTCTCGTCCTTGTCCATGGTTTCCAGGGTGCGGGTGATGGCGTCGAACGCAGCCCAGGAACGCACAGCCCGGCCGGTTCCGCCGTAGACCACGAGGTCGTCGGGACGCTCGGCGACCTCGGGGTCGAGGTTGTTCATGAGCATGCGCAGGGGCGCCTCGGTCTGCCAGGACCTGGCGGTGAGCTCGGTGCCGCGGGCTGCTTTGACCGGGCGGGCACCGGTGGTGAAATCGGCTGTCATTGTGTACTCCTGTTGTATTGCCGCGGCCCTAGGCCAGGTTCTTGGACTTGAGCCAGTCCTTGGCGATCTCGCCGGCGTCCTCGAACTTCGCCACCCGGCCGTTCATCTCGATCAGGTCTTCCGTGGTGAGCGCGGCGGAGACCTTGTCCAGGACCTCCTTGACGGTGGCCGTGGACTTCTTTTCGTTGATGACCGGGACGATGTTCTCGGACAGGAAAAGGTTCTTATCGTCCTTGAGGGCAACCAGGTTGTTGGCGGCCAGCGCGGGGTCGGTACTGAAGAGGTCTGCAACCTGCACCTGGCCGGAAAGGAGGGCGTTCAGCGTCAGGGGGCCGCCGGCGTCGAGCGCCGAAAATTCCTTGAATTCAAGACCGTAGACGGACTTCAGGCCAGCCACACCGTTGATGCGGGTCTTCCATTCCGGCGGGCCGCCCAGGACGAGCTCCTTGGCCACAGGCTGAAGGTCGCTGACGGACTTGAGGTTATGCTTGTCGGCCGTTTCCTTCTTGACGGCCAGGACATCCTTGTCCTCTGCTCCGGAGGCGGTCAGCATGGTCAGTCCGGAGGGGATCTTCGTGGCCAGCTCCTTGGTAACTTCCTCGGAGGTGACCGCCTTGGTGGCGGAATTGAGGTACTGCAGGAGGGCCCCGCCGTATTCGGGCATGAGGTCGATGGAACCGTCCTTGAGGGCCGGGATGGTGACTTCGCGGCTGCCGATGCTGGGCTTTTCGGTCACTTGGACGCCCTTGGCCTTGAGGGCTTCCGCGTAAATCTTGGCGATCAGCTGGCTTTCCGGGAAGTCCGCGGAGCCGACGATGATGCTGTCGCCCGAGGCGGCGGTCTGGGTATTGGAGCTGCTCATCGGATCCCCGCCGCAGGCGGTCAGGGCAAGGGCTGCAGCAGCCGCGAGGGTGAAGCCGGTCAGGTACTTTTTCATGTCAATGCTCTCTCGGAGGCCGGCGCAGGGCATGCAGCGGCAAGGCTGGGGTGGGTCTGTTGCCGGATGGCAGTTGGGATGATGCGCGGGGTGGTTCAGACCGTGGCGGGGATTTTCACGGTGTCGGCCGCGGCGGCGGTCTTGACGAGACGACGGGTGAGTCCTGGTGAGACGACCCGGCGGGTGATGAAGGCGAGCAACTGGTCGAAGAACAGAGCCATCAGTGCCACCAGCACGGCGCCGGCAACCATCTGGCCGTAGTCGTTCTGGGCCTTGCCGTCGATCAGCAGGCGGCCGAGGCCGCCGAGCGAAATGTAGGCGGCGATGGTCGCCGTCGAGATGATCTGCAGCAATGCGCTACGGACGCCGGACAGCACCAGCGGGAGTGAGCAGGGGAGCTGAACATCCGTGAGGATCTTCGTGGTGCGGAAGCCCATGCCCTTGGCGGCGTCGACGGCGGCCGCATCCACCGCGCGAATGCCGGCATAGGTGTTGGTCAGGATGGGCGGCACAGCGAGCAGCACCAGCACGATGAGGCTCGGCAGGATGTAGCCCATCTTGGACGGGAAGGCCGGCGAGATCAGCAGCACGAGCAGGATCAGCAGACCCACGCTGGGGAGGGCGCGGAGGGCATTGGCGAGGCCGGCGATCAGGAACACGCCCTTGCCGGTGACACCGATGTAGATGCCGACCGGAATGGCGATAGCGGCAGCGATGGCGAGGGCAATGAGGGAGTAGAGCAGGTGCTCGCCGAGCAGGTTGGGGATGCCGTCGGCGCCGGTCCAGTGCGCGGGGTCGAACAAGTAGTTCATGATGCCACCACCTTGGGGGTCCACGGCGTCAGCCACCGGTTGAGGAGAATGATCAGCCCGTCAAGGATCATCGCGAGGACCACGCAGAGGATGATTCCGGCGATGATCGGGGTGAAGAACCGCAGCTGGAAGCCCTGGGTGAAGAGGGAACCGAGCTGCGGGATGCCCAGCAGTGCGGCCACGGACACGAGGCTCACGTTGGAGACTGCGGCCACGCGCAGGCCGGCAGCGATGACAGGGACGCCCACGGGAAGCTCGACCTTTACGAGGCTCTGGTAGCCGCGGTAGCCCATTGCCTTCGCGGCCTGGACGGTGTCCTCGGGCACGGAATCGAGGGCGTCTGCCACCACGCGGACCAGCAGGGCCACGGTATAGATAGTCAGCGCGGCCACAATGTTGAGGGGGTCCAGGATCTTGGTCCCCAGCACCAGCGGCAGCAGCACGAACAATGCCAGCGATGGCACCGTGTAGAGCAGGCCCGCGATGCCCACCAGGAGGGGGTAGATCCGGCGGCTGCGGTGTGCCCACCAGCCCAGGGGCAAGGCAATCAGCAGGCCGAGGATCAGCGGGGTGACGGCCAACAGCACATGCCAGCCGAGCAGGAACACAATGTTGTCGAACTGGCGGCCCAGCCATTCCATGTTCATCGGGCCGTCTCCAGATGCGGTTCGGCCTCGATGGCTTTGACGATGTGGGAGGCAGTGACCGTGCCGATGAGCTCGCCGCGGTCATTGACGACGACGCCGCGGCGGCTGGGTGAAGACAGTGCGGCGTCAAGCAGCTGGCGCATGGTTCCGGACGATGTCGCGGACGTGCCGCTGAGGTTCACATGCTCCCGCTTCAGCTCACCGGTGATCAGCTCGGGCTGTGCCCAGCCAAGCGGCTTCCGTCCGCCGTCGACCACCAGGACCCACGCGCCGGAGGCCTTCGCGTGCGCCTCCGCGGCGGACGCTCCGAGCTGAACCACTGCCTCTTCGCTGACCGTAACGGTTCCAGCCACGTTGGTGAAGCCGAGGGAACGGTAGCCCCGGTCGCGTCCCACGAAGTCGGCCACGAAGTCGTCGGCCGGGGAGGTCAGCAGCTCCGACGGCGTGGCCATCTGGGCGAGCTTTCCGCCGACGCGCATCACGGCCACCTGGTCCCCGAGCTTCAGGGCCTCGTCGATGTCGTGGGTAACCATGATGATGGTCTTGCCGATTTCGCGCTGCAGGCGGAGGAACTCGTCCTGGAGCTGCGCACGGACCACGGGGTCCACAGCGCTGAAGGGTTCGTCCATGAGCATGAAGGCAGGGTCCGAAGCCAAGGCCCGCGCCACGCCAACACGCTGCTGCTGGCCGCCCGAGAGCTGCCAAGGGTAGCGTTTGGCGAAGTTCGCCGGAAGGCCCACACGCTCCATAAGCTCGAGGGCCTTCATGCGGGCCTTCTGCCGGCTCTCGCCGAGCAGCACCGGCATGGTTGCGACGTTATCCACGATGGTGCGGTGCGGGAAGAGTCCCGCGTGCTGGATGACATAGCCGATGCGGCGGCGCAGCAGTGCCGCGTCCATACCGGACGTGGGCTGGTCATCGAGGTAGATGGTGCCGCTGGTGGGTTCGATCAGCCGGTTGATCATCCGCAGGGACGTGGTCTTGCCGCAGCCCGAAGGCCCGACCAGAATGGTCAGCTTCCCGGTGGGGGCTTCAAGGTTCAGCCCGTCGACGGCAACCGTCCCGTCCGGGTAGGCCTTGGTGACATTTTCAAACTTGATCATTTCTCTTCCATGCTTTCCTGGGGCAGTTCATGCTCTCCGGAGGGCTCGGTGAGGATGTTGTCGGCCACCTTCACGAGCTCCTCGCCGATGGTCACGGCCTTCGCCTCGTCCAGCCGGTAGCTGGGTACGACGATGCTCAGGGCGGCCACAGTTCGGCCACCAATCACAATCGGTGCGGCGACGGCTGTTATGTCGTCTTCAACGCCGCTGCGCACTATTGCGAAGCCGCGGTCCGGCTGGCCGCCTGTCAGGACCTGCCCGGCGGCAGACCCTTCCAGCGGGATGCTCCTGCCGACCCAGCTGGCATGCCGGACCGAGCGGGTACCTTCGACAATTGCTATGTAGATTCCGGTGTCCCCAGGACCGGGAATGCTGAGATAGCAGGATTCGCCTGTATGGGCCACCAGCCGCTTCATGTGCGGGGTGCAAAGCGAAACCAGTGACTCCTGGCCCAAGGCCAGGGCTCCCAGCTGGATGACACTTGCACCGGGGCGGAAGTTCCCGCCCGGATCCCGTGAAACGAAACCGCTGCCTTCCAAAGTGCGCAGGAGGCGAAGGGCCGTGCTTGCTGACAGGTCGACGACGCGGGCGGCGTCGCTCAGGGTGAGGGAGCCGTCAGTACACACTGCACTGAGCAGCGCCAGCGCCCTCTCAACCGTCCGTGTTGAAGAATCTGCGGCCATTGTTTGACCCACTTTCACGTGGTCCGAATCACCTTGTCTTGCCAACAAGTAAAAATCAACTTTCATCCGATGGCAAGAGGTGATTTCTATATTTCACGGGTTCTTCATGAAGCGGGGGCTGCTGGAGGCCGTGCGCAACGGTCCCGTTTCGGCCATGTTGCGGGCGCGTTAATTGTCCGGGATCCTTCCCGCCAGTCCTTGTCATACAGTGGAAAGTGGTTTTTACTTGGTGGCAGTTCGTACTACTCGGAGGTTCATTTGGAAACCGTCAATCAGCTCCTTGACTCGATCAAGGACGTGGGCCGTGATGCGGTCCGCGGAGGCTATTCCCGGGCCGTCTATTCGACGGCGGAACTCGACCTGAGGGCGTGGTTCATCGAACAGGCGCTCCAGCGTGGCCTCGCCGTCGACACCGACCGCAACGGCATCATCTGGGCGTGGTGGGGCAAGCCCCAGGATGGCGCACTGGTCACGGGAAGCCATCTCGATTCAGTACCCGGCGGCGGCGCCTTCGACGGCCCGCTCGGCGTCGCATCGGCACTAACCGCCGTCGACATCCTTATGGCCCGCGGAATAGTGCCGAACCGGTCTCTGGCCATCACCGTGTTCCCCGAAGAGGAAGGCTCCCGTTTCGGTGTGGCCTGTCTCGGATCCCGCCTTCTCACGGGGGCCATCGACGTCGACAAGGCCCGGAACCTGCGCGACGGTGACGGCAACACGTTTGCGGACGTCGCCCGGTTGAACGGCCTCGATCCCCGGCATGTCGGTCCGGATCCCCAGGCCCTGGCCCGGATTGGCGACTTTGTCGAACTGCACGTGGAGCAGGGCAAGGGCCTGGGCACGGGAGGCCCGGCCATCGCCGTCGGAAGTTCCATCCTGGGGCACGGCCGCTGGAAGCTGAGCATCAGCGGACAGGGCAACCACGCCGGCACCACCCTGATGGCGGACCGCGCGGATCCGATGGTCGCAGCGGCGCAGATCATCGTCGCCGTGCGCGACGCCGCCGCAGCTCAGCCGGATGCGCGTGCCACGGTAGGACGCCTGCTGCCGGTGCCCGGCGGAACCAATGTCATTGCCTCGCGCGTGGACATCTGGCTCGATGCCCGGCATCCCGACGACGCCGTGACCGCCCGGCTGATCGAATCGATATACGCTGCCGCCCAGCAGATAGCGGCAGGCGAGGGGTGCTCCATTTCCCTCATCGAGGAGTCCTACAGCGACACTGTCCATTTCGATCCCGGCCTGACCCGGCGGATCAGCGGGATCCTGCCCGGCGCTCCGCTGCTGGCGACCGGTGCCGGCCACGACGCCGGCGTGCTCGCCGCCTATGTGCCATCTGCGATGCTCTTCGTCCGCAATCCCAGCGGCATCTCGCATTCCCCCGAAGAGTATGTCGCCGACGAGGACGCCAACACCGGCGCCGAGGCCCTGGCGGATGTCTTGGAGGGCCTCCTGTGACCGGGTTCTGGTGCGAGTCAGCAGTGGTGGGCGGCCATGGTGTCCCGCGCGAAGCCGACGGCGGTCCCGCCGTACTCGAGTCGGTGCGGCTGGATGTACGGGACGGCCGCATTGCAACACTGACACGGGGTGCGGAAGCGCAGCCCGGCGACCACATTTTGAAGGGGGTCGTCTTTCCGGCTGCCGCCAACGCCCACTCCCACGCTTTCCACAGGATCCTGCGTGGACGGACGCATGACGGACGCGGTGATTTTTGGGTGTGGCGGGAGCAGATGTACCGGAGCGCGGCCGAGCTGACGCCAGAGACCTACGAAAAGCTCGCCAGTGCGGTGTTTGCGGAAATGGTGGTTGCCGGCTTCAGCAGCGTGGCGGAGTTCCACTATGTCCACCACCGGCCGGGCGGCGCCCGCTACGCGGAACCGCATGCCATGGAGCTGGCCCTGGCCCGGGCAGCAATGGCGGCCGGCATACGCCTGACCCTCCTGGACACGCTGTATCTGGCAGGAGGGATCGGTGCGCCGCTGAGTCCCGAACAGTCGCGGTTCGGCGATGCCACCGTCCAGTCCTGGCTGGAGAGGCTCGCGTCGCTTCGAACAGAAGTGGCGCGAGGCTTTCCAGCGGAAATGATCAGTGTGGGGGCCGCCCTTCATTCCGTGCGTGGCGTCCCAGATAAGGACCTGGCGGTGGTGGCCGAGCAGCTGCCCGAGGATATGCCCCTTCACATCCACCTCAGCGAACAGCCTGCTGAGAACGAGGCCTGCCTAGCGGCCTACGGAGTCACCCCTGCGGGCCTTCTGGAGCGGCACGGCCTGATGTCAGGGCGGCTCTCGGCCGTCCATTCCACACACCTGACACCCGGCGACATCGCATTGCTGGGCAACGCCGCTGCAACGGTGGTGATGTGCCCCAGCACCGAGGCGGACCTCGCCGACGGGATCGGCCCGGCACGCGCACTTTCCGACGCAGGAGCCGCAATCGCGCTAGGCACGGACCAGCATGCCGTGATCGACCCCTGGATCGAAATGCGAATGTTGGAACACGGGGAACGGCTCGGCTCCGGCCAGCGCGGCAGGTTCTCCCCGCAGGAACTGCTGCAGGCCGCTACAGGCGGTGCCGCCCGATCCATGGCAACGCCCATCGCTCCATCGGCCCTGGCGGTCGGCTCCGTCTGCGACCTGATGGCCGTGGGTCCCGATTCAACCCGAACCGCTGGATCCAAGCCCCTGCAGTTTCCATTCAGCGCCACGGCCAGCGACGTAACCGACGTCGTCATTGCGGGAAAAATGGTGGCTTCAAACGGCGTCCACTTGCGGCTTGGCACACCGGGCATACTTCTCACAGACGCGCTGAAAGAGTTCTCCTGAGAGCGAGGCCCGGGAACGTAATTGGCCGGTTTCGCATTAACCCGCAGACAGCGTGAGGGTCGCTGGCCGGAACCGCCCGCCGTCGTCCGCTGTTCTTGTGCTACTTCGTGAGCGCCCCCTCCAGCCACGACCTCAGCGCGGGGGCGGGAGCTGCGCCGGCCTGCCTCGCGACGATCTTGCCGTCGACGATGATCATCAACGTCGGCACTGCCTGTATGGCGAATCTGGCGGAGAGATTCGGTGAGTGGTCGACGTCGACCTTTACAAGTTTGATTTGTCCCGCGCGTTCGTGAGCCAACTCGTCCAACACAGGGCTGACCATCCGGCAGGGTCCGCACCACACCGCCCAAAAGTCCACCAGTACCGGAACGCCGGACCGTTCGGCGATCTCGCCGAAGTCGTCGTCGCCTGCCTCAACAACCCAGGGAAGCTCCCGGTGGCAATTCCCGCAGCGTGGCCGGCCGTCGGCGACGGCCGGCACGCGGTTGGATTTGCCGCAATGGGGACATTTGATGATGGCCTTGTTCATGCTGTTCCGGCCCCTTCCAGCTCCATCGTGCTGTAGTCAACCACTAGTTCCCCTCCGGATGCGGTCACCGTGACCACTCCGCCTTCCGCGATGCTGCCACGCAGCAGGGCCCGGCCCACTTGCGTTTCCACCACATGGGAAATGTAGCGGCGCAGGGGGCGGGCTCCGTAGACCGGATCGAAGCCTCGTTCGGCTATCAGAAGGCGCGCCTCCTCGGTCAGGTGCAGCTCTATTTGCTGCTCGGCCAGCCGCTGCCGCAGCTGCTGGAACTGCAGATCAACGATGCGCTCGATTTGCGGCAGTCCCAGGGGTGCGAACAGGACCGTGTCGTCCACGCGGTTGAGGAACTCGGGGCGGAAGTGCGCCCGGAGCTCGCCCATCACCATGCCGCGCGCCTCCTCGGTGATCGCCCCGCCTTCGGCCGAACCCTCCAGAAGATACTGGGAGCCGATATTGGAAGTCATGATGATGACGGTGTTGCGGAAATCGACGGTGCGGCCCTGCGAGTCCGTAATCCTTCCGTCGTCGAGTACCTGTAGCAAGGTGTTGAAAATGTCCGGGTGGGCCTTTTCCACCTCATCGAACAGCACCACCGAGTACGGCTTCCGGCGTACCGCTTCCGTGAGCTGTCCTCCTTCGTCGTAGCCGATGTAGCCAGGAGGAGCCCCCAGCAGGCGGCTCACGGTGTGGCGCTCCTGGTACTCACTCATGTCCAGCCGGACCATTGCGTTCTCGCTGTCGAAAAGCGCCGCAGCCAGAGCCTTTGCAAGCTCGGTCTTCCCGACGCCGGTCGGGCCGAGGAAGATGAAGGAGCCGATGGGCCGGCGGGGATCCCGGATACCGGAGCGGGCGCGGATGATGGCGTCCGACACCGCGCTAATTGCTTCTTCCTGCCCAACGACGCGGGCGCGCAGGATTTCATCCAGGTGCAGGACTTTTTCACGTTCGCCCTGCTTCAGCCGTGCGACCGGTATGCCTGTCCACGCCGCGACGATGTCGGCGATCTCGTCCTCCGTCACCACCTCGCGGAGCAGGCGTTTTTCACCCTGTTTCGCGGTCAGCCGGTCCTCCTCGGAGGCCAGCCGCCGCTCGAGGTCGGCAAGTCTGCCGTAGCGTAGCTCAGCCGCCCGGTTGAGGTCGTAATTCCGCTCGGCTTCCTCGGCCTCCTGCCGCAGCCGCTCCAGTTCACTGCGGATTTCCTGCAGTTTGTGGATCGCCTGGCGCTCGGCTTCCCATTGGGCCCTCTTCGCGTCGGCCTCAGCCCGCAGGTCCGCCAATTCACGCCTCAGCTCCTCGAGCCGGGTCTTGCTGGCCGGATCGGTCTCCTTGGAGAGTGCTGCCTCTTCTATTTCGAGCCGTGTGACTTTCCGTGTGAGCTCATCCAGTTCCGCCGGCATCGAATCAATTTCCGTCCGCAGCCTGGCGCACGCCTCATCCACAAGGTCAATGGCCTTGTCCGGAAGGAACCGGTCAGTGATGTACCGGTGGGAAAGGGTGGCCGCAGCCACCAGAGCACTGTCCTGGATCCGGACGCCGTGGAAGACCTCAAGCCGCTCCCGCAGGCCGCGAAGAATGGAAATGGCGTCCTCGACGTCGGGCTCGTCAACTGTGACGGGCTGGAACCGGCGTTCCAAAGCCGCATCCGACTCAATGTGCTTGCGGTATTCGTCGAGGGTGGTGGCGCCGATCATGTGCAGTTCCCCGCGGGCCAGCATTGGCTTGAGCATGTTCCCAGCGTCCATGGACCCCTCGGACGCGCCCGCTCCGACGACGGTGTGCAGCTCGTCGACGAAGAGCAGGATCCTGCCTTCTGCCGCCAGCACCTCGGCGAGTACCGCCTTCAGCCGCTCCTCGAACTCGCCGCGGTACTTGGCACCCGCGACGAGGGCGCTCATGTCGAGCGAGAAGATGGTTTTGTTCTTCAGCCCTTCCGGCACATCCTGCCGGACGATCCGTTGGGCCAGTCCCTCCACAATGGCGGTCTTGCCGACTCCGGGCTCCCCGATAAGCACCGGGTTGTTTTTGGTCTTGCGGGAAAGTATCTGGACGACCCGCCGGATTTCCGCGTCGCGGCCGATGACCGGGTCCAGCTTTCCGGTGCGGGCGTCCGCCACCAGATCGCGGCCGTACTTCTCCAGTGCTTCGTAGGTCTGCTCCGGTGTTGCCGAGGTGACGCGCTGATTTCCCCGCACTTGTGTCAGTACCGACAGGAATGCCTCGCGGGTGATCCGGTGGTCAGCCAGCACTCTTCCGGCGGCAGTGGACCGTCCTTCCTCCGCCAAGGCAACCAGCAGGTGCTCCACCGAGACGTACTCGTCTTTGAGTCGCCTGGCTTCACGTTCGGCGGTGTCCAGGAGTGCGCCCAGCCTGCGGCTCACATACACCTGACCCGGTGCCGCGCCGGGGCCCGTGACCTTTGGCTTGCGCCTCAGCTCGGCTTCGACAGCAACCCTCAGCTCATCCACATCCACCTGCATGCCCACCAGCAGGCGCGGAACAAGGCCATCTTCCTGCTCCAGCAGGGCCAGCAGCAGGTGTTCGCCGTCGGTCTCAGTGTGCCCATTGCGTTGGGCGATCCGTTGAGCCTCTGCCAAGGCCTCCTGCGACTTTTGCGTCAAACTCTCCATGTTCATCGTGAAGTTGTCCCTTCCACCTGCGTGATTTCAACCAGTCGTCGTTCAAGCGAGTCGACCCGCACCAGCAGATCGAGTACCAGCGGGATTGCCGCGTAGTTCAGCGACAGCTCCGAATGAAGTCTCATGACGCGGGCTATGAGCTCCGGGGCTCGAGGGCTGAACCAGGGTCCCCCCGAAGCATCGCCCAGCGGCCGGATCAGATCCAGGTCGACGAACCGCATGACGACGTCGGGGTGGACGCCGCTGCTGCGTGCCACCGCCTCGAGATTCAGGCGCCATGGATAGGCGAGCGGATACTCTCGGCTCATAGAAGCCCCTCCCTCGGGTGAAAGTCGGACATGACCGCAAGCTGCTCGTATAGCTTGCGCACCTCATTGCTCAGCCGCGGGGGCACCATGACGCGGATCTCGGCGTAGAGGTTCCCCGGCTGTCCTTTCGGGTCGGGCATGCCCTGGCCGCGAAGCCGTAGTCTGCGCCCGCTGGAAGATCCTTCGGGAACCGTGATGGTGACCGGTCCCGCAGGCGCGTTGACCTTGATCTTGGCCCCGAGTGCTGCTTCCGACGGCGTGACGGGAAGGTCGAAGTGAATGTCCCGGCCCTTGAGCCGGTATCTGGCGTCCGGCTGGATGCGTACGGTCAGGAACAGATCCCCCGGCGAACCCCCGTCGCGGCCGGCGGCGCCCTCCCCTGCGAGGCGGATGCGCTGGCCGTCCAGCACACCGGGGGGCACGTCGACGTCGTAATTCCGGGTTTCGCCGCCCGGCTGGGCCAGGCGGACGGTGCGCCGTCCGCCACGGATTGCCTCTTCGAGGGTCAGCCGAAGCTCGGCTTCGTGGTCCGCCCCCTGGGCCGGGCCTGCTCCCTGCTGACGGATCCAGCCCCCGAGCAAGTCCTCCCAATCGACGTCGCCACCCATATTGACATTGACGTTGCCGTATCCGCCCCGTCCCGGCCGCGGGCCTGGCCGGGGGCCGCCGGGCCCCCATCGCGGAGTGCCTCCGGCCGGACCGGCACCGCTGTACTGTCGGAAATCAGCGCCGAAACGGTCGTAGCGTGCTTTCGTTTCGGGATCGGAAAGAGTGCTGTAGGCCTCGCCGATTTCCTTGAACCGGTCAGCGGCGTCCGGATCGCGATTGACGTCCGGATGATATTTTCGCGCCAGCTTGCGGTAGGCGCGCTGGATCTCGTCGGCGTCCGCCGTCCGGGAGAGGCCGAGAACGGAATATGGGTCCTTAGCCACGGTCAGAGTTCACCGCCCGGCTCACAACGACGGCGGCTGGCCTGAGGGTGGTGTCCGTGCCGCCGTAGCCCGGACGCAGTACGGTCAGCACCGTCCCGGGGGGAGCCTCGTCGGTTTCCGAGACACTGACCACCTCGTGAATCCGAGGGTCGAAGGGGACGTTCTCGGCGTCGATCCGCGGGTAGCCCAGGCGGGCCAGGGTATCGATGGCCTGGGTCCGAATGGCGGCTACGCCATCAACAAGCGGGTCCCCGGCCGACGGGGCGTGAGCCAAGGCCAGTTCCAGATTGTCGAGGACGGGCAGCCACGCCAAAGAGACCGCTGCGCGCTCCTGCGCCCTTAGCTGTGCGGCGTCCCGGGCGGCGCGCTTTCGAACATTGTCGGCATCAGCCAGCGCACGCCGCCACAAATCCTCCATTTTGGCCAGTGCGTCCGCTTGTGCCACCGCGTCGGTTTCCCTCTCATTGGGTGCGGCGGCCTCTGCCTCGTCACCTCCTGGATGGGACTGTCCAGTCGGCCCTGCCTGGTCGGTCATGGCCGTTCCTAGCCACGATCGAATTCTGCATCCACGATGTCATCCTCATCTACATCGTTGGACGCTGCGGGCTGAGATGAGGATCCCTGACCCGCCCCTGCGGTGGCCGCGGAGGCAGCCGAGGCGCTCAGCGCCGACTGCAGCTGCTGAAGCTCGGAAATCAGTTCCCTCGCGGTACCAACGTCTGCCTGGTTGCTGACGGCGTCGCGCGCCTGACCAACCAGCAGTTCCGCTCGGGCCTTGTCGTGCACCGGGACTGCGTCACCTAGCTCATTCACGGCCCGCTCAACGCGGTAGGCCACCGCATCGAGTTCGTTGAGGGTGTCGATCCGCTCCCGGTTCTGCAGGTCCTCGCTTCTGTGGGACTCAGCCTCGGCAATCATGCGCTCGACTTCCTTGGAGTCGAGGTTGGAGCCTTCGCTGATGGTGATGCCCTGTTCCTTGCCCGTGTCCTTGTCGCGGGCAGTGACGTTCAGAATGCCGTTGGCGTCGACGTCGAACGTGACCTCGATCTGCGGTTCTCCCCGGGGCGCCGGCCGGATATCGGTCAGCTGGAACCGGCCCAGCACCCGGTTATCCGCCGCCAGTTCCCGCTCCCCCTGCAAGACCACCACGTCCACGGCAGGCTGGTTATCGTCCGCGGTCGAGAACACCTCGCTGCGCCTGGCGGGAATGGTCGTGTTGCGCTCGATGATCTTTGTCATCACACCGCCGCGTGTCTCGACACCCAGGGAAAGTGGCACAACGTCCAGGAGCAGGACGTCCGAGACCTCCCCTTTAAGCACGCCGGCCTGGATCGCCGCACCGATAGCCACTACTTCGTCCGGATTGACGCTCATGTTGGGATCTTTGCCGCCGGTCAGACGCCGGACGAGGTTCTGTACCGCGGGAATACGGGTCGAGCCGCCGACCAAAATCACTTCATCGATGTCATTGGCCGTAACCTTGGCGTCCGTCATCGCCTGCTTGACCGGATCCATGGTGCGTTCCACCAGGTCATGGGTGATGTCTTCAAAAACGGAGCGCCGAACGGTGGTCGTCAGATGCTTCGGACCGGTGGCGTCGGCAGTGATGAAGGGAAGGTTGACCTGAGTCTGGGTCACAGAACTCAGCTCGACCTTCGCTTTCTCGGCCGCCTCAAACAGCCGTTGCAACGCCTGGGCGTCCGACCGGAGGTCGATGCCCTCCTGCTTCTGGAAGTCGTCGGCCAGGTAATCGACAAGGCGGCGGTCAAAATCGTCTCCGCCGAGGTGCGTGTCACCCGCCGTGGAGCGGACCTCCACAACCCCGTCCCCCACGTCCAGCAGGCTCACGTCAAAGGTTCCGCCCCCAAGGTCGAAAACCAAAACCGTCTCATGCTGACGTTTATCGATGCCGTAGGCCAGGGCCGCTGCAGTCGGTTCGTTGATGATACGCAGGACTTCCAGCCCGGCAATCCTGCCCGCGTCCTTGGTCGCGGTGCGCTGTGCGTCGTTGAAGTACGCGGGGACCGTGATGACGGCCTCTGTCACTTTTTCGCCCAGCTGCTTCGCAGCGTCGTCCACTAGCTTGCGGAGAACAAGCGCGCTCACCTCTTCGGGTGCTACTTTCTTGCCCTGAACCTGAAAACGTGCCACGCCGTTGTCGTCCGCTACGACGTCGAAACTCACGGCCTTGGCCTCATCCGTGATCTCGTCATAGTGTCGGCCGATAAACCGCTTGGCCGACGTGATGGTTCCCTTGGGGTTGAGAATCGCCTGCCGGCGGGCCAGTTGCCCCACAAGCCGTTCCCCATTGTCCGTGTACGCCACAACCGAGGGCGTGGTCCGGGCTCCCTCTGCGTTCGGTATAACGCGGGCTTCCCCGCCTTCCCAGACGGCGATCACCGAGTTGGTTGTTCCAAGATCAATTCCTACTGCTTTGGCCATGACTCACTCCGGTCCTAGAGGGCGCGACCGGTCCTGTGGCGACGTCCGCCCGAGATTGCACCGCATGATTCCACACCCTTTCCTGATGGGCCGCGAGGCTCAAAGGGCGGTCATGGGGCCTTATAGGGTTGAGTCTGCCCCTTGGACGGGAGCGACGGCATGACCCTCCGGGGTCCAAATATGCTCCAGGGAATTGACCTATCAGGATAGGGTCTACCGGCGTATTCTCAAAGAGGCTGGGATTATTCGGGATCCGCCGCCACCCATCTTGCCCACGAACGAGTCCCTCAGCTGTGTACAGAGACTGCAGGTCAAGCAAATGTTCGATCGACAAAGGGCCGAGGAGATTCTCAGCGAGGCCGTACAATCTGTTTCTGCACTGGAATTCTGCCAGGTAGCGGCTAGCTATGTTGTGGTGGACGGTCACCTGCTTCCGAGCCCGAACCGGGCGCCCACGACCCAGGACCACGATGTCCACCAGCTCCAAGGCAGGGATGCCGCACTCCCCACCAAAGGCCCAGGGTGGCGATACGCGCTCTCCACCTTCGGCGACAGCGGGGAACTGAACGGATGCCTTGTCCTGTATGCCGGCACAGCTCCGAGTCCGGTCCAGATGATCGAGCTACGCGCAAAGGCCCGAGCAACTGCCCCCGGCCCGGCTGAGGAAACTGCAGGAGCACACGAGCACGAGCATACGACCCTGCTCTCCAATGCCCGTGACATGGACGATCGCCTGCGTATCCTCACGGCAACGGTACTGCAGCTCGAAGCCCGAACGTTGATCCAGAACGCCCTGGATGGCACTCTCACCGCCCCCCTCGGACAACTGACGTCCCGGGAGTCCCTTTTGGCGGAAGTGCTGTCAGTGCTGACGGGACGCCCGGTCTGCATTGAGGACGGGTTCGGCAATATCCGCGCCGCGGCCGGTACTAAATCCGGGCGTCCCTACCCCCGGCCCAGCGCGGCCGACAGGACGCGGACGGCGCAGCTCTGGCTGGCCTCCGGCTTGCCGGTCCAAGAACCCCGAGGGCTCGTGGCGCTGGTTCTGCCGGACAGGGACGTGCTCGGGGCAATGTCCTTGCTCGAGAACGGCAGGCCCTACACGGCCGACGATGTCTTCGCTTTGAAGTATGGAACGCGGCTCTTGCAGGTCGAGTTGTCGCACCGCCGCAGCATTGCCCAGCTGGAACTGAAACTGGGGCGCGACCTGGTGTATGAACTGGTGTCGGGAATGGATGAAGAGACCGCAGCCGTGCGTGCCGAGGCGTTGGGATATGACATCACGGGTCCGCAGCACGTCATCGTCGCTCAGTGGCAGCCGCCAAGAACGGACGATACGGTCACGGTCGCCCTGCGCAGGACGCTGCGGGAACTCCAGACGCCTGCGCTCGTTTCACGGCGTTCGGACATAACACTTGCCGTGGCTACGGGAGATCCGCTCGATACAAAGCTCTTTACCGTTGCGGCAAGGACTCTACGCAGCGCCACCGGAGCCGTGGGCATCGGAGGTCCGAGCCGCGATGTCACCCAGCTCCCACGCTCTTACGCGGAGGCCCTGCGTGCGCTGCACATCCGGGTACATTCCATCGATCCCTACGGGCTCACGCGCTACGACCAACTGGGGATCTACCGCATCCTCGACATGCCAGGCAGCGAAACTGACCTCTCCGGCTACGTCGAGGAGTGGCTAGGTGCGCTGCAGAGCAACGATGCCCGCCGGGGATCTGATCTGGTGCACACCTTGGCGCAGTATCTGGATCACGGCGGCAACTACGACGACACGGCCGACAGCCTTGCCATTCACCGGAGCACATTGCGATACCGGCTGAAGTCCATACGGCAGATCACGGGTTTTGACCTTGCTGACCCCGAGACCCGCCTCAACCTGCACGTTGCCACGCGTGCCTGGCGCCTGCGTCCACGCGGCCGCTCTGAGCCGTTGCACGGCTCAGATCAAGCGCGAAGCGGAAGCGCGCACCCGCTGCCTCGGATTTGACCTGGGGGACCCAAATCCCGGCGGTTTTTAGGCGTCCCGGGGCCATGCGGGCGCGATGGCGGCGGAGGAGACTCGAACTGATACATGCCGCCGTAGACAGCCAGAGAAGGCAGCGGGAATCCAATGAGTATGAGCAGACCAGCGGCCGCCGAGGGCAAGGCCTCGC
This sequence comes from Arthrobacter sp. BGA-UO-ETr-C19, assembly GCF_059568005.1. Taxonomy (NCBI): domain Bacteria; kingdom Bacillati; phylum Actinomycetota; class Actinomycetes; order Micrococcales; family Micrococcaceae; genus Arthrobacter; species Arthrobacter sp. BGA-UO-ETr-C19. The sequence continues at coordinate 290,910 of NZ_JCAQPC010000015.1, forward strand.
TCCCTACCCCAGGACGCAGGAGGGCGTGGACCGCCATTCTCGGCGCGGGGCTACTCATATTCGCGTCAGCGTGCACAGGGTCGCCTCCGGCTCCGGCATCCCAGTCGGCCAGCGTTGGGGGTTCCAGTTCCACAGGGGACCTTTCAGCCGTTCCTGGGATCGTTAGAGAAGTCGAGCCCTCTGTGGTCACGATCCAGACATCAGGCGGCATCGGCAGCGGAGTGGTCTACCGCAGCGACGGCACCATCGTCACGGACGCCCACGTGGTGGAGGACCAGGACAAGAAGCCGTTCAAGAGCGTCCGGATCCACTTCGCGGACGGATCTCAGGCGGTGGCCACCGTCGTCGGCGTTGACAACCCGACCGATGTGGCAGTGGTGAAGGCTGACCGGGGCAATCTTCCCGCCGCCAAGTTCTCGACGACGCTTCCCGAAGTTGGACAGCTGGCGGTTGTTATTGGCAGTCCGCTGGGGCTGGAGCAGACCGTCACGGCGGGCATCGTTTCCGCACTTCACCGGAATATGCCACCGTCAGAGGGATCGCCGCAGGGGCTTATCGACCTTATCCAGACGGACGCGCCCATCTCCCCGGGCAATTCCGGTGGAGCCGTGGTCAACAGCAGCTCGGAGATCATCGGGCTCTCAGAAGCGTATCTGCCGCCCAGTTCGGGCGCCGTGTCGATCGGGTTCGTAACCCCCGCGGCGACCGTGATCGACGTAGCAGACCAGATACTGAAGAGCGGGGTGGCCGCGCACGCGGTCCTTGGGATTATTCCGACCGACATCTCTCCTGAGGTCGCAAGCCGCTTTGGCCTGCCCATAACGTCAGGCGCGCTGGTCATCGAAGTTGTCCGGGGAGGACCGGCAGCCAAAGCGGGGCTGCAACCAGGAGACATCATCACCCAGTTCGACGGGCAGAAGATCGCCAGTGTGACCGACCTCCTGGCCGCAATCCGCAAGAAAGAGCCGGGGCAGCAGTCCGACGTCGAGTTCCAGCGCGGGCAAGACACAAAATCCTCGAAAGTCACGCTGGGGAGCACTGCAAAGGACTAGACCCTGTTCGAAGGCCCCGGGCCAGCAAGTTTACGAATGAACCATTTCCAGAAACAGAGGTCTGGCTATGTCTGACACACTGGCACAACAATTGTTTAAGGGATCAGGAACTGCGCTGATTATCCGGGGCGTTGCGGCCGTTCTGTTCGGCATTTTAGTTGTCGTTTGGCCCGGCGTGTCCGTACTCGCACTGGTGATCCTCTTCGGAATCTACGCTGTCTTTGACGGCGTCACCAACATCGTGCACTACGTCACGCGCAAGAGGCGCCGGTCCGTCTGGCAACTGGTAGGCGGCATCATCTCCGTGCTCGCGGGTCTCGTCGCGTTCGTCTGGCCGGGCATCACCGCCCTGTCGCTCGCGCTCGTAATAGGCGTGTGGGCGGTTATTCTCGGTATCTCCCAGATGGCTCTCGCCTTTGAAGTCAAAAGGACCGTCGGGCTGTGGTGGCTCTGGCTGGTCACAGGCATCGTCACCACTCTTTTCGGCCTCTTCCTGGTCACCTTTCCCGGCCCAGGGATCCTGAGCCTCCTGGGTCTGCTCTCGTCCTTCGCAATTCTGTTCGGAATACTTCTGATCGTTTCCGGAGCCGGACTGCGCAGGCTGGGCGGAAGCCCCGATACAAGGCTCTCGATGGGCTAAAAGCCTGCCGACGGGGCCGGACCGACATAGGAGCCACCATGATTCCTGGAATTCATGATCCGCATCTGGCGCGTATTCGTCCGGTTCGGGTGCGCACACCGCAGGGTTGCGAGGAATGCCTGTCTTTGGGCACTGCCTGGGTTCATTTGCGTTTGTGTCTCACCTGCGGCCATGTCGGGTGTTGTGACTCCTCCCCGATGCGGCACGCCCGGGCTCACGCCACCGAGTTGCATCCAATCGTTCGTTCGCTGGAGCCCGGCGAGGATTGGCGCTGGTGCTATCCCCATGAGACATTCGTCTAGGATTCCGGCAGGCGCGGCCAACTGATGGAACCTGCCGCACGCTCGACGCTGACCGAGACGCCGGATGACTTCGGCGCCTATCCACGGCTCGGCCAGGCCCAGATCGAATTGTTAGGCCGTGCCGGCACCCGGAGGGCTACTCGAGCCGGTGAAATCCTCATACCCGAGGGAAACTTCGACACTGACTTCTTCGTCATACTGCAAGGCACGGTACTGGTCGTGGAGGGGCTGCGGGCCGCCGGTGGCAGACAGCCTGCTGCACCGGGCCCCGGCACGCGGATCCTCGAAGTTCACGGTCCCGGACGCTTCCTCGGGGAATTGGGCCTGGTCGAGGGGCAACCGGCCTTCGTCAGCACTGTGACCGCCGAGGCGGGTGAAGTGCTCCAGATCCGCGGGGACGACCTGCGCCGTGTGGTTCTGACGGACGCCGCGGTGGGCGAGACCATCTTGCGGGCATATCTGCAGCGCCGAATCCAGCTGATCAGCGCGGGCGCGGGCATCCGCATCGTTGGATCCCGCTTCAGCCGTGACACGCTTCGCCTCTTGGAATTTGCAGCCGCCAACCGCCTGCCTCACCGGCTGGTCGACCTGGAGGAGGACGAGCAGACGCAGGCGATCCTGAACCGGGCCGGGATCCTCGCGGGTGACCTGCCCGTCGTGGTACTAAACGCCTCGCAGGTCCTCCGAAACCCGTCCACCACAGATCTGGCCCTCGCCATGGGCCTGCGGACGGTGAAAGAGCATTCGGGCTCGTACGATCTCATGGTGATCGGGGCCGGCCCGGCCGGCCTGGCGGCCGCGGTTTACGCGGCGTCCGACGGGTTGTCGGTCGTCCTCAAAGAAGCCCTTGCAATAGGTGGGCAGGCCGCCACATCGCCGCGGATCGAGAACTTCCTGGGCTTTCCCGCCGGAATCTCCGGCGGGGAACTCACTGAAAGAGCGATCCTTCAGGCCCGAAAGTTCAGAGTCCAGATCAACGTCGCCTGCCGGGCACGCACCATCGTGTTCAGGGAAGGCGAGTTCCGCGCCGAGTTCAACGAGAGCGGCCCGGCCGTGTCACGGGCCGCGCTGCTTGCCACCGGAGTGCGTTACCGCCGATTGCCAGTACCCCGGCTGGAGGAATTCGAGGGGATCAGTGTCTTTTACGCCGCCACTGTCCATGAGGCCAGGCTCTGCGGACTGCAGCCCGTGGCCGTCGTCGGGGGTGGAAACTCCGCGGCGCAGGCCGCGCTTTTCCTGGCCGGAACGGGAGCACCGGTGCGGCTGGTGGTGCGCGGGGCAGACCTCCGCGCGGACATGTCGAGGTACCTCGCGGAACGGATTGAAGAGCACCCGGGCATAGAGGTGCTGCTGGGGGCCAACATCGTGGGTGTAGACGGCTCAGACGCCCTTGAACGGATCGTCGTCGATCTGGCAGCCACGAGTGAACAACGCACCTTCGACTCCCGGTACCTCTTCATTTTCATCGGCGCCAAGCCCCACACAGAATGGCTGCAGGGTACGCTCGCCCTGGATGACCACGGCTTTGTTCTCACCGGGGCTGATCTCGAGGAGCTTCCTCCTGAGTTCAGCCATCTGGGCCGCAGCCGGCTGCCCTTGGAAACCAGCGTCCCCGGCATTTTCGCGGCCGGTGATGTTCGGCATGGATCGGTGAAACGCGTAACGGCTGCCGCCGGTGAAGGCTCAACGGCAGTGGCAATGATCCACGAGCACCTGCGCCTCCTTCGGGATGGGCCGGCCAGTGCGCGTTAGGCGGGGCCAGGATAGCGTCCGATCCCTTCTCTTGTGGTGGCAGCCGGCGAAAAATTCCGCCCCCGCAGCTCGGTTGTCACGCACGCCCAGACCAGCTGTCGCGACTCGGGGCCGAGGCGACGATATTTACGACGTCACTCTCATGTACAAGGCGCCTGCCCGCTCCATTGTCGAGCCAGATCCAGAACGATGAACCATCGGGCATCCACTCATCAATGACGCCACTCCCAATTTGGTGGCCGTGGCTGAACAGATCCACATGGCTTCCCTCCGGAATGAACTCAAATGCAGCTGTCATTGATTCAGGATATTGGCTTCCAGTCATGGGCGAGGGGTCCCCATCTCGCACGATTCCCGCGTCACTCCGTAGGGCACACCGGCGCTCATGGCCACGCTGAAGGACCCAGCGGAATGCCGCGTTACGAGGATGCCATGCCTGCCCTCTGCTATGGCTCGCCGTTGGAGTAACTCGACAGCCTTTCCCAGGTCCTCGTCGATCAACCGCGGCTTGTCCCCCGTGACTTGATAGACATGCCCGGTCTCCGTGGCCGTGATCATTCTGCCGTTCCGCTCTCTCTCGTGCTGGGGACTCGCCGCCTTGATGTCCGCCTCAATGCGATCCCTTATGGAACCGCGGCTTAATAGTCGCCGGGCGCATGCCCAAATTCAGCGCAACGACAGATTGACCCCGATGAGAGGGAAATACTGTGGTTCCCGTTCCGGCTTCCACCATCGGCGGCTCTCTAAAAGCCTACGGCTGGTGACGCCGGGAGCAACTGGCGACAGCTTTCAGTTCGTGCAATCTTTGAGCCTCAATGAGGCCTCTCGTGCAAAGCATTGGCCAAACCAGCGGGTCATCTGTGCCTGCCCCCTGGGGCGTGACTCGTTTCGCAAGTATCTAATGGGTGTGGCGAAGGCTGGATGGGCCAAGATATGACCCGGACTGGTCGGATGAGGAACGTCAGGCGCAGTTATCGGGCCCACTGTTTCGTGCAGGGGACTTCGCGCAGCAGTCGCGGGCAGTGCCGCCGGGCAAGATGCCAGGCACTCGCCCTAAGTCCCGATCAGTTTCCTGAGCTCATGCGCGCGGCTTCGCAGTGCTTCGGGGTTCTCCTGCACGTCCCTGAGAGAGGAGCCAGTTGACTCTTTGACCGCACGCCGCATGGCCTGCAGGGTCTTGAATCCGCTGGCGTATGCTATGCCTGCCAGGGAACGCCTCCTGGAGTTGGGGTCCGCGAGGAGTTCCAGTGCCTCCAGTGTCCTGAGCGCGCGGATGTACCCGTTCACGGGCAGCTCTTCATCGTCAAAGAGGTAGTAGAGGGCGCGGCGGGAAAGGAACGAGTAAGCCACCACCGCGTCCACATCAAGGTCTTGGTTTCTGTAGTTCCTGTGCATGAACTTCTTGACCGCCGCGAGACGCGCCGGTTTAAGGTCGCCGGCCGCGCCGGGGGCCTCCAGCAGGGAACTGGTCAGGGCCGCCATCATGGATCGGACGACCGGCTCGAGCCGGTGCACCTCCCGCTCGATACCCGTCCGCTGCCAGTCCGACAACCAGGGAAGAAGCAATCCCCGGACCAGCGGGTTTTCCCGGATATCGGCCATTCCCTGCAGTCGTTTCACCGACTTTTCGTCCAGGCCAAGCAGGCTACAGTCGATGTTGATCTGCACCGTGCCCAACCCGGCATGCGCACTGAAGCCCCCGCCGGAGGAAAGATCCAGAAATCTCACCGTGCCAGGAGAGATCACTTCTGAGCGTCCTGAGAAGTTGAATTCGGCCGATGAGGTTTTGAAATGGACAAGCCTGATGTCCCCGGAACATGAATCCCGGTTCCAGTAGCCAGCCACTGGCTCGTTCACGAGCTCGACAATGCTGAAACCAGAACCACCCAGGCTTGAAGCGGTTGGATTAAAATTGCGATGCACTGAGTTTTCGACTTTTTCCAGCCGCATGGGAGTATCAACTGCACTGCCATACCACGTGCGCCAGTGTTCAAATCGTTCCTCCGGAGTCAACCCGGCCGGAACGCCATAACGCCGGATCTGCCCACTCGGTGGTTCACCCGCACCCAGCCCGCCAGTATCATGGCCGGCGGCAGAGATGTATCCCATGGAACCTTCTCGCTGTTAAGAACGAAAACCCAGCTTCAATCTGCACGGACAGCCTGTCCCCTTTACTTCCCCGGGGACTTTCTATTCGGTAGTTCCTCCCGGCAGGCATTTGGGGGGCATACCTGCCGAGAGGGCCACAGAAAAGCTATCAGACAGTTCGCCTCCAAACAATTCGCCCCCTAACGAAAGCCGCGCGCGGCTTTCGACCCTTTCCCAGACTGAAGAACCTTTCCGCCTGAGCGACAGCCTTGCGTCGCTTTAGCTGTCGTTTCCCGCACGCCATCACCGCCTACCGGCCAGTTCTCAAGGACCTTGATCTGACCCACCGCGGTTCCTGGCTCTGCTGGTCCTCTGAGAAGGCTCCGGTTCGGTCAAAGAATTCAGCCAGTCCCCGAGTGCTCGGACCAGCAACACTTTCGCCCCTGCTCACGAGACTCAAAGCGTCCGGCTACGAGCGGTCCCTTGCTGTGGGTCTGACCCTGCAGGAATGGTGCTCGGCGCGAAAGCTGAGGCCGTTTCCGTAGCGATGCGGGTTCCAGGCAGTGTGTCTTGCTCGCCAAATGACCCGCGGGCTACGCGAAACGCGTCCCCGTCTTCCTTGACAACCCCCTGGTCTGAGGGGCGGTTCAGACATGGGAGTGATGTGCCCCCTGCCGGCAGCTCACCTCCCAGCTCCCGATGCCCCGTATAGCTCTGGCGGCTGGAAGATGGTATCTCCGGGTTCGGCTTATCCGAGGCCGGCGGGTTCCTGGTGGCCGTCGCCGTCGACGGTCCGGCCGGTGACGGGTTTGCGGGAGAGGCAGACCGCCCCGGCTTCGGGTCCGGTTGACGTGGCGGCGGCGATGGCGTCGTGGTCATCGGCTTTGGAGTAGGCGTGGCGGAGATGAACCGGTTCGATGGTTTCCCCAGCGAGTTTTTCCTGGCGTCGTTTGTAGGTCAGATTCAGGGCTTCGACGATGATGGCGAAGGCCATTGGGCCGTAGATCAGGGCCTTGTCGATCTTGACCTCGAAGCCGTCGGCGATGAGGAAGGATCCGATCAGCACCAGGAAGGCCAGGGCCAGCATTTTCACCGTAGGGTGCCGGTTGACGAAGGCGAAGATGAACTTCGACGAGAACAGCATGACGCTGAAGGACAGCAGGACCGCGGTGACTATGACCAGGAGGTTATCGACCATGCCGACGGCGGTGATCACCGAATCGAAGGAAAACACCATATCCAGCAGGATGATTTGGGTCAGCACGGCACCGAACGTCACGCTGGTTACCCGGCCCGGGCCGTGTGACTCGCGCCCTTCGAGTTTTTCGTGGATCTCGGTGACTGCTTTGTAGACCAGGAACAGGCCGCCGAAAATCAGGATCAGGTCCCTGCCTGAATAGCCCTGGCCGAAGAGCTCGAACAGGTCGCTGGTGAGCGTGATGATCCAGGATGCCGCGAACAGCAGCACTATCCGCATCAGCATCCCCAGGGTCAGACCGAGGTTGCGGGCCTTGGCCTGTTGCTCCACGGGCAGCTTGCTGGCCAGGATCGAGATGAATATGACGTTGTCCACGCCCAGGACAATCTCGAGAACGAACAGGGTCACGAAGGCGATGGCCAGGTCAGGGGTCAGTTCAAATGCTAAGTCCACTTACGAAGTGTAACGGCCACTCCTGCGCTGGCGACGGAATTCGACGAAGAAGACCACTGCAGTCGCGGAGGCCTGCGGCCACAGTAGCGGGCAAGACAGGATCAAGGAGTTTGCGGGGGCGAGCCAGGGTTCTGGCGACGGCGTACAGGCCCGCGCCGGCGAGGATCCAGGGCCCGCAGCTATGGCCGGGGAGATCCACTGGTGGGCGGGGTCCGCGCGTTTCCTGGACTGGATGCCGTGCCGGTAGGCGAACTTCCGCATCATTCCGGAAAGGCCGGCGGGCGGAGTGGAGGTACCGAAGACTAGGGTCAGGATTTTGTGCTCAACGGACCGTTCCCAGGGGGATGCGGTGCGTGACAACGTCGCCGGGTTTTAGGTAGCCGTTGCGGACGTACTCGAAGAGCCGCGGCCATTGGCGCTTGACCGGGCACTGGTTCATCCGCAGCGTCAGGCCGTTGTTCTTGGCGTCGCCGAAGTTCACGGCACTGAACATCGGGCCGTAGGCCCCCATCACGGACACGGTTCCGCCCTTGCCGACGGAGTCGATGGCCCAGTTAAGCGCCACGGGGACCCACCCTGCAGCTTCAGCTGCGAGGACATGACGTGCTGGATGAGGTTGCCGTCCGCTTCTGCCCCCACGGCGTCGATCGCTACCTCCGCGCCCAGGTAATGGCAGTTGGAATACAACCCCGGCGAGCAGAAATAGCACGAGCCGCAATAGATGTTGAACGGAACCTTCACCCGGTCCCTGGGCTTCAGGTTCTGCACCGAGTTGCCATCCCGCCATACTCCGCCGTCAATGGGATCAGCTTGTTCTTACCGACGACCGTCGATCTTTGCGCTGTTCTATTCACGAGCTACAGCCAAGGACCGGGTGGTGATCGCTTGCCCGGGCACCCCGGTTCGGACCCTCTTCGGCGGGTCTCGCTGCGGGGCGCCTCTAATGGCGATGCCGAAGGGATCACCCCAAGTACTGCGACTCTGGCCACAAAGCGTTCCATCCCGCTGGCTCTGGGGTCCACGCGCCTTGCATGGAATGATGCTTTGACTGCGAAGGTCTGCACCCATCGAAGTTGCTAACGCTTCTTCGCGTCGTGAAGAGCCCTAGACTTTTCAACGTTCCCGGTTCCACCCCGCCATCTCCCCCATATCGGCGGGGTGGGATCTTCAACGACCAGGCGCGCCGCCTCGGCACCAGGGGGTCGTGGGCGGTTTTCTGTCCTTGGAGGAAGGCGTAGGACAAAACGACCCTGGAGTAATTCAAGAAGCCGCTCGCATTCAGGAGGATCCGGACATCACATCCATGATCGAGCCAGGGCGCCCGCCGGCTGTCTGGAGAACGGCCGGGCAACACAAGCTTGCTGAAGTCCCTACCGAGGCCGTTCCGGAGGTAACCCCACATTGAACTGCACAAACACGCCTAATTGCCCGGGCAACGAATACCTCATTCGCGCTACTCGAGGGCAGCATCAGACCTGGCGACCTCTATGAGCGACCTTGGCCTGGCGGTGATAATCGAGGACGACGCCGACATGCGCAATCTCTTGGAGGCCGTGCTCCTGCAGTCAGGATTTGAAGTCTGTTCAGCGGCTCATGGAAGGGAGGGCGTTGAACTCGTCCGACGTGAAGATGCCAGCGTCGTCACGGTGGACGTTGGCTTGCCGGATATTGACGGCTTCGAGGTCCTTAGGCGAATTCGCAATTTCAGCGACGCCTACGTTGTCATGCTGACGGGCAGGCATGAAGAGGGCGATGCCTTGACGGCATTTCACGGTGGGGCAGATGATTACATCACGAAGCCGTTCCGCCCGCGTGAGTTGCGGGCACGGCTTATGGCGGTGATGCGCCGACCTCGTAACGCATCCTTCAGTATGGCCCTGCCCGTGCCTGATCCCATGCCTTCGTCCCCCGGGGAAGTAGGCGAGGAATTTGTCATCCGGCACAACGGGTTGGAACTTAATCACAAGACCCGGACGGTCGTGGTTCGAGGGTCCGCCGTAAGTCTGACACGAAGCGAGTTCAATCTCCTTCACGAGCTGTTACGTGTGGCAGGAATGGTCTGCTCCAGGGCGCGTCTCGTTCGGGTACTCCACAGTGAGTACAGCTGGGACCGCATGTACATCAGCCAAGTCGATGAACGGGCAGTAGAGGCCCATATCGCTAATCTTCGCCGCAAGTTACGCGATAATCCGCAGTGCCCGCGCTGGGTAGAGACGGTGCGCGGTGTGGGATATCGGCTCGCACCCGTCAAAGCACATCCGCAGAGCGGGGGGCAACGTGACGGCCAAGATACCGCCCGACGTCGTTATCCACGAGAACGGCCACGTCAAAGGTGCGTTGAACATAGCCGGGCACGTCGAACCCGTCCCAGCCTGGCATGATGGGCGGCTGGGAGGACGCGGCGAGATCCATGATCGTCCAACGCCCCTGCCGTCTCACGACCCTTCCTTATCGAGGCTGTGTTCGGGCTTTGGCGAGGTCGATGAGCTTTTCAGATTTTGGGTGGTTCCATGCGGTGGTTGCCGCCGTGAGTTCTGCCCCGCATGTTTGGCACCAGGCACCGGAGGCGGAAATCGTCGTGATCAAGGAGGCGGCCGCGCATCGCGGGTAAGAGTTCGGCCTCACGCAAGCCGCTGTCCGCGCAGTGGTGCCACATTTTGAGGCGTGGCCGGGTTTGCCTTTGATCCACGGTTTACCGGGTCGGGCCGGTATTTGTCAGGGCAGTTGCTGGCGCCAGTTCTGGGGCACACGGGAGGCCGGTCCCGGGACGCTCTGGTCGAGCGGGTGGTGGGTCGGCGGTGCGAGCTCCGGTCCGTCGAAAAACGTGGAGCTGGGATAGTCGTAGAACCAGGCTTCTCCCGGTTCGAAGGTGCGAATGACGGGGTGGCCGGTAGACCGGGCGTGAGCGGAAGCGTGTTGGGCCGGGGAGTTGTCGCAACAGCCGATGTGGCCGCACTGGGCGCACCGGCGAAGATGCAGCCACCACCCGCCCCCGGATTCACATTCAACACAACCGGTGCCGCTGGGCGGGACGGAGACATTGATGCCCTGTACAGCGTTCACATGGCTCCTCTTCCGGATTCGTGTGCCCGTCGCCCACGCACTATTTTACGGAGTTGGCCCATGCCGGGTCGAAGGAAAGTTGGTTCGGCAGGGCTCGGGGTTGCCGCCGGAGAGCACGGAGGTCAGGGCGGGGTGTCGACGGGCGCCTGTTGCGGTGGCTGCAGGCGGTGACGTTTCTGCCGCCAGCGGTCCGGATCGGTTTCGAGTGCGGCCCGGTCCCAGTGTGCTGTCTCCGCGGCCGCCTCGTAGGTGGAGTGGAGGAACCGCGACAGCGTCCCGTCGGGGTCCATGGCGGAGCGGACATGTTCATACGGAAGCAGGTACAGCTTCTCGTCCTTGCTGTAGAAGGCCCCGTCGGACTCGCTGACATAGTCGGCGTAACCTGCCGGCTCGGGGAAGGCATAGGCGTAAAAAGCCCCTTCATCACCTCCGCCCGGCCAAAACCCGGAACTGCTCAGTTCGTGCGAGTATGCCTCGGCCATGACCCAGTCGGGGCAGTTGGGGGCCCCGCCCGGCTGAAACGCGGTCGCGCGCCCGGAAAACCTCGCGTAGGCCAGATCCATCGATCCCCAGAAGAAGTGCACGGGACTGGCCTTGCCGCTGAAATAGGACCTGAATTCGTTCAAGGCCCGGTCCGCCTGAACCAACTGCTGCCAGAACAGCCGGACAGCACCGGGGTCGTAGGAGGCGTGCCGGTCGTCGGAGGCAAAGGGTATGGCCGGATCCACCTCGTTCGGAACCGCACGGATGGAGGCCACAATGCCGAGCCCCCTCAAGGCCTGGAACACCTCTGCATGGAATTCGGCAACAGACTTTGCTTCGAGTGCCACGCTCGCGGCAGCCCCCTCGCTGGTGCGAACGCGTAACCGGTGGTCGCAGAAGTCGAATTCGACGTCGAAGGCCCTGCTGCCATACGGGATTCTCGAGGTCGTCAGCCCGCGTGGCGTGACGTACAGCGTCACCTGCCACCAGTGATTGAGCATCGGCGCATGGGCCATCCGGATCTTGCCCACGATCTGCGTCCACATGTGCACCGTATCCCGGGTTTCAACCCAGTCACTCACGCGGAGCCGAGGCCAACCGTTGTCCGTGCCAACAGCATCCATCTGGTCCATTGCAGGCTCCTCCGCTATCCGGGGTCCACCCGATGGGATCTTCAGCACTGCCCCCGCAGGAGGGATCCCCACCTCAACAATTCTCCCACTCCTCTGAATGCATCCCTTCCGTGGCGTCACTGGCACGAGGCAAGTGCTCCAACTGATCATGTACACCCGGACCCCCGGGCTCCTACTCGCGCGTGCCCTGCGCAATCAGGGCGTGCAACGGCCCGGGCGGGCCCGGCCACGTACAGCGCCGCCGAGGCTTGTCAATGCGCACAGCCGCTGCGCGGACTCCGGGCGCGAAAAGTGCAGTCACAGCACTGGGTCACGGCGATGCGGTCCCGCGGATAATGAGGCTCCGTCCGAGTGCGTCAAGGAACGATCCTGCAAGGAGGATGAGGCACCGGTGAGTGGCCAGGCAGGCGTCAGCCACCGATTGCCGGATCGCCGGACGTGGCCCTGATTATGGGGTAATGGCAGGAAAACGCCGTTGGAGTCGAGGTGGTCCGGCGACCATCCACCCCCCGGAAGGGTCAGGCCCCGGCCTGTTTCAGGGCCTGTTCCTCATGTCGGTAGCCTGTCGTCTCGTACGCGACGACGATGAGCGCGGGCGAGGCGGCGACGAGGAGCAGCGCGGCGCCAACGCTCGCACCCAGACCCACCGCGGCCACGGCGGATGCAAGGACGATCGCGGCAGCACCGAATATCCAGATGTGGTAGCGATCGGCAGTACGCAGAAGGAGCGAGTAAATCGTTACGAGGGTCAGTTCAAAGAGAAACACCGGGAGGGCCACAGTGAGCACCGTTTCAGTGGCTCCGATGTGGCTCTCACCGGAGATGTATACCGCCGCGGCATGGAGGCCGGCGCCGGTGCCAACGACCGCGCCGAACACCACGATGTGCCCGTAGCTCCATCCGAACGCACGCCGGCGGTGATATCCCAGCACCCGGCCGGCCGGGAGGGTGAAGTACAGCCACCACATCAAGAAGGCGAGGGCAGTACCGCCGGACGCGACGAGCACAACCTCGCCCGACCAGCCCGACCGTTCGACCACAGCCGAGATCGCGAAGACAGTGCCCAGGATCACCTCGCCGAGGGTGATGATCACGAGCAGAGAATACCGCTCGGCGAGGTGGTGCGGATGCCAAGGGGTGCCGCCGTCTTTGCCCTCGGCCAGGAGCGGGCCTGCCAGCTCGACCCCGGTGAGAGCGGCGATGATCCACGACGTGGGCCCAATCGGGAGCGAGGCGACGATGAGTAATACCCATCCGACCTGCGCCACCGAGACGGTGGCCGCGTAAGCCAGGCAGGCCCTTCGATGCCTGGGATCATGCCGCGCCGCGCGCAGCCAGAGCGTGACCGCGGCGACACGCATGATCACGTACCCGCTCACCATGATGGCGTTGTCGACATGACGGCCCTCGTCGATGGAGTGGAAGAAGGGCGGCATCCCGAGGGCGATCACGAGCACTCCGATCATCTCGATCAGTGTCGCGATGCGAAAGAACACGTCGTCGTTGTCGTAGGCGGAGGCCAGCCAGGCGTAGTTCACCCACGCCCAGCTGATCGCGAAGACCCCGAGGCCGAACCCCGTGACCGCGGCCGACCAGTGTCCTTGCTCCAAGAGCAGCGCCGTCTGCGTCGAGACCGCGCTGAAGCCCACGACGAAGGTGAGGTCGAAGAACAGCTCGAGCGGGGTCGCGGTCCGGTGTTGCTCGGTCGGATCGCGCCCCGACATGCGCGCGAGCCGATGGGTCGGGCTCATGCAGGAAGGCTACTCCGGTGACGCATCGCCGGGGAGCCCAGGAACGCAAGGACGTGCGCCACATGACCCGGTTGTCGCGGCCATCTAATGAACCGCCGCTGGCCGGTGATACCCAGGGCCTGGCGGGGAACGGTACCGGTTACCGGCGAAGAGGTGGCCCCGGACCGTTCCCTGCCTGTGGCGTTGCGCCGGGAGTACCACCGCGGCCGGTACCCGTCGAGAAACTCAATCGAATCACTCCGTCGGCCGGGGTCAGCGGCGGGCACCGACGCGTCATGGACCAAGGGGGCGGTCGCACCTCAGTCCCTCCCCTGACGGTTACCGACAACCCCGACGCCCGGGTGCCCGGATGCCAAGAAGGATCCGGCCGCCAAAGGGTCCGGTCAGCCCGGCGTCCGTCCGGACACGGCTAGAACCCCAGCGCCTCTTCGCAGAGGACGACGGTGATGCGGCCGGGGACCCACTCACGATTGATGACGAGAACTTTGTTCACGCCGCTGTGCACACCGTATGCAGCTTGGGCCCGCGCGTCCTCCAGCGGGAAGGCGTACTCATCGACGCGGCGCAGCGCGTCCTCCAGGCCGCGAACGATTTTCTGCGTCCCAACCAGGAGAATGACCTTCCCGGCGCCCGATGCGTAAGGTCCGATTTGGCTGCCGCTGGCGGAGGCGACAACCAGCGACCCGGTCTCGGTGATGGCGTGGACGCTGCCGAGCATGACGTCCGGCGACGCGCTCAGGCGGCGGATTTCGGTGCCTTGCGTCGCGCGGTCCATGCTGTGGAGCCGGGGTCGGAGCGGCTTGTACCGGCCGGACGTCTCTATCTCCTCGGTAATGCCCGCAGCCTCAAGCGAGGCCGATGCGCCTTGATGCACTTGCGACCCCGCCGGGATGAGATCCAGGACCATGCGTTTGGATTCTGCGCTGTTCAAGGCGCGAAGGACGGTGATGCCGTTCGCTTCCAGCGCGGCCGCGGTTCGCGCCAGGCGGTCCTCCTCGGCCGGGGTCGAGAATTCACGGCTCAGGGTCTTCTTGGACTGTACTTCACTCATGAGACGGTCCTCCTCACCGCCAATGTACTTGCGATTGCAAATACCTGTGGAGTTAACTGGTGGACGTGGACGAAAATTCCCCACCGATTGCCGTGGCCGCTCTCTTCGGCCGGCTTGTCGAGGAGTCGCTTCCCGGGCAGCGCGGCGAGAATGCATGGCGCGCGTTATTGCACGCCCACGCCACGCTCATGCGCCAACTCGACACGGATCTGCGGGAAGACACCGGCCTGCGCCTGGCCGACTTCGACGTCCTGGCTCAGCTGGCAGGGGCGGGCGGCGAGTTGCGGATGACTGACCTCGCTGCCCGCACGCTCATCTCGCGCTCGGGACTGACGCGCCGCGTCGCGAGGTTGGTTGAGGAGGGCCTGGTACGCCGGGCGAACGTCGCCGGGGACGGACGCGGCGTAGTTGTCGCGCTGACCGACGCCGGTGTCGCGCGTCTGGCGGAAACGGTGCCGGTCCATCTTCGAGGCGTGTCCAAACTGTTCGTCGAGCGACTCGACGACCAGGAACTCGCCGTGCTCGAGACCGCCCTTGGAAAAGTCATCGTCGACTGCACGTTCGGCTGAGGGTCCGGCAAGGGGCGAGCCTTGCTGATCCATCGACAAAGCGCCGCCCGCTGCCGGACGGCGTCCCTTCACCTCCCTTGTGCGTGTTGCATCAGGCTGGGCTGCCTCATCAGCGGCCTCTACCTGGCTGAGGTATCACCGGTCAGGATTTCCTTTGTCTTACCGTTCGCTTGGTGCTGTCCCAGGGCTCCTTGCCTGTTCCCGATGCCGCTGCGTAGCCGTCTGAAGGAGCCGGGCTTGAGGAGTTGGCACCATCATCAGCCATCGCCGGTAAAGTAGCGGCTCCTGCAACCATTGACACAGTCTTAGGGGCATTCGTGTGCGGCATCCTTGGCCAGGCTGTGGCGGTTCTGTGCGGTGTGTCAAAGACAAGGCTGCCCTAGTGGATCGGGGGCCTGGTGGTGCCAACGGGAGATCCAGACAGTCATCTCTATGGGGGACGCACTGACATGAAGCTTGCGACCAGGCGCGGGCGTCGATATCGGCCTGTCCACCGGGAGCCCTCTGGAATGCCTTGGAGTGCCGCTGCTGTCAGGTGTTGCGGTGTGCCGGGGCGAACTGCGCCGCGCGGTAGGTTTCTTCGGCGCGGATGAGGTGCACGAGCGCGTTGATGAGGGCCAGGTGGGTGAAGGCCTGTGGGAAGTTTCCGAGGTGACGGCCGCTCACCGGATCAAGTTCCTCAGCGTAGAGGCCCAGGGGACTGGCGAGGGACAGCAGATGTTCGCACAGTGCCTTGGCGCGAACCACTTCTCCGATCTCCACGAGGGCTGAGACGAGCCAGAACGAGCAGGTCGTGAAGGTCCCCTCCTCGCCGGTGAGTCCGTCGTCGGTCTGCTCGGGGCGGTAGCGCAGGACGAGCCCGTCCCGGGTGAGTTCATCGGCGATGGCCAGGACGGTGGCGCGCACGCGCGGATCGTTGGCGGGCAGGAACCGGATGAGGGGGACAAGGAGCAGCGAGGCATCGAGGTTCGTCGTGCCGTAGGACTGGACGAACACACCGCGGTCGTCGACACCATTGCGGCAGATGTCCTCATGGATCTCCTGGGCGATAGTGTCCCACTTCCGGGCGTAATCAGCCTGACCGTGCAGGCGCGCCAGCCGGGCACCCCGGTCCAGGGCGACCCAGCACATGAGCTTTGAGGCGGTGAAGTGCTGCGGTTCACCGCGGACCTCCCAGATGCCGTGGTCGGGGTCCCGCCAGTGGTCGGCGGCCTGCTCGACCTGGCGGAGCAGGACGGGCCAGAGCGGCTCGGGGAGCTGGTCACGGGATTTGGCGTGGAGGTAGACGGAGTCCAGCATGGCGCCCCAGACGTCGAGCTGCCGCTGGTGTGCGGCAGCGTTGCCGATCCGGACGGGGCGGGCGCCGTCGTAGCCGTCGAGCCCCTCGAGAATGACCTCGGGAAGGTCCCTTGCGCCGTCGATGCCGTACATGATCTGCAGGTCGTCCTCGGCGGCGACGTCGCGGATGAAGGCGAAAAAGTCGTCGGCTTCCCGGTCCAGGCCGAGGGTGTAGAGGGCCCATAGCGCGAACGTGGAATCACGCACCCACGTATACCGGTAGTCCCAGTTCCGTTCTCCCCCGGGCGCCTCGGGCAGCGACGTGGTGGGCGCCGCGATCAGAGCTCCGGTCGGCGCGTAGGTGAGGCCTTTCAACGTCAGCGCGCTGCGCTGCAGTTCCTCACGCCACGGGTGGTCGGGGAACTCGCCCCCGGTGATCCATTGCCGCCAGAACTCGGTGGTCTGCCATTGCTTGGCCGTGGCTTCCTCCCACGTCCGCGGCGGGGGCAGCGACCCCCAGGAGAGCGCGAAAAAGGCCTGCTCGCCCTCGGTCATCCGGCTCCGGATGACCGCTATGGAGTCCTCGATGCCCAGCCGGCGGTCAGTGCTCAGACGCAGCACCGGATCCCCCTCATCGCCGCTGACGGTCACGACCTCCCCGTATCCGGGGCTGGAGAACTCCCACCGTGCCCGGCGCCGGCCGTAGCCGAAGACCGGCTCGCACAGCACGGACAGCTCGACTGCACCGTTGACGCACCGGACGGTGCGCAGCAGGCAATGCTCAGCCTCGTAGTTCATCGGCGGGCGGCGGTAGCGGCCGGCCCTCTCTTCGGTGTGGTGCCACGGACCCATCACCAGGGCATCCCTCACGATCATCCAGCCCGTCCTGGTCTGCCACGTGGTCTCCAGGATCAGGCTGCCCGGCAGATAGCGGCGCGCGGCGGGCTCCCGGACACCGTACGGCGCCACCTTGAAACCACCCGCGGCGCGGTCAAGCAACGTGGAGAACACACTCGGTGAGTCGTGACGCGGCACGCACATCCACTCCACCTGCCCGCTCGATGCGATCAAGCAGTTGGCCTCACAGTCGGACAAAAACCCATAGTCCGCGATCGGCGGGTAAGGGCTCGTGCCTGCCCCGGGCCGCCGCCTCCCCTGAGCCCCCGATCCGGCGTCGATCCTCACCACCCCAGTATGGTCCCCCGGACCGGAAGCCGGAATCCCGACTCCCCTACCCACAGCAACTGCGAACCTGCCGATGGCTCATCGGCAGTCCTATCCCTCAAGGAGGCACGTGGCCGCCACGTCCCGGACGTGTCTCGAGAGGCTCCGGCCACGCGAACCCTCCCAAGGGTCGACGCGCAGCCTCGCCGCTACTGGCGCGATGGGCCCAGAACCTGTGGGGGTAAAGGCCCTGGCACCGCCGCCGGCTCTTAGAACTGTGTGAAGGCGGCTGTGGCGGGGTCCGCGCCGATCCGGTTGCCCTCGTCCAGTGCGTTGATGGAGATCAGTTCGGCCGCGGTCAGGGTGATCGCGGCGGCATCGAAGTTTTCCTGCATGCGCTTGGGCGATGAGGTTTTGGGGATGGCGATGTTTCCGGTGTGAAGGTGCCACGCGAGCACGATCTGGGCGGGCGTGACGTCGTGCTTGGCGGCAAGGTACTTCACGGCGCCGGCGTCCAGGTCCGCGCCTTGGCCCAGGGGGCTGTATGCCTCGACGGCGATACCCCGGGAGCGGCTCGTGTCGACGAGGTCGCGCTGTTGGAAGGTGGGGTGGATTTCGATCTGGTTGACGGCCGGGGTGATGTCTGACGCCGCGCGGAGGGTGTCCAGGTGGGGTTCGAGGAAGTTGGACACTCCGATGGCATGTGCCAGTCCGTCGGCGTACAGGTTTTCTATGGCTTTCCAGGCCGTGGTGAAGAGCCCTTGGGACGGTACCGGCCAGTGGATCAGGTACAGGTCCACATAGTCCAAGCCCAATGCGTTTCGGCTGTTTTGGAAGGCTTCGTAGACCAGCCCCTGCTCGCCGTTGCGGAGCTTGGTCGTGATGAAGATTTCCTCTCGGGCGATCCCTGATGCGGCGATCGCGGCGCCCACGCCGGTTTCGTTCCGGTAGGCGGCCGCTGTGTCGATGTGGCGGTAGCCGGTTTCCAGGGCGTCTTCAACGATGCGCTGGGTGTCCTCTTCAGGGACCTGGAAGACGCCGAAGCCGAGCTGCGGGATCTTCACGCCGTTGTTCAGGGTGACTGTGGGGATCGTTGTTGCCTGTGTCTGGGACATCATCTGCTCTTTCTTCGGTGAGGTGTCGGAGGTAACCGGGCGCGAGGGGATTCAGGGCGACCGGGACTGCACGGCGTCCCGGCGTTGATGCGTCGGGGTTGTTGACGCGCGGTTGTGGTGGCTTCATGCTCTGGGCGCGTGCGTGAGTCTAGGCTTGGAGCGCTCCGGCCCAGAGGTTGATGTCCGATTCGACCGCGAATTCATCGATTTTGTCGAGCTCATCGGTGGTGAACTCCGGGCCTGAGACTGCCGAGAGGTTGTCTTCGAGTTGGCGGACGCTGCTGGCCCCGATCAGTGCTGACGTGACGGGTATCCCCTTGTTCTGCGGGCGCAGTGTCCAGGCGATGGCCATCTGGGCCAGGGTCTGCCCGCGCCCGGCTGCGATCTCGTTCAGCCCGCGGATTCGTGCCAGGTTTTCCCGGGAGAGGTGGCTGTTCGCCAGGGACTTGCCCGCCGCTGCCCGGGAGTCTTCCGGGACACCGTCCAGGTAGCGGGCGGTCAGCAGTCCCTGGGCCAGGGGTGAGAAGGCGATGGCACCGGCGCCGACCTGTTCCAGGATCTGGAACAGGTTGGGGTCCCCGTACTCGGTCCACCGGTTGAGCATGGAGTACGAGGGCTGGTGAATGAGCAGCGGTGTGCCCAGCTCGGCGAGGATGGCGGCGGCCTCGAGGGTTTTTTCGGGTGAGTAGGAGGAGATTCCGGCGTACAGTGCCCTGCCGGAGCGGACCGCCGTGTCCAGCGCGCCCATGGTTTCCTCGAGGGGTGTGTCCGGGTCCGGGCGGTGGCTGTAAAAGATGTCCACGTAATCCAGGCCCATGCGTTTAAGGGACTGGTCCAGGCTGGCCAGCAGGTATTTCCGGGACCCCCACTCCCCGTAGGGGCCCGGCCACATGCGGTAGCCGGCTTTGGAAGAGATGACCAGTTCGTCCCGGTGCGGTTTGAAATCGTCCGCCAGATGCCGGCCAAAGTTCGTTTCCGCGGACCCGTCCGGCGGGCCGTAGTTGTTGGCAAGATCGAAGTGCGTGACGCCCAGGTCGAACGCCCGGCGAAGGATGGCGCGTTGCGTTTCGAAGGTCCTGTCATCGCCGAAGTTGTGCCAGAGGCCGAGCGAAACGGCCGGAAGCTTCAGTCCGCTGCGCCCGACCCTGCGGTACGGCAGGGAATCGTAGCGGTCCTGTGCTGGGGTATAGCTCATGTGTTCAATGTCCTTCGGTTTGTTGTCCCGATTCCCGGGGTTGGGATACTCGCGGTGTGGATGCGGGTGGCCCCGGATTTCTTCGTCCATGACGGTGGGGCCGGTCCCGTCCCGTGTATGCATGATCGCGGACCAACAGCGAGGAGCCGAGGATTTCGTTCCCCCCGACCAGCGGCTTCTGAGCCTGCACGGCGTTCGCGGTGATCGGGGACTCTCCCGTCACCGGGTGCCGGCCCGGGTGCTACATTGCCGGTCAGCCGCGCAGTTGATGGCGGACACGCGCGAATAGCCCCGACCGGTCACAGCGTGCCCGTCAGGTTCAGGTGCAGGCTCAAGTGCCCAGGCGGCCCGGTGCAGGGAACTTGCAAGCCATCCCTTCAGCGGAGCGAGCCGTCGGCGTGTGAACGCGGCGCTTCGGCGTGGCCGGCGTGATGGTGGCAGCGAAATAACAGGCGCGTCCGGCAGGGCGCTGCGGGCCTCGTGGTTTACGGCGTTGATGGCGAAAGCTGCCATCGCAAGGGAAAAGTCCATGGGTGTCTTCTTGTCATCTCACGTGCATGGGTCTGTCAGCCGCAGGGGCGTCATTGTTCTGGTGCAGGAACCCGCGGAGCCGATCAGCCCGGCGGGGCACCGGGTTACATGCCCGGCTGCGCAATCAACGCTATGCGCCCCCGTGCGGCATGTCAGCACGTACGCCACGGCCTGCTTTTCCTAGGACTTCCAGTCCTACCTTCGGCCGTGGAACGCGGAGGCTCGGGCATGGAGAATGGGAGACATGGGTCAAAGTGCAGAGTTCGGTAAATTCCTGAAGGCCATGCGGTCACGCATGACCCCGGAGATGGCCGGGCTGCCGCCCAGCCCCACAACCCGGCGGGTCCCCGGGCTGCGGCGTGAAGAGATCGCCCGGCTGGCCGACGTCAGCACCGACTACTACACCAGGCTGGAACAGGGCCGCAACATCCACCCCTCCCGGGCCGTGCTCGATTCAGTGGGCAGGGCACTGAACCTGGACCCCGGGGAACACGCGCACATGCTCGCCCTCCTGGAAAACTGCGCCAGCACCCGGCGCTCCCCCGATCCGTCCCAGACCGTACGCCCCGCGCTTCACCAGCTCCTGGACGCCGTCGGGAACGTGCCCGCCCTGATCCTGGGCCGCCGCACCGATGTCCTGGCCGGAAACCGGCTGGCCTTCCTCCTGCTCGCCGACTTCCCCGCCATGCCCGCGGCCGAACGGAACCTCACCCGCTGGATCCACCTCGACCCGCAGGCGCGGGAACTCTTCCGGGACTGGAAAACCATCGCCGCCGAAGCAGTCGGAACCTTGCGCGCCGATATCGGACGGCACCCCAACGACGTCCAAGCCAACCAGCTCGTCGGCGAACTCGCAGTACAAAGCGAACACTTCCGCCACTGGTGGGCCGGACACCGCGTGGCCGCCGCGTCCGCCGGCACCGTTCGACTCCATCACCCCGTCGTCGGAGACCTGGAACTGAACGTCGAAAACCTGTCCCTGCCCGATGACCCCGACCAGGCGCTGCGGGTATTCACCGCCAAACCCGGCTCACCGTCGGCCGATTCCCTCACCCTACTCGGCAGCTACGGCGCCCGACCAGCTCCCACTACGGAACCCACCCGCACACCCGGACACACCACAGCACCCGACACCCAGGCCCCCGGGTGAATCCAATAGGGACCGTGTATGCCCAGCATTTTGCAACACTGCCTCAAGGACGAGAGTTGCCGCAACGTAATGGCGGTTGGTGCACATCTCGCAGAATCCGGCTGACTGTGACGGGACGCAAGCCGCCACTACGGACGGGTCCGCTGCCGCGGACTCGTCCGTGGGCAGTGCAGCCGAGATGATCCGCCACGTGGCGGCGCTACTGAGCAACGGTCATGCCCTGTTGCTTGCAGTCTCTCGAGCCGCGCGAGCAGGCCAAGAAAGACTTCGTACCGTCTTTTTCACCCGCTTTCGGATGCTGGCCATGCGAGACATGCAGCGCCCGTGCCAACATTTTCTGGTTCTTATCGACAGTCGGCGACCCGAAGAGGTGGCCGACCTAGGAAAACAGTGTGCCCGAGGTGGGACTCGACAGCCTGCCGGTACAACTGAATCCGAAGCCGAGGGTGTGGACACTGTCCACACCCTCTTTTTCGCCCACTGTTTCCGAGCTGTCTCGAAATGGCGCGCCAATGCGGGCTGGGAACCCGGGCATGCTGCGCCCTCATTCCACCGGAAGCTGTTAGTCCAGATGTTTTCCTCAAGGGGTGGCGAACTACCGAGCCCAAGCATTGACGCCCGGGGCAGGTTGCCGGCTGGTACAAATGGATGGACGGCTGCCCACGTCCGGTGACGGAGCGATCTGGCTCTGGGCCCGGATACGGCGCCAAAAGCTCGTGGAACTGTGCGGGCTCGCTCCGGGGGCAGGTTCTGCTGACCTGCAAGGTGCCACGGGAGCGGGTGCTGTTGTCGCATTTTGGCGACTGGCATGCCGTCTTGAACCGGCATCCACTGATCATTGAGCACCCCGACGAGAGCGACGACGCATACCGTGCCGCCTCGACCGTATCTTCGAGGACGTCGACGGCCGCGTCCGTGCAGCTGGGGGTGTCGCTGGACGCCGGATACCGGCATTGGCCCCGGACGTGCGCACAGAGCTTGAGAACAGTTGTGAGTTTCATGCTCGATCCGACGTACTACGGACGCTTCGAAACCTGGCAGGCAGCAGTCCATGCGCTGCGTGCCGACGATGTCGTGCGGGCCGTCCGGATTCAAGGCTGAGCTGGGCACTGTCCGGTGAAGACATTCCCGCCCGACTTCCTCCTCAACCGTGTGCCAGATGGCCAGAGGATCATGGGCACGTCCCGTCCGTGGTCTTGGTGCCAGGGAACGCTGCTGGTGAGCAGCATCCCGAGGGGACACTTTCATTGCGGACCGGAATCGGTAGGTTAGTTCGGGTAAGGCAGGCCACGGGTAAGCCGACTCATTGGAGAAGACGTGAAAGCGATTGTGTACGAAGAGACAGGTCCGTCCTCGGTGCTGAAGCTCCAGGACAAGCCGCTGGCTGATCCCGGCACGGGTGAGGTCCGGGTCCGTGTGGTCGTTTCCGGGGTGAACCCCACCGACTGGAAGTCCCGGGCAGGCGGAGGAGGAAGCAGCACGCTGTCAGCACCAAAGGTCCCTAACCAGGACGGCGCCGGCGTTATCGACGAGATCGGCTCCGGAGTGACAGGACTCAGCATCGGCGACCGCGTCTGGCTCTGGGACGTCGCCTGGGGCGGCAACGAGGGCACGGCGCAGGAGTATGCCGTGGTACCGGCGGCCAAAGCCGTCCCGCTGCCGGGTATTGAATCCTTCGACACCGGCGCGTCCATCGGCATCCCCGCCCTGACAGCACACCGGACGCTGACCTCGAACGAGGACGGCCCTGCCAGGCTCTCCCCCGGAGCACTGGCGGGACGGACGGTACTGGTCACCGGCGGCGCAGGCGCAGTGGGACACGCTGCCATTCAACTCGCACACTGGGCCGGAGCAACCGTCATCGCCACCGTCAGCGGCGACCGGAAAGCTGACCTCGCACGCCGCGCCGGAGCCCACACCGTCGTCAACTACCGCACCGACGACGTCGCCACTGCCGTCCGCCAGGCAGCCCCCGGCGGCGTCGACACCATCGTTGACGTCAACGCCCCGGCCAACGTCGACTCCGACGTGCAGGTGCTCAAGCCAAACGGAACCATCGCCATCTACGCGGCGAACCCCGGAGACTCAGTGACGGTACCCATCCGTGAAAGCATGACGAAAAACATCCGCTACCAGTTCATCCTCACCTACACCGTCACCAAGGAACAGAAACAGCACGCCGTGGCCGCCGTCTCCGAGGCGCTGAAAGACGGCGCGTTGCGCGTCGGCGAAGAACACGGCCTGCCGCTGACCCGTTTCCCGCTCGAAGAAACCGCCGCGGCACATGACGCCGTGGAGCAGGGCACCATCGGAAAGGTGCTCATCGACGCCACACCATCATCCTGACCCACAGCCTCCGGACTCGCGGGACCAACCAGGGTCCAACCAGAACGAGCCGCAGTTCAACCAAGCCGTTGTACACCAGTGACCGCTCGGCCTGCCGGGGCCAAATCGTCCGCACCGCCGTTGACGGAATCTCCATTATCCGCCTTCGGAAGCGGCGGAGGAGGAACCGCATGAGGCGCCTCGACCCCCGGGCTCCTGGGGCCTACTCTTCGCGGTCGATCTCCAAGTAGTTCAGCCCGCTCAAATCCAACCAGTACCGCGTTGGTGTTTCCACCAATCTCAGCAGCACGCCCTGGCAGTCGCGGCACCGGACCACAATACCGGGCGCGTCTGTGAAGACCATGGCCTCGCCAAACGCCCTGACCGAGCCGCAGTGTCTGCAGCGCCCGAGCGCGGCGATGATGTCGATACGGAACACTTCGGACAGGGCGCCGGCCGCGGCGTTCCCGTCCACATACGGAATCGGGTCATGGGGTCCCGCTGCAATGTCCTGGTCTTCGGAGTCGGGGACAGCAAAGTTGTCGGGGCTGCTCACCGGATACCTCCCGTCCCGCCAAACCGTTCGGTCTTTATCGACGCCGGCGAATAGCCGGCCATCACAAGCCAGTCCGCAACGGTTTCCACGAAGACTGTTTGGCCGCAAACAAAAACATCCGGATTCTCCTCTGCTGGGAAGATCTTGCCCAAAAGGCTCTCCGACGTAAGGCGCGCCGGCGTGGCCGGCCAGCCTTCCGGCGTCGAACGCGTATAGACGTAGTCGACCATCAGCTTGGCTGATGCCTGGTCCAATCGGCGCAGCTCGTCGTGGTAAAGCGAAGCATCCGGAGACTTGAGGGAATAGAGCAACCTGAAAGGGGCAGCGTTGTTCGAAGCGTGATGGGCGCGGATCATCGACATCAAGGGCACTACACCTGACCCTCCCCCGATCAACTGCACCCGGTTCGCATTTGTCGGCCGCCAGACAAACCAGCCCCCCACCGGCCCCCGGATTTCAAGCCGGTCCCCGACAGCCAGGTCCCGGACCAGGTAAGGCGACACTTCGCCGTCCGGCAGCTCGTCAACGGTGATTTCCAGATGCTCGTCCGCACTTGCGGATGCCACCGAGTATGACCGGATGGCGCTATACCCGTCGTCTGCAGTGAGGCGGATGTCAATGTGCTGGCCCGCCAGATGCCCCATCAAACCATCCACCCGCAGCCTAATGGTCCGGGCCGCGGCGTTTTCCGGTACCCCGCCCACCACTTCAGCGACACGCCATACAGAACTCACTGCAAGAGCCTCACGAGTACCGCTCCTCGCGCCACGGATTGCCGTGAAGATGATACCCATTCGATTCCCAGAACCCGGGAACGTCTTCCCCTGTCAGTTCCAAACCATGAATCCACTTGGCGCTTTTCCAGAAATACAAATGTGGCACCAAAAGCCGCGCCGGGCCGCCGTGGGCCCGTTCAAGAGGTTTGCCATCGAATTCCCAGGCCACCCACGCCTTGCCGCCCAGGAGGTCCCACAGCGGAACGTTGGTTGTGTAGCCGCCGAAGGAATGGGCCGTGGCGAAGTCGCTGGTGGTTTCCACGTTTTCGAAGAGCGTGTCCAACGAAACTCCTCGCCACACTGTTCCCAGTTTTGACCAGCTGGTCACACAGTGAATGTCTTTAGTGATTTCCTCCTGCGGCAAGGCCATGAATTCGTCCCAGGACCACGAGAGCCGCTGGCCATTCTCCGTGGTGATGAAGAACTCCCACTCGTCGACGGGGATGAGCGGAGCGGGTCCCGCGGTCAGGACGGGAAAGTCCTGTGTTTCATGCTGTCCAGGAGGCAGCGAAGAATTCTCGGACCGCCGCCCACGAAAACCGGAAGAAATGATACCCACGATGCACCTCCGCAGTGGAGCCCCACCCGGCCAACGGCCGTTGATGCCCCAACCATAGGGCAACGTCTGGACGTGGTCTAGGGACCGACGGGACTCAACCGGTGTGCCGGGCAATAAACAATGCCTGACGGCGTGAGACTCCTCCTCTCAGACCCACCCACCATGCCTCGGCGGAACCGCCAAGCCAGGTTGACCGAATCCCCACTATCGGCGTCCGCAAATCAGCTCAAACTGCCGGGACGCGTCGCCCGGCTACCGCCCAGCAGGCCACTCACCTCGTGGCCTGCTGCTTCCCCTTGGTGAACGGACGAAGGAATGATGCGGTCCTTTGAAAAATGCAGGGAACCGGTACCAATTATTGACAGGCTTCCTACAAGTGGCGATGGATGGACTCGTTACGGATGTCGGAATAGTTCAGGGCCGATGCCCCCGGCCGCCCTCCCCCTTGCCTAACGCGGGTTAGCGCTGTTCGCCGCGGCTGAATCCGGCCAGGGCCGCCTCGCCGAGGTTCTGCCAGACGTTTCGTGCCTTGGCCGCGTTGTTCCGGTCCGCTAGCCAGTCCCCCGAAGAAGTGATGTCCTCGGCGCCCGCCGCTGCCACGGCATCGCAGGCGAACCCGACGGCTGTGGAGCCGTCGGCGAGTTGCATGGATCCGAGCAGCATCGGTTCGGGCAGTGCTGCCAGGAACGAGCCCAGCCCTGCCGGTGACAGCAGCCATCGTTCGCCGACGAGCTCCGCGCCGTCGTCGGACCGGTACACGCCCGGCTTGGGCGGCACGGTGTCAAGGGACACCATGCGGTAGCGGGCGGCGGTGCGCACGGGCCCGTCCCAGACAGCCCCGAGTTCCTCCAATTGCGGGGCCAGCGGCTGGCCCTTGCGGTGCGCGCCCACCACCACCAGCGGCACGGCCATGGCGCCGCCGGCCACCGGCCAGGGAGTACACGACGACGGCTGGCCGGCCGCCGCCTCCACCGCCGGTACCGCGCCGGCAGCGAAGAGCTCCGGCGCCGCAGTGGCTGCTTCGACCCTGCGGGCGATGTCAGCAGCAACTGCGTCATCGAAGGTCCGGCCCACCACCGTCAACCCGAACTGGGCACCTTCCACCTCGCCTGCCGGGACGGCCACCGCGCACAGGTCGAACAGGTTGCAGAAGTTCGTGTAGGTGCCCATCAGGGAGTTCACCCCCACCGGGTCTGCGGCCACCTCGGCCAGCGTCGGATGGAAGGGCGCCGTGGGAACAAGGAGCGCATCGAACCCCTCGAGTTGTGCCATGGCTTTGTGCTTCAGCTCTTCCAGTCTGGCTGTGTCGGTAACGTACCGGTGTGCGGGGAGTGCGCCGGCTGCCCGGACGATTCCCCCCACCGTGGGGTCGATGCCCGCTTGCCCGTCCATCCCGCCGCCGGCCGTTTCGATGTACTCGCCGACTGCAGCGTAGCGCTCAGCCACCAGCGCGCCGTCGTAGAGCAGCCGGGCTGCCTCAAGGAAAGCGTCGAATTCGATCGCCTGGGCGTCCACCCCGGAGCCGCGGAGCCGGTCGACCTGGCGGCCGAACTCTGCCGCCCAAGCATCCGGCAAGGCGGGCAGGCGGGCTGGGTAGGCCACACGGGGCTTCGCTGGTGCCGCCAGCCTGACGTCAGCCGGCCATGTCCGGACGCTGCCAGCCATGACGCCCATCGCGAGCTCCGCCGTGGACAGTTGCCGGGCGAAGATGGTGACGGCGTCCCAGGACCGGCAGGCAGGCACCACGCCGGCGGTGGACACGACGTCCAGCGTCGGTTTGATGCCCACGATTCCCTGGAGCCCGGCGGGCACCCGCCCTGATCCTGCCGTGTCCGTTCCGATGGCAAGGTCCACAAGGCCCAGTGCCACCGCCACTGCGGAGCCGGAACTGGAGCCGCCGGAGATGAACTCCGGGCGGCGGGCGTCCCGGACAGCACCGAACGGGCTGCGGGTGCCGACAAGTCCTGTGGCGAACTGGTCCAGGTTGGTGGCACCGAGGACCAGTGCCCCGGCGGCGCGGAGGCGGGCCACCGCTTCGGCATCTTTGTCCGGCATATATGCGAAGCCGGGGCAGGCGGCCGTCGTGGGGATGCCTGCCACGTCCACGTTGTTCTTGACCGCCAGCAGTAGCCCGGCGAGTGGCAGGTTGGCGCCGCCGGCTACGGCTGCGTCGATGGAGGCGGCTTCGGCCAGCAGTTCGTCCTCGCGGCGCAGCGTTACCCAGATTTCGGGCCGGTCCACTGCGGCGACGGCGGCGAGAGCCGCCCGCACCCGCAGGGCGGCAGCGCCGGTGGTGGTGGTGTTGTTCATACTGCTGCCTCTTCCAGTTCCGGGGTTTCGAGCTCGCCAGGCTCCAGGTCATCGCCGCCAAGGACTACTACTGCCTCGCCCGCGACCACTTGTGAACCGGCGGCTGGCAGGACACGGAGCACCACACCGTCGCAAGGCGCTTCCAGGACGGTTTCCATCTTCATGGCCTCGAGGGAAACCAGCGGCTGACCCTTGGCCACGCGGTCCCCGGGGTTCACATCGACTTTCCAGACGCTTGCGGCGAAAGGGGCCGTGACGAGGGAACCGCCGTCCG
The DNA here is from genome assembly GCF_059568005.1 of Arthrobacter sp. BGA-UO-ETr-C19. Classification (NCBI taxonomy): domain Bacteria; kingdom Bacillati; phylum Actinomycetota; class Actinomycetes; order Micrococcales; family Micrococcaceae; genus Arthrobacter; species Arthrobacter sp. BGA-UO-ETr-C19. The sequence continues at coordinate 319,177 of NZ_JCAQPC010000015.1, forward strand.
GTACCTCTACGTCGTCTGCCGCGGGGGCCACGACGGCGGCCAGGGCTTCCGCGCGGTCGAACTCGCCGGCGTCGGCCCATGCCTGACGTTCCACGGCGAAAGCCTCGCCCTGCTTCTCCCGGAACGCTGTGACGGAATCGCGGTTCTGCTCGAGGAACAGTTCATGCTCTGCCAGGGAGAACGTGCCGTCCTCGATCTCGACACCGCGGCCCCTGCCGGCGGCCATGTCGGCCCGCAGGTCCAGGAGTTCCTCGGGGCTGACCGGATACCAGGAGATCCGGTCAAAGAAGCGCAGCAGCCAAGGCGATCCCGGCTCGAACGGAGCCGAGTCTGCGTAGCGCGACCACACCTGGGTGGTGCGGCCCACGAACTGGTAGCCGCCGGGTCCTTCCATGCCGTAAATGCACATGTAGGCCCCGCCGATGCCCACCGCGTTCTCCGGCGTCCAGGTGCGGGCCGGGTTGTATTTGGTGGTGACCAGCCGGTGCCGCGGATCGAGCGGAGTGGCCACCGGGGCGCCGAGGTAGACATCCCCAAGTCCCAGGACCAGGTACTCGGCGTTGAAGACGGTGTCGAATACGTCGTTGACGGAGTCCAGTCCGTTGATTCGGCGGATGAATTCGATGTTCCAGGGGCACCATGGGGCGTCGTCCCGGACACCTGCCATGTAGCGCTGAATCGCTTCCCTGGTGGCGGGGTCGTCCCAGGACAGCGGCAGCCGGACCGTACGGCTGGGAACCACCAGTTCGGAGCTCGCCGGCAGCGCGGCCTCGATGTCCCGGACAATATCGAGCAGTCGCTTGGTGGACAGGACAGAAGGGTCGACCTTGATCTGGAGGGAGCGGATTCCCGGCGTGAGGTCCACGATTCCCGGCACGCGGAGTTGTTCGATGTGCTGGTGCAGTGCGTGGACCCTGGCACGAAGGCTGAGGTCCAGGACCATCTGGCCGTATTCGACCAGCAGGTTGTCATCACCGGAGCGGCGGTAGGTGATCGCGGGCCGGCCGTGTCCTTCCGGAACCCGGCCCAGCACGCCGTCGTCGCCATCCCCCCGTGTTGCGCGCTTGCCCGCCCGCGTTCCTGCTGTTTCTTCTGACAGGTTCACTGACATTTCAGCCGACCAGCCGGCGTCACCGGGCAGGAGCAGTTGGCGGCCAGGGCCGAGGTCCTTGGCCGAGGGCGCCTGGCTGACCTGGATGGGAACGAAGCGGACCTTGTCCCCCGGCCTGAGTTGGCCGAGCTTCCACCGCTCCGAGGTCACCACGGTGACCGGGCAAACGAACCCGCCCAGGCTGGGTCCGTCGGGACCGAGCAGGATGGGTGTGTCGCCGGTGAAGTCCAGGGCGCCCACGGAGTAGGCGGTGTCATGGATGTTGGATGGGTGCAGTCCCGCCTCACCGCCGTCGGTGCGGGCCCAGCGCGGTTTGGGACCGGTCAGCCGGACACCGGTGCGGGCGGAGTTGAAGTGCACCTCGTACTCTGCCGCGTACAGTTCTTCGATGTCTTCACGCTGGAAGAATTCCGGGGCCCCGTGGGGGCCTTCTGTCACGGCCAATTCCCAGGTTGAGGTCAAGGCGGGCCGGTTGTCCAACGGCACCCCGGACACTGGGGCTTCTTCAACTGCAGTGGCGGCCGGCTTCACGAGGCGGAGCACGTCACCGGTGCGCAGGACACGCCCGGCGTGCCCACCGAACTGCCCCAGAGTGAAGGTGGAAGCGCTGCCGAGGTACTGCGGAATGTCCAGACCGGCCTGGAACAGGATGTACCCGCGGAGCCCGTGGCCTGCTGCGGTGTCGACATCAAGCGTTCCCCCTGCCGGAACCGTTACCGGTGCCCAGGTGGGAACCGGTGTTCCGTTGACGGTGACCGGCACCTCGGCGCCGGTGACGCAGATGGTGGTGGCGTGCGTGAAGGTCAGGCTGGGACCGGTCATGGTGAATTCCAGGCCCGGGGCGCCCTCGGGGTTGCCCAGCGCCGTGTTGCCCAGCCGGAAGGAGAGGTCATCCATCGGGCCGCTGGGCGGAACACCGATTTGCCACAGGCCCGTCCTGCCCGGCCAGTCCTGCACACTCGTCTGAAGGCCGGGGCGGCCGACAGTAATGCGGGGTTCGGGGTCCCCCACCGAGTCCAAGGTGCTGGTGGAGTGTGCGACGCTGCGGACAACGTCCAACCCGACCACGGCGCGGAGCATTCCGAGGTTGGTCTCGATGCCGTCAATCCGGGTCCCGGCAAGCGCGGCGGCCAACCGGTCGAAAGCGTCCGTGCGGGTTGCTGCAGACGTAATGATCTTGCCCAGGAGCGGATCGTAGTTGGTGGACACCTCGGTGCCGGTTTCCACCCAGGCGTCCACTCGAACGTCCTCTGTGGCCGGGTACACGGCGTTGGTTACCGTTCCGGCGCTGGGCTGGAACCCGCGGGAAGGGTCTTCTGCGTAAACGCGGGCCTCCACTGCGCTGCCTGAGACAGGCAAGCTGTGCGGGACGCCGGCGAGCACGCTCTCCGCTTCCGCGCCGCCCTGCGCCAGCCGGAGCATCCATTCCACGAGGTCCACGCCTGTGACGGCCTCCGTGACGGGGTGCTCCACCTGGAGCCTTGCATTGACCTCCAGGAAGGAGGCTTCGCGGCGGGTGGAATCGTAGACGAATTCGACTGTCCCGGCGGAGCGGTAGTTGAGCGAGGCGCACAGCGCCCGGGAGCTGCTGTGCAGTTCTTCGCGCAACTCCTCGGGCAGGTCCGGGGCAGGTGCTTCTTCCAGGACCTTCTGGTGGCGGCGCTGCAGTGAGCAATCCCGGTCGCCGAGGCTGACCACGCGGCCCTCACCGTCGCCGAAGATCTGGACCTCAATGTGCCGGGCGTTTTCGACGTAGCGCTCGGCGAAGACGCCGGCAGTGCCGAAACTGGCCCCGGCCAGGCGGGCGACGCGGGGAAAGCTCTCCACCAGTTCGGCCTCGGTGCGGCAAACCGTCATTCCGATGCCGCCACCACCTCCGGTGGCCTTGAGCATCAGCGGGAAGCCGATCGTAGTGCTAGCCGCTACGGCGCCGTCCACATCTGCCAGCAGTCCGGATCCGGCGATCATGGGCACTCCGGCGGCCCGGGCGGCATCGCGTGCCGTGTGCTTGGTGCCGAAGATGCGGAGTTGTTCTGATGTGGGACCAACAAAGACCAGCCCGGCCGTTTCCACGGCTTCGGCGAAGGCGGCGTCTTCGGAGAGGAATCCGTATCCAGGGTGGATGGCGCCTGCCCCGGTGGATTTGGCCGCGGCCAGGAGCGCGTCCACGCGGAGGTAGGACTCCTTGGCCGGTGCGGGGCCGAGGAGCACTGCTTCGTCGGCCAGGCGGACGTGGCGGGCGCCGCGGTCCGCTTCGGAGAACACGGCAACGGTCCGCAATCCGAGTTTCTTGGCCGATTCGATAATGCGGCAGGCGATCTCGCCGCGGTTGGCAATCAGCAGGGTGTCAAAGCCGCTCATTTTGCTGCCTCCGGCCGGGTGACGATCATACGGACAGGGGTGGGGTTGAAACCGTTGCACGGGTTGTTGATCTGCGGGCAGTTGGAGACAAGTATCAGGGTGTCCACCTCGGCCTGCAGCGCTACCCGCTTGCCGGGGGCGGAGAGCCCGTCAACAATGCCCAGGGCGCCGTCCGGGTCAACCGGAACGTTCATGAACCAGTTGATGTTGGATACCAGGTCCCGCTTTCCCAGGCCCCACCGGGAGCCTTCGATCAGGAAGTTTTCAACGCAGGCGTGCTGTTCACGGGTGTGCTGGCCGTAGCGGAGGGTGTTGGATTCCTGCGAGCAGGCGCCACCGATGGTGTCGTGAACGCCTACCTCGTCGGCCACCACAGTCATCAGCGGCGCTCCGGTGTCCGCCCGAAGCACGGAACCCGTGGTCAGCACGATCGACTGCTGCCGCGCGATGGTGACGGGTGCGGAGTAGCGGACCGTGGTGTCCTTGGCGGCGTACAGCAGGCAGTCCACCGCCTGGTTTCCGTCCAGGTCCACGATGGTCAGCACGTCACCGGCTGCCAGCACGGCTGACCAGGGGCCCCGGGCTTCCACGAATTCGTCGAGGACCACGGTGCCGGGCACCAGTGCTGTCTTGCCCGCGTCCGGGATGGGCTGGGTTTCAATGAAGGTATTCATCGGGCGTTCCTTGCGGTGCGGTCGTGTTCGGTGTTGCGGAGTGCCTGCAGGTGTTCGGGCGCCAGGGGGCCGGCAAGGCTGCCCGCCTCCAGTGCGGCGAGGTCCTGCGGTGCCTGCCAGGCGACGACGTCCACGGCGGTTCCGGTGAAGGTGGGTCGGGGGTCCAGGGGGTGGGCGGTGTTTCCGAGGACCAGGACCGTGTCCATCTGGAGCAGAAGTTCGACGGCGGCACCCGGGCCGGCGCTTCCCGTGAAAGTGATGCTGCCAGCGGGATCAACATGGATGCCCTTGAAGAAGGACAGGGACGGCGCCACGTCGCGGGGGCCCAGCCCGTTCTTCAGTGCCCCAAGGGTGAGGAGCTCGCGGGCTGCGGGGGACGCACTGTGGGCTGTTCCGGCGCCATACCGTGCAGTGTTTCCGGCCAGCGTGGTGGCACCGGTCAGGGCGTCGTGCCGGGATGAGGTGTCAGCCACGATGGTGGCCATCAGGCGGCCGGCGTCCGACAGCAGGGGGTGGCCCGCCCCGGGGTAAGCCTGCCATGGAACCTTGACCGTGTCCGCGGTGTTGAGGCGTTCGTGGAGGGCCCCGGCCCGGTAAAGGAGGGTATGCACGCAGGCATCACCGGCGGTGTCGGTGAGCCGGACCCGGGCGCCGCGGGCCAGGTGCAGGGTGGTGTAACGGCCAAAGGCCAGTGATTCGGCCCAGCTGAGGGAAGCGGCGGCGCCGTCGGGAAGTCCGGCCAGAAGCCGCGCCGGGGCGGAAACGGCCGGTACATGGCGCATGGTCTCCGCAGTCCGGCCGTGTTGTTCCCGGGCGTGGGCACGGGCGCCGGCGGTGGTGGCCGTGCCGGTCGCTGGTGTTTCGATGGTCTGTGTCATGTCAGTCCTGGTTCTTTCGAGGCTGTCGTTCCGGGGCGGGCCGGCGGGGAGCCGGTGAAGCCTGGCGGGCATTTTGCCGTTCGCTGTCAAGCACTGGCCGCCAGGTTGCGGCGGCGGACCCAGAGGCCCAGGAGCAGGACCGCCGCCACCATCACGGGCGCCGAATAGAGAAGGATCCCGTTCTCGCCGGACGGGTCATACACCTCCGGCCGGGGCCAGGCGAGGTTGACCACCATTACGGCCCCGTAGAGGACTGCGAGGATGTTCACGGGCAGGCCCCAGCGGCCGAGCGTAAAGAGTCCGGCCGGCATGGTCTGGCCCACCCGGTTCCAGTCGCCGCGAAGGCGGTTGACCAGCTGCGGCACGGTCACCAGCAAGTAGGCAAGGTAGACCATGACGATGCAGACACTGCAGAGGGTCGTGAACAGGGCGGCGTTGCCGACGTTGATGGCCAGCACGCCAACGGCCAGTGCACCGATGACAATCGACGGCCACATTGGCGTGCCGCGGGTGGGGTGCACGGAGGAGAGCAACGCTGAAGCGGGAAGTTTCCCGTCCCGCGCCATGGAGAACACCAGCCGGGAACCGGCGGTCTGGATCGCAAGGGTGCAGACGAAGATGGCGATGGCGACGTCCACCAGCAGGACCTTGCCCCAGAACGTGCCCAGCACGGCCGTGAGGACGTAGGGAAGCCCTTCGGTGGCCAGCCGGCCGTCGTCGAGGCTGGGTGCGGCCATTAGGGCAGTAATGATCATCAGGGCGCCGCCGATGCCGGAGATGAGGAGCGCGGAAAGAATGGTGCGCGGAGCGGTGCGGCGGGGGTCCTTGGTTTCTTCGGACAGTTCGCCGGCGGAGTTGAAGCCCACCATGACGTAGGCGGCCATCAGCCCGGAGACCAGGAAGGCTCCCAGCGCCCCGAGCTCTGAACCGTGCAGCACACTGGTATCCGCGACCACGTCAGGTCCGCGCTGGGCGGCGCTGATGAGGGCAAGGATCACAGCCACGACACCGATGATTTCGCAGGTCACTCCGACGGAGTTCACGTGCGCCATGAGCTTCACGCCCAACGAGTTGATAACAGTTGTGGCCACCAGGAGCACGGCGCCCAGGACCACGGCATTGGCGGCACCGGTGACAGTATTGAGGGCCGGATCGCCGCCCACCACCTGGAAGCCGTCCCAGAGCTGGGGCAGCACCACCTGCAGGGCGATGGCGGCGGCTGCTGCGGTGACCACCTGGGCGATTGCCATGAACCAGCCAGCGAACCAGCCAACTCCCTCACCGCCTACGCGCCGGGCCCACTGATACACGGCACCGGAGAGCGGGTAGCGGGCGGCGAGCTCAGCAAAATTCAAGGCAACGAGGAGCTGGCCCACCAGCACAACAGGCCATGTCCAAAAAAACGCAGGTCCCGCGAACGAGTAGCCGAACGCGAACAGCTGGAAGATGGTGGTCAGGATGGAAACAAAGGAGAAACCGGCTGCAAAGGAAGCATAGCGGCCGAGCTTTCGGTGGAGGGTGGGCTGATAGCCAAGAGAGGTCAGATCCGCATCGTCCTGGTGGACGGTGGGCAAAACGGTTGAAGTCATCGGAATCTCCGGGTCTGGAAATGACATGGGGGTAAAGCCTCCCGGCAGCGCAGCGCTCGGCCGATGGCTGCTGATTACCGGTCACTTGACAGTTTTCCAGTGCGATGTCCCCAAACAGTTTCACTTCTGTAAAAGGCAGATTGACATCTTGTTTCGGGCCTGTTTCCGTCCTCTCACATGTTCGGCTGACCGTGTCCGGCGGCATCAGGAATGCAAGAATGATGCGGTGACTTCAGCCGGACCGGGACGACCACGCCATCAACAGCCCTCCCGACCGGGGGCGACCGCCCGCGATGAAATACTCGATGCGTCAGCTGAGCTTTTCACCACGCAGGGCTTCGCCAGCACCTCCACACGGTCCATCGCGGACGCTGTCGGAATCCGGCAGTCCTCGCTTTATCACCACTTCAAGACCAAGGACGATATTCTCGAGGACCTGCTGGAGGGCACCGTCTCCGGCGGGCTGGAGTTCGCCCGCGCCGTCGCGGCCGAAGCAGCAGGCGAGGCTGTTCCCGGAAGCCGGCTTCACGCCGTCGCGCTTTACGACGGAACGCTACTCTGCAGCGCACGCTGGAACCTCGGCATCCTGTACCACCTTCCCGAAGTCCGGAGCGCGCGCTTTGCACGATTCCTGGCCGACCGGCAGGAACTGCGCGGCCTGTACGCGGAACTGGGCACCGGCCTCTCGCCCGCTGGCGGAGCCGGGAGCCCGGACACCAGGGGCGGCGATTTCACCTTCCGCCTGGTCGAATCCCTGATCAGTCTTCGAGCAGACGGAATGGTCACACCTGAATCTCCGCTGCAGGTGGCGGACGCAGGACTGATCCTCTGCGGGCTGGCCCGGGAACTGCCCGCTATCCGGGCCGAGAGCCACGCGCTCATCGCGCGTCTCGCGAGGGAGGCCCCTGAATAACCAGGGGCAAGGGACAGAGGCGCCGCGGGGGGGGAAAGCAAGGTGCACGCGAGTTAGCCGTCAGCCGCACCATCCACGACAACCCGGAACTGGCCTTCGAGGAACGGCTGGCGGCAGAAACGCTGGCCACCTTTGTCGAGGAAGCCGGCTTCGGGGTAGAACGCGGAGCGTACGGCTGGAAACCTGCTTCGAAGCGGCTCGCGGTGATGGCGACTTCACTGTGGCGATCTGCGCTGAGTATGACGCCCTGCCGGGGATCGGCCACGCCTGCGGACACAACATCATCGCGACCGCCGGGCTCGGTGCAGCGCTTGCACTGGACGAGGTGGCTGAAGAGCTCGGCCTGCGCGTGGTGCTCCCGGGCACTCCGGCCGAGGAACACGGCGGGGCAAAGCGCGCTGCTGCCGGAGGCCTTCTGCAGACCAAAACTGCCGTAGAGGAGCTGGCCAGCGAGCTGTCCGTGTCCAAGGCAACCGTCAGCCGCCGGCTGGAGCCCATGATCAACGCCGGCGTCCTGTTCATCAGGGCGGTAGTGGATCCTGCTGTCCTTGGCTTCCCGGTGGAGGCGCTGCTGACCCTGACCCGAACGAACGCACAGGTCCACGGGGTCAGTGAGTACCTGGCAAGCCTTCCTGTGACCCGCTGGGCCGCAGCCTCGGGCGAGACGGTAATGGCACAGGTGGCCACAATGAGTTCGCACCCGTAGCCATGGCAGAGAGCTGACTTCGTGTTGCATCTCGTCCAGGCTACGTCGCAGGCTCAGTCAAAGAACCAGCAATTATTGCCGTGCTGACGAGATTGCCGGAGGCTATAGCCGCGGGCGAAGCCATTCGAGTGCCGCCGGAGTGCCTGTGAAGTATCGGCTGGGGCACTGGGGGGAGGTCATGCCCAGCAGCCTGTGGGCTATGACCCGGTCCACTGGGGTTCGTCCCACAACTGCCAACGCGGTTACCGTTACGGCCCGCGCATAGAGGACCATCGCGTCCCTGTCGATCGCCGCGACGTCAGCCAGATGCAGTAGCAGGCCAGCGGGCTGATTACTGAAGACGGCGATGAGCTGTTCGCGGACCTGCGAAGTGTGCAGCGACGTGATAAGCGCCCCGGGAGTAAGAGTGATGGCCACCAGATTGTCCTCAATCCGGCGTACGCTTACGCCGCCCAAAGTGCCGTGCGGCACATAGTTCACTGGGCCTTCCAGCCTGGCCGGCAGGGTCGTCACCGAACTGGCGGCACTGCGCGTTTCCATATTTCTGATCCCCCGGACGATGCGAATGCGCACAGCTCCACCTGCCAAGGACCTTCATAAGGAGTTGGGGCGGAGCCAGCCTGATATGCGGATCATAATACCACCGCGCTGTGACATGAATCACGAACATGTAGATGTCTGCGACACGACGACGCCGACTGCCCCTCCTGCAGGGAGAACTCACCATTCCACCGTGGCCACGAGGGCCCCGAGGCGGAAGGTGCTCTTGCTGCTCTCCAACCTAGGGCGCCGGCCAGTGCGGGACAAGGGTGCAGCCCGGTATGCCGCCAAAGTCGACGGCTGCCACTCCAGCCCGAGCCGGTGGTTACATGGTTTCCGAATACCCGTGCTGCTGATTATCGGGTCTTTCTGCTGACTCGTCACCGTGGAGAGGTTCTGCAAAGTGAGCCAGGTCATCTCACGGGAGCTGCCGGGAGTATCTTGGAAGCGTCCACCGAAGGATGTTTCCAGCGACTGCGGTGGCCAGGGGCACCCGGCTTTTGCCCGTCTGACCAGATCGACCAGGCGACTCAGGCCCGCCATCTTCAGGAAGCTCTCCTCACGCGCCTTGCCATGGGCAGGGAATGGGCTACTCCAGGCATTGAAGCTGCCCTTCGCCGCACCCTGACAGGCATCGACACAGGGCTGGAGGCAGCGTCACCACGCCTGCGGGCCAGCCTGCGGACCATCGCCGATGAACTCGCCGGCAGGGTAGAAACGGTCCCCCCGACTCCACGAGCGGATAGCGACGCTTCTGCCAGTGGCTGAGACGCCGGCACAAGCACTGTCCGCGCAGAAGTCAACCAGGATCCTCTGGAGGTTCATCCCTGTCATCGTGGCGGCTATGGCCGCCGGAGTGATCATATGGCGGATCTTGCGCTCGGCTCCCGAGCCGGAAGTTGCGCCGGCGCCCGAAGCTGCAACAGCGGGGAAACTTCCATGACCCCTCCCCCGCAAGCCGTCATGTAGAGACCTAGGGTGAGACGCCAGCCCCTCCTCCAACCCGGCACCGGGCGTAGAATTTTAAGCGGCCGGCGGCGGTCTGCTGGCCGGGGTCCCCCATGCCCGCCGGCTCCGTCGTCGGTCCTTATCGGCGCCCCGCATCTTCAGCATCATGGATGTGACCTTGATCCGAGATGGCAGCAACACCGCGCATTGCCCGCTTCCGCGCCGACAGGGCCGGGTTGCCATGCCCAGGGAGTGCGCGTCCGGACCTGGCAGTCCCGGCGGTGACGGCGCTTCAAACCCCACCATCCCGGACACGTGCAAGCATCGTTCGCAAAGCCTAGGAAACGGTTGGTTGCCCCCACAGCAGGACCGCCGATCCGGCAACAAGACAAGCCGGCCCTCCCATGGCACGACCGGAGCCAGCACACGGGTGCATCTCGACCCGGTTGCGGGCCAGTGAAAGATCCGGGAAGAGGCTGCGCCAGGGTGCCCAAGGAAGCCCGCCGTGCCGGTACAGGGCCGCGGGGCGAGACCGGCAAGTCGCATCGGGCCGGTGCGCTACAGATCCCGTTGCTGCAATTGCTCGATGACGTACGCGCCGTCCAGGCACAGAAGCCAGGTCAATTCCCCAGGTAGCGCAGGAACCGCACCACCGGAAACTTTCCCCGTGTCGCCATGCTGTTTCGAGGTCTAAAATTCAGGCGTGGCCCGCAATGAGGAGTGCTACCGGACATGGCTGGAGTTCTTAGGAGAAGTCCTGCGGCAGCCGCTTGGTTTGTCCTCTCAGTTTGAGGGGCAACTCCTTGAGCTCCTCACGCAATCGTTCAACGGGGCATGCACTACGCGAAACGCGGTGACTCCTCAATGGGAGAATCAGATACTCGCCTGCTGGCCCCGGAATTTCATACCGAGCGAGCCACCCGGGGGATATGACTTTAGGCAACAACCACTGTTGCGCTGGTATGCATATTCCGGAGAGACAGGACCACAAACCTTCGGGAGGGTTCCTGACACTGTGGCCAGCAGCACGCTGAAATCGGCGTGGGAAGAAGTCGCCCGGCCGTGGGGCGTGAACCAACAGCTGACCTTCCCGCTACAAGTCGGCGGATTTGACCTTCATGCCTTGCTTGTCTCCCGACCAGACCGCGACTTCACCGACCAGGAGCTTGCCCTGGCCCGGCTGTTGCACCCGATCCTGACCGCCCTTGCCGTGCACTTTAAGATTGCCCGGTCAGATCTTGGAGCAAACTTGGACGGCTCCGCGCAAGATCTAACGGCACGCGAGATGACCGTCCTGTCCCTGCTGACCGAGGGGTTGACCGCCGAGGCCCTGAGCAGACGGCTCGGCATTTCGCCGCGCACCGCCGGAAAGCACCTGGAGCACATCTACCGCAAACTGGACGTCAGCGACCGCCTGATGGCAGTAAAACGAGCGCACGACCTGGGCTTGATGACACCGCCCGCCGGCAACGTACTTACCGGCGAGTCCAGCAGCACGCCTTTTGATCCATGATGATGTCCGGCCGCCGCCCGATCCATCGCTCAGGTAGCAAAGCCACAGACGCAAGCCCTGACCCCGAAGCGCCCCGGCGAGCTCGCCGGGGCGCTTCCCCCCATTCGATCGCAGATGGCCTTCGTGCCAGTGCAACCACATCATTGTGGTCCTATGTCTGCTGAACCCAAGAGTATATAGAAGGGCTATTTGCCCGAATAAGCACAAATACGTACCTGCTGGAATGGTCTCTTAACGTGCCAACCTGGGAACGATACGCAAACAGGACGACCTTGCGCCTTAGTCCTCCAGGTCGAAGTCCAGGTGAGATCCTGGACGTCGCCTAGTTCCCGCCAAGTGGAGCCGACCGGGGCAGCGCCGATGGTTGCGGCGATAGGCATCCGGTCCGACTCGATCAGCTTGTCCAGGTCCAGGCCGGTGAGTTCGGCGACGTCCGGGATGGGTGCCTGGAAGGTCCGGAATGGGCCCAGAGGCGGGACGTCTTCGGTGACCCGGCGCCGTGGCACGTCGGACAATTCGGCCAGCTGCGGGGACTGGTCCACGACGTATCCGATGGCCGCCAGCTCGCGCTCGTGGATGAAGGCAGCAGCCTTGAAGTAGCGCAGCGGGATGTCCACGCCCCGGTACACCGGATCGACGGCGCTAAAGATCGCTCCGGTGAACACTACGATGCGACGCCTGTACTGGGCCGCGTGTTCTTGAAGGTAGTCCTCGATGCCCAGCCACAGCTCCAGGCCCTGGTTGAACTTGGCCGCCTGCTAAGTGAACGACGTAGCGATGCGATAGTTTTGCCGCAGAAGATGTCTCCCTGGTGAGCGGTCCCAGACCCTTCGGGCCGCAGGGGAAGGGACCGGACAGAGGATGGTTTTGATGACGTTGGACCAGCTGTCGGCGATAAACCCGAACGCCTTGTCATGACCCCGACCACACTGGTTCTCGCAGGCCTATACCTCGTCCTTGCGCTGCCCTGACCGTGCGCTGGCTTCACGGCCGGTCGGCCGGCCCTATTCCGGGACGCTGAACCAGGCCTTCGGGTCGTCCGCACCGCGAAGGTCGTGATGGAACGGGATAGCGTCCACCGGCCGGGTGTCGGCGAAAAGCACCGCCACGGTCCGGGAGTGGACGACGGTGTAGCGGATGGCGTCGTCCACCCAGGAATGGATCCCGGTGTACTCCTCGACGTCCAGCCCGTCACCGAGCAGTCCCCGCTCAGAGAGCAGGTCATAGAGAACATTCCACGCGCGATCCATCAGGTCGTTGATCGCCGCTTCCACTGTTGGAGCCGTCATAGGACTATGGTGCTCCTGGCCACCGACAGCCTTGCGGACGGCACCCCGCGTGTCGTCAACGGCGCGGCACGCGCCCCTTGGATCAAGTCGCAAGCGAAGGTTCAGCAGGCAGCCTTCCACTCCTAGGAGTTTTCCCAAGGCCCACCGATGATGAGCACGCCGGCCACGCAACCTGCCAGCGCCGAGGCCGGCTGGGCACCGGGAAAGGCGGACTCCCCGGACCCGGTCCCTTATGACGTCCGCCGGTTTTGCCACCGGCGCCTTCCCGCTCTAGACACTGACGCCCAGCGTTCTTAGCGTTAAGGCGTGCCCGAGCCAATGGAGGACGGCGGCACGGGTGCGGTCAAGAATCAGCCACCCTGTTTGAGGAGAGCGCCATGACGACAGCACGCGAAATCATGACCGGCGGCGTCGAATGCGTCGGTGAAAACGAGACCCTGGAAGCGGCGGCCCGCAAGATGAAAGAACTGGACGTCGGCGCCCTGCCGATCTGCGGGGAGGACAACCGGCTCAAAGGCATGATCACGGACCGCGACATCGTCATCAAATGCTTCGCCGAAGGCGGCGACCCGCGCACGGCCAAGGCTGGAGATTACGGCCAGGGAAAGCCAGTCACCGTCGGAGCGGACGACTCGATCGAAGAAGCCATCAGAACGATGGGAGAGCATCAGGTCCGCCGTCTGCCCGTCATCGATGGCCACGACCTGATCGGGATCATCAGCCAAGCCGACATCGCCCGAAATTACCCCGAGGACCGGGTCGGAGAACTCGTAGAGCTCATTTCCTTCTACTAGCCTGAACAGCTCTGCCCAAGCCCAGCAACGACAGGCGCCCGCTGCCTGGTGGTGGCGGGGCCCTCCCCGCCTGGCCACCGCCCAAGATCGGCCAGCGGATCCCGCATTAGCGAGTGAGGTGCCTGGCCGTCCTGGCGGCGCCGAGCTTGTCGGGGTTCCGGACGAGGTAAATGCCGATCACGTGTTCATTGTTGGACTCCACCATGACCGCGAGGTCTATCCTGTCTCCGCTGTAAACCAGGATGGCCGGCATCCCGTTCAGCGATGACATCTCGACCCGCATGTCCGGAAGGGGTTTACTGGCGATGCCGAGCAGGAAGCGGGCGACGTGGTCAGCACCGATAACGGGCCTGCGGGCAGCCGAGACCTTTCCACCACCGTCCGAGAGCAGGACGGCCCCGGGCGCGAGAACGTCCATGAGCGCCTGGACGTCGCCCCCCAGAGTGGCTGCGATAAACCGGTCGGTGACAGTCTTTTGCCGCTGTGCGTCCACTTCGAAGCGTGGTTGCCGTGCCTGCACATGCGCCTTCGCCCTGCTTGCCAGTTGGCGGATGGCCGCCAACGATTTGCCAGTCGCCTCGGCGATCTCGGAGTACGGGAAATCGAAGACCTCGCGGAGGACGAAGACGGCCCGCTCATCCGGGGAAAGGCTCTCGAGGACCACGAGCATGGCAAAGGACAGCGAATCCGCCAGGATGGCGTCCTCAGCCACATCGGGGAGGGTCAATACTGGCTCGGGCAGCCAGGGACCGATATAGTCTTCCCGGCGCCGCTGGGTTGTCCGAAGGGAGTTCAGTGCCTGGTGGGTGACAGTTTTGGCCAGGTAGGCCCGCTGGTTGCTGATGGTTCCGGTGTCCACTGCCGACCATTTCAGGTAGCTTTCCTGGAGGACGTCTTCGGCGTCGGTGACGGTTCCAGTGATTTCGTAAGCAATGGTGAACAGCAGGGAGCGGTGTTCTTCGAAGACGCTGGCCGAGCCCATCCTGCTACCCGGCTTCCACTGGTACCGGAACGTTCGCCGGCAGCGGGCCCTTGGGCCACGTGAACGAACCGCCCCGGCGCATCTCGCCTCGGAGCCAGGACACGGTCATTCGGCATATCTGTTCTTTGGCCAGCCCGGCCAGCCGCCCCCGCACGACTAACGGCCGTGGTCGGTCATCGGCGGTGACGGTCTGGATGAGGCCGGACCTGCAGCCCAGACTGATGCACCGAATCATGTATCCGGCCGATAGCGGGGACGGAGCACGGTTCTCCAGGCGGGCGATGATGCTGTCCGCCGCGTGTGCCCCGAGTGGCAGGGCCGAGGCGCAACTCATGCGCAGATGTCGGCCGACCGAGTCCGGAACCCGTACCGCATCACCTGCACCAAAAATGTCCGGGTAGTCCGGGCAGGACAAGGACTCATCGACGAGGAGCCTGCCCTCCGCATCGGTTGGCAGCCCGCTGTCCCGTCCCAGGCGCGGCACATTGAATCCCGCGGCCCAGACCGTGCAGTCAGAGGGAAGCGTAACCCCGTCTGATGTTGTAAGCGTCAAACGGTCGCAGCGTTGCACGTGAGCATTCTCCACCATGTCGACGCCCAGCGCGGCGAGGCGGGTCCGCACCGCCTGGGTACCCGAAACGGACAGGTCGCCGCCAATGCGGCCGCGGGAGATGAGCCGGAGCTGCAGCTGCGGATACTGTTGGGCTACTTCGGCAGCCAGTTCGAGGCCGGTCAGGCCAGCGCCGACTATGCTCACGGTGGTGCCCTGAGCCAGCCGTGCAAGCTTCACCCGGAGCCGGGCAGCAGACTCTGCGTCGCCGAAACGGTACGCCCCCTCCGGGACTCCCGAGGCGGCCGATCCGCTGCCGACGGCGTAGAGCAGCACGTCATAGCTGACTGGTGCGCGGCCGTTTGAGAGGTGCACGCAGCGGTTCTCCGCGTCGATCCGCGCTGCGCTGTCCTCAATGAAATCCACTCGCTCACTCAGCAGCGACTCCATCGGCACCGCCGCGGTTGCCCTGGCCCCGGCAGCCACCTCATGCAGCCGGATACGCTCAACAAAATCGGCTACAGGATTGATCATCGATACTTCAACGTCCTGCTTGCTCCCGGCGAGCCTGTTCGCCGCCATGATGCCGGCATACCCTGCTCCGATGATGACCACGCGACGCGCTGACATTTTCAACTCCCATCAGTAGATCCGTTGTTGAACATAGGACACCGCCGGAACACGGAATGTGACAGGCGCCCGACATAGGACATTCGCAAGCGGTGTTCTGTCGAACTTGCTGGCAGCAACGAGCAAGGCCTCGCGTTCGCGAGGGCGGGGCCTTGCATGGGCAATGAGGCGATGCTGGTCAGCAGCCCGTCGGCTCGTCGAAACACTGTCCCCACAGCGGCGGTTCGCCCTGCCAGGTCTGCTGATGCGGCGGATAGGGCTGCTGGGACGGGTATTACGGATAGCTCAAGGATTCCCCCAAATGTCAGAGTAACGAGACGAGCTCATCGTACGGTTCACCGCGCCGCCAATTACTCCAGCCAATGCGGCCGGAAGGGCGACGAGGGCAACGAGATGCCGCGTCAGGCTATACGGCATGAGCAGGGCGGTGCCCCCGACCATGATGGCCGGCGCTGCCACACACGCAGTAACCCAGTGAGGATGGCCCCGCAGAAGCGACCAGACTGCTGCTGCCACAGACGCCACGGAGCCGGCCAGCAGGTACAGGCTCCCCACGTGTGCGTCCTCAACAAGACCGGGTTCGGGTATGAAGCCGAAGAACATGGACCTCCACAGGCCAATGACCATCAGAACAATGGCCGCTAGGACAAGAAGCGTCCAGAGGAGAACGCCGGGCCATCCACGGCGGCGGCCAGCAGCACGGGGCTGGCTCATTGCGGCACCCTCTTCCCGAATCACCGGACGAACCTGAACGTCTCCTTGTGCGATGTTAATATCAGCTCAGTTGAGCCGCGGCTAGGACGCCGTAGGAGGCCAATTCGCTGGCAGACAGCTAGTGTTTCGTTGCGATGACCTTGGTGGTTGTCGCGGACGCTTTGTACTTGCCGTTAGCTGTCTGGGGTCGGCAGGTAGGGCGGGGACTCCAAAAACCCCGGAATTACACGGACTTTGAAACCTTCACCGGAGTCGGCCACGTAGGGCGGGCGGTGGGCGGGAACCGGCCAAACGGTGGGCGGAACCCTCAAAAGCACCGTTTTTAGCCCTGCAAGGCCATCGCCATGACGCGCTCGTGCTCCCCGCCTGGAGCGGTGCCGCGGACACCGCTCCAGGCGGGGAACCAAGTCCAACCGTCCTTGGGTGCCGGTTGTTACGGCGACATCCCGCTGTCCACCAGCCCTTGCGCGTTGGACCGGGCCAGGTAGTTTGTCAGAGCCCGAATTCCGAAGGTCCAGGGCGGTAGGTCTTTCGTTGATCTCGTTGTGTTTATCAGCGCACCGAGATGCCGGCTGCTGATAGTGACGACGTCGCCGGGTTTGTGGGTGAAGCCGAGGCCTTGCGTGTCTCGGTCCTGGGTGGGGGCGAAGAGTGTTCCGGTGAAGAGGGCGAAGCCGTCCGGGTATTGATGGTGCGTGCCGACGGTTGCGCTAATGAGTTCCTCGAAGGGCCGGCTTATCCGAGCGAGGCTGTTTCGGCCTTCCAGGCTGTACCCGTCGTTCCCGTGAACGGTTAGGCTGATTTCTTCGCTGCGGATGGTGTCGAGGCTGAAGCTATTGTGGAAGAGCCTGACGAATGGGCCGATCGCGCTGGAGGCGTTGTTGTCCTTGGCCTTTCCCAGCAGGAGCGCGCTTCGCCCTTCCACATCCCGGAGATTCACGTCGTTGCCGAGGGTGGCGCCTTTGGGCGTTCCTGTCGCGTCGAGGATGAGGACCAGTTCCGGTTCGGGGTTGTTCCAGGAGGAAAAGTCAGGGATTCCGATGTCTGCACCGAAGCCAACGGAGGACAGCACCGGTGCTTTGGTAAACACCTCAGGGTCGGGGCCCAGTCCCACCTCCAAGTACTGGGACCACATGCCCTGCGCAGAGAGGACTTCCTTCGCTTCCCTGGCTTCCTGTGATCCTGGCCGAATGGCGGAGATGTTGCCACCGAGCGCGCTGATCACGGACCCGCGGACTTCCGCCGCGCGTTCGGAGTCACCCCCGCATCGTTCCTCGATGACGCGTTCAATCATGCTTTCCACGAATGTCACACCGCAGGCTTTGATGACCTGCAGATCGACGGGTGCGAGCAGGTGCGGACGGCTGTGGTCCTGGGCAAGGGCGGCCTCGGCGAGTTCCGCGAGGTTCCACCGGGGCGGCGTATCCTGCGTGTGGAGGACGATTCCGGCCGGGTCGTCGCGTTCCATCAGTTCCGCGACAGTGCCTACGGCGGAGGTGAGGTCGAAAACCTCCTCCCCCCGCACGGAAACCACCCTCGGTCCCCCGGACTGTGGATCCCATAGTCTGCCCACGAGGAGCGCGTCCTGGTGTTCAGAGGGCAATATCTGCTGTGAAAGTGTTTGGCTCATGCCAGGTCCTCCTTTTCATTCGCCGGTTCCCAGATGCCGTCTACGCGGCGGGTGATTCTCCAGGGGTTTTCGTCCAGGAGCGGCTGGGGCAGTTGTGATGAGGGGAAGGAGTCGTAGGCGACGGGGCGCATGAAGCGCCCGATTGCGCCGGTTCCGACCGATGTTGTGCTCGCAGCCGTGGTCGCGGGGTATGGTCCTCCATGGTGCTGGGCGTATGTGACGGTCACTCCGGTGGGCCAGGCGTTCCAGAGGAGGCGCCCGGATCGTTCCCGCAGCGTTGTCAGAAGGCCGCCCAGGTCTTCGTCGGGCTCCCCGTGCACGGTCGCGGTCAGTTGCCCTTCCATGAGCGCAGCGAGTTCGGCCAGGTCGGTATCGGACGAGTACTGGATGACGAGGGTGGCCGGTCCGAACATTTCCTGCTCCAGGAGATCCGGGTTTTCCTTTACGGCCTCTGATGTGGTCATCAGGACGGTCGGGCGCGGTGCCTCGGCTTCATTCCCTGCCACGAGCACTTCAACTCCGGGGGCAGTCCGGACTGCCGTGAGGGCGGCGTCGAACCCTTCCCGGAGTTTTGGGCTGAGCAGGGGGGCGCTTTGCTTGGCATCCAGTTCCTGCTGCAACAGCGTGGCGGTTTCCTCGGTGTTGTTGATGGGGGCGAACAGCAGTCCGGGCTTTGTGCAGAACTGTCCCATTCCCATGGTGAAGGATGCTGCGTATCCGGCAAGGATTTGCTCTCTCCTGGCCGCCCATGCCTTTTCGGTGACGAAAACGGGGTTGATGCTGCCGAGTTCTCCGTAGAAGGGAATCGGGGTGGGCCGGCGGGAGGCGCGGTCGAACAGGGCACGTCCTCCTGCGGTGGATCCGGTGAACCCGACAGCTTTGACCAGCGGGTGCCCGACGAGGATTTCCGCGGCTTCTCGTCCCACGACGGTCGAGAAAAGTCCCTTGGGGGCACCCGCGCTGTTAAGGGCTTCCACGACGATGTCACCGGTGCGAAGGGCGAGCTGCAGGTGGCCTTCGTGAATTTTGTGCACGACTGCGCAGCCGGCGGCAAGGGCTGACGCGCTGTCTCCGCCCATGACGCTGAATGCGAAGGGAAAGTTGCTGGCTCCAAAGACGGCGACCACGCCCAGCGGAACGTTGACGCGCCGGATGTCGGGTCGCGGTCCCATGCCCCAGGAAGGGTCGGAGTGGTCGATGGTGACCCCCAGG
Source organism: Arthrobacter sp. BGA-UO-ETr-C19 (assembly GCF_059568005.1). Taxonomy (NCBI): domain Bacteria; kingdom Bacillati; phylum Actinomycetota; class Actinomycetes; order Micrococcales; family Micrococcaceae; genus Arthrobacter; species Arthrobacter sp. BGA-UO-ETr-C19. Next base: position 338,211 of record NZ_JCAQPC010000015.1, read on the forward strand.
TGCTCGCCGCGGACCGTTTCATCCTTGAAGAGCCGCAACTGGAAGACGGAGCGCCTGAGCTCAAAGCGGAGTCGTGCCTCGTCCAGGTGCGTTTCCTGCTGGCCAAGATCGACGAGTTCGTCTGCGTGGTTCTCCAAGGCGGACGCTATTGCTTCCAGCCAACGCCCGCGGCCCTTCGGGCTGGTGTCCCGTGCGTGCTCGTAGGCGGCGTGGGCTGCTGTGATCTGGGCATTTGCCTTCTCAGCTGTTGTTTTCATTCCTGCCTTCCTTACTTATCTCTTGTGCGCGACGCCGCTTCCGGACGTCGTACGATATTTCGAACTGCTTGTAGAATGGGTGTCAATGCCGGAGCATCCACCCGGCCGGCACGAAAGGGAATGATGGCCCGCTTGACACCCGCAGTGGTTCGAAGCCTTGACGTCCTGGAGCTTTTCCTGGACGCCCGGCACGGACTGACCGCCCCCGAAGTTGTGCAGCGGACCGGTCTTCCTAGGACAACGGCCCACGAACTGCTCACCACCTTGGCCGAGCGCAAGTACCTTCGGCGGGACGACAGGACGGCCACCTACCACCTCGGGCTGAGCGTCTTCCGTCTGGGCAATGCCTTCGCCGAGAGGCTGGACCTGCACTCGGTGGGACTCCGGGTTGCCCAATCGGTGGCGCAGGAGTGTGACGAGACAATCCATGTCGGAATCCTGGAGGGCTCTGACGTTGTGTATGTCTGCAAGGTCGACAGTACGCAGTCGGTGAGGATGGTTTCGCGGATGGGTGGCCGGGTTCCGGCCAGTTGCACGGCTGTGGGCAAGGCTCTGCTGGCCCACCTTCCAGAGGCGGAGCGGAAAAAACTTCTCCGAAAGGGTCTGGCAAAGCTGACGCCGAAAAGCATCACGGAGCCCCATGTGCTCGCCAACCAGTTGGACCAGATCCGGGCGTCCGGCATAGCGTTCGAGGCCGGCGAATCCAACCCCGACGTGTCCTGTGTCGCCGCCCCAGTGCGCGACCACACCGGAAGTGTCATCGCGGCCTTGAGCATTTCCGTTCCTGACATGCGCTGGAACCAGCGCACTCCTGATGAATGGGGCGAGCTTGCCTCCACAGGGGCAGCCCGGTTCAGTTCCGAGCTCGGCTTCCAGTAACGACATCCACCGCGTGCCGCCCCTTCCCCACCGCATGTCAGCTGACGAAGGAAACATGGCCGGGGGTGACGCCGGCGGTGGACTGCACACCCAGAAGCTGCATCGACCGGACGTATTGCCCGCGCAGGATCTCCAAAGAGCGGGAAACGCCGCGTTCGCCGCCGGCCATGAGCCCGTACAGGTAGGCGCGTCCAACCATGGCCGCGTCCGCGCCCAGCCCCACCGCAGCGAGGATGTCGCTGCCGGACATCACGCCGCTGTCAATCAGAACCGCCACGTCAGAACCCAAACGCTCCCTGACTGCGGGAAGGATCCGGAGTACCGTCGGGGAGCGGTCCAGCTGACGCCCGCCATGGTTGGACAGGACCACGCCATCGCAGCCAAGCTCAATCACACGCTCGGCGTCATCGACATTTTGGATACCCTTGACCAGCAGCTTGTGCGGCCACACCTTCCGCAGCCAGGCGATGTCCTCAAATGTCAGGCCGGGATCGAAAATCTGATCAGCAACTTCGGCGGAGTTGCCACCGAAGCCTCGCAGGGAAGCAAATTCAATCGGCGGCGTCGTGAGCTTGTCGAACCACCAGCTGGGATGCAGGGCCATGTCCGCAAAGGTTTTCGCTGACAGAGTCGGCGGGATGGTGAGTCCGTCCCTGAGTTCACGCACTCGGGAACCGCCCACCTGGGTGTCCACAGTCAGCATCAGCACCTCATAACCGCTGTTCAGGGCACGGTCGATCAGGCTCGAAGTCTTCTGCCGGTCCTTCGCCACATAGAGCTGGAACCAGTTGTTCCCTTCTGGAGCTGCAGCGGCCACATCCTCAACCGTGGTCGTCCCTACTGTTGAGAGGGTGTAGGGCACGTTGAACCTGGAGGCCACCCTGGCGACGGCCTTCTCGCCGTCGTTGTGCATCATCCTCGTGTAGCCGGTAGGCGCCAGGACCAGCGGAAAGGCGATCTTCTTGCCAAAAAGATCAGTTGAAGGATCGGGATCCGACACGTCCCGCAGGACCGTGGGGATGAACTCCACGTCCTTGTAGGCCTGCCGGCAGCGGCTGATGGTGATTTCCTCTTCTGCCGCGCCATCGGTGTAATTGAACACTGCCTTGGGCGTTGTTTTCTTCGCGCTCTCGCGAAGATCGGCGATGGTGAAAGCCGATGCGAGCCTGCGCTCCACCGGGTCCAGCTCAAGCTTGCGGAATCTCACCAGCTCCCGAAGATCCGACCATTTTGGCATTTGACGTTCATCCATCAGTCAACTTCCTCGTTGTTCGATATTTAGGACAGCGCGCTGATATTTCAATTCGCACTAGCGCGATCGCGGCTTGGGGAACCCCAAGGCGGGACCGCTTCGCTCTCACTCTGCTTGACGGAAAATCGCATCAATCGTAGAGTTCAAACAATTCCCGATCACCCTAACAGGACTACGGGATTCACCGCTACTTCGATCAATGTTCGAAATTTAGAACACACAAAGCTGTGGGTTCATGAAAGGACACGTTGTGAAAAACGTTCCCGCTTTTCCCTCGGAGCAACGCATCGAGCGCGTTGTGCTCCGTTCCGCCCAGGATGTGACCGACCTGATCAACAGCGGCCGTCTGCAGAAGGGCAAGGCCTTCGCGATCACGCTGATCGCTTTGGGCGGCATCTTCCTTGACGCCTATGACTTCACCTCCCTTGCCTTCGGCATGCCGTATATCGCCAAAGACTTCAACCTCAGCCCGGGGATGCTCGCCGTGGTGTCCGCCTCGATCATGGTCGGCGCTCTGGTCGGATCGGTCTTCGGCGGCTACTTCGTGGACAAGCTGGGCCGGTTCAAGGTCTTCATGGCCGACATGGTCTTCTTCGTAGTCGCAGCCATCGCCTGCGCGATCGCTCCGGATGTGTGGACCCTCATCATTGCCCGGTTCATCATGGGTCTGGGCATCGGCGTCGACTTCCCTGTGGCGTTCAGCTTCCTCGCCGAATACGCCTCCCGCAAGAAGAAGGGAGGCACCGTCTCCCTCTGGCAGCCAATGTGGTACGTCGCCGTTGCCTCCACCTTCGCCCTCCTGATCCCCGTCTACTTCCTGTTCCAGTCCATGAACTGGAGTGAGAACCACATGTGGCGGATCGTCGTCGGATTCGGCGCTGTCCCGGCCCTCCTCATCATGGTCTTCCGCCAGAAGTACATGGCGGAGTCACCCTCCTGGGCAGCACAGAACCTCGGCCTGCACGAGGCCGCGAAGATCCTCAAGAAGACCTACGGAGTCGACGCTGAAGTGGCCCCGGACGCCGCCGACCCCCGTGCCGAGCGCAAGCAGTTCCAGATGACCATGGCCCAGGCGTGGGGCAAGCTGGTCAGCAAGAAATACCGGGCCCGCACCGTGCTGTCCGCCGTGATCAACGCCGGCCAGGCCATGGAGTACTACGCCGTCGGATTCTTCGTCGGACAAATCGTTCTGGCTATCCTGCACACCCAGAACGTGATGACCAACATCGTTTCCTCACTGATCGTCAACGTCTGCTTCGGTGTCACGGGCGGATTCCTCGGAGCCAAGCTCTCCGGCCGTATCGGACCCCGGAAGCTGGCGCTTTACGGCTTCTGCGGCACCTTTGTCTGCATGCTCATTGGCGGCAGCCTCAGCAATGTAGAAGGCATCTGGTCCATCGTCGGTGCCGTCGTCATCGGCTTGCTCATCTTCTGCCACGCCGCCGGACCCGGCGCGCAGGGCATGACCATGGCCACCATGTCCTACCCCACCTCGCTCCGTGGTGCAGGTACCGGCTTCACGCAGATCGGTGTCCGCCTCGGCGCCATTGCCGGCCTGGTCTTCTGGCCCCTGGCCACAGCAGCGTTCGGCACCAAGGCCCTCCTCGTACTGGCCGCCGTTCCTGCCATCGCCATCATCGTCATTTTGGTGAACAAATGGGATCCGCACGGCCGCGACATCGACGCCGAGGACTACGAGGCTGAACAGTCACCCGTCATGGCACAGAGCAAGTAACAACCAGACCTGCCCCTTCACAACTGCGGAATAAAGCCACGGAGCCCGGAACCGACCTTCGCACCGATTCCGGGCTCTCTGGCGCTGCCGTCAGCCGACTTTACACTTCAAGAACAAAAGGAATAGAAACCATGAGCGTCATTACAGGTGTCATGCCAGTGGCACCCACCGTCTTCAGCAACAACGAGGAACTCGACCTTGAAGGCCAACGCAGAGTCGTGGACTACCTGGTGGACGGAAAATCCGACGCAGTCTGCATCCTCGCCAACTACTCAGAACAGTTCTCCCTCACCGACGAAGAGCGCGACCAAGTCCTACAGGCCACCATGGACCAGTCCGCCGGCAGGATCCCTGTATGCGTAACCACCAGCCACTTCAGCGCCCGTATCGCCCGACAGCGCAGCCTCCAGGCTCAGGAAATGGGCGCAGCCATGGTCATGCTGATGCCGCCGTTCTTTGGCGCCACCATGAAGGCCGACGAGCAGGCCGTTCTGGAGTACTTCAAACAAGTCGCGGACGGACTGGACATCGACATCATGATCCAGGACGCCCCGATGAGCCCCACCGTCCTGCCAGTGCCGCTCCTGGCGCGCCTGGCACGGGAAGTCCCCCAGGTGAAATACGCGAAAATCGAGATGCCCCAGGCCGCTGACAAGCTACGGGCACTGACCGCGGCCGCGGGGGATGATCTTCCCGGTGCGTTTGACGGCGAAGAAGCGATCACCCTCATTCCCGACCTGGAAGCCGGTGCGCAGGGCACGATGAGCAGCTGCATGGTCCCGGACCAGCTCGGCCAGATCGTCCGTGACTTCCACGCCGGGGACAGGGACAAGGCCGTCAGCCAGTGGGAGGACCTGCTGCCTTTCATCCACTTCGAAAACCGCCAGTGCGGGCTCCGCGCCACCAAGGTGCTGATGAAAGAAGGCGGCATCATCTCCAGCGACAAGACCAGGGCGCCGATCACCGAGCTTCACCCTGACACCCGGTCACAGCTCATCGACATGGCAAAACGCAAAGACCCGTTGGTGCTTCGCTGGGCTTAGGCGCCACTGCCGGCGCACCCGCCCCAGCACCGAGTGCAACCACACCCCGGCGGCCCACTCTAAAATGACCCATCAGGTGGCCGTCAAGGTCGAACCGGGGGAAAAGGCTGGTTTTAGCGTGCTTAGAACCTCTGGTGTCGTGGCGGCCCGCACCCGTTCGTCGGCTGTCGCCATGAGGTCCTCTCTGCGTCAGCCTCACCCGGCTGGCCATGGTCACCGGGCTGCTCGATCGGCGGGACCGGGCCGACGCTGCGCGCGCCGAGGACAGCTGGATGGCCGGCAACTGCGGCAAGGGCGTGGACGGTAACGTGAAGCTCCCCGACAACGCTCCCATGCTCAATGACGCTGGCAAGCCCTCGCGTGGCTGCCGGGTCCCCTGCATATGGAGCACCCGTCCGACTCCGAAGTCTGCCCTAAGAAAGGAGGCCGACGACGACACGCAGTGTCGCCGTCGGCCTCCTTTCTACGCCGCACGGTTCCGTCCACCAAGGACGCTGGGGCTTTACGCTGCCGTCGGAAGCGTTACGTAGCTGCCCTCAACGAGGCCGGCGGCAACAGCGGTAGCGCCGGCTACCGTGACATAGCTTCCATGGGTGATGGGAGGCATGTTTCGGCTGCCGGGGACGGTGACATAGGCGCCTTCAACACGGGCGGGGGCGCTGCCGCCGGGCAGAGTTACGTAGCTGCCGCCGCGCGATGCGGTGCCGACGACAGTGGCGCCTGTAGCGGTCTCAGGGGCGGGTTCGGTCGTTGCGGGGCGTTCAGCCAGCAAAGTCATAGGTTCTCCTCGGGGTTCAGGATCAGGGCCAGTTCAGGTTCCAGTGCCGCTCAAGCAGAAGGGCGTTGCGGTTGTGTCGCTTGCCCTGCCGGCCCGGGGATGTTCACCGGTGCGGTACTCGAGGGCTACTCTGGCCTACATCCAAGTTTAAGGTCTTATTGATAGCTACTCAAAATAACGTGGGCAGACTCACGCTGTAGTGGCAGCCCTCTCCGGCAGCGGCGGGTTGTGTCCTTTGAGCGCGTCGACGAGCTTGTCGCGGTCGGAGGGGCGGAAGCCCTGCTGGGTGTTGAGCTCGGGTCTTCTGCGAGGAGCCGTCCGACTACTAGGGGGTGCTTCGGCGGCTAATCATTCCGTCATGCAGTCATCCAACAGGCCGGCAATGAACAGGCATGAAAGACCAGCCAAGCAGTACGACCCCACTTCGGGACATAGCGGCAAAAATCCACACCGTCATGTCGTCGACTCCGATGGCAACCATGAACAGGTACCGACGGAAACCCTCGATCCATGGAAGAAAGGGCGGTGAGCATCATGGGCCACAACACGGTGCAACGCCTCGCCGTCGGGCACTATCTGACAGGCTGTGGGCGTCCGGCGGCACAAGTTTCCCACTGGTTGTGCACAAGTCACGTCGCCCTCCCCCGGAACCACATGGATAAGCAGATCAGCCACGTATAGCCGCTAAGGAGGACCCAGATGAACACCCAGCAAAGCGATAAAGAAGCTCGCACGGAATTTGTTCACAGCCTCCGCCAGGGTTATGCGACCGGTGAGACAGACTTGTCCAGCTGATGGCTTCGTCGGCCGACCACCACCCAAATTGCGATGCAATCTTCGTTGAAAGGATTGCTGAGCCGGTGAGGGGCGGAGGAAACGAAATTGATGCTGTCGCCGGCGCTCAGGGTTCCCGCGGAGGAGCCGGCCTCCACGTTGAGTCTTCCTTCAAGGATGTGGAAGTATTCGTGTCCCCCGTGCCGCATGAGGTTATCCGGCGGACAGGATTCGGTGCCCCTTCGGTACGTGACGCGGAGGAGTTCCACGTTGGGGTCGTTCTCCGCGGTGAGTCGCTCCCAGAGGACACCATCGACACGGAGTTTTGGACGGTCCTTCGCCTTCAGGAGTCCGGGAAGTTCGTTGCTCCCTGCGGATGGCACCAGAGGTGTCACGGCACTTTCGGATGACCAAGGCTGCCCGTCCTCATTGACGGCTGGAGTTTCAACAACCCGAAGACTGGTACCTGCCGACGGAAGTTGCTCCCCATCCTGCAGTACCGCATCAAGGGACAAGCCCAGCGCCGATACGAGGGCGTAAAGGGTTCCAACAGACGGGGTTGTGCGGCCCAGCTCGACCTGTGAGACGAGGCTGGCGGAGACGTCCACACGGCGCGCAAGTTCGCGCACGGAGAGCTTGGCGCTCTGCCGGGCGTCACGAAGACGCATGCCCAGCTGGATGGCGGCGTCCGGTCGTGCCTCGGGGGCTACTGCGCTCATGGTGTTCCGCTTTTCTTGTAAAGGCTCCGTGGCAGGCCTGGCCCACGCACCACCCCTGCCGGGTGGCGCGTGGGCCAGGCTTACGCGGATTAGCTCGGGTTAGACCTTTTCGGACTGTTCCGCGGCGATCAGTTGGGACGCTGCCTCGAGTGTCGCCGCGGCTGAATCGTGGGCGCGTGCCAAGGCCTGATCGAACGGCAGCAGGCGGTGTGATTCCGCGATGATTTCCACACCCCAGTGTCCGCGCCATCCGGCTTCATGAATGGCCTTGACGAAGGCAACCGTGTCGAGGCCACCTTCACCTGGGTATAGACGCTCGTTGACGGTGTCTTCCCACAGTGAACCCCTCACGTCCTTATGGGCATCATCAATCTCGACGATGAAGACCTTGTCCATGGGCAGGATGGCGGCCAGGTCTTCGTAGCGGGTGCCGCCGCGGCTGGTGTGCCACGTGTCGACGGTGAGCCCGCCATGGGGGTTGTTGACTTCGCTGATGAACTTCGCGCCGATTTCGATGGACTTGAGGTTGTTCATGGGCATCGGCTCCAGAGCGACGCGCGTGCCCACTTCCCCGGCCTGGGTGGCGAGCCGGTCGAATTCCTGGTGGAACGCGGTTTCGTCGACAGGCGCCGGCTCACCTTCGAGGGCCAGTTCGGCGCCGATCTTGATGGTCTTGACGCCGAGGATTTCTGCGGCGTTGAACAGGATCTTGCGCCAGCGGTCCGATTCTTCGCGTTCGGGGCCGGTCTTCCACCAGTCCGCAAGGAACTCCATCTCGACGTGAATGATGCCGTTGTCGTCCAGCAGCTGGCGGAGTCCCTTGAGACCAATGCTCTTTTCGATCTCCGGAAGGTCGGCGTGGATGAAGCCCAGTCCCTTCCAGCCTGCCTTGGCGGCAGCCTCAACCCGGGTGCGCACGTCGATAGGGCTCGTTTCGTCGCCGCGTAGCGGGGCGGCGTTGCCTGCCCAGGTCCAGCAGGAGGCCAGGAGGTCCCGGTTCTGAATGATGTTCGTGTCGTTCACGTTCGTCCTTTTGTTAGTTGGCTTTATGGGTTGAGGAGGCGGCCACACCGTCGGCGTTGGTGGCATCCGGAGCAAGCATGACCTTCGTTTCCCGGCTTGAATCCTGTGCCCTTTGGAGGGCCTCGTCTCCGCGGGAGAACGGGACGACGGTGGAGACGATCTCACCGAGGTTGAGGCGGGTGTTTGCCACGTAGCGGATTGCTGCGGGCCATACTGCTACCGGCGCCCCGGTGGAGCTGGTGATCATGAGGTTTCGTTCCTGGACCAGGCCCAGGCGCGCAGGGGCAAATTTTGGCGTGGAAACGCCCATCAGCAGGACGCGTCCGTTGTGGTCTGCGCTTTCAAGGGCTGCTGCTTGCGCCGCGGAGTTTCCTGAGGCTTCGATGACGACGTCAGCGAAGGCCCGCCCCATGGCTGCTGCTGCAGCACCGGCGGTGTCCGGGGTTTCGACCGGATTAACGGCAGCCGTAGCTCCCAGTTTCATCGCCGTTTCCCGACGAAGTGGGCTCGGATCAAATACGACCACTTCCGCTCCTGCGGTAACGGCCTGGATCACTGCGTTCAGGCCGATTGCCCCGAGCCCATGCACGTGGACCGTGTCGGCAGCACTGATGCCACCGATCTTCTTAAGTCCGTTCAATACGCAGGCGAAGGGTTCAATAACTGCGGCCGTGAGCATGTCCACCTCGTCAGGGATGTGGAAGCACATGTCGGCCGGGACGGTGAACAGTTCAGCGGCGGCTCCATCGTGGGTGACCCCGAACCAGTCATTGCCGCCCAGATGTCCGTGCCCGAGAACGCGGTCCCCCGGCTGAAATCCTTCAACAGCTGCGCCGGCTTCCACGACGATGCCTGACCATTCATGGCCCAGGACGTGCGGGTAATTGATCTTGAAGGTCTTCGGCATGCTGCCGTGCAGGATCTCGATATCGGTACCGCACACTCCCACGTAAGCGGGCCGGACGAGGAGCTCGTTGGGCTTGGGTGCAGTGACGGCTGCGGTGCCGGGTTCGACTGTGACGGTGCCGCCGGCATCTTTCCGGACCAGGACTGCCGGGACAGTTCCCAGCGGGTTTACCGCGGGCACCGAACGCACGTCGTTGACGGTCTCAGACATGTTGTGTTCTTTCTGTAGGTTCAGGCAAACGGGCAGGAACAAGGACGCTGCTAAACGTCGCTGCCGTGAAGAGCGGCAGTGACGAGTTCCCGGATACCCTCGGGGGTTACTTCCCGCGGGTTGGCGTACGGGTTCCTGGTAGCGATTTCGACGATCTTGTCGATGTCGGATTCCTTCAGGCCCAGCTCGGCCAAGGACGACGGTGCTCCGAGGGAGAGGCTCAATTTCCGGAAGTGGGCCGCCGGGTTGTCTGCCCCGGTGGCGCGCTGCAGGGCGGCGATCGCCTGCGGGGCGTGCTGGGCGTTGTAGGCCAAGGCGTATGGCAGCACCACAGTGTGGGTTTCGGCATGCGGAAGGTTGAAGGTCCCGCCGAGCGTGTGACACAACTTGTGATGCAGGGACATGGTGGTCGCACCCAACGTAGCTCCACAGAGCCAGGCCCCGTAGAGGGCATCGGAGCGCGCGTCGATGTTGGACGGGTCTTCGACGATCTTCGGCATCGCCTCGAGCAGGGCACGGGTGCCCTCCTCGGCCATCAGGGAGATGATGGGCGAACCGTCCGGCGCGTACAGGGCCTCCACGGCGTGGGCGATGGCGTTGAATCCGCTGGTGACGGACATGGCCACCGGGAGGGTGACGGTAAGTTCCGGGTCGTAGATGACACTGGTGGGCAGAACTTTGGGGTCGCGTCCGGTCTTCTTTTCACCGTCGGCGGTCAGCCCCCACACGGGCGTCATCTCGGAGCCGGCGTAGGTCGTGGGGACCGCGATAATGGGCTGGCCGAACTCGAGTGCGATGGCCTTGCCCAGGCCCGTTGTCGACCCGCCGCCCACGGCGACGTATCCGTCGGCCTGGGCCGCTGCGGCTACTTCACGGGCCTTGTGGGCAGATTCGATGGGCACGTGCATTTCAGCTTCTGCATGCACGCCTGCGCTGAGCTCGCCCAACTGGGCGGAAACCTTCCCGGCCAGGTCCGCCTGGAACGGGGTGGCCAGGACCAGGACCCGCTTGAGGCCAAGTTTGACGACCTCATCGTTGAGGGTGGCAAGTGAGCCCGCTCCGAAGCGGACGCGCATCGGAAGTGCCTGGTACTGAAAATCCTTCATCGGGTGTTCTCCTGTGCTTCGATAATCCGTGCAGTGGACGGGGACATCACCGCGTTCTGGATGATGTCGGGGTCGACGAGGTCGGGGTGGATAACGATGTCGATCACTGCCTCCATGAACGGGGAGGGGAGCCCGTAGCGGGCTGCGTCAGCTTCCGAGGTGTTGGGCACGAATTCGGCGATCAGGCTCTTCTTCACGGCGAAAACGGCGTCGGAGTCGATGTAGTCGCTGCCGCCAACAAAAATGTGGGTTGTCAGTTCCCGGAAACCCGGGGCGCTGACGATGAAGTGGATGTGCGCCGGCCTGTTCGGATGCCGGGCAGTGGCATGCAGCAGGTCCCCAACGGGCCCATCGGTCGGAATCGGGTAATAGCTGGGGATAACGCTGCGGAAGTAGAACTCTCCGGCGGCGTTGGACGTGAACAGGCCGCGGCCGTTGCCGATGCTTTGGATGCCCGGTTGCTGAACGTCGTAGAAGCCCTTGGTATTGGCCTGCCAAATATCGATGGAGGCATTCGGGACGGGCTCACCGGTGACGGACAGGATGCGGCCCCGTACCAGGCAGATATCGCCTTCGCTCTCCGGGGAGGCGTTCTCGCCCAGCTCCCGCTTCGGTGACTCGACCATATGGAACGGCCCCAGAACTGTGGAGTCCGTGGCATCCGGGGTTTCGGCGTCGTTTATCGTTTCCACCATCATGGACACGCCCAGCACGTCGGAGAGGAGGATGAACTCCTGACGGACGGAGTCGCACTTCTGACCTGTGGCGGTCAGGAAGTTAATGGCGGTTTCCCATTCTTCGATCGTCGGTTCGATGTCCCGGACGAAGTTATGAAGGTGGGTGGTGAGGCTGGTCAGGATGGTCCGCAACCGGTCGTCGGGGGTGTTGCGGAAACTGTCAATCACTGCGGCAGTGAGTGTCGCGGGGCCGAGGTCGGTGCTCATGGTGCTGTTCCTTCCTTGGAGCTGGGGCGGCTGGTAAGTGGGGCTCAGATGCTGGTGAATCCGCCATCGACAACGAGTTGCGCGCCGGTGATATACGAGGCCTTGTCTGAGGCGAGATAAACGATCGCATCGGCGACTTCGCTCGCCTTTCCGGCCCTGTGCATGGGGGTCTTGGCGATCAGCTCATCGGAAATGGCCTGATCCTGGTTTTCCGTCAAGGGTGTTGTGATCAGCCCGGGGTGGACCGAGTTCACACGGATTCCTTGCGCCGCCCACGTGGCGGAGGCGTTCTTCGTCATCATGGTCACGGCACCCTTCGATGCCTGGTACGCGGCGACTCCGGCTGCTCCGACAAGTCCCCAGATGGACGAGACGTTCACTATCGATCCGGATTCCTGCGCCAGCATGGCCGGTGCGACGGAGCGCATTCCCAAGAAGACACCTGTCTGGTTGATGGAGATGATCCGGTGCCAGTCCTGGATGTCGATATCCGTGATCGATTCGTACGATCCGACCAGGCCTGCGTTGTTGACCAGGACGTCGATCCGGCCGTGGGCCTGGAGCACTTCTTCCGTGAGTGCCTTCCAGCCGTCTTCTTCGGCGACGTCGAGGCGCCGCCACTGGATGGTCCCGTCAGCTGCGTCGCCGGTGGAGGCGGCTATGTCGGCTCCGTAGACGGTCGCACCCTGTGCTGCCAGTGCCAGTGCTGTGGCGTGGCCGATGCCGCTGGCCGCGCCGGTGACGATGGCGACCTTCCCGTCAAAGGATGGTGAACTCACGGTGTGTACTCCTTGCTTTCAAAAGTGGCGGGATTGGTTAGACGACGCGGCGGGTACTCCGGGAACCGGCGAAGTAGTTGAAGATCAGGGCGCTGAGGATGATGAGGCCGTAGATGGCTTTGATCCAGAATGAGGGCACCTGGGACAGGACCAGGATGTTCTGGATGATGCCCAGCAGCAGTACGCCGCTCAGCGCGCCGATCATCGATCCCTTGCCGCCGTTGAGGCTGATGCCGCCGATGACCGCCGCGGCGAACACGGTGAAGATGAGGCCGTCGCCCTGGTTTGCGGTCACGGACGCGATGCGGCCGGTGAGCATGAGACCGGCGAATGCGGCTATGACCGAGCCGGCAACGAACACCCCAATGGTCAGGCGCAGCGTCTTGATGCCTGCTGCTGCTGCTGCTGCGTTGTTTCCGCCCATGGCATAGAGTTTGCGGCCGACCGGGTGGCTGCGCATGAAGATGGCGGCCGCGACCAGGAAGATCGCGAAGAGCCAGATCTGGATGGAAATACCGAACCACTTGGTGTTGCCGAGGGCCAGGAACTCAGCGGGCAGGCCGGAGAGGGTCTTGCCACCAGACAGGCCCATGGTCAGGCCTCGGAGAAGGGTGAGCATGGCGAGGGTGACCATGAAGGCGTTGAGTTTGAGCTTGCCGACAAGGAACCCGTTCGTGAATCCGATGACAATGCTGAGGACAAACATGACCGCGATCGCGGCCCAGGGCGACCATCCAAAGCCGGAGCCGCCGACCGCAGCGGGCAGGACCAGCCAGACTGCAAGCATCGGGGCCAGGCCTACGACAGATTCGAGGGAGAGATCGAAGTATCCGGAGATCAGGATGATACTTTCAGCGATCACCACGATCCCGAGCACGGCAGAGGTGACGAGGACGTTGTTCAGGAGGTTGTTCGCCGTGAGGAACTGCGGGGACAGGACGGCCCCGACCACCATCGCCAGAATAATGGCGGGCAGCAGTGCGAGCTCACGTGCCCAGCCGGACGAGCGGGCTTGACCAATGATGTTGAGGGGCCGGCGGCTGGTCGGCGTACCCGCAACGGTCGGGGTATGCGTGGACATGGGAGGTTCTCCTTGGTTCTTTGACTCTGTGGGTGTCGGCTGCAGGGGCGTGGTGGGTGTTTTCATGCCGCGGCCTCCGCTCCTTGGATGGCGCCTACGAGTTCCCACTCTTCGTAGCCGGCGTTGAGTTCGGCGTGGATTTCGCCCTTGTACATGACGATCACCCTGTCGCAGATTTCCAGATCGGTGTCGTCGGTGGAGACGATCAGCAGGGACCTTCCGCTGTCCCGCAGTGCCCGGAGCGATTCGTAGATGGACTCCTTGGCCGTCACGTCCACACCGGCTGTGGGATGAACGAGGACCAGCGTGTCCGGGTTGGATGCCAGGGCCCGTGCGAGCACGACCTTCTGCTGGTTGCCGCCGGAAAGCTCTTCGACGGCCTGGGTAGGTCCGTCGCATTTGATGGCCCAGGCCCCGGAAAGTTCCGTAAAGCGATTGCGGCGTCGGCCGGAGTTGATGAGCCCCGCGCCTCCCCTGAGCCGGTCAACGATGGTCAGGGTTGCATTCTCCTCTACCGACATTTCCGGAACGTAGCCGTTAACGTGGCGGTCTTCGGGAACGAAACCCACACCGGCGTTGATGGTCTTGATGACGTTTCCCTGGCCGAGGGTGTGGCCGTTGTGCTCGACGGTACCCTTATCCAGTGCCAGCTGACCGGCGATGGCCTGCGCGAGCTGGACGTGGCCGGCTCCATCGAGGCCTGTCAGCCCCACGCATTCCCCGGCCCGGACTGTCAGGCTGGCTCCCAGGACACGGGAGCCGACGGCGGCGCCGGTAACGGTGAGGCGTGTCTCGCCCAGCTCGTCGTGGCGGCGGTGCTCGGCAGCAATTTCTTTCTTTGCCGCGGCAGCTTCTTCCTCGCTCACCCCGGCCATGACGTTGACAATCCGGTTGACGGTAAGGTCCGCTGTCTCGGCTGTCATGACGTCACGTCCGTCGCGCAGGATGGTGACGGAGTCGCAGACCTTGAAGATTTCCTCCAAATGGTGGGACACATAGATAACGGTGACCCCGCGCTGGCGCAGACTGTTGATCTGGGCGAAGAGTTCGTGAGAGGCCCCTTCGTCCAGGCCGGCCGTCGGTTCGTCCAGAAGGAGGATCCGCGGCCCCCGGGACAGTGCCCGGCAGACTTCGACGATCTTCTTTTCCAGCGGTTCAAGATCAGCGACTGTCTTGTCGACGATCCGCTCGTAACCCCAGTCCTTGAGTTGGTCGGTGGCCGTCCTGCGGATCGCAGGCCAGTCCACGCTCCCCCACCGCTTGCGTGGGTATGCACCCAGGCTGATGTTTTCCGCCACCGTCAGTTCCGGCACAAGGGTGCTCTTCTGATACACGCAAGCGATGGAATCGGATCCCGGGCCTTCGGTGACTTCACCGTTGGCGCCTTGGATGTGGATGCTGCCGGCGTCCGGAGTCACAAGACCGGTAAGCATCGCAATCAAGGTGGACTTTCCGGCGCCGTTGCGGCCGAGAAGGGCCCGGGATTCGCCTGAACGGACGATCAGGTTGGCATCTGTCAACGCCTGGGTCGATCCGAAGGACTTCTGCAGCCCTCGGATCTCGATGGCGTTCTGGATATTGGCTGTGACCACGATGTCACCCTTTCTCAAATTCAGTCTTCACCCTGGCCCCACTCGGCCGGGAGGATGCTACTTCTTGTTGCCCCAGAGGTTCTGGTCGTCAACGTTGTCTTTGGTGATGACCGGGGACGGAAGCATGTCGGCAAGGTTGCCCTTGTAATCAACGATTTCGCTGCCGTGCTCGGAGGGACCGACCTTGTATTCCTTGCCGGCGATGGCGTCCTTGAGGTACTGGACACCGTACTTGCCGTAGAGGTCCACAGGCTGGGAAACCACAGCATCAACGTGGCCGGACCTGACGGCGTCCAGGGATCCCTTCGAACCGTCAATCGTTACCAGCGGAACGTGGCCAGGCTGTGCGGCGGGAGCCCACTTACCCTGGCCTTCCATCACGGTCTGCACACCGGAGAGCATCACTGAGTCGCTGGCGAGGAAGACGGCGTCGATCTTGGAGGTGCTCAGGACAGTCTGGGCGTTCTCCACGGCCTTCGCGGATTCCCAGTTGGTGTCTTTTTTGATGATCTGCATGCCAGGGAACTTGGACTTCATGCACTCACTGAAACCCTTGTCGCGGTCGAAACCAGAGGTGGTGGAAAGCGCGCCGTGCAGTTCCAGCACCGTGCCCTTGCCACCGGTGAGCTTGCCGATCTGTTCACAGACGCTGGTGCCCATGGCAACATTGTCCGCCCTGATGTTCATGTAGATCTTGCCGCCATTGGCTGCGGTGTCCACGGTCACGACCGGAATGTTCGCGGAGTTGGCGGCCTGGATGGCCGGGACGATGGCGTCACTGTCCCTGGGGATGGTCACGAGGCCTTTCACGCCCTGGGAAATCAGCGTGTTGATGTCGGTCACCTGCTTGGCGGGGTCGCCCTCGGCGTTGGACGCCGGGAGCATGGTCAGGCCGTTTGAATTTGCCTCGGTAACAACGGAGTCCACCAGGCCTGCCGTGAAGGGGTTGTCGAGGACACCGGCTGAGAAGCCGACGGTGGGGTTGTCGCCACTTCCCGATGACGCACCCCCGCCACAGGCGGAGAGCGCCAACGTGGCGCCGGCGAGCACGGCGACACCAACGTGGCGGCGGCTCAGTTTGAATGCGGAGGCGCCTTTGCGGTCCTGCACCATCATTTGCTCCTAATTAGAAGGTAGACATACACAGTGGAACTCTGGCTCCGGTGCTGCCCGTCCTCGACTTCGAGTCCGGCGCTTCCGGAAGCTTTGGCCGATGCACCGACTGACTGGGGGAATCCCCGCCGTTATCAGCGCTCATGGCTTCATCACCCTTCAAATGTAAAGTGACACACCGCACAGTGTCAAGTAATACAGCACATATCGCTTTACATCCGCCCACCCCGCACTCTTTCATGATCCATTCCGACGTAATAACTGTGAAGTCTGGGCAATGATGCGGTAGAGAGGCTAAACTTGTGTGTACGCGCACTGTACACCGCGGCTGGTTCCCCGGCCCTTTGGTGGACAGACATATCAGCGGTCCCCTCTTTTGCCGGGTCGGATCGCCGGAAAGGCCGAGGATGAGCATTCAGGACACTGCACCGGTTACCCAGGAGGGTCGTGCCCAGCTGGGCAGTCAGCTCAGGGCTGCCAGGACGAAGGCGAAGATCTCCCTCAGGGAGCTCTCCCGCAGGGTCGGTATCTCCGCGAGCTTTATGTCACAGGTCGAGTTGGGCCGTGCCGTCCCTTCCATCGGAACCCTGTACACCATCGTTTCGGAGCTTGGGCTCTCCTTGGACACGCTCATGAGTGGTGAGCACTCGGCTCCCGCGCCGGAAGGAAATGGCGCCGCTGTTGATTCAACTGTCAGCGAGCTGGCCGGTCTTTCCGTCTTCGCCCCGTCCGCAGGCACGGCAATCCCGGGAATCCAGAGAGCCGGGGACCGTCCAGAGATCAACATGGGAGGCGTCCGCTGGGAGCGGCTCACCGAACGGGCGGACCCTTTGGTCGAGTTCCTGCGGGTAACATACTCGCCCGGGAGCGAGTCCTGCGCCGCGGACGCCCTGATGCGCCACCCCGGATGGGAGTACCTCCACATCCTTTCCGGCCGGCTCAACGTCCAGGTCGCCTTCGACAGCGATGTTCTCGGGCCTGGAGACAGCATGAACTTCGATTCGAACGTGCCGCACCGTCTCAGCAACACCTCCGGTGAAGACTGTGTCGCCATCTGGGCCGTGGTCGGCCGTCAGGGCTTCGCCCATCCCCTCGACCTGGCCAGGGCCGGACACGGATCGAACGGTGAGGACTCCGCGACGATGGAACACTCCCACTCCTAGCACTCCTCCCCTTTCATAACGCGGACGTGTTGTGCCTTCAGTGCGGAAGCGTGGGTTGTGAGTGTCAACCGGGGGAATACAAGCGGGCACGCTCCTCGCAGCATTGGGCCGCCTGCCAAGACGTGGACGCGGTAGACGCCAAAAGGGTGCCGGCGACGGGTGTCGCCGGCACCCTTTTGGCTTTGCTGGCCTGGTTACCTTAGACAGCTGAGCCCGCGGAGGCGGTTGTGCCTTCCTGCCCGAGGGCAGCCTGCCCAGGCTTGGGGGTCGGCTGGTAGGCCAGCAGCTTCCAGGATGAACCTACGCGAATCCACACGGCCAAGGCGGTGTTGTCCAATAGGGTACGCGTGCCCCGGATGGTCAGATCGGCGTGCATTTCTCCCATAACGAGGGCTACATCACCTACTATTTTGACCTGCTCCACCGGATGATCGATCCGGTGATAGACGTACACACCCTGCCGGAACTTGTCGATGTAGCCGCTCAAGTCATCGCGTTCCCCGTTTGAATGTGCGTAGACGAGGTCCTGATGGCAAAGCTCGGCGAAGGCGTCGAAGTCAGACCTGAGTACCGCCTCGTAGCGGCGGTCTTCGAGGGACAGGATCTCCTGTTCATCCGAAGAATGGTGATCGGGCATGTGGCGCTCCTTCCGATCCAGGGCGGGCTGAATGTTAGATGAGTCCACGGATGCTGCCGCCATCCACGCCCCAGACGGAACCGGTGACGAAGCTGGTCACCGGGCTGCAGAGCAACGCGATGACGCGTGCTACTTCCTCTGGAGTGCCGAGCCGTTCCAGGGGCAGCTGGCGGAGCTTCATTTCATGTTCGACGGCTGCCTGGCGTTCCATCCCGTGCAGGGTTGCGAACGTATCAGCAAAACCGCCCGGCTTAGTCCAGAACGGTGTCCAGATGGGTCCCGGTGCCACGGCGTTGACCCGGATCTTCGGGCCCTCTGCGCGGGCGATGGACTTCGTCAGAGCCAGGACAGCTGCCTTGCTGGCGGAGTAGTCGACGGGCTGGGCTTCAGGTTGCCGGGCGAGGTCGGATGCGTTGTTGACGATGCACGGGGCCGCTGACTCGCGCAGGGCAGGCAAAGCAGCGCGGATGGCGCGCACGTAACTCATGAAGTTCAACTCCATGGTCCGTGCCCAGTCCTCGTCGGTGATCTGCTCGAAGATCCGAACTGCTCCCGAGCCGACATTGTTGATGAGAAGGTCCAGGCCGCCGAGCTGGGCGATGGCCTCGGTAACTGCGTTGTTCGTTGCTTCGCCCTGGGTGAAGTCAACGACGGCGGGGACGATCCGGCCAGGGTGGTCAGCGGCCAGTTCCTCAAGTTCGGTCAGGGCCGACTTGTCGATGTCCAGGGCAGCCACCGTGGCTCCTTCGGCGGTGAGCAGCAGGGCAGTGGCACGGCCAATGCCCAAGGCAGCGCCGGTGATGACGGCTTTTTTGCCGTTCAGTTCCAGTTCCATGAGTAGTACCTTTCGATGGTTCGGTGTTCCTGTGGTGCTTTAGTTCTGATGGGCAGAGGAACCTTCAGAGCCGGTCCGGAAATCAAAACCGGTGGTCAGGCCTCCATCGGCGACGACCGTTGTGCCGAAGACGGCCGAGGACTCCTTAGAGAGCAGGAAAAGTGCCGAATTGGCGACTTCATCCGCTCCGGTGATGCGTCCGAGGGGCTGCCGCGCCTCACGGGTGGCCAGGAATTTCTGCGGGTCACTGGCCGAGGCCAGGTGGCGTTCGAAAAGTCCGGCCCGCATGGGCCCCGGTGCCAGCAGGTTGAAGCGGATGCCCGTGCGGGCGTAGTCCAAAGCAATGGTGCGAACGGCTCCGGTGAGGGCGGCCTTGGACGACGCATAGGACGCCAGCTGCTGCTCCGCGAAGTGGGCATCGACGCTGGTCACCACGACCACGGACGCGTGCTCCGCTTTCTGCAGGTGCGGCATCAGCGTTTTGAGGGCGATGACGTTGCCGAGGACGTTCACTTCCCAGGTCCGCTTCCACGACTCCAGCGTTTCTTCCTCAAGCGTGCCGACACCAAGGATCGCTGCTGCGGCGATCAGCCCCAGTGATCCGTTGGCGCCTGCAGTGGCCGTTGTGGCTACTTCCTGCCAGGTCGCCTCTTCTGCGACGTTGCCGACGATGTGCTGGTACCGGGGGCGGTCCGTCAACTCTCCGGGGCTACCTCCGAGGTCGACACCGAAGACGTGGCTTCCCGCTGACAGCAGTGCCTTCGCGCATTCCAGGCCCAACCCGCTGGCTGTGCCCGTGACGATGACATGGTCGGGAAGAGTGAGTGTCCAGTCAGTCATAAAGTTTCTCCGTTACTTGCCTACTGCTGCCGCGCAGTCAGCAAGGTTGGCTTTGGTGATCGTCTTGGGGGTCAGATAGTTGTTCTTCTCCACACTCTTGCCTTCGAGGACATCAATGACAGCCTTGGCGGCGAACTCGCCATCCTCGATGGGACTTTGCAGAACCGAGGCGTACTGGATTCCCTTTTCAATGCCGGTGTAACCCTCGGTGGAGCAGTTGGATCCGACCATGGCCAGGTTCGTGGATTTCAGGCCGGCCCGGTCAGCGGCGACGATGGCGCCGGCGAGCATGTTGTCTGCCTGGGCGTAGATGCCGCGCAGGTTCTTGTTCCCGAACTGGGTGATGAGGCTGGCAGCTGCGGATGTAGCCTGGGTCTGATCCCAGTTGCCCGGCTGTGAACCGGCGATGGTGATTCCAGGGGCCAACTTTGCCAGTTCGTCCTTGAAGCCTTTGGTGCGGTTGATGGCCGGCGGGGTTCCGGGTACACCTTCGACGATAACGACCGAGCCCGAGTCGCCGAAACCTTTTTCTTTGAAGCCTGCGATCATGGCCTTGGCCGCCTCCTGGCCGTTGGCGTAGTCATCGGGCCCGGTAAAGGTGTTCCAGAGGCTGTCATCGTCGGACTGCGGGTGTGAGTTGGTGACGACCACCGGAATTTTGGACTGCTTGAGCCGCTGCAGGGACGGCATGATGGCTGTCGCATCCGCGGGCCACAAGACAACGGCGTCAGGGCGCGTGCTGATGGCCTGGGTGACCTGCTGGGCCTGTTCGGCGGCGTTGAAGTCGTTGACGACGACCGTCACCTGGACGCCTGCAGCTTCGGCGACCTTCTTAAATTCTTCGGTGTGCTTGGCGCAGTAATCACAGCTCTGGGCGACGGTCAGCAGGGTCACCTTCTTGCCCTTGACGTCGGTTGAACCGCCGCCGGCGTTCGGGGCTGCTGCCGGCGTTGATCCACAAGCTGCCAGGAACAGTGCAGAGGTGAGGGAAAGTGCGACAGCCAGTCTCTTCATTGAGGTGGTTTTCATGGTGATCCTTAGTGGTTGGTTCGTACGCGGTGTTGGGAGGTGGACATGCTGTTCTCGACCGACTTGTTGACGATGCGGTTCAGCGGGCGGTCGATGACAACGATGAGGAGGAGAATTCCGCCGTTGATCAGTTGGATGATGGCGGTTGAGGTGCCTTGCAGGCTGAGGCCGTTGCCGACCACAGCCAGCAGCATGGCTCCGGCGGCGACGCCCGGGATGCTGCCCTTGCCGCCGGTCAGCGCGACACCGCCGATAATCGCCGCGGTGACGGCCTGCAGGAGGGTCGCTTCATCTGACCCGGGCGCCCCTGATGCCAGGGTCAGCCCCTGAAGGGCGCCTGCCACGCCGGCGAACAGACCGGAAATAACGAACGCCAGGATCAGGACACGGGTCACCGGAAGGCCGGACGCTGAGGAGCGCTGGCGGTCACTTCCGACGGCCCGGATTTTCATGCCGGACCAGGTCTTGGCCATGAGCCATCCCGCGGCCACGACGAGAACCACGTGCAGCAGTGCACGGGGTGAGACGATCTCAGTGATGGCCTGGTCCAGCCAGAGCCCCGGTTCAAAGTCGGTGAGCGTGACGATCTTGCCGCCGGCAACGGCGAAACCCAGACCAAGGGTCAGTACCAGCGTCCCGACGGTGACAGCCAGGGACGGTACGGCATAGTGGGCGGTGAGCCAGCCGTTGAGTACGCCGACCGCGACAGCAACAGCGAAAGCGGCGGCGACGCCGAGGGGTATCCCGGCGGTTTCGCCTACTTTGACCGCGATGAGCCCGGCCAAAGGGATGGTTCCGGCGATGGAAAGATCGAATTCACCGGCGATCATGACGATCGCGAGACCGCTTGCGACCAGAGCCAGGACGGCGAAGGACTGCAGAAGTGAGTAGAGGTTGCCGGCATTGAGGAAGGCCGGATTGGTCAGTGCGAAGGCGATGAATGCGAGGACTGCCAGCGACCATGCAAGCAGCGTCCGGAAGTGCCAATAGATTCTAACCACGGGATCAGCGCTTTCTTCCTGATTGACGGTTGGATGCGATGCCGGTTGCTACGACGGCCAGGAGGACGAGGACGCCCTTGAAGATGAGCTGGACTTCGTAACTGAGCCCAAGCAGGACCAGTGCATTGCCGAGCAGGCCGACGAGGACGGCCCCGGTTGCAGCGCCGACTGGATTCCCTGTTCCGCCTTTGACGCTGACGCCGCCGACAACGACAGCTGTAATGGCATCAAAGCCGAAAGTGCCGCCCAGTTGGAGGTTTCCCTGTCCCGATTCAGAGGACAGCAACCCGCCGGCCAGGCCCGCCATGGCGCCCGAGGCGATAAAGGCAAACAGAACCACCGGCCAGGCGCGCATTCCTGAGACAAGGGCTGCTTTTTCGTTCAAACCAACGAGGGTTACCCGCCGGCCCAGCACGGTGTAACGGTGCGTCCACCAGGCGAGCACTGTGAGGACGAAGAAGGCAAGCACCTGGACGGGGATGACGCCGAAGATCGTTTGTCCAAAGACGCTGGCGTCACCTGCCCCCTGCACGTTGCGCCCACCGGTCAGGATCTGCGCGAAGCCAATGAGGATCGCCGCGGCTGCGATGGTAGTGACGATGGGATCGGTGCCCAGGCGCCCGACGAAGAACCCCTGTACTGCACCGGCGAGGGCCCCGAACAGGACGGCGGCCGCCATGGCGGTCCATGGACCGGCGTGGAGGAGGGAGGCGAAGACGATGGTGGACACCGCGACCATCGCGCTGACGGACAGGGCGAATAGCCGACCGACGATAGTAATGATGCTCAGGCCGACGGCGGCAATTCCCACCAGGGCAACGGAGAGGAACAGGGCACGCAGGTTGGTGACCGTGGCGAACTCGCTGACGAAGATGCAAGCCAGGATGAACAGCAGGACGGTGGTCACCGCGATGATGGCTGAACTGTCCGTTGTGATCCGCTTGATGGTTCCAGCAACGGGTGTGGCTGGTGATGACGGTTTTTGTTCCGTCGACCGTGCCGCAATTTTAGTGTTCATGCCTTGGCTCCGTGAAGGATTTCGGTGAGGATCTGGGCGTCCGTGACATCGGTTGTACGGTTGCTGCTGACCGGGCGGCCGCGGAACATGGTGATCACCCGGTCGGCCAGTTCGCGAAGTTCGACGATGTCGCTCGAATAAACGATGACGATGACGTTGTTCGCGGAAAGCTGCCGGAGTGCGCGATAGATTTCCGCGCGGGCACCGATGTCCACGCCACGGGTCGGCTCGTTCAGGACCAGAACGTCTGGTTGAGTGGCAAGGGCCCTGCCGATGGCGATCTTCTGCTGGTTGCCGCCGCTGAGGGATCCGACGGGAACCCGGATGCGTGACGGGTCGAAGGCCACCTTTGAGGCAATGGAACGGGCGAGATCCGTTTCCAGCTCGGCCCTGATGGTGCCCAGCCGGCTCACGCCGGCCAGTGCGCCCGAGCTGACGTTCTGGGCGACACTGCCGCTGAGGAAGACTCCCTCCAGGACGCGGTCTGCGGAAACGTAGGCAATGCCGTGTTTCTGGGATTTGGGTCGTGTCAGGGCTGAGAGCTGAGCCTCGTTCAGTTGAATGTCCCCCGCGGTCACGGGGATGAGGCCGACCAGGGCTCGAACAACGTCATCAGCTCCGGAGCCTATCTGGCCAAAGAGGGCGGTGACCTCCCCGGCCTGTGCGGTGAAAGAGACGTCCGAGAAGCGGTGCCCGGAGGCCAGTCCGCGGATGTTCAGCTTCCGGCGGCTTTCCGGGGCAAAGTTTTCTTTGACGTGGATTGCCTCCCCTGTGGTGTGTTCTTCGCCCAGCATGTGCGTAACGACCGATTCCATGGTGAAATCGGCCGTCGGGCCACTGGCCACCACGCTGCCGGAACGCATGATGGTGATCCGGTCAGCCAGCCGGAAGACTTCGCCCATCCGGTGGGTGATGTAGACGATTGACCGTCCGCCTGCCACAAGCGACCTCACGACGTCATGGACCCGTGAGATTTCAATGTCCGACAGGGTGGCGGTGGGTTCATCCAGGATCAGGGTGCGGGCATTGGCCACGAGCCCGCGGGCGATCTCAAGCAGTTGGCGTTTGGCCAGCGGCAATGCCTCCACGGGCATGTCCAGATCCAGGTCTTCAAGTCCTGCAGAAGCCAGCGCGGACTGCATCCGCTCCTGCAGCTTTTCCCTGCGCACCAAAAGACCTGAGGTCCGGCGCATGCTGAGGGCCATATTGTCCCGGACGGACAGTTCGGGGATCACTGAGAGTTCCTGGAACACCATGGCGACATCGGATGATCCGGAGCTTCCCGGGAATGTCACCTCGCCGGTGTCAGCGGTAACTACACCGGCTATCACTTTGACCAGGGTGCTTTTTCCGGCACCGTTTTCTCCCAGCAGCGCGTGTACTTCACCCGCCCGGAAGTCTACCGAAACGTCGTTGAGCGCCTTTGCCCCGCCGAAGCTTTTGCTGATCCTGCTCACAGAAAGCAGGACCTCGGTTCTAAGGACCACGTTGACCTCATTCCGTTTAATTGGTTCGAGGACGACGTTAAGTGATGCAACACACATATGTCAAGTACGAGATTACATGTGCACCATTCCTGTAAACCTCGGGCCACCGATCAACACACCGCGGAGGGTCCTTGGAAGGCGCGTTTCCCTGCCAATCAGGGCTGTTCGTCACTGAATACGCGATGGGGCAAGGCTGGCCGCAGGCTCTGTCGCACGACCGGGCTCCCGACTCCTGTCAACTAGCAGTTGACGGGCAAGCCTGATGTCAATTACCTTGGAATGAGGCTGGGCCAAGAATCATCAGCTCAGGTCTGGCTTTCCCTAACGCCCGGCTCAACGTCGTAAAGAGGCAGCGTTGGGCGTGGACAGCGGGGGCGAAATCAGACTCATGGCGGCCGACAGCCCCCAACACTTTAAGCAAGGAGAGTGCTCCGTGGATAACGCCACTGCAGCCGAGAAAAACAAGATCGAAACCTTGGAAGCAAAGCGCTACCAAGCCGTAGTCGACGGTGATTACGACGCCTTCGAGGGTCTGTGCCACCAGCGTCTGGTGTACACCCATTCGCTGGGTGACCGTGACACGCTGAGCAGCTACCTGGAAAAGCTTCGCAAGGGCTTCTACAGGTACCACCGAATCGACCACCCCATAGAAGACATCGTCCTGATTGGGGACACCGCACTCGTACTGGGACAAATGAACGCGGACCTCACCGTCAACGGAACCCACAAAACGCTTGCCAACAGCGCACTCTCGGTATGGATCAAAGAGGGCGAGAGCTGGAAGTTCCTGGCGTACCAGCCGACTCCCCGTAAGCCTGCGGCAGCCTAAGCCCCGCAACCTCTGTTCGCGCCAACGAAGGAAGAATCATGAATCAGGCTTTTGTGTACGATGCGGTGCGCACTCCTTTCGGCAAGTTCGGCTCCGGCCTTGCCGGGGTCCGGCCCGATGATCTTGCCGCGCATGTGATTAAGGAATCGGTGAAGCGTGCTCCCGGTTTGGATCCGGAGCGGATCGACGAGGTGGTCTTCGGCAACGCCAACGGCGCCGGTGAGGAGAACCGCAACATCGCCCGGATGGGCACGCTGCTCGCCGGCCTGCCGGTCTCGATCCCCGGCACCACGGTCAACCGTCTATGCGGTTCGTCGCTGGACGCGGCGATCATCGCGTCCCGGCAGATCAACGCCGGCGACGCCGACCTGCTCCTGGTGGGCGGCGCGGAGTCGATGTCGCGGGCGCCGTGGGTGCTGCCGAAGACGGACAAGCCCTACCCGGCCGGGGACATGACCCTGGCGTCCACCACGCTGGGCTGGCGCCTGGTGAACAAGGCCATGCCCAAGGAATGGACCATCTCCCTGGGCGAGGCCACCGAACGTTTGCGCGAGAAGTACGGCGTGACCCGGCAGCAGCAGGACGAGTTCGCGGCTGCCTCGCACAACCTGTCCGCCGCCGCGTGGGACGAGGGGTTCTACGACAACCTGGTGGCTCCGGTTCCGGGCACCGACCTGGTCCGCGATGAGGGCATCCGCCCTGGTTCGTCTGCGGAGAAGCTCGCGGCGCTGAAGACCGTCTTCCGCTCCGAGCCTGAAGGCGCCGAGGTGGGCGGCACCGTGACCGCCGGAAACGCCTCCCCGCTGTCCGACGGCGCGTCCGCGGCCTGGATCGGGTCCGAGACCGCGTCGTCGATCCTGGGGCTGGAACCGCTGGCCCGCATCGCCGGGCGCGGAGCGCACGGCAACGACCCCCAGTTCTTCGGTTTCGCCCCGGTGGAGGCGGCGAACAAGGCCCTCGCGAAGGCGGGCATCGGCTGGGACCAGGTGGGCGCCGTCGAACTTAACGAGGCGTTCGCCGCGCAGTCCCTGGCGTGCATCAACGCCTGGGGCATCGACCCGGGAATCGTGAACCGGCACGGCGGGGCGATCGCGATGGGCCACCCGCTGGGCGCCTCCGGTACCCGCATCCTGGGCACCCTCGCCCGGAGCCTGCAGGCCTCCGGACAGCGGTGGGGTGTCGCCGCGATCTGCATCGGCGTCGGCCAGGGCCTCGCCGTCGTCCTCGAAAACGTAACTTCTTCTCATGGAAAGGCGTAGGCGATGCTGAATTTCGTTGACACCGTCGGGGCGGCCGTCGCGGCCGTCAAGGACGGCTCCACCGTGATGATCGGCGGGTTCGGCAACGCCGGCCAGCCGTTCGAACTGATCGACGCGCTGCTGGACAGCGGCGCCACGGACCTGACAGTCGTGAACAACAACGCCGGCCAGGGCGACCAGGGCCTGGCGCTGCTGATCAAGGAAGGCCGGGTCCGCAAGATGATCTGCTCCTTCCCGCGGCAGTCCGACTCCTGGCACTTCGACGCCAAGTACAAGGCCGGGCAGATCGAACTGGAACTGGTCCCGCAGGGCAACCTCGCCGAACGCATCCGCGCCGCCGGGGTCGGCATCGGCGGCTTCTTCACCCCCACCGGGTACGGCACCATGCTGGCCGAGGGCAAGGAAACCCGCATCATCGACGGCCGCGGCCAGGTGTTCGAAACCCCGATCCACGCCGACATCGCGCTGATCAAGGCGCTGAAGGCCGACGGCGTCGGGAACCTGGTCTACCGCAAGACGGCCCGGAACTTCGGCCCGATCATGGCCGCCGCCGCCAAGCACACGATCGTCCAGGTCTCCGAGATCGTGCCCACCGGTTCACTGGACCCGGAGAACATCGTGACCCCCGGCATTTACGTCAACAGCATCGTCCGTATTGATTCCAGCGGTGCTGCCGCCGCCGGCACCGCAGAACAGGTGGCCTGAGATGAGCCTTGTAGAAACGTCCATCCAGACGTCCGAGACCCCGCTGGGCCGCGACGACCTCGCCCGGCTCGTGGCCCGGGACATCAAACCGGGCTCGTTCGTGAACCTCGGGATCGGCCAGCCCACCCTCGTGTCGAACTACCTGGTGCCGGAACAGAACATCACGCTCCACACCGAAAACGGCATGCTCGGCATGGGCCCGGTAGCCACCGGGGACCAGATCGACGAGGACCTCATCAACGCCGGCAAGATTCCCGTCACCGAGCTCCCGGGCGCGTCTTACTTCCACCACGCCGACTCGTTCGCGATCATGCGCGGCGGGCACCTGGACATCTGCGTCCTGGGCGCGTTCCAGGTCTCCGCGACCGGTAACCTCGCGAACTGGCACACCGGGGCACCCGACGCCATCCCCGCCGTGGGCGGCGCAATGGACCTGGCCACCGGGGCCAAGGACGTGTTCGTGATGATGACCCTCCTGACCCGGGAAGGCGCCTCCAAGATCGTGGAAGCCTGCACCTACCCGCTCACCGGCGTCGGCTGCGTCACCCGCGTCTACACCGACAAAGCAGTCTTCCTCACCGGCCCCGAAGGAGTCACCGTCCGCGAAACCTTCGGCTGCACCCTCGAGGAACTCCAGGCACTCGTCCCCGTCCCGCTCACAGCAGCCCCCGCCATCGAACAGTAAGGACTCAGGTGAGAATTGTCGGAATAAGGCTGTCTCCGTCCGGCCACACGGTGGAGGTCAGAGTGGAAAAAATCGGGACCCGACCAATCGGGTCATCTCTAACCGACACCGTCTAGGGCCGCTATGACCCCTAGATCATCCAGACCGACCCTTCTCAAGGGTGCCACCGTCATGTCCATGGACGATTCTCTAGGCGTTCTTCCGATCGGGGACATCTTGATCGAAGGCGGACACATTAAAGACGTCGGCCCGGATCTGGCCAACCTCCCCCTCACAACCGACGTCATAGACGCCACCGGACGCATTATCATCCCGGGCTTCGTTAACGCCCACATGCGCAGTTGGCAAACCGGTCTTGGCAGCATTGCCAGCAATTGGACACTTCTTGAGTACTTCCGATGGACTCATGCAGGGCTCGCCACGCACTAAGGTCCCTTTTGGGCGTCGTGGTTTGTCGGATCCAGCCCGTGCCCCACAGACCGGGTGTCATGGATTTCTCCCTGCGCGTACACCGGTAGCCACCGGGGCGGCACCCGACAATGGGATGGCACAGTGGAACCTATGGATACACCTGAGACCCCCGCCCGGACCGCCCTGGTCGTAGGCGCCAGTGGCATCACCGGCTCTGCAATCGTCGAGCAACTGACCTCCCAGGACTGGGACGTAGTGGCGCTGTCGCGCACCCCCCTGCCCGGTAGCACGGCGCGGCACGTAAGCGCAGACTTGCGCTCGGCCGAAAGCCTTGAAACGGCGCTTGCCCAAGAGCGGCCCACGCACGTGTTTTTCACCGCGTGGTCCCGTCAGGCCACCGAAAAGGAGAACATCGAGGTCAACGCCGGGATGGTCCGGAACCTCCTGGGCGCACTGACCCATGCCCCGGTGGAGCACGTGGCGCTGATGACCGGACTCAAGCACTACCTCGGTCCCTTCGAGGCCTACGGGCAAGGCGAAATGCCGGACACCCCCTTCCTGGAGGAAGAGCCCCGCCTTCCTGTGGATAACTTCTACTACGCCCAGGAGGATGAGCTGTGGGCCGCTGCTGAGCGTCAGGGGTTCGGCTGGTCGGTGCACCGGGCGCATACCGTGATCGGCCACGCGGTGGGCAACGCCATGAACATGGCGCTCACCCTCGCGGCCCAAGCCGCGATCTGCCGGGAAACCGGACGTCCCTTTGTGTTCCCTGGCTCCGAGGCGCAGTGGAACAGCTTGACCGACATGACTGACGCCACGCTGCTGGCCGAGCACATGATCTGGGCCGCCACCTCGGAGGATGCCGGCGACGAGGCCTACAACGTCGTCAACGGGGACGTCTTCCGGTGGCGCCGAATGTGGCCAGCCCTGGCTGACTACTTCGGGCTCGACTGGGAGGGTTACCAAGAGGCGCCGCGGCCCCTCGAGGAGCAAATGCGCGGCGCCGAGGACAGCTGGGCCCGGATTGTGGACCAGCACGGGCTGGCCGAGCCGGTCCTCGCGCGTGTGGCCTCCTGGTGGCACACGGACGCGGACCTGGGCCGCCCCATTGAAGTAGTTGCCGATATGAGCAAGAGCCGGTTAGCCGGCTTTAGCGGCTACCGCCGCACTCAGGACTGCTTCACCCGCCTGTTCGACCGCTACAGGGCCGAACGCATCGTTCCGTAAACGGTTCCACCGGCTGGTCACCGCAGCACCGGTGGAGCCCGGCTTGCTATCCATGAGGTGGCAAGCTTGTCGGCGCCCTTGGAATGAGTGCTAAGGCGAGGCAAATCTTGCTAGGACCCGGGGCGCGCGCACCCCTAGCGTTGAAAGGTCTTTTTCTACCCGCTTCGCTCTCGAACTCAGTGCGTCGTTCTGAAAACACTCGACGCGGGTGCGCGTTCAGAGTTTTGACGAACATCGTCGGCCGGGGACCTCACTTGTCAGGTCCCCGGCGGGCGGCGCCTCGCCCGGTTCGGGTACACTCCAACCTGACGTGGGCGCGTGACATGGGAAGACTTGCCCGTCGGTGGAGCTCCGGTCTGGTTCTCAGACACCTGACGAACCGCAGGAGGTGGCATCGCCCGCCCCTTCGCTAAGCGACTTCCATCAAGACCCGATTCTTCGCACTATTTTGATAGTTCTCGGGCCACAGCAGCTCAGTTTCCTGCCCCTCCAACTGTCAGGGTGGGGTTTGAGAACAACATGAGCGACTGTCAATAAGACGAGAATCCCGCCCTATTCTGACGCCACGCCGATCGCTGCTCCTTTGGCCTGACCGGACTCGTGACTATAGCGGGCACAAGAAAAGCCCCGGACCGTGGTGAACTGCTCCCCGGAAGTTGGACTGAGAAATTCAGTTCCGACTTCCGGGGAGCAGTTTTATGCATGCACGTAGTTCGTTATCCGAGGTTCAGCGCGAGGCCGCGGTAGCGTGGTTTGAGAAAGGCCTTGCAGATACGGCGACAGCCACCTTGCTGGGCGTGTCGCGCTGGCCGGTCAAGCTTCTGTATCGGCGGTGGAGGATCCATGGTCAAGGAGCGCTGGTGGCTAAGCCGAAACAGTCGTATTCGTTCGACTTCAAGCTAGCGTTGGTGGAACGGTTCCTCGCGGGTGAGACTGCCCCGGATCTGGCAGCCGAGGCTGAGTTGTCTTCACCGGGCTTGGTGAAGACATGGGCTCGTGCCTATCGTCGCGAAGGCGTGGATGCCTTGCGCCCCAAGCCCAAAGGCCGACCCCGGAAGCCCGACGCCCCACCGCCGGCGGAGACGTCCGAATTGGAGCGGTTGCGGCGGGAGAACGAGCGGTTGCAGGCGGAAGTGGCCTACCTGGGAAAATTGCGGGCCTTGAGGGCTCAAAAACAACGGTGAAGGTTCAGGCTCTCATCGCCCTCAAGGCGGCCTTCTCTCTTCCGGTACTGCTGCAGGTCTCAGGTCTTGCCCGATCCACGTTCTTCTATCACCATGCCCGGCTCCTGGCCCCTGACCCGCAGGAGGAACTCAAGTCCTCCATCATGGACATCTTCAAGAAGAACCATGGCCGGTACGGGCACCGCCGCGTGCATAGGGAACTGCTCAATCAAGGTTGGACGGTCGCGAAGAAAACCGTGCTGAAGATAATGCGCGCACTCGGGCTGGTCTGCAAGGTCCGGCAGCGGAAGCGCTACAACTCCTACCAAGGCGAACAGGGCACTGCCGCGCCGAACCTGCTGAACCGGGAGTTCGACGCCACTGCCCCTAACCAGAAGTGGGTCACTGATGTGACAGAGTTCAGCGTCGGAGAATGCAAGCTCTACCTCTCGCCGGTCATGGACCTCTTTGACCGACAGATCATCTCGTACTCCATCGGCCTGTCGCCAAACCTGAAGCCCACCAACAGTTCACTGCGTAATGCACTGACAACGCTCGACAGCGGGCAGAAACCGCTCGTGCATTCAGACCAGGGATTCCAGTACCGGCACACCTCGTGGCGGACGCTCCTGGAGAGCGCCGGCGCCGTCCAATCAATGTCCCGCAAAGGCAACTGCTACGACAACGCCGTGATCGAGAACTTCTTTGGACACCTCAAGGAAGAGCTCTTCCACCACGTCCGATTCCTCAACACCGATGCACTGGCTACGGCACTGCACGAATACATCCGCTGGTACAACACCGAGAGAATCTCCACAAAGCTAAAGGGCCTGAGCCCGGTGCAATACCGTGCTCAGGCCCTTGTGGCCTAGGCTCTAACTAAACCGTCCAACTTCTGGGGACCAGTTCATGGTCGGGGACTGTAAGAAAAACGGTGTGTGAGGGTCCGGCCTGATCCGAAAGGAGACGGCCGTGTCAGAGTCCACGACCGAGATGACAGGGGTGATGATCGATCCTGTGACGGGAGAGATCATCGA
>NZ_JCAQPC010000016.1:0-109592 GCF_059568005.1 Arthrobacter sp. BGA-UO-ETr-C19
TGGGTGATGAGGTGGAAGCCTGCGCTGAACGCGTTCGCTATTACCTTCGCCGGCCGGTTCGAAAGAACCACTCAATAATGAAAACCGGCCGGACTCCACACACCGTTTATCGGACAGTCCCCATGGTCCGGGGCTTTGGGGCCGGCTATCGCTCGATTGTGACGCTGAGGTCCAGATGGATTTCAGCAGTGGCGAGACGATCCTGGAGGAAGCGTGCAAGGCTCGCATCAGTCGCGGTGTGTGCGCCCTTCGGGACGGCACCGCGGAAAACAGCCTGGGTATTCGTGGACCTGAGCACGTCACGGGGTGCCCAGTGCCGGTGTCCGGCGCTCAGTCGTTCAATGTCAGTGCGGAAGGTGCCGCGTTGGTCATTGCGGGCTGACGCGCGCATGGTGAAGGGAATGAAAACTGTGGGCAAAAGGGTCCTTTCGAAGGAGGCAGCCAACAGTCAGCGGGCCCACCAGCAACAAGGCACTGGAAGGCTTCCCTATTCCTTTTTCGCTACAAGAGAGTCGAGCCTCACGTTCGCGGATGCTGTCCCAGTCCCAGACCCGCTCCGGGACAGTCGGCCAATAGCGGGGGCCTCAGCCCTCGCATTCGACACAGTAGGCATGGCCGTCCTTCTCGCGCGCCTTCTGCGAACGGTGGCGGACTAGGAAACACGAGTAACAGGTGAACTCATCATCAGCCTGCGGGATGACCTGCACCACGAGCTCTTCGGCAATGAACTCGCCGCCCGGGGTCAGGCCGTCGAGGGTGTCAACCTCGTCAAGCTCCTGCACCACAGACTTCGCATCCGGCGCTTTGGCGGACTTCAGGGCCTCCAGCGAATTTTCCTGGGACTCCTTAACGTCGGTGCGCAGTTCGTCGTAATCGGTTGCCACAGCGGTGCATCTCTTCTCTGTTGGGGTGGGTTACCGGACCTGCAACGTACAGGACATGGGAAGAATTCCCCAAAAAAGCGGTGTTGCTCCTCCCCTCCCCTATTAATCGGGAAGAGGAAAGGCCTCTGCCAACGCCCGCGCTACGTCGAAGCCGGCCGACTTGGCCGAGAGAGACAAGTTACCCGAATCGCTGTTATCGGCGTAAAAACAACGGGAGTAAAAGTAGCTGCGAGAACTCCCGTCCAACGACGAATGCAGCGTTTCCGCAGGTTGCGAACCGAAAGTTGCAGATCTTGGTTTCGGTCGCCGGAATCTCAGCTTCACCGCGGCCGCCAAGGAGCTGCACATCGCGCAATCCGCCGTCAGCGTTGTTGTGCGAGATCTCGAGACAACGGTCGGCGCACCGCTATTGTGCAGGAACTCATGTGGCCGCTCAGGGATCAAAGGAAGAACCTCACTCACAACCACCTCATCGTCACGAAGGCCTTTCTTCATAAGGGCAGTTGCGCTGTTGTGCGCAGTTCTTCGGCTGTCGCAGTGCCGAATCCGAAGAACTCGAGGTAAGCGGGGATCATCTCGAACAGCATGTCGCTGCCCACCTGAACTGTGCATCCCTTCTGCTTGGCGGCCTGCAGGAATGGGGTCATTCCCGCCTTCAGCACGACGTCCCCGACATAGGAGCCGGGGGTGATCCGGTCGATGTCGACAGGCATGGGGTCACCGTCCCTCATGCCGAGCGGGGTGGCGTTGACGATCAGGTCGTAGCCCTCGGGATCTTTGGACCCCATGGCGATCTGCACGTCAGGGTAGTGCGCGCTGATGCGCTGGGCGAGCGCGTCGGAGGCACCTGTATCGGGGTCGAACAAGCCGATGCCGGCAAGTCCGAGGCCGGCCAGTGAGGCGGCGATCGGCGAGCCCACGCCGCCGTTGCCGACGACCAGGGCCCGCTTGCCGTGAGGGTCGAATCCTTTGCGCAGGGCGCCGCGGACGAAGCCTGCTCCGTCGAACTGCTCGGCCAACAGTGATCCGTCATCTCGCCTGAGGACGGCATTGGTGGCACCGGCGATCTGGGCAGTTGGGCTGACCTCGTCGACGAGGTTCATGGTGACCACCTTGTGCGGCATGGTGACAAGCGCGCCTCGGATGTTGGTTAGCGTGAAGACGGAGCGGAAGAAGTCGGGGTAGTCCTCCGGTTTGATCCCCATGGGGACGACGACTGCATCGATCGCGTGCGTTTCAAACCATGGGTTGCAGATCAGAGACGACTTGAACGTGTGCGTGGGATATCCCAGGTGCGCGATGAGCGTCGTCGTTCCGCTGATCATCGGGTTCGCCCGTTTGCGCGGTGCACTCAGCTCCGTCACTGGAACATCTGTCCAAGAGCAGAGTTGGTCGCCGTGCTCAGCCCAGTACTCGTCCCACTGTGCGAGCTTGACAAGGTCGCGCTCAAGGCCTCGCTTGCGCAGCCTGTCCTGCAAGATTTCGGGAGCCACGCGGACCTGGACGACTTCGATGACAAGAAGCCGGCCAGTTCCTGGCCCTCCTTCGGGCCACGGTCGGCACCTATGACGAGGGCCCCTTCGGCTGTGAGTGCGCTGACGACTGCATCGCCGATTCCGCCACTTGATCCGGTCACCAGAACGACTTGGTCTGCTCGTTTCATCTTTCTAGGTCCTTACTTGAGGTGTTTCCCAAAGGGTGTGCCAGGGCTCCGGGCGCGGCTGCTTCAGTGGGCGTCGCTCCGTGCCCGACCTTCTGCCGCACTGTTGAAGCCTGTTGTCTGCAATCCCCCGGTCCAGGGTGGCGTACGTGCCGGTGCTGACTAGCTGTTGTTCGCGCTGGTGGCGTGGCTTGCCCATTGCCGGCCTTCTTGTTCTTCTGTGGGCAGGCCTGAGGCGGCGAGGATCCGGTCGAGCAGCCGCTGTGTATGGACGGCGTCGCGGCCGGAGGTCAGTGGCTGGGCCCTGTCGGCGACCCGGTCCAGGAAATGGTGGACGGCGGCGGAGAAGCCGAGCGTATCGGTCGCTGTGGCCCAGCCGTAGGCCTCGGCGCTGAGCTCGCGCGAGGTGGTGATTCCCTTGACCGTGGTCGAGACGGTTTCCGGTGCCCTGACTTCCACGGTCTTGCCGTCGCCGTAGGCGTCGAGTTTTTCACTCCAGGCTCCTGCTGTCCGGGCTGCCATGAGCACTCCGGTGTTGCCGGTGCTGAAGCGGATCATGGCTGCGACGCCGTCTTCTTCCCAGGGGTCATCACCGGCAGCGTGTGCGGCCACGTCCACGGGTTCGCCGCCGCAGTACCAGCGGAGCAGGTCGACCATATGGATGGCGTTCTCGAACGTGGCGCGGTATTCCGATCCAGGGCGGTTCTTTTGTGCGACGCAGAAGGTAGCGCCCTTCGTGCCAAACAGCTCACGGCCTGCGGTGTAAACGGGGGCGTAGCGGCGGTTGAAGTCCACCATCAGGATGCGGCCGCGCTCATCGGCGAGGTCCGCGAGACGTTCTGCCTCCTCGGTGGCCGGAGCCAGGGGTTTTTCGCAGAACACGTCGACGTCGCGGCTGAGGCACAGTTGGACCGCGTGGGCGTGTTCGGACCGGGGTGTGAGGACGAAGACGGCGTCCAGGTCCTGCGCATCCAGCATGTCCTCGACCGACTTGTAGGCGGAGCCGAAGCCCCAGCGCCGGACCAGGCTGCCCGGATCCTCACGGCGTGACACCAGGGCGGCCAGCTCAACATCGTCGCGCTGGACGAGTGTGGGCAGCTGGGCAATGGTTGCGATGTTCCCGGCGCCGATGACGCCGACGCGGAGGCGGTTGGTGTTCATCGGGCGTTCCTTACATGGGCGGGATCAGAGAGCATGGCGCGCAGGACGTCGGCTGATTCCCTGAATCCGTCCTCGGGCTTGGGAAGGTCTTGCCGGTGCCAGCGGTATTCAAGTTCGATGCTGAGCACGTCGTCGTAGCCGTGCTGCACCAGCCCGGAGAGAATTTGGGGCCAGGGAACGACGCCGCTTCCTACGACGCGGGACCGTACGGCCCGCTCGGAAGCGTTAACCCGGGCTGTTTCGGTTGCGCGGAAGGCGGCGTTGGGATCGGTGAAGACAAGGTCCTTCACGTGTACGTGGCCGATCAGGTCGCCTTGGACAGCGAGGGCCTGTTCGAACTTTTCGTCATGGGTGAAGGTCAGGTTCGCCTGATCGTATAGAACGCGGATGGCCGGGTGCGCGACTTCGCGGACCAGGGCTGCAGTTTCGGCCGCGGACTGGGTCATGGTGCCGAAGTGGTTCTCAACGCACAGCCGCACACCTGCCTGTTCAGCTTCAGGGGCAAGGGTTTGCAGTGCATCCACGAGCTTTGCCCACCGGCGGGCATGGTCGGAGTCCCCGGCATGCCAGGACCCGGCGTAGACACGGACCCGGTCAGCCCCGACCATATGCGCGGTTTCAATGGCACCCCGGAATTCATCGACCGCGCCGCGCCACTCCACGTCATCGAGGGAGTTGATGGCTGTCGTGTAGGGCGTAAGGCCTACGATCGGTACGCCTTCGCTGTCGGAAGCGTTCAATGCCTCCATCGCGGCGCGCCGGTCACCCAGAGGCAACCCTGACAGGTAGTCGTCCTGGTAGATGACCTCCGCGGCGTCGAGACCGGCGGCTTTGAAGAGCGCCAGTGCCTGGGGAACCGTGTGGTCCGGGGTTCCGAGTGTGTGACCTGCAAGCCGCATCATTGAGTGTCCTTTCTGGAAGTGTTTGGAGCCGCTGCCCAGTCCGCAGGACCGACCAGCCGGGGTGGGGCTGCGACGCGGGACCGATCGACGATCTCCATCAGCAGCCCCCAGGGGGTAAGGAAGTAGGTCCAGCGGTTGCCGGCTACGCGCGGGCTGTCGCCTGCGACTTCCTTGCGCTCACCCAGCACCCGCACCCCAGGTATTTCCTGGAGCACGGCGATCGCTTCATCGACGTCGTCCACGACGAAGCACAGGTGGTGCCCGCCCGCATCGCAATGCCGCGGCGGGGTTTCGAGCCGCTCAGCGCTGCTCCACTCGAAGAGTTCAATATTGAGGTTCGGGGGCAGTCGCAGCATGGCGAGCGTGAGTTTCGCATCTGCCGGGACGTCGAAGTTTGTGGGCATGAATTCTTCGTCGGGCCCCCGCTCTGAGCGGTACAGTTCCTCGGCCCCGAGCACGTCTACGAAGAACCGGATACCCTCCTCGAGGTTGGGGACGGTCAGGCCGACGTGGTCCGTGTGCTGGAGCCCCGGCAACCGCCGCAGTGTGCCTGCTTCGGCATCGTTCCTTTGCGAGGTCATTTGCGCGGTGCCGTGGTGGAGCTACGGACCAGAAGTTCAGGTTCGAGGACGATGTGGTCCACGGAGCCGTCGATGTTCTGCTTCTCGGCCAGTTCGATGGCGATGTGTCCCATGTCGGCGATGGGCTGCCGGATGGTCGTCAGGGGAGGGTTGAACCGGGCCCCCAAAGCCAGGCCGTCAAAGCCAATGACCGACACGTCCTCCGGTACGCGCACGCCGCTTTTGCCGAGGGCCGAGATGACCGCAAAGGCCACCATGTCGTTGGCCGCGATGATGGCCGTTGGCGGCTTCTCCATCTCGAGG
Organism: Arthrobacter sp. BGA-UO-ETr-C19; assembly: GCF_059568005.1. Taxonomy (NCBI): domain Bacteria; kingdom Bacillati; phylum Actinomycetota; class Actinomycetes; order Micrococcales; family Micrococcaceae; genus Arthrobacter; species Arthrobacter sp. BGA-UO-ETr-C19. The sequence goes on from NZ_JCAQPC010000016.1 coordinate 5,492, forward strand.
AAATGCTCTGCCCCACGCGTGCCCGCATCCAGATCCGACCCGCTGTCCAGTACCACAGGGGCGCTGCCGCTATCGGCGGACAGCTCCAGGTACGCGTCCATCCGGTCCTGGGCGGTGTGGGTTCCGGCGATGCCGGAAACGTAGCCGATCGAACTGTGCCCCAGTGAATGCAGGTGGTCCAGCGCGAGCATGATTCCGCGGCGGCTGTCGACGGTGACCGTTGGGACCGCATCGTCGCCTTCCACCCGGTCGATCACGACGACTTTGTGGCCGAAGTCGAAGCGTTTCAGGGCTTCGGTGTCGACCTTTGTGGAAGGTGCGACGATACCGAAGGGGGCATACATGGCCTGCATGGCGGTGAAGTATCCGTCGGTCTTGGCAGGGTCCCCATTGGTGACGCAGAGCAGCAGCTGGTAGCCGCGCTCGTCCGCCGCCTGCGTCATCGTCTTGGCAAGTTCTGCAAAGAACGGGTTGGTGATGTCAGGAACGATCAGCGGGATGAAAGTGCTGGTTTTACGTCGAAGCGCCTGGGCCAGTGGACTCATCGTGTAGCCGAGGCCCTCGGCGACACGGAGGATGTGCTCCCGGGTTTCAGTTTTTACCGCTTCCGGGCGGGAGAATGCCCGGGAGACCGTGGACCGGTGGACACCGGCGGCTTTGGCGACGACGTCGATACTCAGATCAGGCATGTTCTCTTCCTCCGTGCTGGTCGTCATAGGCCTGCCAAATGGGGCGCATGACGTTTTCGAGCTGGGCCAGCGTCGGCAAGCCCTTGAATCCATCTTCCAGCGTCTGGGCGACCCGCCGCACGAACGGATCGTAGAGAAGGTCGCTGTCCACGTTGATCGTGGCGGACTCGCTTGTCCCGTCCAACGCGGTGAATGTGGCAGAACCATCGGAGTCAACGGAGGCGTATCCTGCTTCACCGACCGAGGTGTAGCTGCAGTAGCGCTTCAGCGGGGAGCCCGGGAAGGCGTATCCGACCTCCACGATGGCTTCGCGTCCCTCCGGCGTAGTGATGATGAGGCTGGCGTGGTCCTCCACGTCTCCGCCGTGCAACGTTGACGAAAGCCGGGACTGCACACGAACTGTGGTTGCGTTACAGCCCTGCAGGAACAGGTCCACGAAGTGTGGACCAAGGTTAGCCAGGCACCCTCCGCCGGCCTTGGCCGGGTCCAGCATCCACGCATTGCCGTTATCGAGGTAGCGGGAGGGCGGTCCGGCAATAAATGAGGTCCGCTGATACGTCGGCCGGCCGGCTCTGGCGAGCCACCGGTCGGTGGGGCCGTCCCGCTGGATCAGTGGGACGGTGGCGGGCACGCCGGCTGCCTCGGCGGCTTTTCGCACGGCAGTAAGTTCGGCAAGGGACGTTCCCAGCGGCTTTTCCACCACGAACGGAACACCACGCTCGATCAGGGCATGACACTTCTCCGCCATCCCGCTATGAGGTCCAAATACGTAGGCGAGCCCAATATCGGGAAGGTCAACCAGCTTGCGCCAGTCAACTTCCACCGGCGCTTCCCAGACATCGGCAAGCCCTTTGACTAGGGATACGTCGTCGTCACTGACGCCAACGACGTTGTGCACTTCAGCGATGGCGTTTGCGTAGAGCGGAGTGTGCCAGTGTGAAGCACCAAGAATGATTGTGCGTGTTTTGCTCACCCTGCCAGCTCCTTTGCTAAGTATTGGGTCTTGCTCTCAACGCCTTTATGAGATCGGTTGCTGAGATCGGTTGCAATAACAGTATGGATGGTGGGAAAGTTTGTCAACGACACTTCAACGGTGGCCCAGGCAACTTTGAGCATCAACACGCCTGGGCCCAAGAAAGGCCACCATGTACAAGAAACTCCGCACCCTGCAGACCATCGACGAATCCGGCGCCGTCCTGATCGTCCGCCTCGAGAACGCCGACGTGGCAGAACGCGTTGCCGAAGCCGCCATTGCAGGAGGCTTCCGCGCCCTTGAAATCACGCTTTCCGTCCCGGGTGCCGTCGAGGTAATCCGCCGGCTCGCCGCCAAGCATGGGGCCAATGGAGTCGCGATCGGCGCCGGAACGGTGCTGGACGAGCACTCAGCCTATGAGTGCATCCGCGCCGGGGCCGAATTTTTGGTCAGTCCCCAGCTGAACCCGGCAATGATCCGGACAGCAAACCGTTACCAGATACCCACCATTAGCGGGGCCTACACACCCACCGAGCTTGTTAACTCCGCCGAGGCGGGTGCTGACATCCTCAAGCTCTTCCCCACTGAGGCCGGCGGAATCCCCTACGCCAAGTCCGTACTCGCCCCGCTCGCGCATCTGCCGATCATGCCGGCAGGCGGCGTAACCGTGCAGAACGTGGGTGAATGGTTTGCAGCGGGCGTAACAGGTGTCGGCGTCGGCAGCTACGTGACAAAAGCATGGCAGCCGGACGGCGACTTTAGCCGCGTCACCAAAGCCGCCGAGGAGTTCCTCTCAGCAGTGGCAGAGGCCCGCCGATGACGGTCCCCAGCGTCCATATTGTTATTGGCCCGGCCGGGTCCGGTAAAACGACGGTCGCGCAGAAAACAGCAAAAGAACATAACGCGGCATACCTGGACAAGGACCGCGTATGCGGACGCTTCGTCGAGTTCGCGCTGAAGGCAACTGGACACAACCCCACCGACCGGGAATCCAACGACTACTATCGCGACAACCTGCTACCCCTCGAGTACGAGACACTCATGGACGTCGCCGGGGCAAACCTTCGCCTGGGTCGGTCCGTCGTGCTCGATGCCCCTTTCGGAGCCTACTTCGACGATCCGGATTTTCTGACGCGCGCGGCAGAAAAGTTTCATTGGCCACCTTCTGAAACCACGGTGGTGCGGGTGAGGGTCCCCCAGGACCTTCTGCGGGACCGGATCACCCGCCGCGGCCTGGAACGGGACCAGTGGAAACTTTCCCATTGGGATGAGTACTGGTCCGTCTACGGGAGTTTGGAATGCGCGTGGTCAGGCGTGCAGTACCTGGACTTCAACAACGAGACACCCCTTCCGGCAGAGGAGTGATAGCTCAACCCTGAGAGCCCTCATTTCGGTCAGTTCCACGCGGGCCGCTCTTGCAGCCCCAGCATGAATGGGCCATGCAATCCCTAAACGGGGCGAGGCAGCACGTCTGCCTCCAGTGCACAAAGCGTTTCACCCTCCCCCGGAATCGGAAATGCCAGAACCTGCGACCCGGCTCACAAAAAGACGTTGACAAGTCTCTTTTGCCGACCTTAGTGTTGTTGCAACCGATCTCTGCAACCGATCTCAGCAACCGATCTCAGCAATCGTCTTATTCGTTCCGGTGAAAAGCCGGAGGACCGATTGCCTCCGGTTCAATCCGTAACCCCTCCTCAGCAACGTGAAAGTATGGAGAGTTCAATGAAGACCTCAAAAGATGCGCTCGACAGCTCGGGCCTTCCGGAAGTGCCCGAGCCGCCCCGGCGCTCCGTCAACATGGTGGCAGGCACGATCGGCCACTTTGTTGAGTGGTACGACTGGTACATCTACGGGCTGCTGGCAGCGGTGTTCGCGGGACAGATATTCCCAAGCGAGAACCCGTTCGCGTCCCTTGTCGCAGCGCTGCTCACCTACGCGGTCGGATTTGTTATACGCCCGCTCAGCGGAATCATCATTTCGCCGCTGGCCGACCGCTACGGCCGCCGGCTCATCCTGACGCTGTCCATCTCCGGGATGGCGCTCGGCTCTCTGATCATCGGCCTCACCCCTTCATTCGCGACGATCGGCTACGCAGCACCTGTTCTCTTCCTGGTTGCACGCATCCTCCAGGGAATCTCGGCCGGCACCGAGCAGCAAAGCGCCATCGCGTTCATGGTCGAACACGCTCCCGCAAACCGGAGGGGCCTGTTCGGCTCGTTCTCCAACATGGCAAGCGGCCTTGCTACCCTTGCAGCGACCGGTTCGGCCGCAATCGTGACATCATCCTTTGCTCCCGCCGAACTCGCAGCCTGGGGTTGGCGCATCCCGTTCCTCATCGGCGGCGTCCTCGGCGTCGCCGGTCTCATCCTGCGGGCCCGCTCGGATGAGACCCCTGAGTTTGAGGCAGCTGCCCTCGTCGATCAAAAGTCCCCCTTGGCGCGTCTGAAGGACCTGCTCCGCGAACACCCGAAGGCTCTGCTCCAGGCAGCGGCACTCTCTGCCCCGGCCGTGGCCTACTACACCTGGGCCACCTTCCTCCCCACCTATGCCAAGCTGACCACCGGCCGGGACCTGTCCTCCACCCTGGCCGGGAGCGTTATCGGGCTGGTCTTGCTCGTGGTCATCGTGCCGGTCTGCGGATACCTTTCCGACCGCCTCGGCCGCCGCAAGATCTTCCCCATCATCGGCGCCATCGGCATGATCGTGCTCTTCTACCCACTGCTTCTGCTGCTGAACCAGCCAGGCTTCTGGGTCTACGTTCTTGTCTCAGCCTCCGGCTGGGTGGTTCTCGGAATCTGGCAGGCGGTCTACCCGACAATCCAGGCAGAGCTGTTCCCGGCCTCAGTCCGGGTAGCAGGCATCGGTTTCGCGCACCAGATCGTGATCGCCGTCTTCGGTGGCACCGCACCACTGATTGCCGCTGCATTCGTCGGCGCCGGACAGCCCATGTTCGTTGCGTACTACATGATCGCCATCGTCACCCTCTCCCTCATCGTCTACTTCACGCTCCCGGAGACTGGATTCAAGGGCCGACGTGCCACCGTCGCACCGGCAGACCCCGAAGTGCTGGAAGGCGAGCACCTGCTCTTCGAGACTCCACACGGCGGGACCCAGACGAACGGTTCCAAGCCGTAGACCTTCCATCTCCTCCGCAACACTGCACATGAGGAAAGCCCTCGACCCGCTCCGGTCGAGGGCTTTCCCCTTCCCGGCCGGGGGCCGGCTCCAAGATGAGGCACACCCCAACCTGACGTCAGGCAGGGAGCTGCCAGCTGTCGGGGTAGGGTTCGTTTCCTTCGTTTCTGACGGCGGCCCTCGAAACTCTTGGACGCCAACATGACTGGGACAGCCCACGCATCGCCACAGAGAGGTCGAGACAGGTTGGCAAGAGAGGCCATGCCGGGCGGACAGGCTATCCGGACGTCTGCACAAGTGGCCCAAAAGGACAGAGCCGCAGCACAGCCTGGCCTATGGGCTCTTCGCCACTAAGGGCGGCTCGGCAACTCTTCATTCCGTCATGCACTCATCCAACAGGCTGGCAATGAACAACTATGAAGGACCAGCCAGACACCAGGACCTCACTTCGGGGACACAGCGGCAAGAAATCCACAGCGTCACGTCGTCGACTCCCGGGGGCGACCATGAACAACTATCAACAGAAAAACCCTCGATCCCAGGAAGAAGGCGGTGAGCATCATGGGCTCCAACGCAGGGCGCCGTTGGCCCGCCGTCGGGCAGTATCAGTCAGCCCGGGCGCGCCCGGCCCAGGAACTTACCACCTGTATCGCGCAAGTCATGCCGCCCTCCCCCGCACCCACCATGAAGAAGAAGAACAGCCACCAACAGCCGTAGGGAGGAACCTGGTGAACACCCAGCGACGCACCAAAGAAACTCGCACCGAATATCTCACAGGTCATGTTGGCCGACCCATGAACGCCCATGAACTGGTAACGAACAACAACCCGTCCATCCAGGAAGGCAAGGAGGCACCCGGCCACAGCACCGGCCACCAATAGAAAAGGCCCCCGAAGGGGCCCACAAGTGAACAAAATGTGCACACTCAGAGGCTAAAAAGCCCCTGAACAGGGAAAACACGTGCCCGAGGTGGGACTCGAAACCAGCCGCTCCCCCCGAAAAACCGCCACTCCCCCGAAAACATCCGCAGTCGGGCCGAGTCCGATGCCGGTACAACCGAATCCGAAGCCCAGGGTGTGGACGCTGTCCACACCCTCTTTTTGGATCATATTGCTGCAGCACCCAGCAGCTGTCACGGCCCCCTGAGGCGTGGAGGATCCTTCTCCACGCCCTACGTCAGTCCGTCTTGCACCCATGTTTCCGGGCTCAGGCGGAATTCGACGAACGACATCGGCTGAGCATTTCGGTGCGGAGCAAACCGAGGGCTGGGATTCAATGAATGCCATGGCGTCGTGGCCTCCTTCGAACATCTCATCGGCGAGACCACGGAAGAGGGCATGACCCCGGACCTCGCCCCACAGGGGCATCGGACAGCCAAGGTGCCCAGCGCGTTCCCAGCCTGACGGAGTCCCCAATATCGGAGGCTCAATAGGACAAGTTCCAAACGCATGTATCCACAGAGCTGAAGACGATCCTAACCATGGGAGGATGCCACACTGGCCCCGGCGGCCCCCTCGGGGATGGTGCTCTCATCGTCTACGGCGGGCATCGCGATAACGGCGGCAGCGGTGAGTACTGCACAGACCAGTACGGCCAGGAATACGGCGGTCGACGCCGACACGATTGTCTGCGGATCGGAAACGCCGCCGGGCGCGCTGGCGTAGATCGCGTTGGCCACTGCCCCGAAAACGGCGACGCCGATGGAGCTGCCGATCGAACGCGCAAAAAGATTGGTGCCGGTGACTACGCCGCGCTCATTCCATTCAACGCTTGACTGGGCGGCAATGAGGCTCGGGGTCGCCACCAGCCCCAGTCCAAGTCCGACGACGAAGCAACCCGTTGCTGCCACCAAAACGTTCGGTGCGGAGGCAGTGAGGGCCAGAAAGGATGCACCGATGACGGTGACCGTGACGCCGATCAGGGCAGTCCTCCGGAACCCGATCCGAAGATAGAGCCGGCCCGCCTGGGACGCACTGATCGGCCAGCCGACGGTCAGTGCCGCCAAGGCGAGCCCGGCGAAAATCGGAGAGGTCCGGAGGGCCCCTTCAAGGAACGTGGGAATGTAGGAGGTGAGACCAAACATGACGGCACCTACGCCGGAAGAGGTCATCGCCGTCGTCGCCAGCAGCCGCCGGGACACAACCCACGGCGGGAGGACCGGCTCCGCTGCCTTCTGCTCGACGAGCATGAAGACGCCGAACAGGAGTGCGCCGACGGCAAAGACGGCAATGCTGACGGAAGAGTTCCAGGCCCACGCCTGGCCACCCTCGAGGGCCCCAAGGATGAGCAGGCTCAGCGAAAGCGTCAGGAGGGCCGCCCCCAAATAGTCGACCCGGCGCTTCGCGCGCTCCACATTCTCGTGGAACGTCCGGATCAGCATCCACCCGGCGAGGAGGCAAAGTGGAATGTTCACCAGGAAGATCCCACGCCAGATGCCCAGCGAGGCGAACACGCCCCCGAGCGTCGGTCCAACGACGGAGGAGACCGCCCACACGCTGGCAAGGTAACCCTGCACCTTCGCCCGCTCCGTCAGCGTATAGATATCGCCGACTATGGTCATCGCAACCGGCAGGACTGCCCCCGCGCCCAGGCCTTGCAGCACACGGAACGCGATGAGCGCCGGCATGCTCCAGGCCACTCCGCAGAGGACCGAACCGAGCAGGAAAAGGCCGATACCGCTGAGGATGATCGGTTTACGGCCGACGACGTCCGAGAGCTTCGCGTAAACCGGCACCGAGACGGCCTGCGCCAACAGATAGCCGGAAAAAAGCCACGGAAAGGAAGTGAACCCGCCAACGTCATCGACGATCGAGGGCACCGCCGTCGCAACGATCGTCGAATCGATCGCCACCAAGCCTGTGGAGAGCATCAGGGCAATGAGGATGGGCCCCCGCCGGGAACGGAACCCGACTCCCTCGGCAGTCGCTGTCGTCACTAAAACTCATTCCTTTTATCATCCACGCGCGCCGTGAGCGCAGAGCCGGTTCCTTAAGGCTGTTGCCTTCGCTGTCTCTTCTGCAGGTCAAGAAAAGCTGGCATCTTGCGACGGCCAAGGGCCAAGCAGCCACGAGGTTGGTTCAGGTCAACAGCGGTTCGCGCATGAGCGCTCTGGCTTTTCATTCGTCGGGGCATCTTCTTGCTGGCCGCCCGCGAATATGTGCTTTTCTCCAGCAGGGTCAGACAGTCACGGATACGTCACTCGATATCTGATTTCCAGGGGCGATAACCCCCGTCCGAGCAATTCAATTTCCTCTTTTGGCTTTTCTGCCGGCTCAGCGTCCATGCCCGACGTGCATTATTTCGGTAGAATGCCGTAATGACCGGTGTCGCCTACCAGTTCACTTTCTCCATGGTCATGCCGTAGGGCACTCTTTCACTCAGGCTGACGGTAAAGGTCTCCGGGCTGCTGCGCGTCACGAGCATGCCCTGCTTCCGCTGTTTCGCGTTTTTGAGCAGTTTGCCGACCGCACTATCGAGCCGGTGTTCCAGCTCGGAGCGTCGGTGGACGGTTAAGGTGATGGAATTCTCCGAGCTGTGATTCATCCGTCGGGATACCTTTCGAAGTGTTGGTGCTCTCCGCGCCGAGCGTGGTGGGTTATGGCAGAACCGGCGGCGGGTTGCCCACAGTTCCTCGTCAATGCCCACAGTTAGGCGCGGCTGCGGTGTCAGTGCGATGGCGTTCTTTGCCAAGCCTTGTTCAGGATTAACAATAAGAGGGGGTTGCGCCGGGCAGGCATAACCATCGACGCCAACGAAGCCGGAAAATGCGCCAAAGTGAGACTCTTGTGTGGAGTTGAGCCAGACGAACCGCTGAACGGCCTGCCCTCATCAGGCGCAAGTACGTGCACAGTGGCGTCGGCAGGCTGGGCACTTACCCCGCGGCAGGCGGCCGCCTGCCGGGTCCTTTCCGCGAACCTGGAAATCCAGGTGGAGCTCCGAACGGCGAAGTCTGTACCGCAAACGGCAATGAGCGTCGTAATGAGCTCGCTCAAGGTGGGTTCCACCGCAGGCCCAACGCGTCAGGAGACATCGGCAATAGACAGAGTTGAGGTTGCTCTCTGTCATTCTGTGAGGTCTCGACCCTTGGTTTCCGTCAGGAAAAATACGCATGCTGCAGTGATAAGCCCGGCGATTATGAGATAGATGGCGACCGACCAGGAAGCCAGCGTTGCTGCGTATAGGCCGGTTGCGATCAGCGGCGAGAATCCACCACCCAGGGTCTGTCCGAGCTGGTAACCCATCGACGCACCGCTGTACCGGAATTTGGTGGCAAAGAGCTCACTGATCAAGGAGGCCAGCGGCCCGTAAATCATGCCACTGAGAGTAAGGGAGACGGCCATCGCCGCCACGATGAGTACCGGGCTCTTGGTATCGACCAAAGCGAACATCGGAAATGCCCAGACCGCGTAAGCAATTCCACCAGTGAGGATGACGGGGCGTCGACCTACCCGGTCGGAGATCGCAGAGCTCACCCAGTCACTGATGCCATAGAAAACATAGCCAATCACCAGGGCAATCAGGCCCACGCCCGCGCCAATCTTGAGGTCTACAGCGGTGTAGCTCAACAGCCACCCCAGTACGACGTAATTGAGGGTGCCGAATCCGAAACTGATTCCCGCGGCCAGGAGTAGCTGCTTGGGGTTGGTCTTAATCACTTCGAGGATGGGCTTGCGGGTGGTTTTTCCCTTTACCTCTGCGTCTTTGTATACCGGGGTCTCTTTGAGACGAAGCCGAATGATGAGGCCAGTCACGACGAGGATAATTGATAGCAGGAACGGGATTCTCCAGCCCCATGCCTCGAAAGTTTCCGGTGGCAAGAGAGTCACGGCGAAAAGTACGACTGTCGAAAGCAGGCCGCCGAGCGCTGATGATGCCGGAATGAATCCTGTGTAGAAGCCCCGCTTTTCCCGGGGGGCCGTCTCACTCACCATCAAAATGGCGCCTCCGTATTCGCCACCGAAGGAAAAGCCCTGCACGAAGCGCAGTATGACGAGGAAAATTGGTGCCCAGATCCCGATGGCAGCGTAGGTCGGAAGAAGCCCGATGGCGGTGGTCGAAATGCCTGCGATGAGCAGCATGGCGACCAGGACGCGCTTTCGACCATGGAGGTCACCAACGTGCCCGGCTACCAGGCTGCCGAGCGGGCGTGCAATAAATCCAACGGCCTGGGTCGTGAACGCGGCAAGCAGGGCGACAGTCGGGTCGAAGCTTGGAAAAAACAGCTTTCCGAAGATTAGCGCGGCCGCCGACGCGTACAGAGCGAAATCGTATTGCTCCATGATGTTGCCTACAGCGCTGCCGGCGATGGTCCGGCGCAACAGCTTCCTCTGCTGCGGCCCGAACTCAGTGGGCGTTGCCGGGGATAGAACGGTGGCAGCCATGTGTTGCTCCGCCGTCGGTTCAGCAGCAGTTATGGCCTGCGACTTCGTTGTCCGCATTGTTCTCCTGAGTGCGTTATGCCAGCGCCAAAGGCGGCTGGGATGCATGATGGCCGCCCGAAGCTTCTCTTCTTTCGCGAATCGGGATCGGTATGCCGACGGTACTTCCGCTCCGGGCTCGCCGTCAAGAAAAACTTTCATAGAAAGAGCGGAACTTTCGCATTTCGAGTGTTTTGATTCGAGGCATATTCCCAGCATTGACATTAGTGTTAACGTCAGGCTGGACCGACGACCGAGGAGCGCCATGCGTATCGGACAATTGGCAGAGCGGTCAGGCGTGCCAGCACGCATGCTGAGGTATTACGAAGAGCAGGGCCCGGTCGTGCCGCGCCGGCTCGATAACGGCTACCGCGTCTATGACGACCATCTCCTGGACCGGGTGCAGAAAATCCGCGGCCTGATTGACGCTGGGATTCCGACAAGGATTATCAGTGACATCCTGCCGTGCTTGGATCAACCGCAAGAGATTGTGGTCGCGGACCCCGATCCAGAACTTCGAGAGCTGCTGGTTCATGAGCGGGAGCGGATGTCGCAGAAGATCGACCTACTCATCCAGAACCGCGACGCGATCACCCGTTACATCGAAGCCTTGGATGACGCCGCCACCCGTTCGCAAGTTCCCCGCAAGCTAGAGGCGGCCGGCTGTGGCGTTGTCCTCGTCCCGTATGTTGACAGAGATTGCGGGAGCGCCAGCTCCCCCTAGGGCATCCAGAGCCGCAGGGGCGTTTGCGATTCGTACTTTTTTCCTTGCGGAAAGGACACGAGTTCGAACTGCATCCCCCATGGCGCCAGGAAATAGACCCAACGCTGGCCCGTGCTGGCTCCTGAGCTCAAGGTCGGTTCCCCAAGCACCTGGATCCCCTGGCCCTTCAGGTAGTCGACTGCTGCATCGAGATCGTCAACGTAAAACGCGAGGTGGTGGCCGCCGATGTCACTGTTGCGTGGCTGTTCCAGCCGTTGATCAGGGGAGAAGTAGTTGAAGACCTCAAAATTCGACCCATTGAAGCAGCGGTAGAAGCGTATCTCCGCCAGTGTCGCCTCCGGGTGGACGTTAAGCTTGGTCCGCATCAGCTCAGGGTCCTGCGGGTAAGGCCCCAGGGAGTAAATATGTTGGCACCCAATGACATTGACGAAGAATTCGTGAGCTTGTTCCATGTCGGGCACGGTGAATCCGATGTGGTCCGTCCCACGCATACCCGGCAGTCCGCGCCGTTCTTTGAGGGCAATGTCTTGCTGTTCGGCGTCCTGGTTCATTTGGTTTCTCCAGCAACTATCTCTAGCGATCGAATATTTCAGGGTGATCAAGCAGGGCCATGCGAGTTTTGCGGACATGCATCGCCAACAGTTCCTCCGCAGAGCGGATGTCACGCCGGCGGATGGCCGCCACAAGGAGCCGATGCTCCAAATGCGTGTCTTCGAGCCCCTCGGGACCGATCAACTGGACGTACGCGCGCCGATAATGCTGGGTGGTGTTCCAGAGCCTTTCGACCATCTCCAGCAAGGTTGGCATGCCCGCGTCCTGAAAACTCAGCAGGTGAAATTCGCGGTCCAGTTCGACGAAGTCCTCCACCACCTGACAGTTCTCCATTTCCCTGGCCAGCTGAGTGAGCCGATCCAAGGTTTCAATGCTGACGCTGCCGATGGCCTGGCTCAGCGCGAGCGGCTCAATCCGTTCACGGATCAGATACGTCTCCTGGCACTCAGCGAGGTTCATGGAACTGACCCAGGCCCCAGAGGAGGCAACCAGTGTGACGAGCCCATGCGATTCAAGAATGCGCAACGCTTCACGGATCGGCAGCCTGCTCACGCCGAACTCTTCCGCTATCTGCTCCTGGCGGATCCTCGTGCCGGGTGCGAGGTCCCCGTCGAGAATCCGTTGACTTAGTTCGTCTGCGATGCGCTGGCTTGCAGCGCCGGATTTCTTTAACAGCACAGCTTCCGTTGCCATGCCTACAGCATACGGACTCACCGTGAATGGATCCATTCGAGGTTAATTGGCGCACTAAACCGGGTTACGCGCCTTGCATTGGATCCAATCGACTGCCTATCGTGGGACGAAAGCAAAAGCGATGCACGTACGCCCCATGGGAGCCAAAGATGTCAACCACTACGCCCTTGACCTACTCGACAGAGTGCACAGAGCTGCGGACAACCCGCGAAGACTGGGACGTAGCAGCTCCGGAGCTGCTCGAATCCATGCTGGTGCAGATGCACACCATCCGGATTTTTGAGGAAGTTGTCCTGCAGCTGGCAGCAGATGGCCTCGTACACGGCCCCGCCCACTCCAGCATTGGCCAGGAGGGAGCAGCTGTGGGATCCGTTCTGGCGCTGCGGGGAGCTGACGGCGTCAACGGCACCCACCGCGGCCATCACCAATTCCTGGCAAAGGGCCTTGCCTATCTGTCCCCGGACGGTCTGTCGATCATCGACGGGATAAAGAACGACCAGGTCACGGAGTTCATCCGACGGACGATGTCCGAGATTTTGGGTCTCAAGGCCGGATTCAGCGGTGGCCGGGGCGGCTCAATGCACCTGCAGTGGCTTGAGGCCGGAGCGCTGGGCACGAACGCGATCGTGGGTGGCGGAGTGCCGCTTGCCGCAGGCAATGCCTGGGCCCAGCGCCATGACGCAGAAGTCCACGACGACGGCGGGTCGGCAGGAGGGATGGGGGTCACGGTGACCTATTTCGGTGACGGCGCCTCAAATATAGGGTCGACGCTGGAGACGCTGAATCTGGCTGCTGCCTGGCGTTTGCCGCTGTGCTTCTACATCGAAAACAATCTCTACGCTGTCTCGACCCATGTTTCCGACGTGACCGGTGAACCTCGGCTGGCGGCGCGTGGCCCCGGCTTCGGAATCAGGTCCTGGCGCGTGGACGGCATGGATCCCCTCGCGGTCTACCTTGCCCAGAAGGCAGCCGTGGATCACATGCGCGCTGGCAAGGGAGCAACCCTCATCGAGGCGGAAACCTACCGCTATTTCCACCAGAACGGCCCTTTTCCCGGCAGCGCCTTCGGCTACCGAACCAAGGAGGAGGAGAAACAGTGGCGTGACCGCGACCCCTTGGCCAAACTGGCCGCAGAGATGACCCGGCGCGGACTCCTCACGGACGAACAACTGAACGACCTCACCTCGCACATCACCGAGCAAATTACCCGAATCGTTGACGAAATCACGGAGAAGGACCCGGAAAGCGCCAAAGGCGCCCGCCGGATCCGCCCCATTCTTTGGCCGGATCCCGCCGCCGTGGATACCGACATCAGGAGCAAACTGGCATTGACCGGCGCAGCACCCGGCGGACAAACCGAAGCCGGCACTGTGGAGCGCCGCTTCGTAGATGCCATTGCAGATGTACTCGGCCGCCGAATGGACCTGGACCCGGGCGTGCTGGTCCTCGGCGAGGATGTGCACCGGCTCAAAGGCGGCACCAACGGCGCTACCCGCGGGCTGAAAGATGCATATCCCGACCGGGTCCTGGGCACTCCGATCAGCGAAAACGCCTTCGCGGGTCTCGCAGGCGGCCTGTCCATGACCGGGCGCTACAAACCAGTCGTTGAATTCATGTACTCGGACTTCCTGTGGGTAGCCGCTGACCAGATTTTCAATCAGATCGGCAAGGCGCGGCACATGTTCGGCGGCCAATCCGCGATGCCTGTGGTTCTGCGCTCCAAGGTGGCAATGGGAGCGGGCTATGGCTCCCAGCATTCCATGGATCCGGCAGGCATCTTTGCCAACAACCCGGGCTGGCGCATCGTAGCGCCGTCAACACCGCACGACTACATCGGGCTGATGAATACAGCCTTGGAACTCCAGGACCCGGTGCTCGTGCTCGAGCACGTCGACCTCTACGGGACCAAGGGAGACATCCCTGAGGGGGATCTCGATTACCAGTTGCCCGTTGGCAAGGCCGCCGTGCGGCGGACAGGCGACGGCGTCACTGTGTTGAGTTACCTGAACATGGTGGATGTCTCGCTTCAGGCTGCCGAGCGGCGCCCTGACCTCGATCCGGAGATCATCGATCTGCGCTGGCTTGACCGGGCCTCCCTGGACTGGGACACGATCGGGGCCTCCATTCAGAAAACCAACAACGTCCTGATTGTCGAGCAGGGTGCCCGCGGTACTTCATATGGCGGCTGGCTCTCGGACGAGATCCAGCGCAGGTTCTTCGATTACCTCGACCAGCCCGTTCAAAGGGTCACAGGCAAGGAAGCCGCGCCGAGCATCTCGAAAGTCCTTGAAGCTGCCGCCAATGCCGATCTCGACGACGTCCTTGCCGGCTTCGACGAAATAGCCCGCAACCTCGGCCTTTCCTGAACCGGATCCAACGAAGGACATTCACCATGGCAACCATCATCACCATGCCGGCCGTCGTTGCAGACGCCACCGAGGCAGCACTCCAGGACTGGCTCGTAAAAATAGGCGACACCATCGCCGCAGGTCAGCCCATCGCCGAAATTGAAACTGAAAAGGCCACAGTTGAACTGCAGGCTGAGTTTCCCGGCACTATCGGAAGGCTGTTAATACAGCCGGGAACTTCCGTGGGTGTCGGTGAGCCCATTGCTGTGCTCGTCGAAGCGGGGGAAGACGAAGCGTCCGTAGACAAGCAGATCGCCTCCGCGGGCGGCGCCTCCCACAGCGGTGCCGAGCATCCCGTGCCCGAGGACACTGAAGCGCCAACAACCCGGCGGGATACGCGGCCTGCGGCTCCGGACGCGACCCAGGAGCCGTCCCGCAATACTCAGGGACGGGACTCGCGCATATTCGGGTCACCCCTGGCGCGAAAGCTCGCTAAAGACCTTGGCATCGACCTTTCAGCTTTGGCGGGCTCCGGACCCAACGGCAGAATTCTGCGCGGAGATGTTGAAGCATTCCGGCTGCAAACAACTGGTCCGGTCCCTGTTTCAGGGGTGGGGGAACCTGCCGCATCGTCCCCATCGAATGCGTCCAAGGAGACTGCAGGCGATTTCCAGGACGAACCGCTCTCGGGCATGCGCAAAGCCATTGCACGGCGGCTGACCGAGTCAAAGACTACCGTTCCCCATTTCTATGTCTCCATCGATGTCGAAATGGACGCCCTCCTGGCTTTGCGCAAGCAAATTAACCAGGACTCGCTCCCTGCGGGGCAGAAGGCAACCGTCAATGATCTTGTCCTGAAAGCCCTGGGAGGTGCCCTTGTGGACGTGCCCGCGGCAAATGCTTCCTGGCAAGGAGACGCTATCCGCCGCTATTCCACCGTCGACGTCTCTGTGGCCATCGCAACCACGGACGGCCTGCTGACACCGGTGGTGCGCGGCCTGGAAAACCTCTCCCTCAGCTCCCTGGGCAGGACCATGGGCGACTACAAAGAACGTGCCGCCGTCGGCCGTATCCGACAGCAAGAACTCGACGGCGGGTCCTTCAGCCTGACGAACCTGGGCATGTACGGGACGCGGGAGTTCTCCGCAATTCTCAACCCGCCCCAAGCCGGGATCCTGGCCGTCGGGGCTGCGGAGCAGCGCCCGGTGGTGCGCGACGGACAGTTGGCAGTTGCCACGGTCATGAGTTGCACCCTCTCCGCAGACCACCGGGTTGTCGACGGCGCGGTGGCAGCCCAATTGTTGGCCGCCTTTAAAAGGCGCGTTGAGAGCCCGCTCAGCATTCTCCTGTAATTGCATCTCCGACTTAATCCTGTTGCGCAAAGACGCGGCATCCAGCGAAAGGGTTTATACCCATGACTCAAGTAACGGCCGAGCAAGACGAGTTGCCAGGGGACCTGCTGCCGGCATCGCGCAAGTCCGCCGGCCACGTCATCGTCGATACGCTCGCCTCGCACGGCATCAAGCGGGCACATGTGGTGCCGGGAGAGAGCTTCCTTGACGTTCTTGACGGACTCCACGACTCGTCCATCGAAACCATCGTTTGCCGCCATGAAGGTGGCGCCACGTACATGGCCGAGGCTGACGGCAAGATGAACCAGCTGCCGGGAATCGCGATGGTTACCCGTGGGCCCGGCGCTGCCAATGCACATGTCGGCCTGCACACCGCGTGGCAGGACTCCACCCCCATGGTTCTGTTCGTGGGGCTGATCCCCTTCGCCCATAGGGACCGCGAGGCATTCCAGGAGTTCGACATCAAAGCCTGGTTCGATACCGGCGCCAAACGCGTGATGGTCCTCGATCACGCAGAACGTGCCTCCGAAATCGTCGCTGAAGCCCTGTTCGCGGCGATGAGCGGACGGCCAGGTCCGGTCGTCGTTGGCCTGCCCGAAGACGTCATCCGCCAGCAGATCCCCGCCGAGCTGCACCCTCCCATACCGGTCGCCTCCGGTGGAATGACTACTGTGGACGCGGCCGCGCTGGCAGATGCCTTGGCCGCATCCAGCAAGCCACTCTTCGTCACCGGCGGAAACGACTGGACCCAGGAAGGCGCCGACCAGCTCACGCAATGGCTGGAAAAGCACCGCATCCCGGCCGCAGCCGAATGGCGCACCGAAGGCACCATCCCGTTTGATTCGCCCTCCTACGTGGGCCCCATCGGTTACGGCCGGCCCCGCCCCACGTACGACCTGCTGGAAGAAACCGACCTGCTGATCTTTGTGGGCACGGTCCCCGGAGACGTTATTACAGACGGATTCCTCTGCCGTCAGGACTGGACGAAAAAGAACTTCCTCGTCACCATCGACCCCTCCCTCCGCGGCCGCTCCGGACCCGTCTCGTACCAAATCCTGGCAAAGCCGGACGTCTTTATCCGCGACCTGGCCAAAATCGAACTTCCGGTCAAAGACGAATGGGTGAACTGGACATCGAAAATGCGCGCCGAACAGGAAGCCTTCGCCGCGCTCCCCCCGGCGACGCCGTCGGCCGGTCCGGCACGAATGGACACCCTGATGGCCAACCTCGTCCCAACCCTCCCGCATGACGCCATGGTTACCCTCGGCGCCGGCGAACACACCAACTGGGCACACCGCTACTTCCCCACCCAGCGCTACGCCTCCATGATCAGCGCCCGCAACGGCTCCATGGGCTACTCGATCCCCTCCGCCATCGCAGCGTCTCTGGAATACCCCGGCAGGCGCGTGGTGACTATTGCCGGTGACGGGGAATTCCTCATGAACGGCCAGGAACTGGCCACCGCGACCCAGTATGGCGCCACTCCACTGGTCATCGTGATGGACAATCAGGAATATGGCACCATCCGCACCCACCAGGAACGGCACTATCCTCAGCGGGTCTCCGGCACCCAATTGAAGAACCCGGACTTCGCGCTCATGGCCAAGGCCTTTGGCGGCTTCGGAATCAAGGTGGAACGCGACGCCGACATACCCGGCGCCATCGAAGCGGCACTTCACGCGATCGATGAAGACCAAACGCTTGCACTCATCCACTTGGTGGTTGAGCAGAGGGTCAAAGCCTACTAAACCTCCCTGATCAGCCTCTGGCTCGGCTGAGCCCGCCCACACCCCTACAACTGTTTAGGACTTCCCTTCATGACTGCTCCCGCGCTTTCCCCTGCCCTCTCCCCTGAGCGAGAAGCTGCGCTGCTCGCGTCCATGCCCACCGGCCTGCTGATCAACGGCCAGTGGCGGGACGCGTCCGACGGCGGCACGTTCGATGTCCACGACCCCGCCACCGGGGAGGTACTCGCCACCCTCGCCTCAGCCACCAGCGCGGACGCCCTCGCCGCTTTGGACGCGGCCGACGCCGCCCAGGCCTCCTGGGCACGCACCGCGCCCCGGGAACGGGCCGAGATCCTGCGCCGCGCCTTCGACCTTGTCACCGAGCGGGCCGAGGACTTCGCGCTGCTGATGACCCTGGAAATGGGCAAGCCGCTGGCTGAAGCCCGCGGCGAAGTCACCTACGGGGCCGAGTTCCTGCGCTGGTTCTCCGAGGAAACCGTCCGCGACTACGGGCGGTACCTGACCACCCCCGAGGGCAAGAACAAGATCCTCGTCCAGCACAAACCCGTCGGCCCGTGCCTGCTCATCACACCGTGGAACTTCCCGCTCGCCATGGCCACCCGCAAGGTCGCCCCCGCCGTCGCCGCCGGCTGCACCATGGTCCTCAAACCCGCCAAGCTCACCCCGCTCACGGCCCAACTGTTCGCCCAGACCATGCTCGACGCTGGCCTGCCCGCCGGCGTCCTGAACGTTGTGTCCTCCTCCAGCGCGTCCGGGATCTCCGGGCCGCTGTTGAAGGATTCACGGTTGCGGAAGGTCTCGTTTACCGGCTCCACCCCGGTGGGCAAACGCCTGATGGCCGACGCCGCGCAGAACGTCCTCCGCACCTCCATGGAGCTTGGAGGGAACGCGCCGTTCATCGTCTTCGAGGACGCGGACCTGGACAAAGCCGTCGAAGGGGCCATGGCCGCCAAGATGCGGAACATGGGCGAGGCCTGCACCGCCGCCAACCGCTTCCTCGTCCACGAAACCGTCGCCGCCGAATTCACCGCCAAGTTCGCTGCTGCCATGGGCGCCCTGGCCACCGGCCGCGGCACCGACCCCGGCACCCAGGTCGGTCCCCTGATCGACGCCGGAGCCCGCGACGACGTGCACGCCCTCGTGGCCGCCGCCGTCGACGCCGGAGCAGTTGCCGTCACCGGCGGCGCACCGGTTGAGGGGCCCGGGTACTTCTACCCGCCTACCGTCCTCGCTGACGTGCCCAACGACGCGGCGATCCTCGGCCAGGAGATCTTCGGACCCGTCGCCCCCGTCACCACCTTCACCACCGAAGAAGACGCCATCCGCCTCGCCAACGCCTCCGAATACGGCCTCGCGTCCTACCTCTACAGCCGCGACTTCAACCGGCTCCTGCGCGTGGCCGAACAGATCGAGTTCGGCATGGTCGGCTTCAACGCCGGCGTCATCTCCAACGCCGCGGCACCCTTCGGTGGCGTCAAGCAATCAGGACTCGGCCGCGAAGGCGGTTCCGAAGGCATCGCCGAATACACCACCACCCAATACATCGGCATCGCAGATCCGTACGCGGACTAAACCCGCCGGAATGCACTAAAAGCGCCTGCCGGCCCCCGTGAGAGGGGCCGGCAGGCGCTTTGATGTTGGTGCAGGGACGCCAGCCGCGGCGGGTGTAACTACCGGGAGAACTCGGTCGGCGGGCTGTCGATCCAGTCGAGGTAGATCGGGTCCTCGGGATGCCAGGCTCCCCAGTGCGAGACCCGAGGGACATTCACGACATCCCAGTCCGAGTTGACGGGCCGGACGTCGATCCAGTCCCAGATACAGGTCCGATGAAGGATCTTCCACACGCCATCGCGCTTCTCGCACAAGTCGCGGTAGCGGCCGGCCTGGAACATGGTTACTTCGGGATCCCTGAACGGGACCACACAGATAAACATGCTTTCGCGTTTGGCCCGGTTGCCGTCGATCTCGGACAGGACATTGGAAATGTGGTGGCTGCAGCTATGGATCTTGTCGTGCCAGGTCATGGCTGCATCAGCCCAGCCATGGCCGTTTCCGACGTAGGCGCCGTGATCATCGAATGAATCGGGCCAGTAGGTGGACTTCATGAGCTCGCGGTCGTGCCGGTCCGCGCCCCTCGCATACAGCATCAGGTTGTCATGGAGGGCTTGCTTGTCATACAACTCAGTCAGTTGAGCATCTGTGAGGGACATATATCCAGACTTTCTACTCCAAATGCCAGGCAGCGTCCTTGCTGCCCTCGTTAGAAACAACGCTAGAAGCCGGAGTTGCTGGACGGGTAGCATGTTGGGCGCCATGCAGTTAGGAAGCAACGCCACGTGCCGGGTACCGGGGCCGCCTCTACAGGCACCGCGCAAACGCCTGTATGGCCCGCTGGCCTTAGTGCCGCCGTCAAAGGCCTGCCCTAAGGCCAGCTGGCTGGAACCGTTCTTAGAAGGTACGCGCGGCAACCCGCACCGGTTCGGAACGCTTCAGTGCGTCGCTCAGCCGCTCAGCGGACACAGGTGCGGCTGGAGCTTCGAGCATGCTGTCGTCCGGGGTGGCGGCGTCCGCCAGGTAAAGCCTGGTGTAGGCACCGGCTTCCGGTTCGAAGCGCCAGCTCTCAGCCAGAGTACCGGCGTCCACGGTGTCGAAACCCAGTTGCTCGATAAGCCCCACGACCTTCGCCTTGGCGGTAGCGTCGTCGCCCGCCACGGGCAGGGCGGTGCGATCGGGTGCGCCGGAGGGACGTGCCAGCTGGGGGATGTGGTGGGCCAGGATGTTGTTGAAGGCCTTAGTCAGGCCGGCTCCCTGGAAGTGCCGACGGACGAGCTCGCTCGTAGTCAGCCGTTCCTCGTCGAGCTCAGCTACCCTTCCGTCCCGGAACGGGTAGTAGTTGGTCGTGTCGAGTACCGCCTTCCCTTCCAGCAGGGATGCGGGAATGGCGGTATGCGCCGTGAGCGGCACGGACAGCACAACAACGTCTCCGGCCGCCGCGGACTGTTCAATGGTGCCGGCGGAAGCCAGGGGTCCCAACTCTGAGACGAGGCCGGCGAGTGTCTCCGGGCCGCGGGAATTGGACAGCACTACAGGGATGCCAGCATTTACGGCGAGACGAGCGATGGCAGCACCGATGTTCCCGGTGCCAATGATTCCAAGGGTGGGCATTTTTGTTTCCTCAGTCGAGAGTCGTGGATGGGGCGGGAACCTGAAAGCTACGGCCCGTTGGTGGCACGCACTGGTGGGTGGGCCTGGCGTTAAACGTATCCTATGTTCGCGTCAGCGTAAACATAGGCGCTTTTAGCGATAGACTGGGCACATGGCCAGCCGAACTTCCAACCCCCTCACGCACCCTGACGTCAGTGAACTGGACCTGTTCCGCCTGATGGCGGCCGTGACTGACCCGGTGCGGCTGGGGATCGTCATTCAGCTGGCTGGCAGCAGCGTGGACATACCGTGCACCGACTTTGCCCTGCCAGTGACAAAGTCTGCCGGGACACGCCATTTTCGAGTGCTGCGTGAGGCTGGCGTGATCCATCAGCACGACGTGGGCGTCCGCCGCATGAGCCGGCTGCGCAGCGATGACCTGGAAGTCCGCTTTCCCGGCCTGCTGAAACTGATCCTCCAGGAGGCTGCCCACTTCAACCGCGGGGATCGTCAGGCCTCCTGACGTGGAGCTGCACCCAGGCTCCATCCCGGGGATGCCCCGGGTTCAGGCGCCGGAACGGTACGCGGGACATGACCGGTCGCATCGAGTACGTTGTCCAGCCAGTCCACGCGGTTAGCGAAGCGCTTGGTCTTGTGCGGAGCGGTCCACCGGTAGGCGTCGTTTTCCCAATTGATCTTCAGCCGCCGTCGGGACGTCAAGGCAGTGAAGGTATGGATGAGCCACGGATTGCCCAAGCCGTCAGCCACCACCAAGTCCGGTCCCGGCAGGAGTCCCAGGAGGTCTTTGGTTTGAAGACCGGTTTCTTCAAGCAACTCTTCAAGGGTCTGCTGTTCAGGCGTGGCCCCGGCTTCCATAAATCCGGTAATGCAGTGCCAAAGGCCACTGTCGTGGCCAAGATTTCCGCTTCTTCTGAAGAGGGCAATTTTGTCCCGCCACTGGACGACGGCCGCTATCACGGTGCGGTCCGCAGGGATGTCATGCGCAGCGCGCGAGGGAATCCCGACGCCGGACGCCGCATCAATGGCGCTCATATTTTCCTTTCAACGCGCAGCAACCGCTCAGTCCGCTACACGACGTCGATCGACTGGGCGTTGACAAGCTCGCGGAACTTGGCACCGTGCCAAATGAGCGGCTCGTTTTCGCCGACTCCGAGCTTCTTGACCTCAAGCAGCGCCATCCAGTGATCGCCGGCCGCTGAAACCTCATGGACCGAGCACTCGAGCCACAATGCGGCATCTTCTATGAACACTGCCCCGTCGTCGCTGACGTCGATGGCCACCTGCTCGAAGCGTGCAGCGCGGTCCTTGCCTGCGAGCTTGCGGGTCAGATGTCCCTGCCCCCTGCCAAAGATCGAGACCCCCAGTGAAGCAGCATCCTTGATCTGCTCCCAGGTCTCCGACGACTTCTGCACGGCGACTGCGACGAGGCACGGGTCGAGCGACACGCCAACCATGAACGACGACGCGACGAGCGCGTGCTTCTCGTCGCCGGCTTCGACCGCGAGCACCGCAACGCCGGACGGAAACTGCGCGAACGCGCTTCGCACCGCCAAGGGGTCGTTGCCGAATACACTTACCTTCGGCCGCGTCATAAACTTTTGGGTCATCAGTTTTCTTCCTCTCGGTGCCCGATTGGGAGTGATCGCCCTGCGATCACTCCCAGACCGAATACGGCGGATGGTTATGCAGCGGTCTGGCCGCCGTCGATAGGCAGTGCGACGCCGGTAATGTACGAAGACTGCTCACAGGCGAGGAATAGGACGGCATTCGCTACTTCTTCTGCGGTTCCGACACGACGTGCCGGAACCATATTGATGAGATAGTCGGCGGCGGCAGGGTTTTCCGCGAGTGCTTCTTCCATCATTGGAGTCCTAATGGGGCCAGGGCAGATGGAGTTCGCGCGGATATTCTGCTCCGCGTATTCAAGGGCGATGGTGCGGGTCAGCCCGAGGAGGCCTGTCTTTGCAGCGCTGTAGCTGCCGTACAAAGGCGTTCCCATCAAGGCTGCGGCTGAAGCCACATTGACTATCGATCCCCCGCCGCGCTCCAGCATGGCCGGAATGGCAAACTTCATCGTGAGGAAAGCACCCCGGAGATTCACGTTGATCATCTTGTCGAAGTCGGACTCCAGCGCCTCATGGTGCTGAACCATCGGAGCATTTGCGCCCGCGATATTGCACAGAATGTCCAGTCCGCCGAATTCGCTGATGGCCAGGCTCACCATGGCCTTCGCGTCTGCGGCGTTTGAGATGTCAGCCTGGATCGGCACTGTGCGATCTCCGAGCTCCACAGCTGTTTTCTCCTGGGCCCCGGAAAAGTCCGCCAAAACGATGTTTGCGCCCTGCTGATGAAACAGGCGGGCAGTTGCCAAACCCATGCCTGAGCCGGCACCGGTGACTATTGCCGTCTTGCCTTCGAGTACGTTGCTCATTGTTTTTCCTTCATGTCCTTGCGTCGGCTTCGTTGCTGACTTCGCCCACAATCAACGCTACGAGCGGGTGGGGCTGCACCGGCATGGCCATCGGCGCCAACAAGGAATGAAACTGCGCCAAAGTGTGTCCCCTCGTGAGGGCAAGCCAAAAGCCCTGGCGATGCACTTCGGCGAACACGCTGCATCCAGGTATAAAAGAACTCCCCGGAAGCTGAACTGGGTGACCAGTCCGGCTTCCGGGGAGCACGTTGGCTGTCTATCTACTTTGCCGTGAGAACCGCCTCACGGCTCCGGCTTTCATTCGCGCTTGGTCCTGAACTCCCAGGTGCAAACGCCTTCGTAAACACGAAGCCGCGGTAGTCGTCGGAGACAACTTCTTCGACCTTCTTGACGTATTTGTCGAAGCCGCCGGCATACGGAATGAAATAGCGCGAGCCGTCATATTTGTTGACGTGGACCATGTAGTTGTCCACGGCACGGCGCAAGAGCGGCGCCGCGATCTCATTGCAGTGGTCGCCCCACTCCCGCTCTGCCTCAAGGCTGGCCTCAATGCGGACGGCGCCCTTCTTTTCGGCGTGCGCAATGATGTCCGCCACAAAGTCAACGTGTTGGTTGTTCCCCACGAAGAAGTTTGCGAGCACACTTGGGCTTTGCGCGCCGGTGAGCATAAACAGGTTCGGGAATCCATGCGTCATGACCCCCAAATGGGTCTGCGGCTTATGCTTCCACCGGTCGCTCGGCTGCTGGCCGTGCTCGTTGCGGACGTTGGCCTGGTCCAGGGCGCCCGTAAAGGCCTCGAAGCCGAGGGCAAAGACGATCAGGTCGACCTCGTACTCATTGTTCCTGGTTTTGATGCCGGTCTTGGTGATGCGCTCGATCGGATCACTTCTCAAGTCCACGAGACTGACATTGCTTTGATTGAAGATCGGGTAATACCCGGTGTCGATGCAGAGCCGACGGATGCCGATCGGGTAGGACGTGGGCATCAGCTTCTCGGCTGTCTCGGGATCGTCGATCATGTCGCGGATCTTGCCGCGCACGAACTCGGCGACCACGTTATTGACATCGATGTTCGTCCCCTGGTCCGAGAACGTTCCGAGCAGGGTCTGGCCCCCGAACGCCCATCTGGACTCGAGAATCTGCTGCTGCTGTTCCTCGGAGAAGTCTGAAGCCTTACCCGCAAAGCCCTGCATGACATAGCCGACCGGGGAATTGTAGGACTCGTCACGCAGTTGCAGAACCTTCCTATTGAGGCGGGCCTTCTTCCTCCTGTCCGCCGGCCCGTTGTGCGCAGGGATCGAATAGTTCGGGGTCCGCTGCAGGACATAGAGGTGCCCGGCGGTCTTGGCGATCTCCGTGGCAGCCTGCACACCCGAAGATCCTGTTCCGATAAGGGCCACGCGCTTGCCGGCAATCTCGACGGGAGTCTGAGGCCAATGGGATGTTTGATGCCACTCCCCCTCGAATTCATCGAGTCCCGGGAAGTCCGGCTTCCGCGGCTTGGAGAGCTGTCCCGTCGCCATCACGAGATAGCGGGCCCAAACCGTCCGGCCGGTATTGGTCTTGATGAGGTACTTATTCTCGTGGGGCTGCCACTCGGCGGACGTCACCCAGGTGCTCAGTGAGAGGTTGCGGCGCACATCGAGGCGGTCCGCCACATAGTTGAGGTACCGCAGAATTTCGGGTTGTGCGGCGTACCGCTCGCTCCAGTCCCATCCCGCGTAAAGCTCAGGATCAAACATAAAGGCGTAGCTATGGCTCTCCAAGTCCACGCGGGCACCCGGGTAGGCGTTGTGATACCAGACGCCGCCGACGCCGTCTGCTCCCTCGAAGCCGTGTACGTCGTGTCCCAGATCTGCGAATCGGTGGAGGGCATAAATGCCCCCCATGCCCGCGCCGATCACGACGACGGAATATTCCTCAGTCTCACCCGTCGGGTTCTGGATGTGGTTGTTTGGCATGGCTTCGCTCCCTGGACGCGCGTCTTCACTGGTCACTGGCGTCACCACTCGTTGGATGGAGCAATCCATCCTGGTTTCGTACTTTTGAAATGCCCACCGGATCTCCTTTGATGTCAGTGCATCGGCAACTTTGCCGATCTTCGTTCACAAATAACGCTAAGAGCCGCCGGGTCAGGACCGGCATAGCAATGGACGCCAATAAGGCGGGAAAATGCGTCAGCAATTCTTGCTAAGCCCGTGCGCGGGTCAGCTGCTCCGGGTCTCGGCCAGCGAGACGACCGCTACGGCACTCGTGGTCGCCACGCCCAGCTGGTTGATGGCCTTCACGCTGACCTCAGCACATGCTCCATGGATCTCATCGCGGAACACGCGGGTGACCTCGCCTCCGATCCACTGGGTGTCACCGAAGACACCAGGCTGCTTAATGCGCGCCGAAAGCGAGACGAGATCCGCATCGTCCCCCATCCAGTTAGTCACGCAGTGTGCCATCCACGACACGCGCTGGTTGCCGTTGTCGTACGCGCCCGGCATGCCAATCGCGTGCGCCATGGCAGCATCCTGGTGCCCCAGACTCGGGAAAGGCTCGGAGAGGAAGTGCTCGGGGCCCAGGTTTGTGGGCGCGCTCGGGTCGCCGTTTCGCACCCGTTCCTGCTGGCGAACACGGGTCTCGACGCCGCGGTAGCCGGCGGTACCGATCGCTCCGGCATAGTACGCGGTCATGGTGATGAGGTCGAGTGGACCCTTGACGACCTGCGGTACAACATCGCCGACGGACACCGTCTCCGCAAAGCGCGTGCGCTGGCCGCGGATCTCCTCGGCCAGGATGGCGGCACGGATCTGTTCCTTCTCCTCGTCCGTGTAGACGTGGGGGTCGCGCGGTTCGTGCATCCGCTGGCCCTCGGAACTTCGAGCCACGCAGACGATCGTGTTGCGGACGATCCCGACAAGTTCCTCGCCGACGAAGTAATCGGTGCGCCCCACCTGCTCCACCAGGCGACCGGAGCGGCGGCCCACGCGTTCGCGGACGTCTTCGACGAAGGCGCGGGCGCGGACCCGCTCGCCCAGGCGGACCGGTCGGCGGAAGTCGAGGTCGGCACCGAGGTGGATGGCCTGGATGCCCTCCGACATCCCCATCGCGACTTCGGCGTCGCACACGGAGTAGAGAAAGGTGGGGGGTGCGATCCGGGTGCCGTAACGCGTTGTCTGCGCGTACGAATCCGACAACCACAGCGGGTTCTCGTCACCGATCCCCCACGCGTAGTGGCGGATTGAGTCGGTGCTTGCCTCCTCGTTCCATTGCACAACAACGGCTGACTCACCGATGAAGCTCTTCATGTAGGCGACGTCTTCATCGGTGATCTGCTTTGCAGGTACGCCGGTAGTGGCGGTGGTCATGTTGTTGGTCCTGACGAGGTGGTGTGGACCGACACAACAGCGTCGACGACAGTGACGGTTGCTGTTGCCGGGTCCGCAAGGATCGGATTGAACTCGAACTCGTGGATGTTCCCGTGCTGTTCCGCCCAGGCAAGAATGTCCATCACAGTAGTGGTGAGCGCGTCGAGGGTCTTCCCGCCGGCCTCCCCGCGAAGGCTTGTGGCCACCACGCGAGTGTCAGAAATGGCTTGGCGGACCTCCGGCCGGGACACTGGCAGCGGAAGGATGCTGATATCGTCAATCGCCTCAGTCATCCCGCCTCCCGCGCCGATGACGAGGACTGGACCGAACTCGGGATCACGCCGAAGCCCTACGAGGACTTCGGTCTTCCCTGGCGCCATCGCCTGGACGGAGATCGTCGCGGCCTCCCCCTGGATGGATGTGAGCTGGGAGGCTGCCGCGCGGGCGCTGTCGGAGTCATTTACGCCGATGAAGACGCCTCCGGCGTCGGCCTTGTGAAGGATCTCAGCATCATCGATTTTGATCGCTACGGGGAAGCCGATCTCCTCGGCAGCCCGGACGACGCCGTCGACATCACGGACGGCGCGGCTTGCCGGTACCGGAACACCGGACTTGGCCAGGGATTCGGCCACCTCGCGCCAAGTCAGGTTGCACGTCCCGCCCGTTGTCACCGCCTTCAATGCCGCCCCCACCAGATCGCCGCGGTTGGCACGGGTGCTTTGGACCTGCGCCCAGGAGGATGCGGCCGCGATGGCATCCAGTGCCCGCCCCGCTGTAGGCAGGGACAGGACTCCTGACTTGCGCAGGATTCCGGCCTGGGCCGCAGTGACCCGGTCGTCCTCGGACAGCGGGACCACCATTACACGTACTTCCGCCGGAATCGTCATCGCGGCGATACCGGCCGCCAGCTCATCGAAGTCGTGCGCAAGCCGGGTCGCCGTCACGATAACCCACCCGCCCGACGTCGTGGTGAGAACCCGCTCAACGATGCGCAGGTAGTCGGCGGTTGTTGACTGGACTCCAACGTCGATGGGATTGCCGAGGTGACTACTGCCCACCGCGTCACCGATCGAGCGGAGCGCTTCCTGTTCAAGATCGCGGAACGTCAGGTTGCGGTCATCGGCCAGATCGTTCCACAGCCCCACCTGGGCGCCGGAGGTGGTGACGACGGTCAGCTCCTGGTCGCGGCCGGAGAGCCGCCCGTGGAAGACGTCGAAGGCCTCGGTCAGGTCAAGGAGCTGCTCCGGCGACGTGCACACCATTCCGAAACGGTGGCGGAGGACGCTTAAAGCGACGCGGCCGCTGCCAGCGAGTTTGCCAGTATGCGACTGGGCGCTCATCGCGCCACGGGTGGACCGTCCCAGCTTCAGGACGATCACAGGGATACCGCGGTCCCCCGCGGCGGTTGCAGCGGCCTCGAGGTCATCGTTTGCGCTGAAGCTCTCGACGATGCAGGTGAGCACATGCGTGTCCGGATCAGCGCCCAGCCACTGCGCCCAGTCGGTAAAGCCCGTCGAAATCTCGTTTCCGGAGCTGGCCCAGGCGCTCAACCCGCTCGCACCGCGTGCGGCGAGGGACTGCATCAGCGCGTTCCCCAGTCCGCCGCTCTGGCTGAACATCGCCACATGACCGGCCGGAATCGCGCTACGCTGCAGAACCGATGAGAAGGTTGCGGTCAGCGACCGGCCCACGTGCATAAAGCCGATGCAGTTAGGGCCGATGAGTCGGGTGGTGCCCTTGGCCAATTCCGCACGGAGCAGCTCATCGCGGTCATGCCGGCCGGTTTCACCGAAGCCGGCAGCGAACGCCACCGCGAAGGGGACGCCGAGCGCCACGCACTCGCGCAGATCCTCGATGACCCTGTCGGCGGGTCCCACGAGGACGGCAACGTCGGGCACCTCGGGGAGGTCGGAGAGCGTCTCCACCGTGGGTACACCAAGCACTTCCTTGTGCACACTGCTGACCGCGTAGTACCGCCCCTCGAATCCGAGGCGCGCGAGGTAATCGAGTGTCCGCCCTGAGGTCTTCCACGGGTCCCGGGAGGGACCAACCACAGCCACACTCTCTGCCTTCAACGGGTTATCTATCCGAACGGGGCTCAAAACAGCCTTGCTATCCAACATTTACATTCCTCCAGTCCGTCGCACGGTCGCCGGCCTGCGGCTGGCCGGGATTTCTATTGCCTCGATCACAACGCCGAGATCACGCTCGGTGTCAAAGTAGGCGAATCCGCCGTCACCGGCCTGGCCATAACCGCGCGCGGTTTGTGTGACCCGGTATCCGGCCCCCTCCATAAGCGTGATCGCGGCATCCAGACTGTCAACGAATACGCCCAGGTGATGGAGGCCGGTGCGGCCCTGCTCGGTGAACTCGTGGTAAATGCTCGGGCCGGCCAGTGGCTGGATGAGTTCGATCTGGGGATTGGAACCGCCCATGGCAAGGCGCATCGCGAAAGCGCCTTCCTCGGCGCCAAAGCGCGACCAGGGCATGAACTCCTGGTCGTAGTGGTAACAATTCCACTCTTCGATGCCGAAGATGCGTCCGTACAGGTCGATGGCCTCGTCGAGGTCCTGCACGAGGATCCCCACCTGCCCCACGCTCCCGATCGGAACAGGACCTGCGGACTGAGCGGCTGCCAAGTCTGCGGATTCCTCTCTGGCAGTGGGCCTGGCAGCGTTGCCACCGTCCGCCAACTCTCTTGTTGTGATAGTAGCTTTCATAATGTAATAACTACGCTTCCTTCTGCTTGCTGTCAACGGCCAGAAATGGGGTCCCTGCAACCAGGGCGCTTCTCATGGGCTTGTAGCCCTTCTTTCGCCATGTGCGTATGATTTCCGCATGGCAAGTACAACTAAGACAGCCGACAAACGGCCCACCGACGTCGAAGCCCCGAAGGACTTGGTCCAGTCGGTTGCGCGCGCCCTCAATATCGTTGATGTCGTTGCGGCGTCCAAGGAGCCGATGCGGGCTCAATCCATCGCGAGCGCCGTAAATCTGCACATTGCGACGACGTCGCATTTGCTGGCGACGCTTGTCCATGCCGGCTACCTGGAACGTAACGAGCGCACCTACAAACTCGCTGCCGGGAAAATCCTGGATTTGAGTTCGCGCGTGGAAGAAGACTGGCGCCCCTCGCCCCTGGCACTGAGTCTCTTGAAAATGGTGGTCGATGCTACCGGCGAAAGCGCGTACCTTTCTGCATGGCAGGGTGGCACTGTCACTGTGGTGGCCGTGGAGGAAGGCAGCCACGCTGTCAGAGTGGCTGATCTTCGGGTCGGTGTCTCCGGCGACATTCATGCACGCGCCTCCGGAAAGGCCCTCCTCGCCTTCGGCCCGGAATCACAACTGGAACGGGTCCGGGCCGTAGACGGTGAACTCACACAACGAACCGAGCACACCATCACCACCCTTCCTGAATTTCTGGCCGATCTTGAATTGACCAGATCACGTGGTTACGCCTTGGACCACCAGGAATACGTCCTGGGCGTATGCGGCATGGCGGTTCCAATCTTCGAAGGATCGCAGCGCCCCCGCACCGCCTTGTCCATTACGGTCCCGCTTCACCGCTTTACCAATGAGGAGCACTTCCAGCGGTGCCTGGATGCCCTCACGGAAGCCCGCCGCCTGGACAATGAAGAAGGCAACTCAATCCAGGGGTAGTACGTCAAGCTCCAGTACCGGCCCCTCCTCTCCACAAACGTTCAAGGATGTCCGGGGTCCGTCCTCCAAGCGGGGGAAATCTGACGCGGCGACATAGGCGCACAAGCGCATTCCTTTCGCCACCCGGATCGCAGTGGAACCCAGATCCACGGTGATTGGCTCTGCGTTTCCAGCGTCCGGGGTGCTGTACGACGACCCCTCGCAGAGCAGCTCAGAGGCACCAGTACCGTCGAGCGTTGCCAGCTTGACGACGACCGGCGTCGGGTCAGCAGTGGTCACCCTAAGTCGGCACGCGACACTGCCCAGGATTTCGATGTCGTCAGCCAGGGGATCCGAAACGAAGGCGTACACGTCATTGCGCGCATGCAATGCCTCCAACATGCGCGGACCTGAATTCGCACCCACCTTGTAGCCAGGGAAAAATGTCCGCCCGCCGATCGTAGGAACGGGCGAATCCGCTAGCAGCCCTGCGCGGGCATCCATACTGGCCGTGGGATGCTCAATGTTGCTGGGGCGCAGTCGAAGGTGCACCCGGTCGGCGCCTTCAGGTGGCCAGCTTGAAAAGCATCGCCACTGATCAGCTCCCATGGAGAAAACACTCACAGGGTGGTCAGAGCTATTGCGGCCGTCACGTACCTCCTCCAGCCAACCCAGTTGGAGCGACGTCGGGTCGAGGCTATCGAACGATGATGCCGGACCGAAGAAGCGGGCCGGGAACCAGCCGCCCATCAGCCCATGCGCCCAGGGCCCAACCAACAGTCGGTCGTGGGGATTTTGTGTGCCGGCGGCCTCCCGCCGCACAAAACTGGCAACCGTTCCTGGAAGGAAAATGTCGAACCAGCCTCCGATGACGAAGGCGGGCACGTCAGTCCGGCCAGCCAGCTCTGGATCCACTAAGGAACGGCTTCGATCCCGCCAGTCCTGCAGATAGGGCGCGAATTCCCCGGCTTCCTCAACCAGCTGTTGGAAGGTGCGGATGCGGCCCTCTGAGACGTTTTGCTCCAGGGCTGCGATCCGCGGCCGGCTTTTCTCATCCATTCCGCTGCTTGCGAGGAGAATTGATACCCAGTGTGCAAGGAATCCCAACACGACGTTGTCATCCTCATAAAGCCAGCCGGAATGGACGTCGTCGGCGGTCACAGCCGGAACAATGCCAATGAGGCCTTCAGGGTTTCTGGCTGCCGCCAACCATTGGCTGAGACCTACGTATGAGCCGCCCACCATGCCTACATTGCCGTCGGACCATGACTGTTCGCGCACCCACTGGATAGTGTCCACGCCATCATCGGCTTCATTCACAAAAGGCACGAACTGGCCCTCGCTCCGGAACCGGCCCCGTACGTCCTGAACCACCACCACCCATCCGTTTTCCACAGCGCGCAAAACATTAATCCACGTGTTGGCGTGCGCGGGGTCATCCTTGCAATAGGGCGTCCTCATCAGCACTGTGGAGCGGGGTTCGCCGTCACCTGGGCGATACACATCTCCGGAGAGAGTAACGCCGTCGCGCATTGCGATGGGGACGTGCTTTTCAACTATGAGGTTCATGGCAACCTTCGCTGTGTTGCTTTCGCAGTCGGTCTGGGATGCTCACCCGGCGGTTTGGACCATGTCGAGGCGCGGGTAGTGGTCAAGCAGTTCCGCACCATTGGCCGTGACGACAACGAGGTTCTCGAGACGGACACCTCCGACCCGGTGCTCCCCTTCGATCCCTTCGATGGCAATGACCATGCCTTCTTTGATCTCCTCAGGATGGTCAAGCGACCACGAGCGCGTGATAGTCGGAGGGTTGTAGTGGATTGCCCGCGATCCTGCGTTAACGAGTCCGATTCCATGCCCGAGTTCGATGCTGAAGCATTCCGCCTCGGACGGAAAACCGAGGTCTTCCGCGGGTGCAAGGACGGCGGCCACGTCAGCTGTGCTGGCGCCTGGTTTCATGAGCGACATCGCCAGATCCAGACGGTCCGTCAGCTTGGTATAGGACGAGCGCTCGGCTGAGGTGGGAGCGCGGCCGACGACGTACTGGCGGTAGAGGCACGCGGTGTACCCCATGTAGGAAGTTCCGCAGGTGAGCAGGTACGCGAGATCGCCATGCTCAACGATCCGGTCACCACCGCTGATCCCCCGGGGGAATGACAGTGGTCCGGAAAGCAGGCGGGCCGCCCCCACTTCCGCGCCGGCATCTTCGATGGCGCGACGGGCCATCAAAGCAATCTGGGCCTGCTTGGTTCCGGGCCGTAATGCGGCCCGCGTCGCCTCGAACCCTGCGGTACTCAAGCTCGCCGCCATCGAGATACAGGAGATTTCATCGGCCGTCTTGATCGTTGAGCATTCGAGCAACAGCGGGAGCCCCGGGATCGTCTCGATTCCCGCATCGGCCAGGGCATTCATACCTGGCTCATCGATCTCGCTGACTGCGAGACGCTCGCCCGCGAGAGAACGTGATGCGAGTTCGTCGCGAATCTGTGCTGCGAAAACAGCTGATAGTTCGGCAATGGCAGAACTGGGCGCCACACCGCCAAGCCAGGAGATGGCTGGGCGCCAGTGCTTGATCCAGGGAGCCTGGTCGGGCATTTGCTGCAGTGATCCCGCCGGCGCGAACACAATTGGTTCGTCATCTGCGAAGAACAGTGCGTAGCCGACCTGGAGCGAGAATTCCCCCCACCAAAAACCCGTCAGGTAACGCACATTGTCCGCGCCAGTGAGCAGCAGCGCCGGTATACCCTTCGAACGCATCAGTGCCCGCATACGGTCAGCGCGCTCACGGCGCATCCGGTCCAGATCAACGCCTACGTGCAGTTCTGTACGCGCCGGTCCGAAGTGCAATTTCTGGTGGTTTTCGGGCATCGTTGCCTTGGCCTTTCTTGTTTTGTCCTGATCGGTGGTCCGCGGCGTGGGTGGCGTTGACCGCGGCGATGCGGTCGGTCCTTCCGTGAGCCACGGGCATTCCGTAAAAGTTGGGGAAGCCCACCGAATGTTCGTTGATGTCAGTGCTGCGGCATTTCGGCCGACCTTTGTTCTGAGATAACGCTATGAGCCGCCGGAGGCTGAGCGGCACGGAATACAACGCCAATGACATAGGAAGCCACGCCAGACTGCCAGATTTCGTATTCAGTCGCCGTGATTGCCTTGCGCAGCGACAACCCACGCGGGGTCGCGCCGTTCCACGAAAGCCAGGGCACCCTCTCGCGCTTCCGGTCCACTTCGCAAGGGAGCAACGATTTCTTCCTGGGCGGCGAAGCGCGCCTCCGCCGCCGCATACCGCGACTCCGTAATGATGCGCTTGGCAGTCTTCATTGCAACGGGACCATTGAGCTGGATTTTCCCGGCGAGTTCCAGCGCCGTATCGAGCGCTTCGCCCGGGTCCGTCAGCCTGTTGATGAGACCGAGCTCGGCGAGGCGTGCCGCAGTGATGGGTTCCCCCAGCAGTGCCAGTTCCATCGCGATGTGATAAGGCATACGGTCCGGAAGACGGAGCAGTCCCCCACCGGCGGCGATAAGTCCGCGCTTCACCTCGGGCAGGGCAAACGACGCCGTTGAGCTGGCCACGATCAAATCGCATGCAAGGGCAAGCTCAAATCCCCCTGCATACGCGTAGCCTTCGACGGCGGCAATGACAGGTTTCACCGGCGGCCGCCGGGTGATGCCAGCGAAGCCGCGTCCCTCAAGGACCGGGACATCGCCCGCTGCAACCGATACGAGGTCAGCGCCCGCCGAGAAATATCCGCCTGCACCGGTGAGGATGGCGACACTTGCAGAATCATCGGCATCGAACTCATCGAACGCGGCTGCAAGCGCCAGTGCGGTGGGACGGTCAATCGCGTTCCGCTTGTGTGGACGGGTGATCGTTATAACGCGAACTCCTCCCGAACTGGTGACGTGAACACTTGTATCGCTGACGGTGTTGCCGGCTGCCTCTTGGGGCTTGGTCTGTTGCATGGTCATCCTTTAGGTCGTAGTGATGAGGAGAGAGCACCACGGTGCTGACTCCCCTGTCGTGGCTTTTTTCAAATAGTGAATGTAGTTAGCGTGATACGATAGTAACACTGCTACGTTCCGCGAAAACTCTTTCCCGTCGTAGCCATAAACTCCGACGAAAAGAAGGGAAAAGCCCATGAAACCAGCACAAAGACTCCGGGAACTGCTTGCGGACTCCAAAATGATCATCGCGCCGGGAGCCTACGATGCACTCTCGGCGAAAATGATTGAGCAAGCCGGCTTCGACGTTGTGCTCATCGCCGGCGGCACCTACTCCAACTTCCACTACGGGGTGCCGGATAACGGCTTTATTTCCCAGGGAGAACTCATCGAGGCCGGCAGGCGCATCACGGCAATCACCGATCTGCCACTCATTCTCGACTTCGATGATGCGGGAGGATCACCTCTCCAAGCATTCCGCGGCGTCCAGCTTGCCGAACAAGCCGGCGTCGCCGCCCTGCTCGTCGAAGACATGGTGCCCGCAACGAAGCACTTTTGGACACCCAAAGACGGCGGAGAGCGCTGGAAGCCGCAACTCAAACTTCGCAGCGTCGAGGAGATGAGCAACATCATCCGTGCCTGCGTGGAAGCCCGGACGTCCCCGGACACGGTGATCGTTGCCCGCTCGGACGCCAGCCGCTTTGGCTTCGACAATCTCGCTGAACGCATGGCTGCCTATTCTGCCGCCGGCGCAGACATGCTCTATCCGTGCGGCTTCCCCCTTCTCGATCTGCCCAAGCTCTCGGCAGTCGTCCCTGGCAAGTACGTCATGGTGACCGTGAAGAATCCCACCCTGGAGGAGCGCCAGGAACTCGAAGACGCCGGCGTGAAAATGCTGCTGGTTATCAACACAGTGAACGGGGCCGTGGCAGGCTTTCGCGAGAACCTGTCCCTCCTGGCGCGTGGCGAACTGCTCGAGGGTGAAGCGGAAGGCGGCGCTTACCTACCCATCATGGAAGCAATCGATGCGGCAGAGTGGGCCCGCCGGGCCCGCCACTTCGGTTATTCCTGACGGATCTTCGGGACGCAACCGTTCCTTGCCGGCCCCGTGGGCCCGGCCAGGAACGGTTGCGTCGTTCACAGCATTTCGCGTGGCGAACATCCAACGCCCCTGGTCAGGGCAGTTAAACAAGAGCAGAAAGCGCCGACGACATCTCAAGTCGTCGGCGCTTCCGTTTGCGTCAGGCGGGCGTCTTGACGCCTGCAGCGAGTTCCGGTCCGGTGAGCGGAGTCGGATTCCAGCCTTCGCCCATGGCAACAAGACCCTCGGTCATCATTCCGTGGCTGACCGCGTCATTCATGGTCTTCTTGAGCTCGTTCACCATCAGCATCCGCGTGGAGCGGAGCGTCAGCGTCGGCTTCGCAGCGAGCATCCGTGCGAGTTCGTATGCCCTGGCAACTACCTGATCCTTGGGCACCACTTCGTTCACGGCACCCCATTCGTAGGCCTGCTGTGCAGTGATCTCCTGGCCGGTGAGGTGGAAGTACCGGCCGCGGTTCAAACCAATGACCAGCGGCCAGATAATCTGCATCCCGTCGCCGGGAATGTTCCCCTGGGAGAAGTGTGCATGATCGGCGAATACGGCATCCTCGGAAGCGATGACGATGTCGCAGAGCAGCGCCTGCTCATTGTGGTACCTTGCAGGACCGTTTACTGCGGCAATCATCGGAACCTCGATGTCGAGGTGGCCGAGCACAAGGCGCTTGGCGTCGTGATGGAGGCCGAGCCATATCTCGGGGGTTACCCAGTTCTTGTTGTCAATCGGGGCCTCCTTGTCGATGAAGGTGTCGCCCGCCCCGGTGATGATGACAACGCGGTTCCCCCGGTCCCTGCTGATGTCATCCCAGAGCGATGAAACGTTGTCATGGACTCCTACACCCCAGACGACGTCGCTGCCGTCCGTATGGAACGTGACAAGCAGAATGCCGTCTTCGTCGCGTTCCAGTTTGATGTGCTGGTACTTGTCCTTGTAGTCATCAAACGTTATCCACGCCATCGTGAATCTCCTTATTTCTGTGGTGGTTGAGCGATGAGTTTGGGGCTTCAGCAGGTCTTCAGCCGCCGACCATACTCTCGTAATATGAACCTTATATACAAATAGCGCGAGTTCTCAATAGTAGAGATGGAAAATCCGCGCCCGGGATAGCGGTGCGTCCGTACCTGTCATCAACCTCCCGGCGGCGGCAGGTCGAGCTCTGCCGGGATCACGGCGTTCGCCCGGTGTAAGCAAGAAGGGCGCGGTCTACGGCGCCGCGGTCGTTGCTGTCCAGGCGGGCGAGCACGTGCCCGTCGGGCCGTACGAGGATGGCCTCGTCCCCGTTGACACGGTAAGCCGCTGCCCACTCGGCCTCGGCAGCAACGAAGTCCCCCATGTGCCCGAACGTCACGGAGCTGTATGGAATGCCGTGGATCTCTGCACGCCGCGCCGCCTCCCGTGCAGGCTCCGAACCGGAGCGGGCGAGGATGGTCAGTTCACGCCCGAACAGGTCAAGTGTTGAGAGCGTGCCCTCGGCGTTGAGCCAGAGATGCGGGGCGCGTTCGCCCACGGCGGCAGTTGGGGTGAAGGTTCCCACCGGCCAGCCGGCATCCGGTGACGTGGCTCCGGCTACGGCCCCGTGGTCGTAGCGGAAGCCGATGTCCAGGCCGGGGTGCACAAAGTTTTCCGGCCGGAAGGAGCGCGGGCCTTCATCGGCATTGCCCACGATCGAGCGGAAGTTCCGGACGGCTTCGGCGTTATTGAACACGGCGACGGGCCGCCGCTCGACTTCGTAAGTGGCCAGGAGGGCAGGATCGGCCCAGCCCGTGAGAACGGCTGCCAATTTCCACGCGATGTTGTGGACGTCCTGGATGCCGGTGTTTTGGTTGAACCCCCCGTAGGGAGGCATGACGTGCACTGCGTCCCCGGCGAGCAGGATCCGGCCGGACTGGTAGCGGTCGGCCACCCAGGCGCCCACGGTCCAGGTCCGGGCGTCCATCAATTCCACCGACTCATCGGGATCCCCGATTGCGTCGCGTATCTGCGTTGTCCAGTCGATGTCCTCGAAGGGCATCCTGTCCATGACCAGCGGGCGGCCCAGCATCGCCACGCGGTCGGTCGCGTCCACGGGAGCGATCACCACAGCCCCGATCGTGTCCGGATTATCGAGATAGATGAAGCTGGACGGGTCGCCCGTGCGCCGCTGGATTACAGGCGAACGGAACAGCACACTCACCGCCGTCTGCAGGTCCTGATCCCCGGTGGTCCCGATCCCCAAGGCGATGCGGACCTGGCTGGCGGCGCCGTCGGCTGCGATCACATACTTTGCGGCGACGACTTCGGGGCCCTTGTCACTGGTGATGGACACGAGGACCTCTTCCCCTGTGTCGTTCACCGTCGACACCGTCTTGCCGAACTGGAGGGTGACGCTGTCCTCGGCCTGCGCCGCGTCAACGAGGATGGGCTCAAGCGCGTCCTGGGAGCACAGAACCACGTCCAGCGTCTCCGGACCGAGGCTGGTGTCCGCGGGTCCACTCGCATGCGCGTTGCTGGTGACGACTGAGCGCCACGGCGATACGGCATCGCTTCCGAGCAGGCGGCGTGGTCCGCCAGGAAGCGCTGCTGCCCGCACTTCTTCGGTGAGGCCGAGCTCGCGAAACACCTCCATGGTGCGGCAACTGACCGCCCGGGACCTGGGGTGGCGCGACCGCTCGGTCCGTCGCTCGACCACGAGCGTGTCGACGCCGAACCGTCCCAGGAGGATCGCCGCCGAAAGCCCGACCGGACCGGCCCCGATGATCAGAACGTCGACGCTGCGCTTCCCGGGTTCGTTCGGCACGCTCACTGGCTGACTCCTGCAAACTCCGTCAGTTCGGGCTCCGTGCTGCGGGAGTCCATGTACGTCAGTTGGCCGCACGGCTGCATCCTGGCGCGGAGCACGTCATCAAACGCCGCGCTGACATCAAGCGGCGTCCATGTCTCGCGGGTGAGGGCGGAATCGACGATGGCGGGGTGCGACAGCAGCATCAGGTCATGCCCGTTCGCAAAGCGGACCACCTGGCCGTTTACTCCCTCGCTGAGGTCGGACAGGAGGTAGAGCACCACTGGAGCGTTTGTGGAAGGCGGCGGCGCGACGGGGTTGCCGCCGAAGAACTTCGTGTACGCCTCGGTCCCTGCCGTCATCATGGGTGTGTCGGCGTGGGGCGCCATGGCGTTGACCCGGATGTCTCCACCTTCGGCGCCGAACTCGGTGGCCCAGGCGAAGGTCAAGGAGGCGATCGCCGCCTTGGCTGCAGCGTAGGCGCTCATCATGCGAAGACCCACAACCGCACCCGAGGTCACGTTGACGATCGATCCCCGTCCCTCCATGGCGGCGAGCCCGTGGACTGACATGAAGTAAGTGCCACAGACGTTGATGTCGACGTGGCGGCGAATGTGCTCCTGGGTCTCCTGCCCGGCCGTCACCGTCTCCAGGTACCCGGCGTTGTTGACCAGGCCGTCCAGCTTCCCGAAGCGTTCCACGGCAGCAGCGACCAGCCGCTGGCAACTGTCCCAATCGGTGACGTCGGCCGCGACGGCTAATGCTTCGCCGCCCTCGCGGTTGATTGACTCGGCCACTGCCTCAGCGCTCTCGGCATTAATGTCGGAAACGACCACGCGGGCGCCTTCCGCTGCGGCCGCGCGTGCATACGCCTCGCCGAGGCCGCGGCCGGCGCCGGTAATGAGGACGTGTTTTCCAGCGAGGATTTGATCGCTAGTCATGGAGATGCTCCTTTGCATTCGTAGTCTGGACCGGGGATGCTTTTCCCCAATCCGTGGCATAGGTCGGATCGCGCGGATAGCGGTCACCGAAGTTGGACGTGGGCGGGATGCCGAACAGCTCGGCGACGTCCGCTTCCGGAGCGAGTCGTTGCGCCCCGTCCCAGACGCAAGTCCTCGCGAGCACCTTCCACTCGCCCTGGCGCCGCTCGCACAGATCCCTGTAGCGGCCAAAAAGCAGGTCGGTAGGGCCGCCGTCGGCTGGCACGGCCAGGTAGATAAACGCCGTTTCACGCTTGGCCTGGTTGCCGTTCAGTTCAATGAGTACGTTGGTCACGTAGTGGCTGGCCTTGTGGGAGGACTCCCGCCGCATGGAATACGCCCAGTCGCAGAAGTCATGGGACAGGCCCACGAACATGCCATGATCCTCAGTCGCCTCAGGCCAGTAGGTGGACTTCATCAGGTCAAGATCCTTGCGGTCCATGCCCCGGCAATAGCGGACCATGTTCTCGTTCAACTCCTGCTTCGCAACGAGGACACGCAATTGCTCCAGTTCGGCAGCCCACTCCGCCGGATTGCCGGTGTTCGGCGCAGCCTCCTTCATGGGCTCAAACACTCCAGTCACCTATCAGCTCAGGGACAGGAGCAGCGCCTCGCCCTGCCCTCCTCCACCACACAGGGCCACCGCGGCCTTGCCCCCACCGCGGCGCTGGAGTTCATACACAGCGGAGACGACGACGCGTGCCCCCGAGGCGCCGATGGGGTGTCCGAGAGCAATGGCGCCGCCGTTGACGTTGACCCTGTCCATCCCAATTCCGAGCTGCGCCGCCGAGTGGAGCGCCACGGAGGCGAACGCTTCGTTGATCTCCACGAAGTCCAGCTCCCCCGCGGTCCAACCTGCGACGCCGAGGGCCTTCGCAATGGCCTGCGCTGGTTTGTCCGGCAGTGATGTGTCGGGGCCGGCGATCTGTCCATGTGCCCCAAGTACCGCCACGACGTCCAAACCGTGGGCTTCCGCATAGCCGCGCGTAGTCAGGACGACGGCGGCAGCGCCATCCGTGAGCGGCGAGGCGTTGCCTGCCGTCACGGTACCTGCGGCGGAAAACGCCGGCCGAAGTTTGCTGAGGGACTCCCCATTGCTGTCCGGCCGAATACCCTCGTCGCGGCCCGCCAGTTCAGGCGCTCCCCGACGACGCGGCACCTTGACGGCAACGATTTCCGCGTCGAAGTACCCTGCGCCCTGGGCCGCTGCTGCCCGCCGGTGGGAGTCTGCAGCGGCCTTGTCCTGCTCGGCACGGGCAATGCCGAGTAAGTCATTGGCACGATCAGTGTTAAGGCCCATCGACTCGTGGTCGAAGGCATCGGTGAGTCCGTCGTGGGCAACGGAGTCTTTCAGCACGGCATCCCCGTAGAGATGCCCGGCGCGCGAACCGGGAAGCAGATGCGGGGCATTGCTCATTGATTCCTGGCCTCCTGCGATGACCACTACCGCTTCTCCAAGCTGGAGCAGCCGGCTGGCTTCGATGATCGCGCTCAGCCCGGACAGGCACACCTTATTAACGGTGACAGCGTGGGCACTCAGCGGGATCCCCCCGGCTACGGCTGCCTGCCGTGCAGGGTTCTGACCGGTTCCTGCCTGGATCACCTGGCCCATGACAACGGCGTCAATAGCATCAGCACTGATGCCTGCCCTGTCCAAAGCGGCAGCGATTGCAGCTCCGCCGAGCTCGACGGCGGACACCGGGGCGAGCTGGCCCATCAACCTGCCCTGGGGAGTCCGGGCAGCCCCCACGATGACTACTTCTTCCTTGCGGTTCACTTCTGCTCCTTGGCCTGCGGCCGGCGGTGAATTGTCACGGGTTTAGCTGTAGATGGCCCGATGCAGTCGGACAAGGTAGTCGGCGGTGACTTCCGAATAGTCCGGGAACCGTTCGGTGATGGCTGCAAGCGCGATGTCCCGTCGCTGCGGGAGCCGGGTCTTGTCGGCGGCAGCAAGGGCCTCCGGTAGCGTCTGGCGCGTGAAGTCGGTGCAGTAGCTGGGCGCTCCGGGCTGCTGACGCCAGGAGTCCGCCAGGGACCCGGCGTCGACCGCGTCAAACCCGGTCTCCCCGACGAGGGCCATTGCTACCGCTTTGTCGCGATCGCGATCCGCGGCCACAGGGATCGCGATCCGGTTGGGGTCGCCACTTTCTCTTCCATAGGCTTCGAAGGAACCGGCGGTGATGGCGTTCCAGGCCTTCGCAATCGGGCGCCCGAGCTGCTCGGTAATCCAGACGCTTTCCACCTTCCCGTCTTCCAGGGCTTCCACCCGCCCATCACGCAGGGGGTAGTAGTTGGACGTATCGATGATGACGGTGTTGGCCGGGAGGTCGGTGATAAGGGTCTTGACCTCGGGCATCCGGCTGAGCGGCATTGACGTGATGAGGACATCGACGTCAGTGACGGCGTGCCTTGCCTCTACTGGTCGGGCTCCCGATGCCACAATGTCGGAACTGATGGTTTCGGGGCCGCGGGAATTCGCAACCTTGACATCATGGCCGGCTCCACTCAGTTTGCGGGCGAGTGTCGCGCCTATCGATCCTGCTCCTAGAATGCCGATCTTCATAAGAATCCTTGTTTGTTTTGTGAGCCAGTTTTGGTCTTGATCTTGCCGCTAAGAGATGCTGATGCAGGGACAGTCACCTCGACACGTCTGCTGCGTCGGCCGGGAGGACTGTGTCCAGTTCGGGTGCCAGGTACACCATCTGGTCGCGGAATGACTCGCTTGCATTGCGGAATGCCCTCAGCTCGCCGTCCTTCATGAGCGCCTCCCCGCTGTCGGCCCAGCTCTCGGGCGTCGGTGCTTCGACCCTCATTCGCGGCATGCCGGCGATAGCCACTCGGCCGGCTGCGACTCCGGCGATCTCAAACGTTTCGCCGAAAACTGTCGTGTCCTGATGCGCCAGCCACGTCACGAAGGCAGAGACCGAGCTCGCCGGAACCGTCGTGCGCATGGCGTCCTTGATGACGGGATTTGGGAAGGCGTCCTCCGTCATCGGCGTCAAGGCCACCGGCATCAAGGTCGTCACCTGCACGCCGACCTCGCGGGCCTCGGCTGCGAGGGTGATGCCGAGTCCCCAGATGGCGGCCTTGGCGGCGTTGTAGGCCGAGTCCGTTGGCACGCCCATGACCCCGTTCGAGGAGATGTTGATAAGCCGGCCACTGCCCGAGGCAATGAGGTGCGGCATGGCTGCACGTGAGACTCCGACGACGCCTTTGACGGCCACGTCGAAGATGCGCCACCACGTGTCGGATTCCATCTCCCAGAAGCGGCCGAAGGCGTTAATCCCGGCGTTGTTGACGACGATGTCGAGCTGCCCAAAGGAGTCGATTGCGGTCTGGACGATCTCAGGCGCCTCGGTGACGACGTTATGGCTGTCCACCACTGCGGTGCCGCCTGCGTTGGCTATTTCGGCCACAGCTTCGGCCGCGTTCGCCGCGTTGACATCGTTGACGACCACCCGCGCGCCGCGGGAGGCGAGCATCTTTGCGTGCTCGCGGCCCATTCCCTGCCCTGCGCCGGTGACGATTGCCACCCGGCCCTTGAAATCAAGATTGGTCATTTTTCAGTTGCTCCATTTCTTTTAATCCGGATGGCGTTGCCATTTACTTTCCAGCCAGCCAGCCGCCGTCGACCGCCAGGGAAATTCCGGTAACCATGCGGGCCTGGTCAGAGCAGAGCCACACAACCGCATCTGCCTGATCCTCGGGTTCAGCCAGCCCGCGCATCGGAATCGCCGACAGGATCTTTTCCCGGAATTCGGGCGGGTTCTGCTCGAAGGCGTTTTTCATCATGGGACTCGTCGTCGACCCCGGGGTGAGAGCGTTGATACGGATGCCAAGGGGCCCGTAGTCCATGGCCGCGTTCCTCGTAATGCCGACGACGCCGAACTTCGAGGCGGTGTACGGGGCGTTGTTGGCGATTCCGACGAGGCCCGCAGCAGAAGCAGTGTTGACGATGGCACCGCCTCCGGTCTTCAGCATCGCGTTGACTTCGTGCTTCAGGCAGTAGAAGGTGCTGTACAGGTTCACCTTCATGACCCTGTCCCAGGTCGCGCTGTCGGTCTCCCCAATAGGTGCGAAGACACCGTTCATCCCGGCATTGTTGAAAGCGAAGTCCAGCTGCCCGAAGTTCGACACCGTCGCATCGACAAGGGCCTTGACCTGCTCCTCGTCGCTGACATCGCACTGGAAGAAGACAGCCTTCCCACCAGATGCTGCGATGATCTCCACCGTTTCGCGCCCGGCTGCTTCATCAATATCGGACACCACTACGCGCGCGCCGTTCTTCGCGAACGCAAGGGCACTTGCCCGGCCAATGCCCGAGCCCGCGCCGGTAACGAGACCGGCTTTGTCCTGCATCATCAGTTTCTCCTCATTCATTAGTAGCTCTCTCCAACGTGGACGTTGTTGTCATAGTTGCGGCGCGATTCCTGCGGGAGGAACCTGTCCTCCGTTTCACGCACGTAGTCGGTTAGGGGACGGCCGAACATTGCGCCCCAGCCGATGCTGTCGGGGCCATCGTTCAAGTGGTCGATGTACTCGCCGATGGGTGTGGCCTCGCCTGATTCCTTGACCTGCATCAGCAAGCGCCAAACCTCTTTGACCCCGGGAAGCACGAAGGCCACGGGCTGAATCGCCTGGCCAATCTTTGTCATCTCGGCGACGGTCTTACGTCCGATCAGCGGAAC
Source organism: Arthrobacter sp. BGA-UO-ETr-C19 (assembly GCF_059568005.1). Classification (NCBI taxonomy): domain Bacteria; kingdom Bacillati; phylum Actinomycetota; class Actinomycetes; order Micrococcales; family Micrococcaceae; genus Arthrobacter; species Arthrobacter sp. BGA-UO-ETr-C19. The sequence goes on from NZ_JCAQPC010000016.1 coordinate 49,179, forward strand.
CCCGACGGCGTAGGCTGGCCCGGGTGTCTCCTTCAGCGCGAGTTCGGCCTGCTCCCAGGTATGGAATCCCTCGTAGAAGATGACGTCCGCGCCGGTCTCGGCTTTGTAGAGCTGGGCGCGGCGGATCGCCTCGTCCACGCCACCACCGGCGGCACCGTAGCCGTCGGTACGGGCAACGATTACGAAATCTCCGTCCAATTTGTCGCGGGCATCGACGGCTGCGTTCAGGCGTCCGATAGCCTCGGCGTCCGACACCAATTCGATCCCGGCGACACCGCCTGATTTCTTGGGCTCCCGCTGATCCTCAATGTGGATTCCGGCGACCCCCGCGTCAATGAACTCGGACACCGTGCGCTGAACGTTGATCGGCGCGCCAAAGCCGGTATCGGCGTCGCAATAGATGGGAATGTCAGCGGCGCGGGCAGTGCGCTTCGCATGCTCAACCACCTCGGTCAGGGTGAGCCATCCCGTGTCAGAGACACCCTGCCACCAGGCAGACATGCCGCCGGAGAGTTGGAAAGCATCGAAGCCGGCGTGCTGCGCCATCTGTGCGTGGAGCGGCAAGGCGCCGAACGGCACCAATGCCGTCTCGGGACTGTCGAAGACGGCACGCAGCGCCTTGCCGGGTGAGGTCAGGCTCATGATGCCGCCTCAGGGGTGTTGAAACCGACCGTGACCACGACGTAGACGCAGTCCTCGTCGTATGGGTTCTTCCAGGCATGGGGCACACCGGCCATGACCAGCAGGTCTCCCGGTACGAGAGTGCGCTTCTTCCCGCCGGGGAGTACGAGGTCCACCTTGCCCGAGATGACCACCTCATAGTCGATGGTGTCGCTCGCGTGCATCCCGGCGTCACCGTCGTCGTCGGTGGCGCTCATGCTTTCGTCGAGCGTCGCCGCATCCACTTCGCCTGACGAGTGCGCTGGGAAACTGCTGATACCGAAGGTGGATCCATTGGGTCCCGCAAGGGCGACCTTGCTTGGCGGGGCACCAAAGTTCGTTTTGCCGTGGCCCCCGTCCACGGCCCAATAAAAGGCACCCGCTGCCACGCCGGGGAAGTCGAACTCGGCGGCCGGGCCGACGTCGAGGAAGTCGGCTTCGCCGGACTCGTTCGGTCCCGCGACGACGAGCTGGAATTTTTTGGGATCAGGAAAAGTCATCTGTGTTCACTCCTTCGTGGATGGACGTTTCGTGGTCAGGCGCGCAGGCCTGCCTCGCGCATCAGCGGGAAGACCTGCTCGTGCAGCCGGTCGAGGCCCTCGTCATAGTCGACGAGGCCGGTGCAGATGCCGGTGATGCCCGAGGCCTGCAACTTCTGCAGCTCCTCGACCACCATCTCGGGAGTGCCCGTGATCGGCATGAGCGCCGCGCGGCCAAAGGCCCTCACGGACTCGTCACGCTTGTAGTCCTCGGACTGCTTGTACTCATCCCAGTTGAAGCTCTGGGTGCCGCTGCGGATGATTTCGCGGTAGCGAAGGGCGCTCTCCCAGTCGGTGTTTTCCGTGACGTAGTCGGCGTAGGCGCGTGCTTCCTTCTCGGTGTCCTTGACGATGATGTGCGCGCCCGCCCACAGGCCGAGGTCCTCGCGACCGGCCGCGTCGGCTTTCTGCCGGATTTTCGGCGTGAGCTCGCCGCTGTGCTCGACGCTTGCCACCGATGCGAACAGGACGTTTGCGTGCTTGAACGCGAACTCCTGACCTGCGGGGCTCGAACCGGCGCTCATTACCATCGGGCGGGGGGACTGCACGGGCTTCGGGTGCGCCTGCGCACCCTTCAGATTGAAGAATTTGCCGTCGAAGTCGAACTCCTGCTCCTCGTTGGCCCACAGACGCTCGGCGATCTCAATCCACTCGTCGGCGAGCTCGTAGCGCACGTCGTGTTCGGGGAGCTCCACGCCGAAGATGTCGTATTCAGGCTTGAAGTAACCCGCGGTGACGTTGAGCCCCATGCGGCCGCCGCTGATGTGGTCAATGGTGGTCACCATTTTCGCGCCCATCACGGGATTGATGAACTGCACGTTGCAGGTGGCGATGATTTGAATATTCTGCGTCACTGCGGCGATTCCTGCCGCCCAGGTGAACGTCTCGAACTGACGGCCCCAAGGCCGGTCGGGACCGGCGAGCCCCTGCCAGCGCGCGATAGGAATGAATCCGTCTACGCCGTACCGGTCCGCTTTCTGCGCGAGATGCTGCACTTCGCCCCAGTTGCCAAGCTTGATGCTGTTGTCGGCGAAGTTCAGGCCGCCCTGCCCCGTGGACACGTTCGCGCCGAAGATCGCGACTTTGAAAGCGTTATCGCCTCCGACCATCGGGCCTTTGTCGCGCTCGACCGTGTAATCCGCGACAAAGTCACGATCAACGGGTCGGTCGGTGGAAGTTTCGTGGGATGCGATGCTCATAATCGCCGTCCTTTCGGGAAGATAGAAATTGGGTCTGGGGGATTGGATTTCTTATGACCAACAGGGTCACGGTTCAGATCAGGGATGCATCCCCAAGGGCGTGCCAGCGCCGGTTGTGGTAGACCAGCGGGTCTCCGGGTGCCGCGTCGCCTGACAGCGCCGGTGACGCCTGGAGCGCCTCGACGGCCACGATGGATGACCCGCCGGCGGCCATCGAGTTGATGATCCTGCCCCGGATCCAGGCCTGGGCCTGCACAAAGTAGGGCTCGCCGGTCTCCAGTCGCGACCAGAGAGAGGTGTCAGCAAAGCGGTCGATCCCGCTGGTGGCGCAGAGTTTGGCGATGTCCACTTGGTCAGCGCCCAGTAGATGCACGACGACGGTGTCTGCGCCGAGGATGGTCGGGGTGCTGGACGAAAATTCCGACACTGAGAATGCCAGAATCGCAGGTTCGGCACTGGCCGAAATGACAGACGTTGCTGTCAGGCCAACCGGCCCGTTCCCCGCATCAGCCGTGATGACAGCGACACCACCGGGATGGTTGCGGAAGGCCGCCTTGAACTCGTCGGCAGTGATTGCCGGTTCCAGGCTTTGGGTGATGGATAAGCTCACCGGATCTCCTTTGATATCAGTGCGCCGGCTTCACCGCCGGCCTTTGCTCAGGGCTTCAACGTTAGGTGCGCAGGTGAGGTAGGCGGCATGGCAAGACATGCCAAAGAGATGGGAAACCGCGTCATGCTCGGGCCACTTGTGAATGCATGGCGTGGGATGCAAAGCTGGTGACGTGCTTCACATGCTGGGCCGCTGCTACTCGTCGTACTGGCGCCCTTAAACGCTGGAGCGCCTCTTCCTCAACGGTGAAAGGAGGCAGCAGTGAAACTCAGCTCGTATCAGAATCTGCGACTACCCAACTTCAGCGTTCACGGACTGTGCGAAGTGTTGAAGGACGCTGACCTAGATTGGCAAACTGCGCTCACAAATGCGGAAATCGACCCCGAAGCGATTGACCGCCCCGGAGGCACTATTCCTGCGAAGAAGGAGCTGGCCTTCCAACTGCAGTTCGTGGCTCTCACAAAAGACCGTGTCGACCTCTGGGTGAAGGCCGCACAAGCCTACACACTGGGATCCTTTGGCATTCGCGGATTGGCCCTCGCTACCGCGCCGACCATAGCGGCCTGGGTAGAAGCCGGCAGCTCAACAGACTATGCCCCCGGACTGATGGAGATTACGCCTCTTCGGACATTGGATGGCACCGTGACTGGTATGGGGTACACCTACCCCGACACCCCTGAAGAGCTCATCCCGTTCAGCGTCTACCGCGATTTCTGCGTCATTGCCCGAACTTTCACGTGGATGTACGGCAGCCCATTCCCCTTCACCCAGGTCGAATTCCCTCTGGCAGAAGTCTCCCCCGAGGTTCTCCCCTACGTCCCCTGCGCCATCGACTACGGATCCGACGCCCTGCGGTTCTGGTGGGCTCCTGCAACATCGGCACACGAGCTCCCCTTCGGTAACGCCTTCCAACACGAAGCATGGCTCAAAGCGGATCACCAGATTCTTGACAATCTCAGGGCAACCGGCGACTGGCCGGACACTGTCATGAAGACCATCAGGGCCGCGCCCGAGCTAAACCGCAAACTGGCAAATGTGGCCGCAACACTGCGGGTCTCCCCCCGCACCCTTCAACGCAAGCTCGAACTAACGGGTGACGACTTTGCCCAGCTCCGGGACAAAGCCCTGGGTGACCTCGCCGCCGATCTGCTCTCGAAAACGGATCACTCTGTAGCACGGATATCCCGCACTCTGGGCTACACAGACCCAACGAGCTTCACCATCGCCTTCAAACGGTGGAATGGGATGCCACCGACGGCCTACAGGGAAGCATCGCGCTACAAGAACAACGCGAGGTCCAAGGCTTAGACGCCCTCGCTGCGCATGGCGTCTGCCTGTCGGCCCGAGCGTGGGCACTGTTCCAGCAGCCAGAAGGAGCAGGCAAGGAATGGACGTTCTCCGGGCGCCAATCGGTCGACGCCGGCCTCGGTGCGGTAGCGTCAGCAGGCCCCCGGTGGTGAGGAGTAGCTCCTTCTCCAACTGGGCGACTGTTCCCAGCATCCGCTCATCGTCGTAGGCGAGGAAGCCGACCTGCGGCAAAACCAGCGGGGCAGCGTCCGTCTCGTCACCGAGAGGCCCCGGCAGTCCGTGATCCCTGACAGCCCTTACTCCGCTGTCGTAGGCCTTCCACATCATGCCGGGGAGTGCGTGAAACACTGCGGAGCCCCCGCATGAATCCTTACCTCTTGGTACACAGGGACTGCCCCGCTGAGGCCGCTTACCCGGCCGGACGAGTGATGGCTGGGCGCCCCACCCGCATAAAGTCCGTCACCAAAATTCCGGAATTGGTCTGCCACGTTGTCTGAAGTACGAACGTCGAGGCCAGAGGGTGACGGTCTACGACAACGGACTCCGGCGGACTCGGGGCTAACAGCCACCGGCCATCGTCGCGGCAGCCATACATCGCTCAATCACAAGATGAAAGATGCCATAGGACTTTCGGCTGTGGCTGTGTACACAGGGTCGATTACCGTGCTTGGGAGTTTCGCTGGCCCGGTGTACAGACAAAGAACTGAGGCTGTACGACCGGCGCAAACGGAACGATGAGCCACTGGTTGCCGTAGAGCTCCACGTAGGAGTCGGACGGGCAGAGTCTAAAGGCTTCTTCGCGCGTCATCTCGTTTCCTCTCCTTTGTTGCGTTGATTCCGCTCCACTGCGGAGCCTTGTATAGCTTCAACGTTAGGAGCCTGCGGCGTTCGACCGGCACGACAAGCGACGCCAAGTAGGTGGGAAACTGCGCCAAAACGTGACCTCTTGTGTGTTGAGGGCTTCCGGAAGTGCAAAGCTACTCACGTACCTCACGAGCCTTCTGATACTCGGATTTGCCGAAGCGCTTTCGAGCAGGAGCCCGTCCCTCCACAAAGAAGAGGAGAGCGATGCATCCCAGAACCGGTCCTGAACATACTGAGGCGCACCGGTATGCCTGCGGCAGAGGGTGGCAACGGTGAAAGGGGGAACGTATCAGAACCTGCGGGTACCAAACTTCAGCGTTCACATACTGCGTGGACTGCTTGAGGAAGCGGACCTGGATTGGCAGACTGCGCTGGCGAATGCGGAAATAGACCCGGACGCGGTCAACCGCCCGGGAGGCACTATTCCTGCCAGGAAGGAGCTGGCCTTCCAGCTTCAGTTCGTCGGTCTCACAGAAGACCGTGTCGATCTCTGGGTGCGGGCCGCGCGTGCCTACTCACTGGGCTCCTTCGGGGTCAGAGGACTGGCCCTGGCTACTGCGCCGACCATTGAGGCATGGGTAGACGTTGCAAGTACCACTGACTATGGCCCTGCCCTGTTCGAGCTGGCATCGCTCAGGACATCGGATGGCACGGTAACCGGGATGGAGTTCACCTACCCCGATGCCCCGGAAGAACTGATCCCGTTCAGCGTTTACCGGGACCTTTGTTTCATTGCCCGGAACTTCACTTGGCTGTACGGCAGCCCATTCCCCTTCACACAGATTGAATTTCCTCTCGCAGAAGCTTCCCCCGAACTTTCGGCAAACGTCCCCTGCAGCATCGACTGCGGCACCGAAACGCTGCGGCTATGGTGGGACCCTGCAACGTCGGCACAGGAACTTCCTTTCGGCAACGCTTTTCAGCACGCGGCATGGATCAAAGCGGACACCCAGATTGTGGACACCCTCAGGGCGACCGGAGACTGGGCCGACACTGTCGCGAAAACCATAAGGGCCGCTCCCGAGCTCAACCGCAAACTGGCAAATGTGGCCGCAACACTTCGGGTTTCCCCACGGACTCTGCAACGCAAGCTCGAACTCACTGGGGACGACTTCGCCCAGCTCCGGGACAAGGCCTTGAGTGACCTCGCCGCCGATTTGCTTTCGAATACGGATCTTTCGGTAGCGCGGATATCCCGCAAACTTGGCTATACAGAGCCCGCCAGCTTCACCATCGCCTTTAAGCGGTGGAAGGGGATGCCGCCGTCGGCCTATCGGGAAGCTTCCCACTACAAAACCAACGCCAAATCGATGGCCTAGGCGTCCCCGCACCGCTCTCGTAGACCGCAAAGTACCTTGGCGTACATTCCCAGGTGGACGGCGTTGATTGCCGTGCCGGACGGGGGCCGGCCCAACTTAACGTTGAAGCCTGCACAAGCCCGGTAAAGAAGCCGGATTCGTCCGTGGGACAACGCATGGCGTCGACGTCGTCGGCACATCAAACCAATGACCCAGTCTTATGGGCTGCTCTCCGCGGTCAGTAACGAACCCAGCGACTGCTGGGCATTACACAAAAGGTAGTCAAAGATGACACAAACAATATCGGTCGAGTCCCGCACCGGCCGCAGCATACCGATAATTGCCCTGCTCCTGCTGAGCGGCATAACGCTCGACATCCAGTACGGTATACTCGCTCCGCTTATTGGGGTGATTGCTAAAGAATCAGGCCTCACGGGCTCGGAAATCGGATGGGTCCTAAATGCGCTGATGATGGGCAGCGTAATTTCCGTCAGCCTGACCGCCCGCATGGGTGACATCTTCGGGCATCGCAAAGTCCTCATCGCGCTGATCTTCCTGGCACTGGTGGGATGCGCCCTGGGTGCAACCGCCAACGGTTTCTGGCCTCTGGTCGCGGGCCGATTCCTCATGGGCCTCGCGGTCACGATTCCGCTGAGCTGGGGACTCCTGCGTCCACGGGCCACCGCCCGACAAATCCGGCTGGTCTCGCTGGTGCTCTCGACAGTGATGGCAGTCCTTGTACCGCTCGCACTTATTGCCGGCGGCCTCATCGTTGGATTGGGCTTGCCCTGGGAGACCGTCTTCTGGGTGACCTTCGCTTTGTACGGCGCCATGCTGATCCTGGCCTTGAAGTCACCTGAGACACCTGCCGCCGCCCGTGCTGTGGTTCAGTTGGACTGGTTTGGTGCGCTGGGGCTCGGCGTGTGGGTCACAGCACTTCTGGTCGGCATTGCTGAAGGGCCCGGCCAAGGCTGGACATCCCCGCTGGTGCTTGGTGCATTCGTCGTAAGCGCGGTGACATTGGCTGCATGGACCATTCAGCAGCGACGCGCGCAGGAGCCGCTGGTGTCATTCCGCAACATGGATATCCGCCAGACGCTTATCGGATACTCCGGAATTCTCCTGATCAGCCTGGTTGGCCAAGGCATCTTTATCGTACTGCCGGCATGGCTGCAGACCCCGGCTTCTTCCGGCTACGGCCACGGCCTTTCCGCCCTGGACTCCTCGCTCGTACTGCTCGCTATGATTCCCGGGGCGGCACTGGGGTACCTCTGGACCCGGTGGGGCCTTCGGCGCCTGGGACCGAAGACCGTCCTGGTCATTTCCGGATCCGCTGCCGTCCTCGTCTTCCTCGGACTCGCCCTGGCCCAGGGCCAGGTGTGGCTGTCCTGGTTGTGGGTGTTCCTGTACGCACTCACAATTCTCAGCTGCCTGACCACCGGATACACCCTCGTTGCAGCCGCAGGCCGCCAGGACAACATGGCCGTGACCGTGGGCATGCAAAACATCATCCAGTTCGTTGGAGCGATGATAGCCGTCGCAATCATCCTGAACGTACTGGTCCCCGCTGCCGACGGATTCATTCCGCAGGCAACTTTTGCCGGTATCTACATCGCATCCGCCGTAATTATCGCGGTCTTCGTGATCGTCTGGGCGGTGCTGGCACCCAAGAGCATCACAGATCTGCATGCAGTCGACACAGAGACCGATCCCACGAAGGTTCATGTTGCCAGCCACTAGAAGGACCTAAAGCTGATCCTGGCGGCCTGCCGCCAGGAGGCGAGCCCTGTCCCCGGGGCCGGTGAGTAGTTCGCCCACTAAACCGCGGGTTGCTCACCGGCCTCACAAGCCGAAAAACTACTACTCAACGGACACCAGAATGATGTACCACAAGCAGGATGAGTGGCTTCCCCTTGTTGGGGAAACCGTACAAATAAGACAGTATGGCCGGTTCGTCCGGACAGGGATGGTCGACGCCGTCACGGCCGACGACAGGATCCTTTGGCTAGGGGCGGACGGTGTGAACCAGCGTCAATTGATCAGCAAAGCCGAGGGATTCGAGGTCTGGATGACCTACAAGTGGGAGACCGCCAACGCCGGAAGGTGACTTTCCACCCGGTTAGCCCGCCTCAAGCACCAGCAAGCAGTAAACCCCTGAGCAAGCATGACTGGCTATTGATAGTGCGACTCGAAGTGAATCGTCTCAATATTCCGTATCACGAGAGTCATTTTCAAATAGTGTGAGTTTTCTCTTGACGGGTGACCTATGACACAAGTACCGTCGGCATAGCATCCACCAGATCGCTAAGCAAAGAAGCTGGCGGCAAGCCATCCTGTATCCCGGTCGTCAACGACGCCGGCCGAATCCATGGGAGGCCCGGGTACGCACGCTTCTGAACGTGCGAAAGAACCGCAAGGAGAAAAATGCGAACAACGAAGTCGCGAATCATGTGGACTGCAGGATCGACCGCGGTGCTGCTGGCCCTGGCCGGTTGCGCTGAAAGCGCCAGCAGCCAGGGCCCCAGCGACACTGTCGCGATCGACGTCGGTAAAAACATGAAGGTCAACCTGAAGACCAGCCCTGACCTCAAGGTAGCCGTTTTTATCCCCGGTGTCGCCAACGCTTACGGGCAGGCGCAGGAGCTGGCCGCGAAGGAGACTGCCAAGCAGCTGGGCATGGAGATGACCTTGTTCGACGGTGGCTACAACCCCAGCCAACAACTCAACCAGATGCAGACGGCGCTGGCGTCAGGCCACTACGACGCCGCCGTGGTGCAGGCGCTCGACGGCACGGTGGTATGCAAGACCATCACCGAGGATTACCCCAAGGCCAACATCCTTGTGGTGGACAATGTCACGCCGTTGTGCGAGTACGGCATTAATCAGACCGGCAAATCGGTTGACGAGGTCTGGGCGCCGGGCACCATGAACTTCGTTGGCAGCAACAACACCCGCGCCTACATCGACGGCTGGTTCGCTGCCGCGGCCAAGGCGAACCCCGGCAAGCAGAAGGTGGTTGCTGTTCTTGGCCCCGCAGTCGCCGCGCAAACGCGCGTCATCGAAGTTGCCCTAGCGAAATTCTCGGCGGACAACCCTGACTACACGGTCGACAAGATCTACACCGACTACACAACGACCGGCGCGTTTAATGAGACTCAGACCTACCTCCAGGGCCATCCGGACACTACCCTCATTCTGTCCATGTACACGCCGGATATCTCTCAGGGCATCATCAAAGCTGCAGAAGGCGCCGGCCTTCTCGGCAAGATCCACATCGTGGACCAGGGTTTCGGCGAGTTTTCGCTCCAACAGATAGCGTCAGGAAATATCCAGTTCTCCACGCTGTTTTTCCCTTATAACGGGATAAAGGTATCGCTTGAGGCCATTGCCTCGGCTCAACGCGGGGATGCAGGCCCTCGTTTTGTCGATGACTCGGTCATCGGCACTGCGAAGAGTCCTTTCACTGTCACGAAGGACACGATCACCGAGCTTCCCGCCGAACTGCGGTAGTCCCGGAATTCCAGGAGGCGGGCGACCTCTCACCGCCCGAGCGGCCCTGTCGGCGCGCCGTCACTCCCCCAGTAGCGTCGGCACACCACAAGACATCACGATCGCGAAGCAAGAAGCCCGCGACACATCACATCCCGGCTGCCTAAGGCGCCGGAACGAGGTAATCAGGAGAATTATGCGTACAACGAAGTCGCGGGCCATGATGGCTGCGGGATCCACGGCAGTGCTGCTCGCCCTGGCGGGTTGCGCTGGAAACACCGGCGCTAACCCAGGCAATCAGGGCCCATCCGGCACGGTCGCAATCGATGTCGGCAACGACATGAAGGTCAACCTGAAGACCGGCCAGGGCCTTAGGGTCGCCGTCTTTATCCCGGGTGTGGCCAATGAGTTCGGGCTGGAGCAGGAGCGGGCGGCAAAGGAAACTGCCAAAGAACTTTCTATGGAGATGACCCTGTTTGACGCAAGCTATGACCCGAACAAACAGCTCAACCAAATGCAGACAGCGATGACATCGGGAAACTTCGATGCCGCAGTAGTAATGGCCCTCGACGGTGTGATGTCCTGCAAGCTCCTTACACATGATTTCGCCAAGGCAAATATCCTGACGTCGATTTCGGGCTCGCCCTTGTGCGACGATGGGGCAAATCACACCGGCAAGTCGGTTGACGAGGTCTGGGCCCCGGGCACCTTGAACTTCGTGGGCAGCAACACCACCCGCGATTACGTCGATGGCTGGTTGGCGGCTGCAGCAAAGGCCAACCCGGGCAAGCAGAAGGTAGTCGCGGTTCTTGGCCCGGCCGTCAACACCCAGACGCGCGTCACAGAGGCCGCAATGTCAAAACTCGCGGCTGACAACTCCGACTATTCGATTGACACGATCTATACCGACTGGACGACGACTGACGCGTACAACAAGACCCAGACCTACCTGCAGGGCCATCGGGACACCACCCTCATCCTGTCTGCGTCCTCACCCGACCTCACCCGAGGCGTTATCCAGGCTGAAAAAGACGCCGGTCTGTCGGAGAAGATACACGTTGCGGACGTCGGTTTCGGCAAGTTCCAGATTCAACAGTTGGAAGCCGGCAACGTCCAGCTCTCCACAATGCTCTTCCCTTACAACCAGATGAAGGCAAACCTCGAGTCCATCGCCGCCGCGCAACGGGGGGACGCCGGCTCCCGTTTTGTGGATGACTCGGTCATTGGCACCGCAAAGAATCCCTTCGTGGTCACAAAGGAAACAGTCTCCGAACTGCCCGCCGAACTGCGGTAACACCTCAGTTCGTCCACCCTTGGGCTGGGGCAACGGTCCCTCGACCGCCGCCCCAGCCCAATAGAGAAAGTAGAACTGGCAATGGAGCCTTCGCAATCGGACCCGGCTATCGCCGTCGCGCTTAAAGCGGTGTCGAAGACCTATGGTGCCACACGCGCACTGATCGACGTGGACGTCGAGATCCACGAAGGAACAGTACATGCACTTATCGGCGAGAACGGAGCGGGCAAGTCCACGGCCCTGGGTGCGATCGCCGGCCGCGTCGACTTTGACGGAGGTGTGGTCGAAGTCTTCGGTGAACCGCTTGAACCGGGAAACCTCCGCGCTGCCCGCCGCAGCGGCGTCTCGGCCATCTATCAGGAACTGACGATCATCCCACATCTGGATGCAGCAGCGAATGTATTTCTTGGATCCGACCTGGCCCGGTTCGGAGTTCTCTCCAGCCGCGAAATGCGTCGCCGCTACGAAAAACTGTGTACCGAGCTGGACGTCCGGGTCATACCTGCCGGCGTCCCCGTTGGCACCCTCTCGGTGGCAGAGCAGCAGCTGCTCGAGATCATGCGTTCCCTCGTGGTCGAACCTCGCGTCATCCTCTTCGATGAGCCCAGCGCCTCGCTCGCCGTCGAGGAACGGGAGGCGCTCTATAAGGCGATCGAAGGGTTACGCAAGCGCGGCGTCACCATCGTGATCGTGAGCCACAACTTCGACGAGATCGAACGGCTCGCCGACTGGATAACGGTCTTCAGGAACGGCCGAGCCATCACCACGAGCAGGCGCGGGGAGAAAACCCGGGCCGATCTCGTTCGCGCAATGCTCGGCGACCAGCGGGGTGACCAGACGCTTAGTCGGGTTCTCATGGACAAGCCCGTGGAAATTCACGCGAGACCCGTCGAACCGACCGTTGCCCCGATTCTTGAGGTGGTTGGGCTCACCGTTCCGGGAGCCATTGAAAATATCGACCTGGAAGTAAGGCCCGGGGAAATACTGGGCATCGCCGGTCTGGTGGGTTCTGGCCGCTCGACACTACTTAGGGCGATCGCTGGCGCGGAACCGACTGCACGGGGAACCATCCGACTGGCGGGCGCGGAGTCACCGTGGCCGCGGACCGTCCGCGCCGCGCGCAAGCTCGGCATCGGTTTGATCCCCGAGGACCGGAAGGGAGAAGGGCTCGTTTTGCTCCGTAGCGCCGCGGACAACATCGCACTCGCCAATCTTGGCTCCGCTTCATCCGGCGGCGTGATTAGCCGGAGGAAACTCCGTGCGACGGTCGCCGAGGCAGCCTCACGGCTGAACTTTCCCGTAGCCCGGTTGGGCGAACGCAGTGACAGGTTCTCGGGCGGCAATCAGCAGAAGTTGCTGATGGCACGGTGGTTGTACGACCGGCCCCGAGTCCTCCTCGCCGACGAGCCCACGCGCGGCATCGACGTAGGCGCCAAGGGCGAGCTCCTGGAGACTTTACGCGTGATGGCGGGCGATGGCGTTGCCGTGATCATGGTCTCGTCCGAGCTTGAAGAAGTGTTGGCTGTGTCGGACCGGGTGCTCGTAATTGCCAAGGGCCGCAGCATGGGGCTCCTTGAGCGGACCGATGATCAGCAGATCGCCATGGAAGACGTACTACAAGCAGCATTTGGATTGAAGGAGCACGCATGAGCGCCACCATCGACCGGGACACCACCCCGGAAAGCACCGTTACTCCCATGGTGACGGCAAACAGGAGACTCAACCTGCGGGAGCGAGCAGCAAGCCTCGGGATGGTCTGGGTGCTCATCATCCTCGTCATCACCGCGACCATCCTCAACCCGCGCTTCCTCAACGTGGGAAACCTGGTCAACATCCTGACCCAGAACGCCCCTGTTGGCATCATTGCCGTGGGGATGACGTTCATTATCATCGCAGGGGGCTTCGACCTTTCGGTGGCCGCCGTGCTGGCTATCGGCGGAGTGTCCTATGCGACCCTTTCCCACATGATGCCCGCGGGGCCAGCCATACTCATCACACTGGTGATCGGATTCCTCCTCGGCCTGATCAACGCCCTCCTCATCACAAAAGCCAAAGTGAATGCGTTTATCGCGACTCTCGCAACTGCCTCGTTGTTCAGCGGCCTCACCTTGCTGTACACGAACTCCAAACCGGTTTCCATGGCAACGGGCGGCTACGATTTCCTGTCTGCTGAGGACTTCCTCGGAGCCCCGCTCTCCGTCTGGCTTCTTGCGGTCCTCGTAGCAGCAGGATGGTTCGCACTTTCCAAGACCGTCTACGGCAGGGGAATCTACGCGATCGGCGGCAACAACGAAGCCGCACGGCTGGCCGGACTGCCCGTAGTGTCACTTCGGGCAAGTACCTACGTGCTGACAGCTATGCTGGCGGCCCTCGCGGGGATCGTCCTGGGGTCAGTCATCGGCGTCGGACAGCCAGGCGTAGCCGTTGGAGTCACCCTCAACTCCATCTCGATCGTTATCATCGGCGGAACATCACTTCTCGGCGGAGAAGGCGCCATGTGGCGAACGCTCGTCGGCATCCTGATCTTTGGAACCATCAACAACGTCTTCGACATCCTCGCATTTCCACAAGCAACACAAGAGGTCGCCCTCGGCGTGATCGTACTCGCCGCCGTATCACTGGACGCCTACACCCGGTCACGGAAACGCTCAGGAGAAGCCTGACCTGTCAGGACAACGGCAGCTGCGAAAGAATCCACTATTAGAGAAGGAAGATGAATATGTCACGTTTGACCGGAAAGGTCGCCATCATCACCGGCGCAGCCAGCGGAATGGGGCTCTCCACCCTCAAGCTCTTCGTGGCCGAGGGGGCGCGGGTAGTGGCCACGGACATCTCCGCGGAGGCACTGCGAGAGGCGGTCGATGAAGTTACGGCTAACGGTGGCGAGGCAATCGCCCGCACTCACGACGTCTCTTCCATTGAGGACTGGAAGCGTGTAATTGACGACGTCCTCGCCGAGTGGGGCACGATAGACATCCTGATAAACAACGCCGGCATTGCCATGGCGAAGGGTGTCCTCGAAGCTGAGCTTGACGACTGGAACAAGGTGATGGCCATCAATGTCACGGGACCTTGGCTTGGAATGAAGAGTGTCATCCCCGCGATGCAGGCCGCCGGCCGCGGTTCCATCGTGAACGTCTCATCGATCGCCGGGATTGTCGGCGGCGCCTCCGACGGCGGCAGTGCAGCCTACTCCGCTTCCAAGGGGGCTGTCCGCTCCCTGACAAAACATACTGCCCAGTGGTTTGCAAAGGACAACATCCGGGTGAACTCGGTGCATCCAGGTCCGGTCGATACCGGCATGACCCGTGGCTACGGGCTCACGAGGGAATCCCTGGCCAACCCTGAAACCGTTCCTTTGCCGCCCCACGCCGGGGAGGCCTCCGACATCGCGTACGGCATGCTCTACCTTGCGTCGGATGAGGCGAAGTTCATCACCGGAACCGAGCTGGTTATCGACGGCGGATTCACCTCTCAATGATCGAACCGCTTCCCCACCAATACCTGGGGAAGAAGACTATTCCACCACTGAAAGGATCATGATGACGCACTCCCCCGACACCGAACTTGGGCTAACTGATGAGCGCGAACAGGCTCCAGATGAGGATTTCCGGAAAGAAAACGAATACCAGAATGACCTGGTAATCTCCAGCAAGGATGCTATGGCCTATGTCCTCGGCGATGACACGAAGCCGATCTATTCCCTAGGTCCAGATTCCGAGCGACAGCCCGGAACCCCTCGCGGGAAGCTCACCAAGGGACGTCACACAGGGCGAAGCGTCTACCCTGGCGTCGAACGGGACTATTACGTCTACGTCCCCGCTCAATACACCCCCGACAAGCCCGCCGCCTTGGCCATCTTCCAGGACGCGAACCTGTATCTGGCGCCGAAGGCCAACGCTGATATCGTCCTGGACAACCTCATCAACAAAGGCGAGATCCCGGTTACCGTTGCAGTATTCATTGAAGCAGGCGAGCAGGGCCCGGGATATCCCTTTTTTGGCGGATCGGACAACCGCAGCATCGAGTATGACTCCGTCAACGGCGACTACGCCAGGTTCCTCACGGAGGAATTCCTGCCGGATGCCTTAGGGGATCTCAATGTCTCCACCGTTCCTCGCGATCGAGTCCTTGTAGGGATCAGCTCAGGCGGCAATTGCGCGTTCACTGCAGCCTGGTCACGCCCTGACGTCTTCGGCAACGTCATCTCCCATTGCGGCAGCTTCATTAATATCCGGGGCGGCCACAACCACCCGTCGGCAATCCGGCAGAACCCGCGAAAACCCATCCGGGTCTGGCTTCAGACGGGTGCCCGGGACCTTGACGTAATCTTCGGCAGCATCCCGATCGCCAATCAAGACATGTTCGCGGCCCTCGAGTATCGACGCTACGATGCCAAGTTCGTGTACGGCGAAGGCGGACATTCACTCATACACGGTGGCGCGGTCCTTCCCGAGACCCTGAGGTGGATTTGGCGCGACCATCCGGACACCGCTGACGCTCAGTAGCCGGGTGTAGGTCCAGCGTTACCGTGCGAACTTCGGTCCCAGGACGACTGGGATCAGAAAGCCACCTTCTACACCGACGCGTCGAACGGGGGCTCCCGAGCCGCTGGTTCCAAGCCCCCGCAGATTGCCTCAGATCTCGAGGTCGAGGATGGCGATGTCGGTATTCTTGCGGAACTCGAGGATATACATTGCCACGTCCATGTGGGTGGCATCTTTCGAGAACACCTCCAGGGCGGCGCGGTCTTCGAGTTCGGCGACGAGGCCAAAGTCGAAGTTTCCCTCGATGCCAATGTCGATACCTGCCCTCAAAGAGCGCAGGCCGGGGATCACGCCGACGAGTGCTTCCAGGCGATCCACCGCCTCTTGCACGCGCTCGAGTGGCGTGCCTTCGATGACGCGGAATAAAACAATGTGCCGGATCATGATGTTTCCTTTACTTAGCGGCGTAGCCGCCGTTGATGTCGTTGCCGGTGTCGGTCACCAACCGCGACTCGCATATGGCAAGATGTTCGATTGAAGTCACCGCGTGATGCGCGGATCGACTCCATATTGGGCCGGAGCGCCCAGATGATCGCGCAGGGTGGCGCCGTCATATTCCCGGTGGAACAGCCCGCGATCCTGGAGGATCGGCACGACGCCGTCGACGAAGGCATCGACTCCGCCGTCATAGATGTCCGGGGATACCCAGAAGCCGTCGACAGCCTCTGCCTCGAACCATTCCTGCATTTGGTCAGCGGCTTCGGCGGCCGGTCCTACGATGACTGGGTGGTAGTCGATGACGCCATGCGCGAGTATGTCACGGACGGTCCAGCCTTCACGCGCGATCTTCAGTGCGTGGATCGAGCGGGGGTCGCCCGGTGATGGTCGAGCCTCGGACAACTGCGCCGCCGAGAGCGGTTCATCGAGGCGTGCAGGATCAAGGAACAGGCCGAGCATCCGACCGAGATACGCCGCACGTTGAGGGAACGTTCGTCCGCTCAACGTGACGCGGCGATCGAGGCCCTCCCGTTTATCGAGGGTTATCGTCGTCATCAGCCCAGCGAAGAACTTGATCTCGTCCGGGTCACGTCCGGCGCGTTCGGCTGCTTCCCGGAACGCGGCACGCTGTGCACGCGCATCGTCGATCGTGAAAGCCGCTCCGATGACGGCGTTGGCCCAGCGACCGGCGAACTCGTGGGCGTTCGGACTGCCTCCGGCGTGGAAGACTACGGGTTGCCCCTGCTCAGAGGGAGGAATGTACAGGGGCCCACGGGAGGCAACGAATTCGCCACCCAGATTGATGGGAGCGACCTGGCCCGCGTGGGCGAATTGGCCTGTCTTCTTGTCGTGCACCCATGCGGTCTCGCCCCAGCTGCCCCAGAGAGCCTGCACGAGCTGAACCGTCTCGTGCGCTCTTCCGTAGCGTTCCGGGCTGGACGGAATATGTTGGCCGTAGTTCGCGGCGACGTCTTCGCCGCTGGACGTAACGGCGTTCCACCCCGTCCGTCCGTGACTCAGGACGTCGAGTGCTTTGAACTGTCGCGCCAGGTTGAACGGTTCGTTGAAGGTGGTGGAGCCGGTGGCGACGAGGCCGATATGGCTGGTTTCGCGGGCGACCGCTGCCAAGGTAACCATGACGTCGAGGTTGAAGTTGGGTGGCTCGTTCGCGATGTCGCCGACGTGAGTGGGGCCATCGGGGAGGAACAGAAATTGGAGTTTTCCGCGCTCGGCGGCTTGGGCGTGCCGAACTTTCGCGTCGAAGCTCGTATAGCTCGTGGGATCGACCTGTGGTGCGCGCCAGGCGCCAGGCAGGTTGCCGTACCCGTTACCCAAGTGCATGCCGATGAGCATCTGTCTGGCCATGATGTCTTCTCTCCGTGTGTAAATCTGATGAGTTGTCGTCGCTGTCGAGTGCGCTCTAGATGCGGGCCGTGTAGGCGGACCCGTTGTTAGGGAGTCCGAGGCCGACGCTGCAGGCCGTACTGGTGGTCGACGCCGAGATTCTCGCGGAGGGTCTCGCCTTCGTACTCGGTGCGGAATAGGCCGCGCTGCTGCAGGACCGGAATGACTCCGTCGACGAAGGAGTTCATTCCCTCGGGAATAACACCGGGGATGACCAGGAAGCCGTCCGCGGCATCAGCTTCGAACCATTCCTGCAGGTGATCGGCGATCACCTCGGGGGGACCGATAGGGGCAGGGTGGTAATCGATGACGGCGTGGTGGAGCACCTGACGCACGGTCCAGCCTTCCTCGGCGACCTCAAGCGCTCTGGGCGATCGCGGGTCACCAGGATTGGCGGACGCAACGGCCAGCTGATCTGCGCGCAGTGGGGCGTCGAGGTCGCTTGGCCCCAACGGCAGGCCGAGGAGCTGGCCGAGATGGCGCACCTGCTGCTCGATGTCGGGTTCGATCAGCTTTCCGCGTCGAGCCAGAGCCTCCGCGTGGGTCGACGCGATGGTGGGCATCACCCCGACGAAGAACTTGACATCATCAGGGCTACGACCGGCAGATTCGGCGGCGTGGCGCACTGCGGCGCGCTGGTGCCGAGCCTCCTCTATAGTGAAGACCTCACTGATCAGGATGTCGGCGTAGCGGCCGGCGAAGGCGAGGCTGTGCGGGCTCGCGCCGGCATGGGCCATGACCGGCTGGCCCTGCTTGGACGGCGGGATTTCAAGTGGGCCGCGGGACGAGACGTAAGTTCCCCTGAGGTTCACGGGCGAGATTTTCGACAGGTCGGTGATCCTCCGGGACTGCTGGTCGCCGATCCAGGCATCCTCTTCCCAGCTCCCCCAGAGCGCCTGGACGATTTGAACGACCTCGTCGGCCCGGGCATAGCGAGTGTCACGGTCCTCGATCGCGCGCCCGAAGTTCGCGGCGGCCTGAGGTGACGAGGTGGTCACGGCGTTCCAGCCCATGCGCCCGCCGGAAACGACGTCGAGGGACTTGAGCACGCGAGCGATGTTGTACGGCTCCTGGAAGGTGGCGCTGACCGTGGTGACGAGACCGATCCGCTCGGTAGCCAGGGCGATGGCGGTGGCCACGACGGTTGGCTCGAGGGTCTGGTTCGGCGCGTGCGCCTCAATGCGCTGGGTCTGCGCGAGGAAGTCGCCCTGGAAAAGGAAATCGAACATGCCACGTTCGGCGGCCTGAGCGCCGCGCACCAGGACGTGAATGTTGTCGTAGTCGTGGGGATCGACCCCGGGTTCCAACCACGCGTGAGGGCTGGCGCCGTAGGGAGTGCCACTTGCTGCGGCGAGATGCATCTTCTTCCGGGACATCGTCTACTCTCTCTCGCGCTGGATCACGGCGACCTGGCGGTTGTAAAAGGTCAAGGGGCCCATGTCGTCGAAGCGCTCGTGGTCGATGACTTCGAAGAGTACGAGCTCGTGGTCACCAGCCGGCACGTGCTGGTGGGGCCGAACGACGAAGGTGGCTGCCGCCTGCGGCAGGGTGCGTGCCTGGGAGGTGGCGTGATCTAGAGTGACGCCGTCGAGCCGGGCGGGGCCGGACAGGCGAAGCTGAGACACGAGGGTGAGGTGGGACTCGCCCAGAATCGTGATACCCAACTCTTGCGCTTGGCGAAGCCGGGGCCAGGTGGTCGAGGTATGGGTAAAGGCCATGGAGACGAGTGGCGGGTCCAGAGAAACGCTCGTGAAGGAGTTCGCGAGCATCGCCTCGTTCTGGCCGTCGACCTCGGCGGCAATAAGTGCCATCCCGGTAGGGTAGGCGGCGAAGGAGTGACGGATAGTAGTGGCTGACGAGGTTTGCACTGTCAATATCTTCTCTATCGTATGATCGAGGTTGTTTCGGAGCAGACGGGGGTGATGCTCAGTGCCCGATGGGCACCGGGGCACCGCTGGAGGCGGGCTTGCGGACGAAGAATGTGAGCGGGATTGCGATAAGCGAGAGGACCGCTCCACAGACGAACGCGGCGTGGATGCCGTCGGCCGCGGCCGCGATGACGCTGGTCCCGTCTTCGATTCGCGGTGTCGATGTCGCGGTCATCACCGTGAAAAACACGGCGATGCCGACCGCGCCGGCGAGCTGCTGTACGGTGCTGACCGTGGCGCTGCCGTGGGAGTAGAACTGCGGGCTGAGCGATGCGAGCCCCGAGGTGAACAACGGGGTGAACGCGAGGGCCAGGCCGATACTCAGCACGATGTGGGCGACGAGGACCGTGACGATGCTCGAACCAGCGCCCAGCGTCGTCATGAACCACAGCGCACCGCTCACGATCATCGAGCCCGGAACAACGAGCACGGTCGGGCCGACTTTGTCATAGAGGCGCCCGACGAACGGCGCGAGGAACCCCATCACAAGTCCGCCGGGCAGCATCAGCAAGCCGGTGGTCAGGGCGCCGAGTTCGAGCACGTTTTGCGTGTAGATCGGCAGCAGGGTGAGAGTGCCAAACAGTATGGTCGTGTAGATCGCGATCACGGCTATCGCGAGCGTGAAGCCCGAGCTTGTGAAGGTGCGCAGGTCAAGCAGTGCGCGGTCTGTGCGCTGCAGCTGCAATTGGCGCAGGATGAAAAGCACGATGCCTGCTGCGCCAATGGCGAGGGGCGCCCAGCTGGTCGGGCTGGAGATTCCGGCATCGGTCTCGCCGATGTGACTGAGACCAAAAACGAGCCCGCCGAAGCCGATGGCCGAAAGAACGACCGACACGTAATCGAGCGGGGTCTTGCGCGGCTCGCTGACGTTGGGAATGCGCAGGACCCCGACCACGAGAGCAAGTACGGCGACCGGCAGCACGATGATGAACATCCAGCGCCAGCTCAGCGCGCTCAGGATGAGGCCCGATACAGTCGGGCCGACCGCGGGCGCGACAGAGATCACGATCGAGACGTTGCCCATCACGCGTCCGCGTCGCTCTGCGGGGACGAGGGTGAACACGGTGGTGAAAAGCAGCGGGATCATGATCGCCGTACCCAAGGCCTGCACGACACGTGCGGCGACCAGGATCTCAAAGCCGGGCGCGACGGCCGCTATGAGTGTGCCGACACTGAACAACGACATGGCGCTGATGAAGATCGCACGCGTACTGACGCGCTGCAACAAGAAGCCGGTGATCGGAATCACGACCGCCATGGTGAGGAGGAAGGCGGTGGTGAGCCACTGCGCCGCGCTTGCCTCGATGTCGAAATCGTCCATGAGGTGAGGAAGTGCGACGCTCATGATCGTCTCGTTCAGGATGACGACAAACGTTGATGCGAGCAGTACCCCGATCGCGAGCCGATTGCGCGCGTCGACCTCCTGCGGATGAGTATGCGCCACTTGAGGAAGTGACGCGGTGGAGGTGTCTGACATAGCTACATTCCGTTCATAGAGAAGTTGATTTCGGGGCGACGACACCCGGTTATCACGGTGGATCGACCGAGCCAGAGTGGCGACACACCATCGGTCGCCACCGGGATGCTCTATAGTGGAGAGTGTCTCCCGTTAGTGAACGACCATACGGAGACGCTCCCCGTTTTGTCAAAAGTGAGGCAACCGTTATGTCCAGGACCGCTACGAGCAGCGCCCGCGCCCCGCGGGCTGATGCCCGACGCAATCGAGATCAAATCCTCGACACCGCCGAGCAGTACTTCTCTAAACACGGAGTGGGCGGCTCGCTCGACGCGATCGCGAAACAAGCAGGCGTCGGCGCGGGAACCCTGTACCGGCATTTCCCCAACCGGGAAGCTCTGCTCGCGGCCTTGCTCGCGGCGCGCGATGAGGCGCTGATGTCCCGCCGAGACGAGCTCCGCACCAAGGCGGCTAACGCGGCCGACGCACTCGACGGCTGGCTTGGCGCGCTGACCGAGTGGGCAGGCGCGTTCGACGGGCTGCCCGACCCCCTTCGCGCTGCCGCGACCAGCAGCACATCCCCGCTCGCAGTTACGTGCGAAGGATTCATCACAACAACAGAGGAGTTCCTGCACGCCGCACAACGAGATGGAAGTGCCCGGAAGGAGATTCGGGCACGGGATCTCTTCTTGGTGGCACTGGCCACGAGCTGGGTCCGCGGAGCGGCTTTGGCCGATGGCGCATCCGCCGCGGCCCTGGCCGGTATCACCAGGAACGGGTGGGAACTGGACCCGTCCCACACTCGCGGGGAGTCACCGACAACCACCGACTAGAACGCCACACCATATGGGACGGATAGACATCACTAAGGAGGACACCATGAACCGAATCGGAATCATCGGTAGCCCGGCTGGCCGTCGCCGCCGGTTACGAGGTCCTCATCGCAAACTCGCGTGGACCGGAGACACTTGCCGGCCTGATCGAAGAGCTCGGCCCTCGGGCGCAGGCCGGCGACGTCCGCGCCGCAGTTGAGTTCGGCGACATCCCGGTCCTGGCCGTGCCGCTGGCCGCCTACCCGAACCTGCCTGTGGAGGCCTTCGCCGGGAAGACGATCCTCTCCACTGGGAACTACTACCCCACCGTGAAGGGCCGCGTAGGCGCCGTTGATGATCAGTTCCTCACCCGTGACGAATCCGGCCTCGTCGGACGCGAGATACAGGATGCCGTAAGCGATGTCCGATGCCTCGCCGATGTGCGGCGGCAGAATCGAGCTGGCGGCATCCGCAGCCTGTTCTTTGAGGTTAGTGTAAATGGGCCCGGGGTGGACGGAGTTCACCCCGATACTGTCACCGGCAAAATAGTTGAGCATGTAAGAGGTCCGCGATCGTGATGCGTTCCGCCTCGAAGAGAGTATGGACGGAAATCACGGCCTGTCTCTGATGGGCAGCACCATGGGCTTCATTCAGGGGAACTTGACCGCCCTCGCTCTCGAGGCTGTCCGTCATGTTTCCGGCAGCGGTGCAGCGGGGCTGGGGTTCACCCAGTTCGTCTTCGGCGCCGCAGCTACTCCACTATCTGGGCTTGGCGGCGCAGGAACCGCCATCCCTATGGCGGTGGTCACGACAGCGGCGACAGGCACTCGGAGACAAACACCTCAGGCTAGCGGGCATTGACGTCGCGCAATGTGAACCCCAAGACCTTGGAAAACGCCGTCTCAAGGAAGACCGTGTGAAACCCCTTCCGCCTGCTAGCTGTCCTCGCCCAACCCTTGATTGCCGCTCATCGTTTGTCTGCCGGCAGCGGATCGCAACAGGTGGACTCTGCCCTGACCACATTGGTGATGCTGCCGATTCCCTCAACGGCCACGGTGATGGTGTCGCCATCTTTGAGGAACAGTTGGGGGTCCCGGCGGTATCCGACTCCTGGCGGTGTGCCGGTAAGGATGACGTCCCCTGGCTCCAGTGTGGTGAATTCGGAGATGGCGGCGATGAGAGTAGGGATGCTGACGATCAGGTGGGAGAGGTCGGATTTTTGTACAACTTCTCCGTTCAGGGTTGTGCTGATGCCGGCCTTGCTGATGTTGGTTTCCGCCGGGGTGACGATGTAGGGGCCGAGAGGGGTGGTGCTGTCCCAGACCTTGCCCTGCAGCCATTGGTGAGACTTGTTCTGGTAGTCGCGCATGGTGACGTCGTTGGAGACGCAATAGCCCAGGACATGGTCCGCCGCGTCCTGTTCGGCGATGCGGCGGCCTGTCTTGCCGATGATGACGGCAAGTTCGCCCTCAAAGTCGACCTGGCTGGATTCCGGAGGCAGGACGATGTCGTCCGCGGGTCCGATGAGGGTCGATGCGTACTTGGGGAAGAGGACGGGAAAGGCGGCCGTGCTCGCGTCCTCGGCACGATTTTTGTAGTTCAGGCCCACGCAGAGGATTTTCCCGGCCCTTGGTGACGCAGCGCGAAGGGTGACTTCCGAGAGGGCAACCCGGGCTTCGGTCAGGCGGGCGACGGAGGTTAGGAGCTCTGTGGGTGTTTCCGGTCCGACGTCGGTGAGCCCTGCCAGCGGGATAACGTGTTCACCGTGGACTTCGCCGAGGTAGTTGTGACCCTTGTATCGGTAATTTGCGTAGGCCATTCATTCTTCTTCCTGATTGGTGAGCGTCGCATGCGGGGCGTGAGCGGGGGCGTTTCGTTCGCCCCCTGGGGCGTCGACGCGAGCCTTGGCGTCGTGGGCGAGGCGCTAACGTGCCGGATGGATACCGAGGGCTGCGGCGAGTTTCATGATCTTTTCGGCGCGGCCGAGGCGGGGCAGGTCGGAGCCGTCGCGGATGACGCGGCCGTTGGCCTCGAAGTCGGCCATGAAGTCGGTGGCCCAGGCGACATCCGACGGCGTGGGGCTGATGACCTCGTTGATAACGCTGGTCTGGTCAATGGCCAGGCAGAGCTTTCCGGTCATGCCCATCATCACCGTGATGCCGGTCTGCTCGCGCAGGATGGGGTGGTTGGTGCCCACCGTGGGTCCGTCGATGGGGCCCGGCAGGTTGCCCACCCGGCTGGCGACGACGAGCTTGGCGCGCGGGTAGGCCATGGCCTCCTGGGTGTTCGCCATGCCGGTGTCGCGGCGGAAGTCGCCCGAGCCGAAGGCCAGGCGGAACGCACCCTGGGCCTTGGCGATGTGGTTGGCCTCCTCGATGCCAAGCGCGGATTCCACGAGCGGGATGACCGGCGTCTTGCCATCCATGCGGTGGAAGGACTCGGTGACCTGGTCGGCCGACTCCGTCTTGGCCAGCATGACGCCGAGCAGCCCCGGCGTACCGCGCAGGCCCGCGAGGTCGTCGGCCCAAAACTTGCTGGTCGCGTCGTTGATCCGCACCCAGGCCTGGCCGCCGCCGGAGAGCCAGTTGACGACGTTCTCGCGGGCGACGTCCTTCTGCGAGGGGTCAACGGCGTCTTCGATGTCCAGGATGATCGAGTCCGCGCGGGACACGGCGGACTGGTCGAAAAGCTCGGTTTTCATCGCGTTGACCAGCAGCCACGACCGGGCGATCTCGGCGGGGATATTGCGTTCCGGGGTAGCGTCCTGGACCGCACTGAGCGCCGGGGCGGTGTCTTGGGTGCTTTGGGGCATGTATGTGTGCTGCGTCATGGGTCTCCATGGTGGCTCAGTTGGCTGATGGTGTGGTGAGTCATGTGGTAACCGAGCCAGTCCTTGGCCTCGTTCCGTTCTGTCCACACTTCTATCCCGTGGGCGGCTTCGTACATGGTGCGTGGTTGGGTGGCGTCGCCGGAGACCCAGATTGTCGTGGAGTCGGCCATCGCGTCGTCCACAGTGCCTGTGCGGATGATTTGGCCGAGCTGGCGGATCTGGACGGTCGCTCCGATGAGCCGGCGCCAGTTGAGGTACTGGCGGAGAATGATTGGTGCTCCGTGGGCAGGCATGTTCTGGCTGTGGCGGCCGGTTGACCCGGTCATGGTGCGGTGAGGGCCGAGGCCACTGCTTTGCCCAGTTCTTCGGTGGTGGCGTTGCCGCCCATGTCGGGTGTGAGGGCTTGTTTCCCGTGGGCGAGCACGGTTTCCATGGCGGTGGTGATGGCGGCCGCGGCTTCGGGTTCTCCGAGGTGGTCCAGCATCATGGCGGCGCACCAGATTTGGCCGATGGGGTTGGCGATGCCTTTGCCGGCGATGTCGGGGGCGGAGCCGTGGACTGGTTCGAAGAGGCTGGGGAATTTGCGTTCGGGGTTGATGTTGCCGCTGGGGGCGATGCCGATGGTTCCGGTGCAGGCCGGGCCGAGGTCGGAGAGGATGTCGCCGAAGAGGTTGCTGGCGACGACGACGTCGAACCAGTTGGGGTGCATGACGAAGTTCGCGGCGAGGATGTCGATGTGGTATTTGTCGACGTCGATGTCAGGGTAGGCAGTGGACATGGCCTGCACGCGTTCGTCCCAGTAGGGCATGGTGATGGAGATGCCGTTGCTCTTGGTGGCGGAGGTCAGGTGCTTTTTGGGTCTGCTTTGGGCGAGGTCGAAGGCGTATTTGAGGATGCGGTCCACGCCGGTGCGGGTCATGACGGTTTCCTGGATGACGGTTTCGCGGTCGGTGCCTTCGAAGACCTTTCCTCCGATGCTGGAGTATTCGCCTTCGGTGTTTTCGCGCACGACGTAGAAGTCCACGTCGCCGGGGACCCGGCCGGTCAGGGGGCTGGGCACGCCGGGGAGGAGTTTGACCGGGCGGAGGCTGACGTACTGGTCGAAGTGGCGGCGGAACTGCAGCAGGCTTCCCCACAGTGAGATGTGGTCGGGGACGACGTCGGGCCATCCTACGGC
Organism: Arthrobacter sp. BGA-UO-ETr-C19; assembly: GCF_059568005.1. Lineage (NCBI taxonomy): Bacteria > Bacillati > Actinomycetota > Actinomycetes > Micrococcales > Micrococcaceae > Arthrobacter > Arthrobacter sp. BGA-UO-ETr-C19. The sequence goes on from NZ_JCAQPC010000016.1 coordinate 75,032, forward strand.
GCCGAAGAAGATGGAATCGAACTGGTTCAGCTGGTCGAACCATCCGTCGGGGAGCATCTTCCGGTGCCGGGTGTAGTAGTCCGCGGAGGCGTAGTCGAAGCGCTCGTATTTGAGGTTGAGGTCGAAGGCTGATGCTGCGGCGTCCAGGACGCGCAGTCCTTCGGGTACGACTTCGGTGCCGATTCCGTCGCCGGGAATGACTGCGATGCGGTGGGGTTTCGACATCAGGGATCCTTCTTTATCTGTGCTTGGTGGTCGGGTTAGCGGTCGACCGGGTTTGCCGGTTCGCGGTTTTCGAGGACATCGATGACGGCGTTCGCGGCTGCCAGGCCGGCCCGGGTCCGGGCTTGGGCCGTCTGCCCGGCAAGGTGGGAAGTGATGAGGACGTTGTCCAAGCCCCGGAGGGGGCTGTCGCCGGGCAGGGGTTCGGTTTCGAGTACGTCCAGAGCTGCGCAGGCGATGGTGCCGTCGTAGAGTGCCTTGGCGAGGGCCTCTTCGTCCACGAGTGAGCCGCGGGCTGTGTTGATGAGCACGCCGGTGGGTTTCATCATGTGCAGCCGGCCCGCGTCGATCAGTTTGCCGGTGGACTGGCCTCCGCGGGTATGCAGGGAGAGGTAGTCGGCCTCACGGATGACCGTGTCCAGATCCGTGAACCGAATGGCGCTGGTGTCAGGGTCGGGGTGGGCGGTGCTGACCAGGACGTTCATGCCGAGGGCGGCGCCCAGTTGTGCGGTGGCGCGTCCGCTGGGCCCGTAGCCGATGATGCCCAGGGTGGATCCGCGCAGTTCATGGCCCGCCTCGCGCGGCCAGTGGCCTCGGCGGACGGCGGTGGTGACCTCGGCGAGTCGGCGCGCGGCCATGATGATCAGTCCGATGGTCAGTTCGGCGACCGAGTGGTGGTTCGTTCCTGGTGCGTTGCAGACCCTGATCCCCCGTGCGGCGGCCGCCTCGACGTCGATGGAGTCGTACCCCACCCCGCTGCGTGCGATGACTTTAAGGGATGCAGCGCCGGTGAGCATGTCGGCCGTGACGGGTTCGCTGGCGAGGATCGCCCCGGAGACGCCGTCGAATAACGAGCGGCGTTCCTCCGCGCTGCGTGGCCGCCGCGAGGGTGAGTAGACCGGTTCCAGGCCGTGGTCGCGCAGGAGCTGGTCCACGGTATCTCCCGGGTGGAGGTAGTCGGTGGTGATCAGGATGCGTGGGGCCATGATGTGGGCGGTTCCTCGTGTGGTGGGGTGCGGGTGGTTTCGCGGATCGATGGTTAGTTCACGCCGGTCAGGGCCGCCGCGGAGTGCGCAGCGGCCCTGACCGTTGTTTCCGGTGTTAGTGGGCGTCGACTTTCTCGGCTTCCACGGGTTCCGGCGCGGTGGCCTGGATTTCGTTTTTCTTCTGGCCTGAGGCGTGCAGTGCTCTGCGGGCCTGTTCCGGGTCGAAGTCTTTCTCCCATTTACCGATGACGACGGCGGCCATCGCGTTTCCGAGGACGTTGATGAACACCCGGCCCTCGTTCAGGAGACGGTCGATGCCGACGATGAGGGCGAGCGCGGCCAGCGGGATGCCGCCGACCGAGCTCAGGGTGCTGGCCAGGACGATGAACGCTCCGCCGGCGATACCGGCGGTGCCCTTGCTGGTGAGCATCATGACGCCGACCATGACCAGCTGCTGTTCCCAGGAGAGGTCCATGCCGACAGCCTGGGCCAGGAACACCGAGGCCATGGTCAGGTAGACGGCGGATCCGTCCAGGTTGAAGGAGAATCCGGAGGGGATGACGATGCCGACCGTGGACTTGCCGACGCCCATGTTTTCGAGCTTCTTGATCAGCTGCGGCAGGACGGCCTCGCTGGAGCAGGTGCTCAGGGCGATGAGGAGTTCAGCCTTGAAGTAGCGCATGACCGTGAAGATGTTCATTCCGCAGGCGCGGGCGATCGTGCCCAGGACCACGAGGACGTACACGATGCAGGTTGCGGTGAACAGCAGGACGAGGATGCCCAGTTGCTGCAGGCTCTGGGTGCCGTAGTTGGCCACGACAGCCGCCAGGGCGCCGAACGTGCCGATGGGGGCAAGGCGCATGACCCAGTTGACGATCTTGAAGATGACCGTGGACAGGGCCTGGATGCCCTTGGTGAGGAACGCACCGGATTCTCCGGAGACATTCATTGCGGCTCCGAACAGGATGGAGACCATGAGGGCAGCGATGATGGTGTGGCCTGTCAGGGCGCCGAACAGGGATTCGGGGATGATGTTGCTGACGAATTCGAGGCCGTCGAAGCCCTTGCTCGCCGCGGCCGGGACCTTGCTGGCGTCCAGGTTGGACGGGTCAATGTTCATGCCGGCGCCAGGCTGGAATACGTTGGCGACGACCAGGCCGATGAGCATTGATACCAGTGACAGGACGATGAAGTAGCCCAGCGCCTTGACGCCAATGCGGCCGGCTTTGCGCAGGCTGTCCATCGATGCGATGCCCAGGGAAACCACGCAGAACACCACGGGGATGACGATCATCTTCACCAGGGCGATGAACCAGTCACTAAGGGGTGTGAGCTGCTTGCCGACGGAGGGCAGGAAGAATCCGACGGCGATGCCCAGGACGGCGCCCAGGACGACTTGGAACCAGAGTTCGCGCAGCAGCCGGCCGAACCGGGACCGCTGCTTGGGCGGGTGTGAGTGCTGCGGGTTCTTAACAGTGGGGGACGACATCCGGAGTGCTCCTTTGCACGTCAGACTGGGGGAACGAAGAGAGGTGCGGTCCTGGGCAGCGGTACTGCCCGGGACCGGGCACGATAGGGCTTACTCGTGCAGCCCGCGCAGGACCTTGTAGAACTCGGCCTTGCCTTCCAGACCGATACCCGGCAGGTCACCGGGGGCTACTCGGCTGTTGACGATGACAGCGTCGTCGGTGAAGCCGCCGGTGGGCTGGAACTCGCCCGGGTAGGACTCGTTGCCGCCGAGCTTGAGGGCCGCGGCGATGTGCAGGGAGAACTGGTGTCCGCCGTGCGGGATGCAGCGGCGGGACGACCAGCCGTGCTGGGCGAGCATGTCCTGGATCCGACGGTATTCGGTCAGGCCGTAGCTCAGGGCAGGGTCAACCTGGATGAAGTCACGGTCCGGGCGCATGCCACCGTAACGGACCAGGTTCCGGGCATCCTGGAGGGAGAACAGGTTCTCGCCGGTGGCGATCGGGTTCCTGTAGTGCTCGGATAACGTGGCGTTCAGGGCGTAGTCGAGCGGGTCGCCGACTTCCTCGTACCAGAACAGCCCGTACTGGTCGATGGCCTTGCCGTATTCCAGCGCCGTCTCAAGGTCGAACTTGCCGTTGACGTCCACCATCAGGCGGGAGCCGTCGCCGTCGAGGACCTCGATGACGGCCTCGATGCGGCGAAGGTCTTCGGCGAGGTCGGCGCCGCCGATCTTCATCTTGACCACGTCATAGCCCTTGGCCAGGAAACCGCGCATTTCGTTCTGCAGGTCCTCGAGGCTCTTTCCGGGAGCGTAGTAGCCACCGGCGGCATAGACGAAGACGTCCTTGTCCGGGTTGCCGTCGCCGTAATGGTCCGAGATCCAGCGGTACAGCGGGACGCCGGCGATCTTCGCGGCAAGGTCGTGCAGAGCCATGTCCGCCACGCCGACGGCGACAGACCGTTCACCGTGGCCGCCGGGCTTTTCGTTGGACATCATCAGGTCCCACGCCTTCTCCGGCGAGAGCTGGCCGCGCTCGTCAAGAAGGTCCTCGGAAGGGGCGTCCAGCAGGCGCGGCAGGATTCGCTCTTCCAGGATGGCAGTGGCGTTGTAACGGCCGTTGGAGTTGAAGCCATAGCCGACCAGGGGCTTTCCGTCGACAAACACATCACTGACCAGTGCAATGATCGTGCAGTCCATCTTGGTGAAGTCAATGAAGGCATTGCGGATCGACGAGCTGATAGGAATGGTGCCGACGTGGGCGGAAACGATTTTCATCTTTGAATCTCTTTTGGTTGGGATCTTATTTCTTATAAGACTTGAGATAACGCGTTGCCCTTTGCAATGGCGGAGCAGCCGGGGCCGGTCAAATATCTTATAAGACCTTGCGCCAAGCCTAGAGGAAGGGCGACTGGAAGCACAAGCTATGGAAGCGGATTTCTTATAAGATGTTCGCAGCAGGGGCATCAACCCGACGAGAGATCCGGAGCGGTATATGAGCACCACGAACGTCTTTTCCAGTAAAGGCAGTCTGGCGTACAGCGAACTCCGTCAGCTGATCCTCTCGGGCGGCCTCGCCCCGGGGTCCCGCATCTCCCAGTACGAACTCGCCGACAACATGCAAATGAGCATCACTCCCCTGCGTGAAGCGATCCGCCGGCTATCCAGCGAGGGTCTGATCATCATGGACACCCACCGCGACTCCCGCGTGGCTGACATGAGCGCTGCCGAGGCCCGCGAGCTGTTGGAAGTCCGTCTCTCACTGGAACCGTCAGCCACAGAACTGGCCGCCTCCCGCCGGACCGACGCTGACATCGACGCCATCCGCACCGCCGCGGAGAAACTGCTGCCGGTCACAAGGGTCTGGGGCGAGGACGCCATCACGGCCCACCGGGAATTCCACCGCGCCGTCTACAGCGCGTCCCATAACACCACGATGATCAAGCTACTTGACGACCTATGGGACAAGTCCGACCGCTACCGCCGCATCGGGCTGGAACTGCCCTCGGGTGATGAGCCCCGGACGATAGACCTGAACCAGCACCATCAGATCCTTGAACTCGTCGTCGCCCGGGACGGAGCCGGCGCCGCCGAACTCGCAAGGATCCACATCACCAACAGCCTCGCAGCTTCGGTTACCGGCGTCCTGGAGGAACGCGAGAACGATCAGTCGGCAACCTTGGACAAGACCGCCTAGTATCCTCAAACTTCCTCCCGGTCGCCCTCATCAGAGACGGGCGCTTCACCGGTGGAACATCCGGGCTCTCCATCGGCCACGTTTCCCCCGAGGCAGCAGGTGGGACCATCGCCCTGGTGGAAAACGGCGACACGATCACTATAGACATCGGCCAGCGACTGATCCATGACAGCGCCGAAGATGGACTCCTGGCCGAGCTGTAGAGACCATCAGAGCCAACGGCGGATACAGAGCTCGGCGCCGTCGGATCGCTGGCGGTCCTACGCCGGTATGGCTCTATCTGCGACAGTGCGCCGCACGCGACGTCTCCCTCGTAAAACACTAAACGCCCATCAAATTGGAGGGCCGCCGGCCCGGGCCGAAGCGAATCCGGGATCACTCGAGCATCTGCCGCAGCATGTGGGGCTGGAGTAGCCCCGCCGGGCTCCTGCCTGTCCGTGCACAGGTTCCCGTTCCTGCCATCAATGGGAGAGCCTCAAAATTTGGCGTCATTCCTTAGGTCCTTGGCATGCCTTACCGTTCCACCGTGACGCCGACAACTCCTAGTGTTAGGTTCCAGCGGCGGTCGGCACAGATGCCGATTCACCTACGCGTTGAGAGAGCCGAGGATTTACATGGAACAGTTGAGTCGTGTCGAAGATCGCCTGGCTATCCAGGAACTCAACCACAGGTACGCCACCCATATCGATCTGCACGAGATCGACGAATGGGTGGCGCTCTTCTCTCAAGACGCGGTCTTCGACGAGAGAGAATTCGACAGTCCGCTGCTCAACGGACAGGAAGAGATTCGCGCCTATGGCCAAGCCTTAGCCGAGACCGTCCAATATGCACTCCACCACATGACAACCCACGTCATCAGTGACCTGACAGCGACGAGTGCCCGAGGAATTGCATTCGCAATAGTCGAGGCCGTGCTAAACGACGGGTTCCATGCCCGGCACCAAGTCATCTACCGGGATCGCTACAAGAAAATCGACGGTCAATGGCTGATCACGGAACGCATCCTCAAGCGGACCATACCGGCTGAGATCATCAACGAGAAGTCGCAGCCACCTGTCGCTTGAAGCTTCCACTGCGGGACATCCGGTGACCGCCGCTGGCCGTCCAGACCTAGTCAAGCCTCCCAGAGCTTGGGCTTGCTGCCTGGCCAACCCATGCTCTCGGTGATGAGGGCTTTCGCGGAGTTTGAACGTCCTTGGTCCGGGAGCGGCAGCGAGATGGCATCGCTCTGGCCAAGCAGGGCGGCACCTAGCGCGGACGGAAAAAGGCCCCCTCCGGACCGAGCGGCCGAGCTGGTATAGCGGACCCCAGTGGGATTCCCAAGTCCGTCCTCGCCAGCGACTCCGGCATCAGCCGGGGACCCTGTACGAGTATTGAGCCGTGCCGATCGCCACGCTTTGCCCCACGCTGGGGTGATATCTCGGGACTCGCCTTTCCTTAGCTCTAGCCTGACGAAGGAGTCAATATGACATATGCCGACGACATGTGGGCGATTTACGGTCTCTGTTCCCTCTTCGGCTCGACCCGAGATCTGAATCAGCACGAAGAGTGGGTGTCGCTGTTCACCCAGGACGGATCTTTTGAGATCCCCCGTATCGGGCCGCGCCATGGGCACCACGACCTTCGCATCCTGAGCGAAGAGTTACAGCTTCCCGACGGTGTCCAAGCCAAGCACTACGTCTCAAACATCAACGTTGCGATCGACGGGGACGAAGCATCCGGAACGGCCTACTTCCAGTTTTTCAAAATCGTGGACGGCGCGCCTGTCCTCGCGGCGATCGGCACCTATGTCGATAGGTTTCGCCGAGTTGAAGGAGAATGGAAGTTTGCCTCGCGAGTGGCAGACTCCGAGACCGGCGCAAGCCCCACCTGAGACTCATGACGTCTTCCGCACGATGCTGAGACATTTTCTAAGACTCCTGAGCATGCTGGAGCACAAGCGGTGAGTAACGCTCAGGTTCTCGACGGGAAGCATGTTCTCATCACCAATGCCGGCCGTGGGCTCGGCGAAGCGTACGGGCATGCGTCGGCCGCGGGCGGCGCCCGTGTGGTGACATCCGACATCGACGCCGAGTAGGTCAGGATGTCGCCGCGGCGACCGAAAGCAAAGGCGGCGAAGACCTCGCCGTCGCGGCAGATGCAAGGAGGCCGTGATGATACGTGATAATGCCTCTCGAGCAAGCAATGCTCTCTCCCAGGGTGGGGTGCGCCAACGTACTGAAGCTGGATCAACCCGAGAGGGCTCTGTTCTAAATGTCCACCTTATGTGTGGGGTGCTCCAGGAGCATGGCTTCGATCCGGTCCCCTTGCTGCGTAAGGCGAAGGTGTCACTGGATGTTCTTGAGGCTCCGGACCGGCGCATTGGCTGGCGTCAAGAGCTGATCTTCGAAGAGGACTTCGCCTACCTGACGTCAAACCGCCTGGACATCTGGATTGAGATCGCCAGGCGCTACACTTATCCGGCCTTCGCGGACTTTGGAATGGCGATAATCACCGCCCCGAGTCTGCGGCATTATCGGGACGTGGCCAAGTTTGGTTACGGCGTCGGCCACTACAGCGCTGTTGAAGACGATCAGGGCAATACAGGAATCGAATTTGCGCTGCCGCCGCAGATGGATCGAGCCGGCGCATTCTTTCGCTTCCTTATTGTCCGTGAGGTTGTTACCGGGGCGGCATTTTATGATGACCTTTGGCAGAGCCGCTTTCCTTTTGATCGTGTGGAATTGCCCTTGGACCGCTTGCTAGTGGGTCTACAGGACGTCGTAAATGCCCCCTTGATCCCCTGTGGCACATCACTTCGCTGGATGTGGCCCGCGAATCTCTTGGATGTGCCGCTGCCACGTTCTAATGCGATGGTGCATCAAGAGTACGTTCGACGGGTTCAGCGCCTGAGGAGCTTCCCGGAACCGACGCAGTTGGATGAACAAATACTGGCCATTCTTGAACAGCCTGGAAACGCGGGGCTGAGTCTTGCGGATATCGCGGCCAAGCTGGCCACCCCTGCGCGCACATTGCAGCGCCATCTCAACGAAAGCAAGATTAGTTTTAGTACCTTGCGCGATGAGGCGCGAACGCGTGAAGGCCGTCGCCTGCTCTCCGTCAGCGATATGCCGATATCGGAGATCGCCAGACAACTGGGCTATGTTGAAGTCGCGAGCTTCAGTAATGCTTTCCGCCGCTGGACCGGCGAGAGTCCTAGCCAGTTTAGGCACGGGGAGGCTCGCGGGTAAGCGGGCACGCAAGCCTGGGTCACATCCGAAACGGTCAGCGAGTGGTGCAGGCTTATCTGTTCCGACATCGCTCACGGAACGAACCTCGTGGCGCGTTTGCGCAAATCAACTGGCGTCATTTCGATAACGCTACTTTTACCTCGTTCTGTAGCGTTTGTGTTCACCAGGGCAGGCTGCTTCAAAAGGCAGTCGTACGTGACCAAGTATCCCAACCCGTGCGTCGTCGCCGACAGCCGAACCTTGGAACTCAAATCGTGACTCCAAAATACAAAAACGTGAGGTCTATATGATCCGTGAGCAAATTCTCGACGACCGTGAATTGGGTCCCTTTCACCGGAAGCTGATCTTCCTGTCTACTGGCGGCCCGTTCCTTGATGGCTACATCGTTGCAGGCATTAGCGCCGCCCTTTACGGTGCCACCGTTGATCTGCATATGGATGAGGCACAGACCGGCCTCGTCGCGGCCACCGCAATGGTCGGCATCCTGATCGGTGGAGTGGTGGGTGGGCGTATCACCGACCTGATCGGCCGGCAGAAGTTGTTTGCCCTTGACTTGGCCGTAATGGTTATTGCTTCCGTGTTGTGCATCTTCGTACAGGATGGGTGGCAATTGATCGCGGTGCGTTTGGTTGCAGGACTCGCCGTCGGCGCCGACTATCCCATTGCGTCCTCGATGCTCATCGAGTGGCTACCTGCGCGGTTGCGCGGGAGAATGATGGGCGTGCTGACCGCCATGTTCGGTGTTGGGATGGCGGCGGCGTTCGCAGTGGGATACCTCGCGTCCGCTATCGGCCTAGAACATGGATGGCGGTGGATTCTGGCCAGTGCCGCGATTCCGGCTCTTGCCATCCTGCTGGCACGGATCGGAACTCCCGAATCACCCCGTTGGCTGATGCAGCGGGGCCGGTCTCAGGAAGCCCGTGAAGCCATCCGCACAGCATTTGGTGAGTATCCCGCTGATGATGAACTTAGCGCCCTCGCCCACGCAGAGTCCGAGGTCAGGAGCCCACTGAAGGACGTGGTTACAGGCGCCTATCTACGGCGGACGCTCTTCATCGGAGGATTCTGGTTTTGCCAGGTCGCACCTAACTTCGCGATCTATGCGTTCCTTCCAATAATTCTGGGACAGTTCGGCTATTCCACCGGCGACACCGCCTTACTGTGGGCGATAGCGTTGACCGTGGTAGGCACGGCGTCAACGGTGCCCTTCCTGTTCTGGGTCGATCGGTTCGGGCGCCGGCCTGTGATCGTCTGGACCTTTGTGGGAATGGCTCTCACCCTGGCCGCACTGGGTATCTTTCCGGACATGGGCCCTGGGCCGGCAATTGTGATGCTGGCTCTGAATTTTTGTGCCACCGCTGGTGGCAGCATTTTGCAGTGGACATATCCGACCGAGCTCTTCCCCACCGGTATGCGGGCCACCGCGGTAGGCGTTGCGACTGCCATCAGCAGAGTGGGTGCGGCCGCTGGCACATTCCTCATACCGCTTGCCCTCGCGGGACTCGGGCTCGGACCAACCATGCTGATTGCGGCTCTGGTTGCAGCCGTTGGGCTTGCAATCTGTGTTGCTTGGGCCCCCGAGACCCGCGGCAGAGCCCTCCACGAAACGGCTGCAGTACCGAACCCGTCTCGCGGAGTGGCCGGGGACGAAGACAAAGTGCGCATCGGGTAAAGCGCTATTCCCTGACGCCAGAGGATTCTTGATCGATTGAGTTTGATGAGGCGGCGCCCAAAAGCTTGATCCAAAAAGTCGCACCTCCAATCACCTCCGAGGACTTATTAGTTCCCTCCCGCAAGACAATTGCGAAAGCACGACCAACAGGTGGGCGCGTCCGTCGGCCCACTGGCACACCCAGAGAGAAAAGACCAATGGCAGAAATACTGACTGACTTAGATTTTGCTGTGAACGACTATCCCGTGTACGACTCCGAGTATTCCCTCACGCACTTCCCCATGCACTTCATGAGCGAGGGTGAGCCGGTGCATGCGTTCATGTGGATCGCACCAGGAAAGGAAGCGAAGGGCTGCGTAATCATCCCACCGCAGAAGAATGGAGGCGACAGTTATGAAAGCCTCATCACGCCATTAATCTCTTCAGGGATCCACGTCATGAAGATCCACCCTCGTGGCATGTGGGACAGCGTCCCTGCCTCCAATTCTCTGGCTAAGACGGTAGCGGACATCCACGCTGCTGTGGACTTCCTGCGCTCGAACGGCGGGGAGCACACGGCAACCGCGGTGAGGGAACGGCTCTATTGGGTTGCCCCTGACCGCATCGGTCTAATCGGCAAGAGCGGGGGCGGCGGCGTTGCTGGCTTGGTGGCGGCAGCCGAGAACCCGCACTTGAACTCCGTTGTCGCTCTCGCGCCCGTCAACATGGAGCTCTACCGCGGTATGCCAAACATGATCAATCACGGAATTGGCGGCGAGTTCGAGAAAGCGACCCTCGGCTCTTTCCAGCGCGACAAGGAACTTACCGCTGGTCGTGTAGACCACTCGTTCGAGCAGGCGACCATGACGCCGGCGGACTTCGATCGAGTGAGCATTGTCAAGCGTGCTCCCGAGCTTGTAGGCAAGAATGTGTTGCTGATCGGAGGCTCTGCAGACACGGAACACCAAGAGTCCAATCACAAGCCCATCGTCGAGGCAATGCAATCGGTCGGCGCCAAGAACCTCACCGTTGTGGTCCTCGAAGCCGACACCTACTTCCTGACGGCCCGGATTGCACTCGCGCGGCTCATCATCGGCTGGTATCGCGAGCAGGGGTTTTAGTGCGGGGTGGCGTCAGTCCTTGACCATTGGGTTTTGGGGCGGTGGAGTAATTGCCGACCGTTCTCCTGCTGCAACACCATCGACTGGTTGCGATCAGTGTGATTTCTAAGTCCCTCACAATCGACTAACTCCACGCCCGCTACTGAGGGGCCAGCCAGTGCGTCCCATGCGGCGCACTGGCAGGGTCTCTTGAGACAGGACCCCGCTTTGCACCCCTTTTAGACACAGTCTAAGTGCCCCTGAACATTCCACTTGACACTATCAAACATTGCGTTGAGTCGTTCGCGGAGCGTGCTCAGTTATGGGCCCGTAGTTTTCCCAAAAACACGACGAAATGGAACAAACATGCCCAGCCTTGGCGTCATGGGCAGTGGAACATCGGACACCAATCGCCGGTCTGGCGGTAGCGGCAGGTATCACGGCAGACCACCAGCGAATTCGTCCAAACTCACTTGCGTGGGAGCGAAGGTGGTCAGGGCGTTCACTAACATCCTCGCCACCCGTATCCCCCAACTGGCGCGCTCCTCTGATGCACACGACCGCACGGCCCTGCCGATCGCCGGCGATGGCGCCAAAGCGAAGAAGGAGGCCGCCACACTCATCAATCAGCTCGGCTATGACATTTGAGCCAGACGCTTCCGCCTACACCCAGCTCTATTTGGCTGATCCAGCCACCCCAGGAGAACGCATGCTCGAGGCTCCTGGCGGCCCTGTGAAGGGAGCCCGAGTGCTGACGGCTAGAGCATGCTGAGCGAATTCGGCTTGCCGAGCGGACCTATTGATCTATCACTCACTCGGAAACCCACTCCAATCCCGGCAGATGACGTTCTCCCAGTCGCGGAAAGGGCTGTGCGTCGGGCCATGCAGGTGAAGTGCGCAGGTCCATCGGGTGCGGCGGTTCGCTGCTCCGGTTAAACTACACCCCAACCTGACGGGCAGGTAGCTGGCTGTCGGCGGGAGCAGGCGGCGAGGGCGAGGTTCACAGCATCAACGTCCACTAGGGCGCTGCACCGCGACGAGAATCGTGATTAAGATGCAGCTCAGCCTCGCCCCCGTGGAGCTGGAGGACTGTTTGAGCCCTTCAGTGATTCATGCATTCCTGCCTTGATGCGCTGATCACGATAGCCAGGTGTCCCTGTTTTACGTGAGAGCGATGAAGTTGTCGATGTTCGTGGTGGCGTGGACGCCAACCTCAATTACTACCGACGTGATGAGAGCCGGCAGGGGGCTCCTTCCCGGGAAGGGGTGGAACAGCCTGAACTCCGCTCTCACTGGCCGTCGACACGTGCGAGTTCTCCCTGGAGTTCAAGGACTGCCGCGTCGGTGGGCATGCCGGATGTCGCACCGAGGGACTGTGTCGATAGGGAGGCCGCGCAGACCGCCCAGTTCGCGGCCTCGAGGAGGGGTTCTCCCTTCGCCAGCGCGTTACCGAGCGCTCCCACGAAAGTGTCGCCGGCCCCGGTGGTGTCCACCACATTCACCGAAGGCGCCGGGATCTGGGTCGTCTCTCCGCTGGCCCAGATCAGGGCGCCTCGACCTCCAAGGGTCACGACGACGGAAGCGGGCGCCTTTCGGCCGGCCAAGGCCTCCCCAAGCAGAGCCGGGTCCTGTGGGACGGGCTGGCCGAAGACAATCTCGAACTCGCCTTCGTTAACGATCATCACATCGACGAGCTCCAGGAGTTCACTGTCAAGGGCACGGGCGGGCGCGGGGTTGAGCACGAAGATTCCCTTCGACCGCTGCGCGGCTGTGCGGACGACTTCCAGCGGTACTTCGAGCTGGGCGAGCACTACGGCTGCTTCTTCGACGGCTTCGGCTGCTTGGAGGACGCTGCCGGGATTGAGAGTGGCGTTCGCCCCGCTGACGACGACGATCGAGTTTTCGGCGGTTTCGTCGACGAGGACGAGCGCCCGGCCGGTGGGGGCGGCGGTGTCAGCGATCAGGTGGCTCACATCGACTCCGGCGACGATGAGTGCCTCCCGGACCGTTCGGCCCGCCTCGTCGGATCCGACTCGGCCGACGAAGGCCACGCGACTCCCCAGCCGCGCGGCCGCGATCGCCTGGTTGCTGCCCTTCCCGCCGGGGAACTCGGCGTAGGTGCGCGCCAAGGTGGTCTCGCCCGGCTTCGGCAGCGACTGGACCGTAGCGACCATGTCAAGGTTGACGCTTCCGACGACGACAACATCGGGGGTGGAAGTCTTTTTCATTGCAGTTCTCCTCGTTTATTTGGGGGTTCTCGTGTTGGTCAAACTCGCGCCGTTGAGGCCGGACGGACCTCGTTCAGCAGCTGTGCTCCTGTGCGGAGCGCGTCCAGGTTCCGCTCCAGGAGCCGCGAGGCTGCCTGTGGCCGGTTGCCGGCCACATGGGGTGTGATGATCAGGTTCTCGGTCCCCCACAGCGGCGAGTCCGTGGGGAGGGGCTCGGTCACGAGGACATCGAGCGCCGCGGCCCGGAGCACGCCGCTGCGAAGCGCTTCGAGCAGGTCGCTTTCGTCGACTGTCGTGCCTCGTCCCGCGTTGATGAAGATGGCTCCGGGCTTGAGCGCTCTGAATATGGTCCTGTCGAAGAGGCCGGTGTTCGGGCCTCCAGCGGGGACCAGTGAGATCAGGATGTCTGTCGACTCCAGGAGCCCATGTGCATCCGGGGCGGCGGTGGTGCGATAACCGTCCTTGAACTCAGTACGCCTGCCAATTCCCTCGACGTCAGCACCGAGTTGGGTCAGCAGCGGCGCGAGCCTGGCCGCGATCGATCCGAAACCCCAGATGGCTACCTTTGCGCGGTCCAGAGTGAAGAGGCAACGGCTCCGCTCGGCTGCCTGCTCCCGCATGTACTCCTCGTCCCAGTGCATCCGGCGTTGGGCATCGATGAGGCGGTCGAGCCGCCTGACCGTGGCGAGCGTGAGCGCGAGGACGTGCTCTGCAACGGGCCCGTCATGCAGGGAACGGCCCGAGCAGACGGCGGCTGACTGGGTGAAGCCGGCATCGAGGACCATGTCCGCTCCGGAGGCCAGGGTCTGGACCAGCTTCAGCCCTTTCAGTTCAGTGGCTGCCCGGTCCAGGGCGTCGCCCGGATTCTGCCAAACGACCAGGACCTCCGCGTCCTGGTGTTCCTTTGGGATCGCGGCCGTCACGTCGTATTCGACGAACTCGTGGGGCTGCAGAGGATCGAGCCGGATGGTCGATGGGACTAGTACTTTCATGTTTCCGCTCCTTCGATGAGAGTGCCGGATGTAAGTGATCAAATGTCTTGTGCGTCACATGTTAGACGTCTATAGTCTAAGTATGCAGAGTTCAGATGAGTCAGGGAAGCAGCGCCGGTATCTTTCCGTCGCCCAGGAAATCCTGACCGGAATCGCCACAGAAAAGTACGCGCCGAACGACAGGCTTCCTGCCCACAACGAGATCGCAGCGCAGTTCGGGGTGTCCCGGCCTACCGCACGCGAGGCGTTCCTCGCCCTGGAGCTGATCGGGGCCATCGAGGTGAGGCACGGGGACGGCACGTTCGTCCGGCAGAGCAGGGTCCGCCTCGGCGGCGAGCACGGCTCTCCGCTGGACGTTCCGCCCCGCGAGCTCATCGAGACCCGATGGGCGATCGAGCCTGTCGCGGCGAACCTGGCAGCGAAGCGGATCACCCCCGAACGGATCGAACTGCTCGACCACTACCTCGATGAGCAGCAGCGCGTGGTCGAGGACCCGTCGAAGGTCGCCGAATTCGTCGCCTTGGGTCTGCGCTTCCACGCCGATCTTGCCCCGGGGTGCGGGAACGCCCTCCTTGCGGATGTCATCAGCCAGCTCGTCAACACCGAGCAGCACCCCCTGTGGGCGCTCGTGAACCAGCAGGCGATGCCCGCCATCGCTGCCCGGCAGCGCCAGGTCGATGAGCACAGGGCCATTCTCGACGCCGTGCGCGGCGGCGACGGCCCCCTCTCCTGCGAGACCATGCAAAAGCATCTCGGCGGCCTCGACCGCGCCTTGTTCATGGTCGGAGCCGAGCCGTGAACCCCGGCGTCGCCACCCGTGGCCACACCACCTACGACCTGATCGTCGCCAACGGGCGAGTTGTCAACGCAACAGGCTCCCGCCAAGGATCTGTCCTGGTCAAGGACGGGCGAGTCGTCGACATCATCGGGGCCGGCCAGCCCCTTCCGCCCGCACGGCGGATCGTCGATGCGACGGACATGCTTGTCCTGCCCGGAGGCGTTGACCCCCATTGCCACGTCGGGCAGGTCCTCGGCGAGTTTTCCATGCTCGATGACCATGAGCAGGCGGGCATCGCCGCCCTGTGGGGAGGGACGACGACGATCATCGACTTCGCCATCCCCGACCCGGGCCAGGCGCCGCTTGAGGCCCTGCACGAGAAGCTCAAGTTGCTCGACCGCTGCCGTACCGATGTCGCGATCCACGGAGCCGTCATCAGCTGGGACTCCACGACAAAGGGACAGCTCCAGGCCATGGCCGAGCTCGGCGTACTGACCGTCAAGATGTTCACCACCTACCGCGATGGCGTCATGGCCAGCTTCGAGACGATCGAGAACGTCATGCGCGAGCTCAACATCCTCGGCGGAATGGCGATCATCCATGCTGAGGAGAACCACCTCATCGAGGACACGCAAGAAAAGGCGGTACGAGAGGGGCGGGAGCACGCTCGCTTCCATCCGGAATCCCGGCCCGAGGCGGCCGAAGCCGCCGCCGTCGTCCGTTCGCTCGAACTTGCGGAGAAGACAGGGGCGTCAGTGTATTTCGTCCATCAGACGACGCCGGAGGCCGTCGACCTCGTCGCCGATGCGCGCAGCCGGGGAGTCCGGGCGTACTCGGAGACCTGCCCGCACTACCTCACCCTCGACGACATGGTCTACGAGGGCGAGCACCCCGAGCTGTTCGTGTGCTGCCCGCCGCTGCGTTCTGCGGAAACCGTGAAGAATCTGCGCGCGCTGGCGGGCAACGGACTGGTCCACACGATCGGATCGGACCACTGCTGCTATTCCCGGGAACAGAAGGCCAAGCACTCGCATGACGTGCGCTCGATGCCGAACGGCCTCCCCGGTGCCGAGAGCCGGCTCACAGTCTCATTCGACACCCTCGTGGTGCAGCAGGGCATGAGCGTCGAGAGCTTCGTCGCGCTCTTCTCGACAAATCCCGCCCGGCTCAACGGGCTCAGTACCAAGGGGTGGATCGGCCCAGGTTCCGACGCCGACATCGTCGTCTTCGATCCCGGCCTGACCAAGGCCATCACCGCGGCAGGGCACCACATGAACTCCGACTACTCCCCCTACGAAGGCATGACCTTCACAGGGTGGCCGACAGTCGTGATCAGCAAGGGCAACGTCGTCGTCGACTCCGACGGATTTCATGATCCCGGCCCGGTCGGGCGGTTCCTCCACGCGCGGGCCCGTATCGACTCCGATCCGGCGCTGCCGCCGCAGGCGACGGCGGGCCCGCAGACCCGCTACACGACCAGCACGACCGATTACGCCACAAAGGAGGTACTTACATGAAGAGGAAGGTAGTCCTCGACGTCGACACCGGCACCGATGATGCGATCGCGGTCATGATGGCCGGCCTCGCACCGGAGATCGACCTGATCGCATGCACGACAGTGTGGGGAAACCATGGCACCGAGGAGACGACCGAGAACACCCTCCGGGTCCTTGACCTGCTCGGGCGGGACGACGTACCCGTTCGCCGGGGCCTGGACCGGCCTTTCGCCCCGATCCCATTCATCTTCGAAGACCATGTCGATAGCGCACGTGGGGCGATCCACCCCCACGAATTCCCCATCTCCAGGACCAGTGAACGACAGGCCGAACCCGGCGCAGTCGAGTGGCTCGTCGAGACACTGCGGGCGGCGACCGAACGGGTCACCCTCGTCCCCGTCGCCCCGCTGACCAACATCGCCGCGGCCATCACCCTCGACCCGTCCATCGTCCAGGCGGTCGACGAGATCGTCATCATGGGAGGGGCCCACGCGCTCGGCAACGTCACCCCGTCGGCGGAAGCCAACATCTGGCACGACCCGGTCGCCGCAGACGTGGTCTTCCGGGCTGGCTTCGAACGCCTCGTTCTGGTCCCGCTCGACGCCACTCACCGGGCCAACGTCTCCCTTGGGCAGATCGCGCGGCTGAGGGAACTCGGGCCGGTCGGTGCGGCAGCGGCCGAACTGATCGCCCAGCGGATCCGCGGCTACAACGAAACCCAGCCCATGGATGAAGTGGACACAGCGCCGATCCACGACGCGCTCTGCATCGCCTATCTGCTGGACCCCGAGGTGATCGACATCGCTCCCTACCACGTCGCCGTGGACACGGTCAGCCCGCTGACCTTCGGGAAGACCGTGGTGGATGTGGCCGGGCGCAGCGGGCACAAGCCGAACGCCTACGTGGCGCTCGACGCCGATGCTCAACGCTTCGGCTCGCTCCTTCACGGCGTGATCGCCGCCTCAGGCCCGGCCCGCTGACACCGGCACTGGCCATCCAGCTCACGGCATCGGCCTCAACGATGCCGCGAACAAGAAAAGACAACCCATCAACAGCGCAATGCGCAATCCCCTCAGGAGATGAGATCTCACATGCGTGACTTCCCAATTCTAACCCGGCACCGCCGGGCCGTCGCGGTCACTGCGGCCTTGGCCACGGCGGCGCTGAGCCTCGCCGGCTGTTCCCCAGGGAACTCGGGCGGCAACTCGGACGCCCAAGGCTGCGACGGCGGTCCTGCCACCCTCAAGGTCCTGCGTGCGACGGGGCAACTCCCGACCGATCAGCAGCTGTCGGCCTACACGACCAAGACCAACGGCTGCGTGAAGTTCGACGTCACGGACGTCCCGTTCGGACAGTACGCCGACAAGGTGAGCGTCCTCAGCGCATCCTCGAACGCACCGGACATCTACGGCTACGACATGCCCAACACCGCGAACTATGCGGCTCAGGGCATCCTCCTGCCGCTGGACGACCACATCCCCCAAGGGTGGAAGGACGATGTCCTCCCTGCGACGCTCACGGAGGGCAGCTATGACGGCAAGGTCTACACAATGGGCATCCAACAGGATGTGCTGAGCCTTTACTACAACAAGACCCTGACCGACAAGGCCGGGATCGAAGTCCCCACCACTCTGGACAAGACCTGGACGTGGGAGCAGGCCCGCGACGCGATGCTGAAGTGCCAGCAGGGCACTCCCGGGAACCCGACGGTCTATGGTCTCGCCCCCACCCAGCTGGGCTCCGGAACTCCGGGCCCCATCTACAGCGACCTGCTGTTCCTGCGGAGCAACGGGGATCCGAAGGCACCCAAAGACTCCTCGGCTTACAAGACCTTCTATGCGATCTCCCCCGAGGGGAACGCGGTGGACGGCTGGCTGAACACGCCGGAGGCAGTTGACGCAGCCACGTTCTACCAGTCCCTCTACAAGGGCCCCAAAGCCGTGACGTCGGTAACGGGCCGCCCCAACGCCTTCCTCGACGGCAAGGCGTGCTTCGAAATGTTCCCCACGGCTCAGGTGGACGCCCTGAAAGAGGCCAAGGTGCCCTTCAAGTGGGGGAACAGCCCGCTGCCGTACATGAAGACCCCGATCGTCCACACCGGAGCCATCTCGATCGGCGCGTCGGCGAAGTCCAAGTACAAGGACCAGGCTGCGAAGTTCGTCGTTGCGCTCAGCAGCGGAGACCTGGCCAAGCAGTATGCGAAGGACACCCTGCGCATGCCGACCCTCAACTCCGTGTACAAGAGCCTCCCGGAGTTCCACCAGGCGCCGCAGAACATGTTCTACGAGCAGCTCCAGCAGCGGGGCCAGCCGCGCCCGCCGACAACTCACTTCTCGCAGTACAGCCAGATCGTCGAGGAGGCGCTGAAGAACATCGCCTACGGCAGCGATCCCAAGTCACAGCTCGACCAGGCTGTCTCACAGCTGACGCCGCTGCTGTCGCAGTAGGAGGTATTCCTCATCATGACCACTATGACGTCACGAGGCGTCAGCAGGGGGTCCCGGAAGCGGTCGCGGGGGGACGCACTCGCCGCGGCCGCATTCCTGGCCCCCTTCCTGATTCTCCTCATCATCTTCCAATACGGCCCCGTGGCCATCCTCATCCGGGACAGCTTCTACAGCTACAGCCTGGCGAACCCCGACATCGCGAAGTTTATGGGGTGGGGAAACTTCACCCGCCTGTTCAACGACCCCATCGCCATGCAGTCGATCGGCGTGACCTTGCTTTTCGCAGTCGGTATGGTGGCCCTGGTCATCCCGCTGGCGTTCCTCATGGCGATATACCTGAACCAGAACCTGCCTGCACGGGGCTTCCTCCGCACGGCGGTGTTCCTGCCAGTGGTGACGTCTTCAGTCGTCGTCGCCACACTATGGAACTTCCTTCTGGCCAATCAGGGGCTGGTCAACGCGATCGTGCAGAGCCTCGGGTTCCAGCCGGTCTCGTTCCTTACCGACGCCAGCACCGCCCTGCCATCGATCATCATCATGAGCGTGTGGCAGCAGCTTGGCATGGCAACCATCCTCTACCTGGGCGGCTTGCAGTCCATCCCGGGAGACGTCATGGAGGCCTCCATGCTGGACGGCGCAGGACCGGTCAAGCGTCTGCTGCTGGTCGTCGTCCCCCTGCTCTCACGGACCACCGTGATGGTCGTCGTCGTCACGACTGTCTTCGCCCTGCAGTCCTTCACCCCTGCGTACGTGATGACGCAGGGAGCCCCGAATGGCACCACGAACCTGTTCGTCTACCAGATCTACAAGTCAGCATTCACACTGCAGCAGCCCGGCTACGCTTCCGCGATGTCGATCCTTCTGCTCCTTGGTGCCATCACTATCAGCCTGATCCAGATGCGGCTCCTGCGCACCCGATGGGATTACTGACATGTCTCACTCATTCTCCACAGCAGTTCCCGACCAGCTCGAACTCCCCGAAGCACCCGCACCCGGGTCCCACGGCCCGGCCGGTCCGCCCATAGGTTCCAAACACCCCTCAACACGGCGGATCTGGCGGCGGGTCTGGACGACAGCAGTGATCCTGCTGATCATCGCAGTCTTCCTCCTGCCCTACGAATGGATGTTCATCTCGGGACTGAAGACCCAGGCCGCCATCTTCGACGACATCAAGCCGCTCAGCTGGAAGACGTTCGTCCCCCTTGAGACCACGTTCGAGAACGTCCGGGAGCTCTTCATGGAGCGCGGGGTCGGCAGGGCGCTGATGAACTCCGCGTTCGTCGCCGCCTTCCAGGTGGTGTGCTCGCTGGTGTTGTGCACCACGGCAGCCTATGCCCTAACCCGCATCAAATTCCGCGGTCGGGGAGTGATCTTCGGGATCATCCTGGCGACCTTCATGCTCCCCGCCGAGGCGCTCGTCGTTCCCCTGTACCAGCTCATCTCCACGATGAACCTCCAGGACACCCTGGTCGCCGTGGGCCTTCCGTGGGTTGCCAGCGCGTTCGGGCTCTTCCTGCTCCGCCAGTCGTTCGAAAGCGTCCCGTTCGAACTTGATGAAGCCGCGAAGATTGACGGGGCAGGGCACTTCCGGGTTTTCTGGTCGGTCATCCTTCCGGTGGTGCGGGTCGACCTCATCACCTTCATCCTGATGATCTTCCTCTTCTCCTGGAACGCATTCCTTTGGCCCCTTGTGGTTATCCAGAGTCAGGACAACACCCTGGTTCAGGTTGCCGTAGCCCAGTCAGTCTCCCCGGGTGCTCTGCCCAACTGGGGCCTGACCTTCGCCGGGGCCTCAGTGGCCACAGCGCCGCTCATCATCCTCTTTCTCTTCCTGCAGCGTCTGTTCCTGCCAGGACTGGCCCGCACCGGCCTCAAATAACCCATCCGGGCCCCCTCAAGGCCCGATGCACTCCCAACACATCAATCCAAAAGGAGAAAAACCATGCCGAAGAAGATCATCCTCGACGTTGACCCCGGTCACGACGATGCAATCGCCATCCTGCTCGCCAAGGGCAACCCCGAGATCGAGCTGGCAGCGATCACCTCGGTCGCCGGCAACCAGATCCTGTCCAAGACGACGTACAACACTCTGAGGGTGGCAACTCTGGTCGGCGCCACCGACATCCCGATCGCCGCCGGCGCCGAACTGCCGCTCGTCCGCGACCAGATCACCGACGCCGAGACCATCGCAGGGTCCGTGCACGGCGTCTCCGGGCTGGACGGCCCCGTCCTGCCCGAACCGGCGATGGAGCTGGACCCGCGCCACGCAGCCCAGCTCATCATCGACCTCGTCATGGCCGGAGAGCCCGGCGAGTACACCCTCGTCCCGACCGGGCCACTGACCAACATCGCCCTGGCAATGCGCCTCCAGCCCGCCATCATTAACCGGGTCAAGGAAGTCGTCCTCATGGGCGGCGCCTACACCCAGGGCAACGTGACACCGGCGGCCGAATTCAACATCCTCGCCGACCCCGAAGCCGCGGCCGCGGTCTTCAACGCCGACTGGCAGGTCACCATGGTCGGACTCGACCTGACCCACCAGGCCGTCGCCACCCCCGAGATCAGGGAGCGCATCCGCGCCATCGACACCGACATCTCACGCGTGGTGGACGAATGGCTGGACTTCTTCGGAGCAAACTACGACTCCGTCTGGAAGATGCCGTATCCGCCCATCCACGACGCCTGCGCCGTCGCACGGGTTATCAGCGCGGACATCGTCAAGGCCGAGAAGGCATTCATCACGGTCGAGACCGCAGGGAAGTGGACCTACGGAGAAACAGTCACCGACTTCCTCGGCGCGTACGGCCTGCCGTTCAACAACCTCGCAGCCACCGAGCTCGACTTCGAGGCATTCTGGGACCTCATCATCGAGGCGATCAAGACCGTCAGCAAGTCCTGAACAGCGCCCTGTGAATGAAAGCGGGGCCGGCCACGCTACGGCCGGCCCCGCCGCACGGACCCATCCAACCGACAACCGAAAGGTACACGCATGCGTCTCTCCGGCCGCACCGCAATCGTCACCGGCGCCGCCTCCGGCATCGGACGCGCCATCGCCCTCCGCTTCGCCAGAGAAGGCGCATCGGTGGTCGTCAGCGACATCCGCGAGGAGCCCATCTGGAACGGCGAGGAAGCTGTTCCCACGGCAACTGCGATCCAGCAGGAGGGCGGGACCGCTGTCTACCAGCAGACAGATGTCTCCCAGGCCCAGGACATCGACGCGCTTATTGCCCGGACCGTGGACGAGTTCGGCCGCCTCGACATCCTCGTGAACAACGCCGGCGTCGTCTTCTCCTCCTCGGTCCTTGACACTTCAGAAGAGGACTGGGACAAAGTCATGGATGTAAACCTGCGGGGCCAGTTCCTCAGCTGCAAGCGCGCGATCCAGCAGATGATCGCCCAAGACCCTATCGGCGAAGTCCGGGGCCGCATTGTCAACATCGCATCCCAACAAGGCTTCATCGGGCCGCCCAACTTCTTCGCCTACGCGGTGAGCAAGGGCGGCATGGTCCAGATGACAAGGCAGCTCGCCGTCGATTACGCCCAACACGGAATCCTGGTCAACGGGGTCGCACCCGGACGGATCATCACCGGCACCCACCCAGGGGAGATCGACATGAGCGACCCCGTGCTTGCCTACTCACGGTCCCGCACCCCGTACCCCCGGCTCGGCCGGCCCGACGATGTCGCCGGAGCCGTCCTTTTCCTCTCCTCTGACGACTGCACGTTCGTTTCAGGCCACAACCTGCCCGTCGACGGCGGATGGTTGGCCTACTGATGGCGCACACCTTGACGAACGGCCCGGAACGCGATCTCGTAGGATATGGAAGGCTCCAGCCCAAGGTCACCTGGCCGGACGAGGCGAAGATCGCCGTCAACATCGTCGTCAACTACGAAGAGGGCTCCGAGTACTCCTACGCTTCCGGCGACGGGGAGAACGACATCCTCGGCGACTCGGGATACCGATTCCCAGCCGGAGTCCGCGACCTCGCCCAAGAATCAATGTACGAGTACGGAAGCCGCGCCGGAGTCTGGAGGCTCCTGCGGCTCTTCGACGAGTTCGGCATCAATTGCACCTTCTTCGGCTGCGCCGTGGCGTTCGAGAAGAACCCGGAGGTCGCGCGGGCGGCGAGCAACATGGGCCACGACCTCGTCTCCCACGGATGGCGTTGGGAGGAGCACTGGCGGCTGAGCCGGGAGGAGGAACGCGAGCACATCCGAATGGCCGTCAAGTCATTCGAATCCACCTGGGGATCGCGGCCAACCGGCTGGTACTGCCGGTACGGGCCGTCGGTCAACACCCGGGAGCTCGTCGCCGAGGAGGGCGGCTTCGACTTCGACTGCGATGCCTACAACGACGACCTGCCCTACTTCACCACCGTCCAGGGCCGAAATCACCTCGTGGTGCCCTACTCCCAGACGTACAACGACTCGCAAGGGTCAAAGAATCCGGCGGAGTTCTACGACTACATCCGGCGCGCCTTCGACGAGCTCTGGCTCGAGGGCGACCGTGGCTTCCCGAAGATGATGTCGATCGGGCTGCACCCCCGCCTCGTCGGCCAGGCTGCCCGCACCTCTGCACTGCGGGACTTTCTGACCCATGCCCATTCCAAAGGCGGGGTCTGGTTCGCACGGCGGACAGACATCGCCCAGTGGTGGCTCCAGCACGGCGAATCGTTCCCCCGCGCAAGCGTAGTGGGCGACTAGATGCCTGGGCGGGACCCTGCGGTCACCCGCAGCATCCTTCAAGGGCGGTGGGAACGGGTCTGGCGGGCAATGGATCAAGACCGAGTCGATTCCCTGATCGTCTACGGCCTCGGCGCACTCTCCAACTACGGCCCCTTCACGTACCTCACCGGCCACCTGCCCAGCAACAAGGGCCTCTACACGGTCATCCGCCAAGGGCAAGCGCCGGTGATCCTTGCACCCAGCCCCGGCGCCGCCCAGCCAATCCACGCCGACGACCCCCAGCCGGGGGTCTGCGTGGCAGCGGCATCCGGGACCGGGCGGGAAGCCTACCTCGAGACCGTCATCGGACACGCCGTCGGGACGGTCGGTTTGATCGCCCCCACGGCCGCCGGGCTCCCGCACGCAGACTACCGTCGGCTGGTCAATCTCCTGGGCGCCGAACCGCACGACAGCGCACCACTGCTCGCAGAAGTGAGACGCCGGACTGATCAGGACGACGTGCAGGCACTGGGCGAAGGAGTGCGCAGGGCACAAAGGGCGCTGGAAGCATGCAGCCAAGTCGTCCGCGTCGGCGACACCGAGCAACAGGCGGCCGCCGCCATCACCACCCAGCTCAAACTCCAGGGATCACGGATTGACATCGTCCACGTCTGCGCTGGCCTGTTCCGCGGTCAGCACCCCACAACGGAGCCCATAAGGGAAGGCTCCGTGGTCACCGCCTTCGCCGAAACCGCAGGAGCGAGTGGGCACTGGGCCGAGCTCGGGGCCGTGTTCCTTGCCGGCGAGGTCAGCGACGGGCGTCGGGAGCTCGCCTTGACGGCCATCTCAGCCCTATCGGAAGGAGCAGCGCTACTCACGGAGGGCACACAGATCCAAAGCATCGCCCAAGCGCTCACTTCGGCGATCGGCCGTGTTGGACACCCGACGATAGGCCTGGGCCACAGCACGGGGGTCGATGAGGGCCACACCCTCATCGAAGCGAGCGAGGACGGATTGGTGCGGGCAGGAGACGCCTATGCCCTTCACCCCTCTGTTTCCTCCGGAGAGCGGGCGGCTGCCGTGGCCGTCGCGAACACGTTCTTAGTCGCGGCCGACGGCCCCAAGTCGTTCACCGATTTCCCCTATCACCTGCACCAGATCCCTTCTCACTGAAAACAGCCCCAGCGGGGCGGATTGGAGACCAGTGTCAACGCTGAAGAGCGCCATCATCACCGGAGCCGCAAGCGGTATCGGCCAGCAGACAGCCGTCGCATTCGCGCGGGACGGAATCAGGTCAGTCATCGGCTGGTTCCCCGGTGACCCGCACGACCCGGAAGAAACCATCGCCCAGGTCAAGGAGAACGGCGGGGAAGCCGTCGTCCACGAACTCGACGTCAGATCCGCGCAAGAGACCGAGCGCTTCGCCCAACGCGCACTGGACGAGTGGGGACGGCTCGACATCGCCGTCGCCAATGCAGGCATAGTGCGCCTGCACCCACTCCCAGATCTCACCGACGAGGCGTGGGACGACCTGATGTCCGTCGACCTCACCGGGGTGATGCGGGTCTTTCGAAGCGCCGCAGCCCGGATGGAAAATGGCGGCGCACTCGTCGGTGTCTCCTCCATCTCTGGAGGCGTCTACGGCTGGCCCGACCACGCCCACTACACCGCCGCCAAAGCAGGGGTCCTGGGCCTGTGCAAAGCCCTCGCAGTAGAACTGGCGCCCCGCGGGATTCGGGTCAACTCGGTGATCCCCGGCGTGATCGACACGGCCCAGACCCAGGATGAAATCAACTCCTTCGGCCGCCAGGGCCTCGGACGCGCCGGCGCCAACATCCCGGCCGGACGTGTGGGCCGGCCCGAGGAGGTCGCCGCCGCCATCAACTTCCTCGCCTCAGGAGCGGCCAGCTACATTACCGGGCAGCAGCTGATCGTGGACGGCGGGCTCACCGTCCACATGCCCGTCGCCTGAGCCGCGGCGCATTTCGCCCGGCCAACCGCCGATTTAGTTTTCAAAGAAAGCCCTAGTGCTGAGGCTCTCCCCGGCAGGAGAGCTCCCGCATTGCCAGGCCGGTCCGCACCGACGCGCCCGCTCACCCCCTGACCGACGAAAGGACCGCCGTCATGCCTCCGCCCGCCGCGAATCGAGCATTCAGCCTCAGCACGGGGTCGCTGCTCGTGCTCGCCTTCCTCCAGACGGCTGCGCCAATGTCCACGGATATCTACATTCCCGCGTTCCCGCGGGTGCAGGGGGACTACCGTGCGACCGCGTCCGAAGTGCAGCTCACGCTCACAGGATTCTTCCTCGGCCTGGCCTGCGGCCAGCTGTGCTTCGGAGCGCTTTCCGACCGCTGCGGCCGGATCGTTCCGCTCCTGTTCGGCAACGTCCTCACAATCGGGGCATCGGTGATCGCCGCCCTCGCCCCTTCGATCGAGGTGCTGATAGCAGCTCGCCTTGCGCAGGGACTCGGAGCCGCAGCCGGTCTCGTCATCGGTCAGGCCATCCTCATGGATCTCACCCGTGGTCCAGAGACCGCCCGGATGATGAGCCTCATGGGGACAATCGGAGGGGCCGCGCCGGTCCTTGCCCCTTCCATCGGGGCCCTCCTGGAGGGGCCAATCGGCTGGCGAGGCCTCATGTGGGCCCTCGCCGGGCTCTTCGTAATCATGATGGGCGCGGTCGCCCTGGTCCTCCGTGAGACGCGGCCGGCCGAAGCGAGGCGTACCGCAAGCCTCATCGGCGGGCTCGGCCAAGTGATTGACGTGCCAAGGTATCGTCTGTTCGTCCTACTCTTCGCCACGACGTTCGCAGCCATGATCGGGTACGTTTCCGCGTCGAGCTTCGTGTACCAGGAGGTCATGGGATTCACTGCCCTTCAGTATGGAATAGCGTTCGGAATCAATGCGGCGGGGATGATCTCCTCGGCGTACATTGCTTCGCGTCTCGCCCGTTCAGTAGGGCCGCTCCGAATCGTGAAGATCGCAGTACCGGCCGCACTTGGGTTCAGCGTGTTGGTCCTCATAATCGCGGTCCTCCCCGTCCCCCGCTGGTTCCTTGCCTTGCCGATCTGGCTCACAGTCAGCACCATGGGCTTCATTCAGGGGAACTTGACTGCCCTCGCTCTCGAGGCAGTCCGGCATGTTTCCGGCAGCGGCGCGGCGGGGCTGGGGTTCACCCAGTTCATCTTCGGCGCCGCAGCCACTCCACTATCTGGCCTTGGCGGCGCAGGCACCCCCATCCCGATGGGGCTGCTCATGGCCACGGCGACAGGCATTGCAACTCTTTTGCTAGCCACCGCAATTCACCGCGGATCCCTGCGGGACGACGGACTCAACGGGCGTAGCAATCCGGCGTACAGGATTGAGCCGTTTCGCTTCGCGCCTCCCCGACCCGCCACCGAACCTGACACGACCCTGAACACGAATTCCTCACCTCCGGCGATGCAGCCGCCGTCCGAGCGGTGACCACTCGCCCTCTAAGTGCCTGGTACACGTGCACATTGATTTCAAACTGTTCGTGCTCAGCTTGCTTATTGTTGGACGAGGACATGTGGATTTGGAGCACACCCCGACCTGACGTCAGGTCGAAGCGCCCAAGGCGTCGGAATTGGTTCGCTTCATCTATTACTGGCACTGAGCCAAGAAACGTTTGAATCGCTACCTGACACGTCTGGCTCGTTCCCTGTCGACGGGGCGACAGGGGCTGTCAGATTGTGGCTTCCTGCCGGCTCAGGTGCTTCGGCGGCTCATCATTCGGTCATGCAGTCACCCAACAGGCTGGCAATGAACAACCATGAGAGACCAGCCAGGCAGCAGGCACAGCGCTTCGGGACACCGCGGCAAAGAATCCACAGCGTCATGTAGTCGACTCCGGCGGCAGCCATGAACAGCTATCGACGGAAAGACCGTCGATCCATGGAAGAAGGACGGTGAGCATCATGGGCTACAACGCAGGGCAACGCTGTCTTGTCGGGCAGTATCGGACAGCCTGTGGGCGCCGGCGACACCGATTCCCTACCGGTCGAGCGCAAGTCACGTCGTCCTCCCCCGCACCCACCATGAAGAAGAAAAGCCACCAGCAGCCGCTAAGGAGGACCCAGGGGAACACCCAGCAAACCGATAAAGAAGCTCGCACGGAATTTTTCACAGGTCATGTTGGCCGAGCCCTAAACGTCCATGAACTGCTAACGAACAACAACCCGTCCCTCCAGGAAGGCAAGGAGGCCACCGGCCACAGCACCGGCCAGCAATGAAAAAGGCCCCCGCAGGGGCCCACAAGTGAACAAAATGTGCACACTCAGAGGCTAAAAAGCCCCTGAACAGGGAAAACACGTGCCCGAGGTGGGACTCGAACCAGCCTCCCCCCCTGAAAATCCGCCACTTTCCCGAAAACATCCCCAGTA
Source organism: Arthrobacter sp. BGA-UO-ETr-C19 (assembly GCF_059568005.1). Lineage (NCBI taxonomy): Bacteria > Bacillati > Actinomycetota > Actinomycetes > Micrococcales > Micrococcaceae > Arthrobacter > Arthrobacter sp. BGA-UO-ETr-C19. The sequence goes on from NZ_JCAQPC010000016.1 coordinate 102,895, forward strand.
CGGCCCGGTCCGATGCCGGTACAACCGAATCCGAAGCGCAGGGTGTGGACACTGTCCACACCCTCTTTTCGTTCACTCTGATGCACCCTCCAAGGAATGCCGTAGCCACGCCAACGCACAATGTCTGTTGCGTCCTCTTCATTCCGCGCTATGCCACGAAGGTCCGCTGTCCTAGCCGCGGCTGGGCGTGCTGCCTTGACCGAGCCGCAGCCTACGGGGGAAGCTGCAGGATCGGACTCCACGAGCGTCATGGGTTTCGCCTCCTTCGGACATTTCATGGCCGAAAGAATAGAAACCTGCATGACCATGACACTTCGCCCAGCCCCCCGGTAGCGCCGGCGGTGTGGTGGTGTGATTTTCTCCTGTCTTGGACCCTTGGAACTCGGCGAGGAGGAACGCACCCTCGCTAAGCCCCACTAGACTTTTCACGCCGTTGTGCCAGGTCGGCAGCTCTCGGTCGGATTCCGTGGTGAAACAGCATGCCTTTGGGTAGTCCCTGCACTGTCGCGGTGGATCCGGAGATGTCGATGGTGATCCGGCTGTCCGCCATGGGGGCGTTGGTGATGTGCAGGTCGCCGTAGGATTCCGGGAGCGCTGGATCCATCCAGAGGCCGCCGCGGGCAACGTCGGCGTAGTAGCCCATCAGGTTCTTCACGAGCTGGATTGGCGTGGTCGCGGCCCAGGCCTGCGGTGAGCATGCCGTGGGATAGGGAACGGGTTCGTCGTAGTGCTCCCGGCTGAAGCCACAGAACAATTCGGGCAACCGCCCTTCCGAGTACTCAGCGGCTTCAAACAGGGCTGTCGAGATCCGCTGCGCCTGCTCTATGAACCCGTATCGCACGAGTCCGTTAGCGATGATCGCATTGTCATGCGGCCAAACTGATCCATTGTGGTAGCTCGCGGGGTTGTAGGCGGCCATGTCGCTTGCCAAGGTTCGTATGCCCCAGCCGCTGAACATTTCCGGGGACATGAGTCTTTCGACAATAAGTGGAGCCTTGTCGTCGTCGACGATCCCGAACATCAAGCATTGCCCCATGTTGGACGCGCAGGCATCGACCGGCCGCTTGCGGCCGTCCAGGGCGACAGCATAGTAGCCGCGGTCGGGCAGCCAGAACTGCTCGTTGAACTGTCTCTTTAGCTGCGCCGCGAGGTCCCGGTACTCAGCCGACAGGTCCATATCGCCGGCGTCGTAGGCTATCCAGGAGCGGGCCAGATACGCGCTGTAGATGTAGCCCTGCACCTCGCACAGTGCGATCGGTGGCTCAGCCATCCTGCCGTCGGCAAAGTTGATGCCGTCCCAAGAGTCCTTCCAGCCCTGGTTGATTAGTCCGCGATCGTTGAGCCGCGCGTACTCAACGAAGCCGTCGCCGTCCTTGTCGCCGTAGTCGCGGATCCAGTCCAGTGCGCGATCAACGTGTGGCAGCAGGGCCGAGATGGTTTCTGCGGCGAATCCCCAGCGGCTGACTTCGCCGAAGAGGGCCACAAACAGCGGGGTGGCATCGACGCTGCCGAAGTAGGTAGATTTGCCGCCCAGCGCCAGTCCGCTGGAGACGTCGAACCTCACTTCGTGCAGGATCTTGCCCGGTTCCTCTTCGCTCATCTCATCCACAACGCTCCCTTGGCGGTCCGCGAGGGTCTGGATGGTTCCGAAGGCGAGGGACGGATCTACCGGGAGTGCCATGAGCGAGGCCCATAGCGAGTCGCGCCCGAAAAGGGTCATGAACCATGGGGCGCCGGCAGCCACTACCACCCGCTCCGGGTGGCCGGGGTCCTCAATGCGAAGTGCACCGAGGTCGTCATAGCTGCGCCGCAGTGTCCGTTCGATCGAAGGATTACCGATGTGTAGGACGGGAATCTTGGATACCCACTCCTGACGGCGCCGGTCGCGAGGAGACATTTCTCCCTCCTTGGGGCGAACAAAGCGGCCCCTAGGGCCGCTGCCGTCTGAGAGGGGCACCGCGGTTATGGTCGCACTCCACTCTCCGTTTGGAGGGACGCTGATCCGATAAATCAGGCCGTCAGCGGCTATGTCGGCTCCCTTAGCCGACACCGAAACGCCTTTCCGAATGTCCTGCCACGCCGCCCGAATGGTGAGTGAACTCTTTGTCAGTTCACGGGACTCTTCCCAACGCCGCTGTATCCGTGCTTCCTTCACTTCGAAAAGATCCGCGAAGTCTGCCTCAACCTGGAGAGCAAGCAAGCACTCGACAGCACCAGGCGAGTAATTCCGAATGGTAATCAGTTCCAGTAATCCAGCCCCCACCTCCCGTAGGCGTTCAATGATCAGCGGGCTGTCGGCATACCCGTCGGCGCGCGGCACGCGTCCGACAAACAGGCCGCGGTACGGCTCCCTTGCCTTCGCCGCGAGCGGCTCCAATGGCGCCCCATTGACGGTTAAGTTCCAGCGGGAGAGAACACGGGCGTCGTCGACGAACAGCCCATGGGGATATTCCGGGGAGATGTCACCATTGGCTGATGAGATGCAAAAGGATGATCCCTCGACCAAGGTGACTGAGCCCGCCCCCACGGGCCCGGCAGCAGTGTCAGCATTCCATCCAGCCATCCCGGCTCCTTCAATGGATTGACTTCAACGGCTGCGCTGGAGTCATCTAGCTCATCGCCTACCGAAGACGCTACGCCCGCGGGCTACTTGATGCCAGCCCACCAAACGTGGCGGAACCAGCTACGTAGATCGCCGGTGAGGCCACTGGGTCTCCTCGCAAAATAAGGACATTCAGACGTGCGCCCGGAGCCACATACTGTACGGGAAGAATGAACGGCCATCGGCTCTTGCGCTGACCGCCAATGCCATCTAGCACTCAAGCACATGCTGCCAAGCTCTGCGGTGCCTTCGGCCCCATGGGCTCGGACGTATTGTTGTCCGGGCCCCGTCGCCCATGCCATCAAAGCGCGGAACGGGCGGCAACGTCACGAACGATGTCGAGTACAGCGACGAGAGGGTGAGCGGGCTGCTTTAAGCGCGAAACGGGTGCACTTGATACCCGAGTATCAAGTGCACCCGCAGCAATCGAGGCCTAGGCCAGGGAAGTTATCAACCGTTCAGCGCCACTGCAGCGCAACTATTCTTTTCGGAGTCCCAGCTTGTGAGTGGGAACTTTATGAGTCTCTGCGCAGGTCATAAAAGCGATTGCGGCCAAGATGCCGAATCCGAGACACATCCACGCGACCGGCTGCCAGTTCGCCGTATCGCCGGCAATCATAGCGACAGCGATTGCCGGTCCGAACCCGGCAGTAAGTTGGCCAACGCTGAGGCTGATTGCCATGCCGCTATAGCGGACATTCGGGGGGAACTGTTCCGGAAACGCCGCCATGAAGGCGGCGTTCGGCATGGCGTAGAAGATACCAATGAGCACGATGCTACTGGTGAACATCAGAACGATGTTCCCGGCATCGATCGCATGGAAGAACGCGAACATCATTGCGCCGCCGCCAATCACGCCTGTAATGAATACCGGCTTGCGGCCAATCCGATCGGAAAGTAGGCCGAACAGTGGTTGAGTAAACACGGCGGCCAAGTTGGCAGCGGCTATTGCAAAAAGTACCGTCCCGCGCTCGATCCCGTGCTCGACAGCGTAGGCGAGGCCAAACACATTGAGCATGGTGTTCAAGATCGTGAACGTGGCGCTGAGGATAAGACGTACGACGGTGTGCCAGTGGTAGCGGAACAGGTCAACCGCCGGAATGGGCGCGACCTGGCTGGATGCCTTTGCCTCCTCGAAGACCTCCGGCTCGGGGAGCCGGCGGCGAACCCAAAAGGCGACCCCAGTGAGCAGAATGCTGATCAGGAAGGGTACGCGCCAGCCCCAGCTGAACAGGGCCTCGTCGGGAAGCATGGCCACGGGGATGAACACCACAGTTGCCAGAACGACTCCGAACATGACTCCGCTGATCGTGAAGCTGACGGTGAACGCACGACGGTTGTCTGGAGCATGCTCCATCGACATCGAGGCTGACCCGGGCGACTCACCGCCCGCCGAAAGGCCCTGCATCAAGCGCAGCGCAACAAGAATAACTGGTGCAGCGATGCCGATCTGATCGTAAGTGGGCAGGCAACCGATCAGGAATGTTGCCGTCCCCATGAGACCAAGGCATGCAACGAGGGTGTTGCGCCGGCCGATCTTGTCGCCCAAATGTCCCCAGAGTGTAGCGCCGAGAGGACGAGCAATGTACGCCACCCCCAGGGTACTAACCGAAAGGAGTGTTGAAGCGTTCTCTGCTGGGAAGAACAAGGTTCCGAAGATCAACGCGGAAGCGGAGGCGTAGATGAAGAAATCGTAATACTCCAGTGTGCTTCCGATGAAACCGGAGACAGCCGCGCGCCGCGCGTTTTTGCTCATGGGAAGGCGGGGCGGCCGTTTTACGTCCAGATCTTCCATAACGGGATTTGTGTTCATTACGATGTCCTAAACTTTGCGGTTTACAGTGAGAAAACTCCGCTACGGAGAAATGCGATAAATTGGGGACGAATGGCACGAATTACTTCGACCTCGAAGCACGTACGCAGCTGACTTATTGGACGTTCGCGAACGCCCATTGGGGTCGAGGAACTCAAACTGGGTGGACTTGAAAAGCTGATGCGCCTAGGTGTAAACCAGCGTGGGATGACATCGCCATTGAGCTCCTGTGGAAATCGAGTTGGAAGCTGGCTATTCAACGTCCAACGAGTAACGACTAGCGACATTCATACCGGTGACTCGCATCACAAGGCATTGCACCATGCTCTGGTATAAAGTCCGAGGTCTGCAAATGATCATTTGTTATGGGCCCATGATCCCCGAGCATTACTCAAGCCGCCTGCCACAAATAGACCTCATTAGCCGCCCTCATGAAGCCCGAGAACCAGGTACTCAAGCGGCGAGTCATAAGTGGCGGGCGAATCGTCGGGTCAGGGTAACCATGCATTCCGCCCGAATCTGTCACTGGTCTTCGCGCCGATATCAATATTCCCAACTTTGTCATCGAAATGTTGAGGGCGGGCGTGCGCCAGTAGTTGCGACGGTACTTAAGGGCGGTTCTTAGGTCTTGGGAGCACGACGGCGAACACGCGTGCCGCTGCGAACCCAGCATCCCTGTGGCCATCACACCACCGCCGAGGCAAGCCGCGGCTCTCACCGCGGAGGAGGACAGAACCGCGGGTGGATCCGGCGTCCGCCGTTAACCGCCAGAGGCCCAGGAACTGCCCGCGGCCGCGGTCGGGCGAGAAGTCGGGGCCCGGCGTCATCACTAGGCCGGGAACTGATGTGGCCGCGCCGGTCCATCACCTTGCCTGCGAGATAGAAGACCAGCATGTCGCTCGCCCCCGGAGAGCGGGTGCACCAGCGAAATCTGGGGCGGGTCGAGGCCCACGTGGTCGGCCCATAGTGGAATCACCACCTGCGCGGAATCACCACCTGCCGGGAGGCGCGCTGGGCGCCGGTGCTCATCACCAGAAGGCCGATTCCGGCAGCCAGGAAAACACCCGTGTGCGAGGCGGCGGCCACGCCGCGCAAGGTGGGCTCTGAACCGGCCGTGGCGGAGGAACCGTCCGTCGCGCCAGGTCGGGTGACCCTCACGGCGGGCACGGCGGCAGCGGTCATGCCTGCCACGCCCACCCAGTACGCACCGCTGATGCCCCCGAATGCCATGGCCGCCGCACCGATCAACGGACGGATGAGCGCGCTGACGGCTCACGCCGCCCAGCGTAGACAGGGCACGGGCGCGGCATTCCACCGGCTCGGCGTCGGTCAGGTACGTCCACCGCGCAGGCTGAACACGGCCGGCGGGCATCCCAACGACGCCCATCGCCACCGCGAGCAGACCGAGCCAAGCACGGCCCGAGCGCACGGAGCCTAAGGTCACCAAGGCCTCGACATCTTCGCTGACGGACCACCCGCCGGCAACCAACATCTGCCGCATGCCTACTCACCGCTGTGGCATCTGGCTCCGACTTGCCCGAATCTTTTCCCGGGAGCGGCAACCACTTCAGCCCGCCTCTACGACCCCCAACGACAACGCCGACAAAGTATCGGGGCTAACGTTGATTTTGGTGGTGGGTGCGTGGAGTTGTTGGTTGTGGGCTCCGAGTTTTGGGCCGAGTGAGCGGACTTGGCCGGGGGTTCGGGAGAGGCGGGGTACGGGGGCGGGTACGGTGAATTTTCCGTATTCTTCGCTTTCGACGGGGACGAGGTTGTGTCGGGCGGCGATGTGGGGGTCTTTGGTGATGTCGCTGGGTTTGCTGACCTTTTCCGCGATTACTCCGACGGATTTCAGGCTCGCGACGGCTTCGTCGGAGTTTTGTGTTCCGAGCCAGGCGCCGAGGGCGTCCTTGATCACTGAGACGGGGATGTCGCCCTCGCCTTGGACCTTAAGGTGCCCGCCTTCCTGGAGGAAGTCCACGACGTTGCCGACGTGTTTTCCGGTGGCCGCGGATACGACCACGAACTTGCCGTCGATCGTGGGCAGGATTTCTGTGATGAAGCCGCCGGCAAACGGGAATGATGCCCCTGCACGGGTGGAATCTATGCCCAGTACGTCGAGGAAGGGCACCTGCCAATCGATCATCCTGAACAGGCCCTCATAGAGGGGCAGGTCGATCATCTGTCCCAGTCCGGAGGTGTTCCGCTCGTGGAGGGCAAGCATCACGCCGAAGGCGCCGAAGACACCGGTGACCAGGTCTCCGTGGGAGTAGCCCGGGTGGA
>NZ_JCAQPC010000017.1:0-138163 GCF_059568005.1 Arthrobacter sp. BGA-UO-ETr-C19
TGGGTGATGAGGTGGAAGCCTGCGCTGAACGCGTTCGCTATTACCTTCGCCGGCCGGTTCGAAAGAACCACTCAATAATGAAAACCGGCCGGACTCCACACACCGTTTATCGGACAGTCCCAAACCGCCCCGGATGTTGCCTGCGGCCACGGTTTTGAGCTGCATTTGAGCCACGATAGAAGCCTCGGGGCCCAGGGCATGCTCGGCGACCAGCACGGGCATCAGTGGGACAGTGAGTGGCTATGTCACATGTTGTGACGGGAGTCGTCTGCGGGACAACGAGTAGGAGCTCCGGCCATGCCGGTCCTCCCTTGTCAGACGGTTTTGACGTCAGGTTTGGGTGTACCTACCCGACGGCCAAGGAGGGTTTTCGGCGGTCCATCCTTCGTTTGAAGCCCAAAATCTACTGGCGGCGGGTGCTATTTGGCCTGGACGTTCAGCGCGGCCCGGTAGGCGGCCCAGTGCTGTGCGGTGGCGTGCAGGGACGCGGGCGGGATGGGTTGCTCGGTGGGGTCGGTTAGGTCGAGGCGGTCGGTGTAGTAGAGGCTGGGAACCCCGAGACCGGCTTGCGCCGAGGTCCAGTGCTGGTAGGCAGCCTGGCTGGGCAGGGCCCAGCCGTCGGTGTCGATCAGCAGTTCCGGGCATGCAGAGGTGGCGACGCGGGCCCGGTGGGTCATGGCGTCAACGACGCCGGTGCCGGGGGTGGTATGGGGTGGTTCGGCGTGGCCGCCTGGCTGGTCGAGCATGAGCACGTCGTTGAGGCGGAGCATGTCGGTGACGTCGCGGAAGCCGGGGTCTGGTGTGTGGGTGACTACGAGGGCGTCAGGGTTGATGTCTTTGATGGCCTGGTAGAGGACTGCGAGCAGTTCGTGGAGCAGGTCGATGCCCCATGATGGCCCGGCATGGGTGAGGGCGGAGCCGGCGGGGGTGGAGGCCGTGAAGTCTATTTTGATTCCGTCGGCACCGAGCTCGCCGATCATGGACCGTGCTGCTTGCTGGATCAGCTTGCGCCCGGCCGGTGATTCGGGGTCGAGGGCGATCGGCTGACCGGTGTGGTCACGGACGCAGGCTTCCGGTGGTGCGCCCTCGCTATCCCAGGCCTTGTACCAGAGCAGGACCCGCTGGCTGGCGTCATGCCGTTTCCGGATCCATCCGGCCATGTCCGGCCATTTTTCGATGTCCGGCCGGCAGGTGGCATAGTCCTGCTGCCATTTGTCGTCGATGACGATGGTTCCGGGCACGATTCCGTGCGTGGCGAGCGTGTTGAGATAGCGGTCGTAGTCTGCCTGCCGGGCCCGGTCGACTGCTGGGCGCTGACCGTCGACGGAGGCCATCACGTCGGCGTTTTGGGCGCCCCAGCCGCAGAACATCGGTTCGAGCCACGCTGGTGAGGGCGGAGCCTGGGTGCGGGCGGGCAGCAGACCTCGCGCGTCGAGCAGCTCGCGGTAGCGTTTGAGCCCGTCGTAGGGGTCATCGGCGAGGAACAGCAGGAGTGTGGGTGTGCTGAATTGGCCCTCGACCGAGGTGTGTCCGTCGTAGTCGTAACGGAGGGAGAAGCCCGGGGTGAGGGCGTCGTAGGTGAACTGGGTGAAGGGGCGCCGCCTGGCTGCGACACCGATCATCAGGCAGGGACCGGCCGGTGCCGGGGATGCGGCGGGGTTGTCGGGGGAGAGGGCCAGACACAGTGGGGGTGGGGTGAAGAGCCATCTTCCGACGCCGGGCTGACCACCGTCTCCCACTACGCCCAGGGCAGCGGATTCCCCCGCCTGGCGGAGGACCTGCCATGGCCGGTCCGGGTTGGGGGAGAAGACGGTGCTGTGCAGCAGGTCGCTGGGCAGCAGACCGGAGCCCGCCACGTGGGCGCCGAGCTGGCGGATGGATGTGATCCGGCCCGTGCCCTGAACGGTGGTCGTCAGTTCGAGGGCGTCGCCTTCGGCGCTCAGCTGGGTGTGGTGGTGCTGCCACAGTGAGCTTTTCGCCGTGATTCCGACCTGGGTTAGGTTCCCGCCAGTGGCGCTGACGTCGACGTCTGTGACGCGGATTTCGTCAGTTCCGGCGGTGGTGTTGATGCTGGAAAGCAGGCGCAGGCGCGCCAGGGGTGCGCCGTCGGGGGTGGCCAGGGTGAGGACCTGACGCGCGGGGTCTATCGAGATCTCCATCCCGGCGGCCAGGAACGGACGTGTGCTGCTTGCGTGCAGGTCCAGGGTCAAGGGGTTCTCCGTTGGTTGAGTTGCGGCTTCCGGTGGCGTTTCATTGCGTGGGGTGGGTGTTTCCCGGTCATGTTTGCAGGGGAGGCTGTGCCCGGTGCGGACTACCATTCCTGCCTTTCCTGGATGGTTCCGAATGGGACGCCAGGGTGGAGCTGGACGGTGAAGTCCCGGGCGGAGTGCCGGGCAACGAGGATCCCTTGGCCGCCGCAGAGGGGGGCCCGTTCGGCGAGGATATTCACAGCTTTGTCCAGTTGGTCCTCTAGTTGGCTGCGTTTCTGGACGCGAACGTGGAGGAGGTCTTCATTTGATGCATCGGTGTACATGGTGGTCCTGTAAGGGGAATCGTCTCGCGCGGGCGGAGGGGCGGAACCGAAAGGGCCCGCCCCTCCCGTGGCGTCGGATGGTTACTTGAAGAGGGCGTTGACTTGTTCGTTGGCCTGGGTGAGCGAGCTGGCAGGGTTTTTGCCTGCTACGACGGCGTCCACGGCGGGTTTCATGATGCCTTCGACCTTCGGTGCCTTATCGGCGATGGGGAAGAGGAACGTGGCGCCGTCCTTTACGGGCTGGGTGAAAGGTGTGACGTCGACGCCCTTGGCCTTGAAAGCCGCCGCTGCCTTGTCGGAGGAGGTCTTGACGGCGGGGAAGACCACTGCCTTGGACGCGACCACGTCCTGGCAGGCTGCGGATCCGAGGTATTCGACGAACTTCGCGGCGGCGGCAGGCTTCTTCGTGCCGGCCCAGATGGTGTCCCCGAGACCGTTCAGCATGGATGCCCGCTTGCCGTTGACACCGGTAGGAGTGGGTGCGATGCCAAGATCGATGCCCTTGTAGCTGGTGTACTGGCCGATCGTCCAGGAGCCGTTGACGTTGATCGCTGCCTTGCCGGCGCCGAAGATGTCGGCGGTGCTTGCCCCGACCGTGGTTTCCAGCTTGGGCATGTAGCCCTTGTCGATGAGGCCTGCGTACCAGGCGATGGTCTGCTGGAATTTGGGGTCGTCGTAGTTGAAGTGGCTGCCCCAGGGGTTCTTGTCGGTGTGGGTCCAGCCGGTGGTACCGGTGAGGTAACTCCACTCGGTCTGGCCCAGGCCGCCGCCTGCGCCGTTGAGGCCCAGGCCGTAGACGGCGACGTTGTTCTTGTCGAAGCCGGGTTCGTCGCCTCGTTTGCCGTTTTTGCCCACGGTCAGGTGGGCGATGGTCTTCTCGTAGCTGCCGCCGTCCTGAGGGTTCCAGCTGAGGTTTTTGATCTGTTCCTCGCTGATGCCTGCGTCGGCGGTCATTTTCCTGTTGTAGAAGATGGCGACGGTGTCCCAGTCTTTGGGCAGCCCGTAGCGCTTGCCGTCTTCGCCGACCCAGAGGTCGGCCAGGCCTTTGTTGTAGATCGAGAGGTCGACCGGGTCCTTCTTGAGGGCGTCATCAAGGGGCAGCAGCTGCTTGGTCTTGATCAGTTCCGGGTATTTGGTGAGGTGGTTGGTGAAGATGTCCGGGGCGTTCCCGGCAACGAAGCCGTTGGTGAGGGTGGCCCAGTAGTCGTCCCATCCGCGTTGGGTGACCTTGACGGTGATGTCGGGATTTGCCTTGTGGAAGTCGTCGGCGCACTGCTGGTAGGCCGGGCGCTGGTTCGGGTCCCAGAGCCAGTAGTTCAGCTCGCCTTTTGCTTCCTCTGGGGAGGTGCCTCCGCCGCCTGCGCAGGCGGACAGGGCAAGAACGGCGGCAGCCGCAACGGCGATGGCGCTGGCTGTTTTCTTTTTCATGGTGGGTCCTTTCGGGACTGGGTGGGGGCACGCCGGCAGGGCGGCGCTCGTCTGGCGGGTTTGGGAGCTGGTCCCGGGGATTATTTGATGCCGGAGAAGCCGATGGAATTGACGATTTTCTTGCCGAAGATGATGAACAGCAGGAGGATCGGCAGGGCTGAGACGAGGGTTGCGGCCATCAGGCCGGACCAGTCAGGAGCGCCTTGGGGGGCCTGGGCCTTGAAGACGCCGAGCCCGACGGTGAGGACCCTCAGGTCGTCCTGGTTGGCGACCAGGAGCGGCCAGAAGTATTCATTCCATTGGCCGATGAAGGTCAGCAGCGCGAGGGTGGCCAGGGGTGCTGCGGCGTTGGGGAGGACGATCTGAAAAAAGATGCGCAGGTGCTTGGCGCCGTCGAGCATCGCTGCCTCCTCGACTTCCCGGGACATGTTCAGGAAGAACTGCCGCAGGAAGAAGATCGCGAACGGGCTCATGAACAGGTAGGGCAGGACCAGGCCGAGCAGGGTGTTGAGAAGTCCGAGGTTTTTGATGAGCAGGAAGTTAGGCAATGCGGTGAAGATCCCCGGGACCATCATGGTGGCGAGGAAGAGGCTGAAGACAGCGTTCCGGCCTTTCCAGCGCAGCCGGGCGAAGGCGTAGGCGGCCATCGCGCTGAAGAACAACGCACCCACCGTGGTGATGGAGGCGAAGAGGACCGAGTTGCGCAGGTACAGCCAGAAATCGATGTGCGCCCCGGAGCCGCCCTCTGCCATTGCTTCTTCGGCTGACTGGAGGCCGAACACGCGCTTGAAGGCGCCGAGGTTGAAGTCGGCCGGCAGCAGGTTGGTCGCGTTGCTGGCCAGCGAACCGTTGGTGGACAGGGAGGTCCTGAGGACCCAGTAGAAGGGCAGCACGGAGGCGGCGACGGCGAGGATGATCAGGGCCCAGGACATTGCCCGGCGCACGGTCATGGGTTTGCGGAACCGCTGCAGGCGGCGGGGGAGGTTGGTGGCGGTCATTGCTGTTTCCTTTAGTCCAGGTCCGACTCGTTGCCGCGGAGGAACTTCATCTGCACGAAGGCCACCACCGCGAGGATGACGAAGAGGATGACGGCGAGGGCTGAACCGTAGCCGAAGTCCGACTCGGTGAAGGCCCGCTGGTAGATGTAGAACTGCAGGACCCGGCTGGCGTTGACCGGGCCGCCCTGGGTGGTCACGGCAACGGTGTCAAAGATCTGGATCGATCCGATCGCGGTGACGATGACCACCAGCGCGATAACCGGTCGCAGCAGGGGCAGGGTGATGCGCCACAGGGTCTGGAACGGGGAGGCGCCGTCGAGGTCGGCCACCTCGTAGACCTGTCGGGGAATGGCCTGGAGCCCGGCGAAGATCAGCAGTGCGGTGTAGCCCACGTGACGCCACGTGTTGATCAGGGCCTGGGTGGGGATGGCCCATGCCTCGCTGCCGAAGAACGCCACCCGCGGTAACCCGAGGGCTTCAATGAAATGGTTGACGATGCCGATCTGGTAATCGAGGAGCCAAAACCAGAGCAATGCCGCGATCACATTCGCCATCAGATAAGGCAGGAGCAGCGCTCCCCTGATGATGGTGGACTTGGCGACCCGGTGCATCAGCAGCGCCAGACCCAGGGCCAGAACCGTCTGGAGGACCATGTTGATCAGCACGTATTCCCCCGTCACCGCCAGTGCGTTCCAGAACAGCGGGTCTTTCGCGATCGCTGCGTAGTTCGCACCGCCAACCCACTCGGGGTCTCCCAGCAGGCTGTATTCGGTGAAGCTCAGGTAAGTCCCCCGGACCGCGGGAACCACATAGAAGGTGACAAAACCGAGCAGGGCCGGGGCGATGAAGAACAGGGCAATCCGCAGGTCCCCGTGGTTCCGGCGCCAAAAGGGCTTCCCGGCCCGTCCTGGTTGTTCGTGAAGCGCTGCGCCGGCTCTGGCGGCCCGGCTGGCGGCAGTGGTGGTCATCGTTAATCCCTCTCCTGTGAGGTAGGTAACACTTGGCGGACACTCTACGCGCGTTGCGTGAATTTAGGCAAACCATTTCCTTTGGATAAGGGCGTTGCAGAACAAGAAAAATAGTCGCTTGACGCGCGTAGATTTGTGGCCCATGCTTTTTCCCATGACTTCTTCAATTGGAATCGTTGGTGCAGGACAGTTCGCAGGCGTGTTCGCCAAGCTCTTCGCTGCCCACCCCGGAATCTCAGACATCTACTTCACCGACCTCATCAGTGAGCGTGCGGAGTCCCAGGCCGGCAGTGTTGGGGCTGCAGGGACTTTCGACAGCTTCGAGGCAATGCTTGAAAGCGACGTCGACGCCGTCGCAATCTTCACGCAGCGCTGGACGCACGGACCCCTGGTGGTGCAGGCGCTGCGGGCCGGCAAGCACGTCTACTCAGCCGTGCCGATGGCCATCTCCGAGGCGGAGATCGCAGAAATCATCGACACGGTCCGGGAGACGGGGCTGACCTACATGATGGGTGAGACCAGCTACTACAACCCGGCAACCGTCCTGGCCCGCAAGAAGAATGCCGAGGGCGCCTTCGGCCGGATCTTCTACGCGGAGGGCGACTACGTCCACGACATGGACCTAGGCTTCTACAACGCCTACCAGTACAGCGGCGGAGAAAACTGGCAGGCCACCGCCAGCTACCCGCCCATGCTCTACCCCACCCACTCTGTAGGCGGGGTCCTCGGAGCAACCGGCGGCCACGCCGTCAGCGTCAGCTGCGTCGGGGTCCGGGACGAGCGCGGCGACGGCGTCTTCGACCGCGAGGTAAGCATGTTCGACAACGACTTTTCCAACGCCAGCGCCCTGTTCGAACTCGCATGCGGCGGGTCCATGCGCATCAACGAGTTCCGCAGGGTGGGCTACCCCTCCCACCTGCGCGAGAGCCGCTTCCGCTACTTCGGCACCGAGGCAAGCATGGAACAGCTCGCCCTGGTCAGCGTCTGGCAGGACAAGCACACCGTCACCGACATCAGTGACCAGCTCGAGACCCAGGCCACCATGGACGCGGATGACCCCATGCTTGCTGACGTCGCGCCCGCACTGCGCGATGCCTTTATCTCCGGCATGGCATCCGTGCACGACGCCGGACGCCTGCCGGCGGAGTTCCGAGGCCTGCCCAACGGCCATGAGGGAAGCCACCACTTCCTCGTGGACGACTTCGTCACCGCCATCAACACCGGCACCCTGCCTCCGGTCAACGCGTGGGAAGCGGCCCGCTACACGCTTCCAGGCATCGTTGCCCACCAGTCCGCACTGCGCGGCGGCGAACGCCTGCCGGTGCCCGACTTCGGCGACGCCCCCGCAGAGCGGCCCCGCCCGGCACTCCGCGAATCCGCCCAGTAAAACGCCGCTAGCATGGTTGCCATGCCGCACCCCACCTCACACGCCAAGGCCGCCGTCACACGCGATGACGTCGCCCGGCTGGCAGGGGTCAGCCCCGCCGTCGTCAGCTACGTGGTCAACGGCGGACCCAGACCAGTATCACCGGCGAACGAGGCCAAGGTGCGGCAGGCAATCAGGGCACTGGGCTACAGGCCCAACGCGGCAGCCAGGGCACTTGCTCTGGGCTCCAGCGAAATGCTCGGCATGATCGTCTCCGACGCCATGAACCCGTTCTTCGCCTCGCTCGCCCGCGCCGTCGAAAACGCCGCGGCCGAGCGGGGCTACACCCTCCTGCTGGCGGACTCCCAGGCTTCGCTCCGCACCGAGCGCCGCCTCATCAAGAACTTCGCCGCCAGAAAGGTGGACGGACTGTTCCTCTGCAGCATGCTGTTCGAGCCCGACCTGATGGACCTCGAACAGGCAGACATCCCCGTCGTGCTCCTGAACCACAGCACCGACCTCGCCACAGCAGGAAGTCCCGCCCTCATAAAGCACGGCGCGGGAAACCACGGCTCCAACTCCGTCGGAGTGGCCTTCCAAGACGGGGCGCGCGCGGCGGTGGAGCACCTCATCAGCCACGGCCACGAACACATCGGGCTGGTGATGGGCGGCAACGCCGGCGGCGAACTCGACGCACGCGAGGTCGGATGGCATCAAGGCATCCAGGACGCCGGCCTCACTGCGGGCCCCATCATCAGGGCACCGTTCACCCGCGAAGGCGGGCACCGCGCCGGACAGGAACTGCTTGCCCGGGCCGAGCGGCCCACCGCCGTCTTCGTCAGCTCCGACCAGCAGGCAGTGGGCCTGCTCTGCGCCCTCCACGAAGCCGGCCTCCGGGTACCGGAGAACCTCGCAGTGTTCTCCTTCGACGGCTCGCCCGAATCCGAATACACCTGGCCCCGCCTCAGCACCGTCGCCCAACCCGTCAAGGACCTCGCACAGACCGCACTGGAGGCCCTCCTGGCCCCCACGCCCGGAGGGGAAACCCAAACCAAAATCTTCCCCACAGAGCTAGTGCTGCGCGCATCCTGCGGCCAGCACTAACACAACGGGCACCGGGGCCTGAACCTTTGACACCGGGGCCCGGAGCTTTGACGATTTCGAAAAGGAGATGGGCAACGCTGCTTGAAAGCAGTCTCGGCTGGAAGAGTTCGTTGGCGTCAGGTTGGGGTGTACCCCAAGTGGGCGGGACTTTCGCTCCCCGGAGGTTTCCAATCCGAGGCTGCCTGCGGTGGTGAGCAAAACGCCACAACACTCTCATCAATGGTTGCAACGACCGCTTGGACGATAGGGGGCTCATCGTTGATCCAACCCCTCTAAGCCTTGTTACTGCTGACCAGATCCCGTTCCACCGTTGCTCCGTGGGGAACATCAGAGCTTAGATTCACCGTGTACATGTCAGGTCCGTGGCGCGTTAGGAGTATGCCCTGCAATCCTTCAGTCATCGAGTGGTCACGGGCCATCTCTACAGCCGTATTGATACTCTCTTCGATTTCCGTCGGGGATTGACCTGTGATGTGGAAGTAGCGGTCGGCCTCGATCGTGATAATCATTGGACTCCTGATTTGCTCTTTATGTCTTCTCCGACTTGGTGCTAATGACTGGGGCACGTAGCTCTTCGGGACGAAGAAATGGTTTTCAGCGATGGCAGACTCGTCCGACCAGATTCTTCTTGACCGGGAGTTTGCCCCCGAACTTGCACTGCATCCCGGGTTGCTGGTCCGCAGCCCGGGATGCAGTGGATTGGCACTCGGAACGGTACGGACTTTGGAGAGCGCCCATGGTGACAAGGGCACGGTGGCAAATGACGCTGATAAAGTGCCGCTTCTCGAGATCGCGCATGCCACACACAAGGACGGGCCTGGAGGCTGGTGTCCGGGCCCGTCCTTGTGATTCGTCTGGGAGTTAGATTTCGGTGGGCTGCGCCTGGGTGGCAGTCTGCTCGCTTGACCGCGTGTCGTCAGTGTTTGAGTGCTGAAGGTTAGCGGCTTCGCCCGGCTGGCCGTCGCGGGCGTGGAGACGCATCTCTGGTGGTTCCTTGCGGAATCCTTTGGTGAGGAAGACGAGGTAGAGAACGCCCAGGCCGATCCAGCAGAGGCCGATGGTGATGGCGATGGGACTCAGTTGGGTGAGGAGGTAGATGTCGACGGCGGCGCCCAGGATCGGAAGGACGATGAAGCCAATGATCGACAGGGTTGTGCCTTGTCGGCGGCTTCGGATGAAGTAGGCGATGACGCAGAGGTTGACGGTTGCGAATGCCAGGAAGGCCCCGAAGTTGATGAAGGAGGTTGCGATTTCCAAGGAAATGTTCAGTGCCAGCATGGCCACGGCACCGACGAGGACCAGGTTGAAGATGGGAGTTTTGGTTCGGGGGTGGAGGCGGCCGAAGAGCCGGCGGGGCAGGACTCCGTCGCGGCCCATGACGTAAAGGAGTCGGCTGGTGCTGGCCTGGATCGCGAGCCCGGACGCAAACCCACCGACGATAGCGAGGATGTTGGTGACGTTGGCGTAGAACTGCCCGCCGACGAGAACCTGCATGGCGTATGCCGCGGTCGCTGCGTCCTCGAAGTCTCCGCCGGGGTGAACGAGCTGCATGATGTAGGAGACGAGGACAAAGAGTATTCCGCCGACGAGGACGGTCAGGAGGATCGCCCGGGGAATGTTGCGCTTGGCGTCTTTGGTTTCTTCGCTGAGTGTGCTGACGGCGTCGAATCCCAGGAAGGAGTAGGCGGCGATCGCAGCCGCGGCAGCGACACCGCCGACCGTGGTTGCGTGGTTCCAGAAGGGGTCCGTGAATGACGCAGTCGGGTTTCCCCCGAGGTAGGCCAGGCAGTAGGCGATGAAAATGCCGATGAGGGTAACGACCAGAAGGGTCAGGGTCTTGTTCACGCGGTCGGTGAGTACGATGCCCGTGACGTTGATGATCGTTGTCAGTCCAGCGTTGAGAGCGAGCCAGGCCCAGACGGGTATGTCGGGAAACTGGGCTGCGAGGTAGAACGACTGGAAGAGCCAGGCCACGGTGGGAAGGAAGAGGTAGTCGAGGAGGATTGCCCACCCGACGAGGAAGCCGACGCGGGAATCGAGCAGTCGTCGCGCATACACGTAGGCCGATCCCGAGTTCGGAAAGATTTTTGCCATCTTCGCGTAGCTGAGGGCAGTCAGCAGCATCGCGACGGCGGCAAGGGCGAATGCTGTCGGGGCTGTTCCGTCGCTCGTGGCGGAGATCACGCCGAAGATCGATATCACGATTCCCGGGGCCATATAGGCCAAGCCGAACACGACCACCGACAGCAGGGATAGCTTCGGGGTAAGTTTGATGTTCTCAGCGGACATGAGGGTTTCCTTAAGCTGGGGCAGTGCTGAGGTTGGCCAGGCTTGACGGGGAGTTGGTCTGCCGCCAAAGGCGGGGATCAAGCTGGCCCGCGTAGAGCGGCAACGGAATGGTGTCGTCGTTTTCAGCGAACTGGTCCCAGGGGCGGGTTACGCCCGCGGTGCCATGCTGGCGCACATTTCGTACCTGGTCCAGGTCGATGACGTCGACCAAGGTTGCGTCTTCGGGACCGGTAGCTGAGATTCGTACGCGGCCCTCAGGATCAACCAGAAGGCTACGTCCGACCCCGTGCGGGCCCGCGGCGTTCACGCTGGCGACGAAGTTCTGGTTGACGATTGCGTTGGCTTGTCCGATAACAACTTCCTGCACACGATCGTTGGTCGGGGTCTGGACAACATTGAGAACGAGCTCTGCCCCCATCCACGCCAGATGCCTGCTGTGTTCGGGGAACCAGGCGTCGTAGCAAATCGACAAACCGATGCGGCCGTAGCCGGTCATGTCGAAGACTACGAAGTCCTTACCGGAACAAACGGTCTCATAGGGTTTCCACGGAAAGATCTTTCGGTAGCTGGCCACGGCCTTTCCTTGTGGGGAGTAGACAACGGCGGTGTTGTAGATATGCCCGTCCGTACCACGTTCGAGCACGCTGCCCGGCAAAAGCCAGATCCCAAGGTCTCCAGCAAGCTCGGCTAGGGTACGCCCCCGCGGACCGTCAAGAGGTTCGGCCGACGCTTCCATATATGCCTGCCGGTCCTGGGTAGCCGGAGAATCTGGCGTGTTCAAGTGGAGCTCCGGGTAAACGAAAAGGTCGGCGACCGCATGCGCGTTAACCCTTCGCTCAAGACCAGCAGCGAAATCAGTCAGAGACTCGGCAGGTGACTGCACAAGAGCTAGGGGGAGGAGTCGGGTCATGACAGATGCATCCTTGCGTCGAGAAGTTTATTAAATAAATATTAATTAACTAACTATGGTGTGTCAAGGGTCACTTCGACTCTGATGTGGAAGCATTGGAGCATGGCAAGACCACGGAATCAGACAGAACGCCGGGATCAACTGCTGGCAGCGGCGGGACGAGTCCTGCTGGACAGAGGGTCATCAGCGGCCCGCCTTTCCGACATTGCCAATGAAGCCGGCGTCACCCCGGCTGCGGTGCTGTACTACTACCGGGACGTCGACGAGCTCTTCAGCGAGGTCTTCAATCAAGGTGTTACGGAGTACTGTGACCGCCGGGAGGCCCGCATCCAAGCCGAAAGGGACCCTGAAGCGCAACTGAGGGCATGCATCCACTCAGGCATACCTTGGGCCGGGGAAAGCGAAACCGCTTCCCGGATCCTCGTGGAACTCATCCCGGTTTATCTGCGCAACAAAGCAGCCGCTCGGCAGCAGATGGCGTTTGTGGAGCGTCAAACGAACCTCTACAAAGGGATTCTGGAACGAGGCGCGCAGGAAAATGCCTTCACTCTCTCAGCGCCGGCCGGATTCCTGGCCCGGAGCTTCGTAGCCCTAGAGGACGGCCTCGTAATGGATGTACTCCTCGGTGACCTGACACCGGAAGACGAATACCAATTCCTGATCAGCTACGCGACGAACATGGTAAAAACCAAGACCGGCAGCAACTTACAGCTCAGCTGACTCCCCACGCGAGAACGCGCACAACCAGTTGACGGGAGCCATTCGGCGGGCGCACGACTCCGCCTGGCAAGATCGGACGGTCCCTTGCGCTGCCACCGAGGTGCGATGCCGCGGTGGTTCTGCATGCCCCATCGTTGGGAGAGGGGCGACGCGCTCCTTGGAGCTGCGCTTGGAGAGCGCGCCCCCTTCCGCCGTTGGGCCGGTGCCGGGGCACCATTATGTGGTCGTTATCGCTGGAATGTCGAAGGCTGCGGGGCTGTGGTGTCCTGTTATTTCTGGTGTGTTTGTGCCAAGGGTGTGGGGTTGTCTTCGTAATCGGTGACCCCAGCCAGGTCGCGGCCGGCGATGTAGCCGAATGTAAGTGCGGGTCCCAGGTTGATGCCGCCTGCGGGGTAGTGGCCGCCCATGACTGATGCGTGGTCGTTGCCGGCTACATACAGGCCCGGGATGGCTTCGCCATGGTTGTTCAGGACGCGGGCGCGGTCGTCCGCGTCGAGGCCGGCGAAGGTACCGAAGCTGCCCGGCACTACCTTGACCGCGTAGTAGGGGCCTTTTTCAAGGGGTGCCAGGGAGGGGTTGGGACCCACTTTCGGGTCTCCGCCGTAGCGGTTGAATTCGGTGTCCCCTCTCCCGTAGTCCGGGTCTACGCCTTGGCGGGCGTGTTCGTTGAAGCGCTCTACGGTGTGCCGCAGGGCGACGGGGTCGATTCCGCATTTGGTTGCTAGTGCTTCGATCGTGCGGCCTTTCTTCAGGTAGCCCGAGCGCAGGTAGGGAAACAGTGGCACGGGCAGCGGTTTGGCCATGCCTAGTGGGTACTTGCGGACGAACCGGGCGTCGGCGATCTGCCAGGACTGGACCGTCTCGCCTTCGGGTGTGGCGTCGATCAGGGCGGTGATGTAGTCGTAGTAGCCGTTGGCTTCGTTGACGAACCGTTTGCCGTTGGTCCTTACTCCGATGGAGCCGGGTTTGGCGCGGTCCATGATGTGTGGAAAGGTTCCGGTCCGGCCGTTGCGGTAGGGCACGAGTGAGACCGGGCACCATGCGGCGGCTGACTTGACGTTGGTTTTGAACCGGGCGCCGACGGACTGGCCCAGGGAGATGCCGTCGCCGGTGGCTTCAGCCGGTGCCAGCGTCCAGTGCTCGCGGCCGGTAGGGGTCTTGGGGAACAGTTCTTTGCGTCGTTGAATATCGTGGGGGAACCCGCCGGTTGCCAGCACCACGCCGCGGGCTGCGTTGATGGCCAGTGCGCCCTCGGGGGAATCGACGAGGGCGCCCGTTACCCGGCCGGTGCCGTCGCTCAGCAGGCGGGTAGCAGGTGTGGAGACGCGGATGTCGACGCCGAGGTCGTCGGCGGACTTCATTAGCCGCGCGGTCAGGGCGGTTCCGTTGACCAGTTGCATGTTCCTGCGGTGGACCAGGAGATCCCAAACGTGCGGTGTGAAGCGGCGTGAAGCGTGGAACAGGCCGGTTATGCTGCCCTGTGACGCTGAAAGGAATTTGGTGAGGTCGGGGCCGGCCATGATGCCCATGCCCAGGAACGAGGTCTCATAGAGTTGGTGGCGCATCTTGGCGCGTACTTCGGGTTTGATGCTGCGGGCGTTGATGGGCTTGGGCCCGACCGAGCGGTGGCCGATCCCGGCTCCCGGCGTTTTGCCGTAGATGTCCTTGATTTTCTCGCCTGGGGTGAACTGCAGGCTGGTTTTGTTCTCGAAGAAGCCCACCATGTGCGGCACGGCCTCAAGAAATGCTTCGACCTTCTCGGTCTGGTAGTCGGGGCCGAGGCGGTGGCGCAGGTAGGTGCGGATGGCGTCCCGGTCCTCGCTGACGCCGGCAGCTTTCGCCAGTGGATTTGCTGGGGTCCAGGCCCAGCCGCCGGACCAGGACGTGGCACCCCCGCAGACCGGGGCTTTCTCTACGACGATGACTTTCAGGCCGTGGTAGGCGGCTGTTACGGCAGCGGACAGGCCGCCGGCGCCGGAGCCTATGACGAGGACGTCGCAGTCCAGGGTTTTGGCGGGGGCTGTGGTCAGGTCATCAGGTTTGGTGGTCTTCACTCGGCTCTGGCCTTCATTTGTTGGCTGTATCGGTGGTCGGTGTTTTGCGTGCAGAGGCGAGCGCGCGGGCAGCCGGGCGTTTCGACCCGGTTGCCCGCGCATTCGCCGTCGCGGCGCCGCTGGTTTGGGCGCGTCCTGCTTCTTGGGTTTAGCGGTGTTCCTGGTTGGCCCACTTATAAGACCAAAGGCTGGACACCATGGCTATCAGGCAGAGTCCGGCGAGCAGGGCTGCGGCAGGGAACCAGCTGCCGCTGCTGGCCATGAGGGCGGTGGCGATGAGCGGGATGAAGCCGCCCACGGCCCCGGCCAGTGCGTAGGCGAATCCTGCGCCGCTGTAGCGGATCCGGACGTCGAACATGTCGGTGAACCATGTCTGCTGGACGCAGGTAGAGATGTTGTGCCCGAGATTTATCAGGGCGAAGAAGCCCAGGATCATCGGGATCAGGTCTCCGCTTTCCAGTGCTGCGAAGAACGGTGCGGCTGCCAGGGCCGCGGTGAGCGGGCCGATGATGTAGAACCATTTCCGGCCGTACTTGTCGGCGAGGCGTCCCCAGAGTGCCAGGAAGGGAATGGCGAGGACCATGGCGACCATCGAGGCGGTCAGGACCGTGGCCGGCGGGGTGTCGGTGAAGTTCTTGACGTAGGCCAGCGCGAAGGTGAAGCCCATGTAGAAGGTGCTCTGGTCCACCATCCGCATGCCGATCACGGCGAGGATTTTCTTGGGGCTGGTCCGCAGCGCTTCGGCCAACGGTGCGCGGGCGTCTTTGTGTTCTTCCTTCACGGCGGTGAACTCCGCCGATTCGGGCACGCCGGACCGGATCCAGAGTCCGACAAGGGCGAAGAGGATGCTGATCAGGAACGGGAGCCGCCAGCCCCAGGCCTGGAACTGTTCCGCTGTCGTCAGGGCGGTGACCAGCGAGAACGCGGCGGTGCCGAGCAGCAGTCCGACGAATGATCCGATCTGCACACCGGTGGCAAGGAAGTTGCGTTTGCCCACCGGCGCGTTTTCCACCGCCATCAGGGCCGCGCCGCCCCATTCGCCACCGACGGCCATGCCTTGGATAGCCCGCAGGGCCACGAGCAGGATCGGCGCGGCGACGCCGATCGCGGCGTAACCGGGGAGTAAGCCGATGGCGGTGCTGGCGATTCCCATCATGATGACGGTGATGAAGAGCATGGTCCGGCGGCCGTACTTGTCGCCGAAGTGGCCAAAGATGGCACCGCCCAAGGGGCGGAACAGGAAGCCGACGGCGAATGAACCCATGGAGGCCAGGAGCCCGGCGACCTGGTTGTCGGTGGGGAAGAACAACGGTCCGAACACGACGGCGGCGGCGGTGCCGTAGAGGAAGAAGTCATACCAGTCGACGACGGCGCCGACAGTGCTGGCCAGCGCTGCCCGCCGTCCTGCTTTAGCGCTGATGGCTACCGGCGGGTGGTTGGGAGCGCTCGGTGCGGCGGCACTCCCGGTGCTGGGGATCTGGAAACTCGGCATTGCGGTTCACCGCAACCTTTCTGTAGCTCGGCTGCACCTTTGCTGGCGAGCGGAATGAGTGCTTTAATGACTACGTAGTCATTCAGTGATTTAGATCATACGCACACCGCGTGATGGCAGTCAAACACTTAGCAAGCAGGATGGAAGTTATGTATAGAACCATTGGTCTGGCGCACTTGTCAGCGCTGCATTTGAGTCCCCCCGAGCTGGCGGACGCCGCCGCTGCTGCCGGCTTCAGCTCGGTCGGGATCCGGGTTCACCCGGCCACACGGAGTGAGGCTCCGTACCCGATGACGGCCGGTTCGTTCATGTCGGCGCAGACCATTGAACGCCTGGCCGGTACGGGACTGGCGGTGCGAGACGTTGAGGTCTTCACTTTGGACGGGCACCGGGGCCGCAAAGAATGGGAACCGGTGCTGGAGGCAGGAGCGGCCCTGGGCGCGGGCGTTCTGAATGTGATCGGCGCTGATCCGGATCCTGCCCGGCTGACGGACAGCCTTGCCGCGCTGGTTGACGATGCCCGCAAGTACGGAATCCGTCCGTCCATCGAGCCGATCTCCTACCAGCCGCTCGACTCTGTCCCCGCGGCCGGCCTGCTGGTCGACCGGACAGGGTGCGGCATCATGCTGGACGCGCTCCATTTCGTGCGGGCGGGCGGCCTCATTGCAGACCTGAAAGCCCTGCCTGCCGGCGCGGTCACCGTCATCCAGCTCTGTGACGGCCCGGCCCGGACCCCTGCGCTTCCCGTCCCGCACCGTATGCCGCTGGGACAGGACGTGAACGGATCCGGCCGGCAGATCGAATCCCGCGCCAAGAGGCTGGCCCCGGGGGAGGGAGTATTCCCTCTCCGGGAGATCCTGGCGGCACTGCCTGACGCGCCCATCAGCGTCGAAGTCCCTGACGTCTGGGCCGTCGAGACCGGCGGCACGGCCGCCCATCTCAAACACCTCCACACCGCAGCCGACACTCTGATCGGCTCAGTCCAGCAGACCGAAATGGAATCAGCATCATGAGCGAACTCACCGAAGTCACAACACCGGGACCAGCCGCAGGCAGCCCCCAGGGGCCCCGAACCGCCAACGCCGAGACTTATTGGCCCGGCCGTTTCCGGGGCCAGGTCATCCTGGTCACCGGGGCCGCCGGCGGACTCGGATCAGACACAGCGGACCGGCTCGCACGCGAAGGCGCCACAGTCGTCTGCACGGACGTCGCCGACGGTGGGCTGGGCGACGGAAGCAGCCCAGCGAACTGCATGGCCCTGAACGTCACCCGAAGGCCGGACTGGGACCACATCGTTCAGACAGTACTCAACCGGTACGGCAGGATCGACGGCGCCCTGTTCGCCCACGGAATCCAGGGACCCGAGGTTCCCGTGACGCAAATGCCGGCCGACGGATGGGCCAGAACCCTGAGCGTAAACCTGGACGGCTGCCTGCACGGCCTGGCCAGCATCCTCCCGGCCCTCACCCAGCAGGCGTACGGCCGGGTGGCCATCCTGTCATCGATTTCCGCCCGCGAGGGAAACCCGCACCAGGCCGCCTACTCGGCGTCCAAGGCCGGGCTGGTCGCGCTGGTCAAAACGGCAGCGAAGGAAGTCGCCCCTTACGGCGTCACGGTCAATTCCATCGCCCCCTCGATGATGAAGACCCGGCTCCTTGAAGACCTCAGCCCGGAACGGAACGCCCAACTGCTCGCCAAAGTCCCAATGGGAAGGGTCGGACTGCCGGAAGAATTCTCCGCCCTGGCGACCTGGCTGCTGTCCACCGAAGCGAGCTACATGACCGGTCAGACACTCGATTTGAGCGGCGGCCGCAACACCGCCTAAGCGGGTGCGGCTGTAGTTGCCCGTACCTCCAGCCTGACCGGGAACACGGATTTCATCGTTTCGCTGGGAGGCTCGCCTTCGATCCTCCCAGCCAGACGGTCCACAGCCGCAAACGACATTTCCGGAATCGGCTGATGCACCGTGGTGAGGTTGATAAAAGCCCACCCCGCCGGCCCGGAATCATCGAACCCGACGACGGAGAGCTCCCCAGGAACATTGATCCCCAATTGCGCGGCCGCGTCCAGGGCAGCAAACGCAAAAGCATCCGTGACGCAAAACAATGCTGTCGGCCTGTCCTGGCTATCAAGCATCTCCAAGGCTGCCCGCACCCCGTCCTCGTGGGTCAGGCGAATGTGCCGGATCCACTCCTCGCGCACCTCCAGGCCATGGTGTTCCATGGCCGCGCGGAAACCGTCCTCACGGTCGCGACCATTGGAACGGTCCCGCAGCGTGGTCAGCACTCCAACGCGCCTATGACCCAGTCCTTGGAGGTGCGCCACGACGATCTCGCCCGCGCCCCGATCATCGGCCAGAACCGCTTCGACCTCAACACTGGGATCATCACGGCTGAGCAGCACCACCGGTGTCCCGCGCTCCAGGACCCTGCGGACCGCCGCAGAAGACTCCCGGGCCGAGACAAAAATCATCCCGTCGACCGTCGCCCTGTCGAGCACATCAATCGCCTCAGGATCGGACGAAACGTCCGGATCACGGATCAACACCATCCGGTAGCCACGTTCAAGAAGCCTGTTCTGCAACGACTCCACGATGACAGGGTAGATGGGGCTGGTCAGATCAGCGACGACCACGCCAACAGCATGCGTCCGCCGCGTCACCATCATGCGGGCCGCTGCATCCGGCACATAACCGAGTTCCCGCGCACCGGCCAAAACCCGATCCTTGGTTGACGGCGCGACAGCCGGATCCCCACGCAAAGCACGTGAAACCGTCGACTGCGACAACCCCAGATGCCGGGCCACATCGACGCTAGTTACCATCCCATAATCGTATTTCACCCGCGCCCGTGCGGTATTCAACCGGCCGCGCGACGTCGTGCCGTCCCGTGAAGGACTGCAAGCGGCCGACTCGTTCCGCTCCGGTCCGGACAGCCTCTGGACAAATGCGGCAGCCGTAGAGGTCGGAACTCGTAGCAGGGAATTCTCGCGCAGCGACAATTCGCCAGACCCGCCTATTTGGAGGCGTGTCGCCTACTTCGGCGCTTGGCAGATGAGGTCGGAGCCGTTGCGGACGTCGGCGTGTTCGCGGGAGCGCGGTTGCCGAGGGGCCGCCGCGCTATTCGTTCTCGTCAGGGGCGAGGAACTTCATCAGCGTCTCCATGAGGTGGAGCGTCCTTCGGCCCGGATCGAGGAGGGACTGGATCCGGAGGCCGTCCATCATTGCCATTACCATGGTTACTTTGTCGTCTGCGCTGAGTTCCTCGCTGTCCTGCGTGGTGGCAAGCCGTGTGCTGGTGAAGTGGTCGCGCATCTTTTCTCTGCGCGCGATGAAAAAGTCGTGGGCGGGGTGGCTGGGATTTGTTGCGGCGATGGTGATGGCGAGCCAGTTTCGTTGCTGGTCCGGGTGCGCGAACTCGTCCTGCAGGACGCTGCTCAGTACCTGTTCCCTGGGCACCTTCGATTCGATGATGCGGCGGGCGAGTTCCGAGTCGTCGGCATCGCGCTGCGCGAGGGCGGCCAGGAGAAGGTCATCCTTGGTGGCGAAATGGCGCAGCAGCGCGGCATGTGTCACGTTGGCGCGGGCGGCGATGTCCCTCAGGGATGCCCGCTCGTAGCCATGCTCGGCGAAGCTTGCTGAAGCTGCTCTGACGATCTCCGCCCGGCGGGCGGGAGTTGATGCGTACGGGCCGCGTCGTCGTGGGCCGGCCTTCTTCCCGGTCCCTTGCTCGGCAGTCGTGCTCACGGAAATCATCTCTTTTCTGCGGCTGGCGCTGTCTTCCTGGGGTATTGCCAATTGTAACCACTCTGGCTACTATTTCTCGAAGAGTAACCATTCTGGTTACTATTTACTTGGCTTCGACACAGTTGTCGTCCGGCGTCTTGCGTGCTGCGGCGGGGGGAGCCATCCGATTAAGGAGTCATAGGTGACTACAAACGAACACGAGGCTTCTGGTTTCGTTGGCGGCATTGCGGCCGCCCAGCCGGTGCCCGGCAACCAAAATCCCGGCGAAGCTTCCGACGGCGTGGAGGCCTTCGCCGCCGAGCCCCAGTCACCTGTGAGCAGGAGCTACATTTTTTGGCTGATGCTGGCCAGCTTCGGGGCATCGATCGCGATGATGGTGCCGCTCTCGTACGGTATCGCGGTGCGGATAAGCGAATTGGCCCCCGGCCACGAAGAGGTGCTTGGCTACATCACCGGCACGGCCCAGCTGATCTATCTGGTCATCAGCCCGATGGTGGGTATCTGGAGCGACCGCATGCGGTCCGGCTTTGGCCGCCGCACCCCGTTCATCTTCCTCGGCACGGGTATCGGCCTGGCAGGCCTGGTGGTGATGGGACTTGCCCCCGATCTGCTCATCGTGGGAGCGGGGTGGGTCCTGGGCATGTCCGGTTGGTCCATTTCCGGCGCGGCCATCCAGAACCTGATGGCCGACAAGCTGCCGGACCAGCAGCGCGGCCGGGTTTCAGCACTGACGTCGCTCATGACCCAGATCGCACCCGTCCTGGGCATCGGGGTGGCCTACACAGTCTCCTCAAACACCCTCCTGGTCTTCGTCGTCCCGGGCCTGATCGGCGCCGTGCTCCTGGCCCTGCTTCCGATCATCAAGCCAGAGGGCAGCTCCAAGGACCTTGCCGTTACCTCCCAGGTCACGGCAAAATCGGTGATCGCCAGCTACGGCTTCAACGTGCGCAAGTACCCCGACTTCGCGTGGAACTGGCTGGGCCGCTTCGTGTTCTTCATCGGACTGTACTTCAACACCACCTTCGGCACGTTCTTCTACGCGCAGCGCCTCAACCTCCCCGTGCGGGAAGTGGCCGGGGTCGTCGCCACCATCGGCATGCTGGGCGTCGTCGCGGCCGCGGCGGGGGCGCTGCTGGGCGGGTTCCTGTCCGACAAACTGCGGCGCCGCCGCCTGTTCGTGATGATCGCCGCACTCCTCTTCGTGGGCGGAGCGCTAGCAGAGGCAACCGCATGGTCCCTGCCACAGCTGATCATCGGCGCCGTGCTCATGCAGACCGCCATCGCCGTCTTCGCAACAGTCGACCAGGCCATCATTTTCGCCATCCTGCCGAACCGCAGCGAAACCGGGCGATACATGGCGGTCGTGGCCTTCGCGCAGAAGATCCCGAGCGCTGTAGCACCGCTCATCGCTTCGCTGGTAATCACGATAGGCGCAACCGGGGCGGAGAAGAACTACACGCTCCTGTATCTCACTGGCGCTGTCCTTGCCCTGCTGGGCGGCACCGTGATCGCACTCAAGGTCAAATCAGTCCGCTAGCACCTGCATATCAAGGAAGAAGGACCACCCATGGGCGGAGCGCCCTACGATCTGGCCGTCGACAGCGGCGGAGACCAGTTCCCTGTCACGGGGCCTACCCCCAGACTGTCATGGAAAATTTCAGCGGAAACCACCGCTGCCTACGAACTCGAAGCGACCATCGATGGTGTACTCCAGCCCGCCGTGACGACGGATCAGCGCCTGTACGTGACCTGGCCGTGGCAGGCGCTGCGCAGCCGGCAGCGAGTCCAGTGGCGGGTCCGGACCGAAGCGTCGGGTGACTGGTCTGAGTGGGCTGCGTTCGAAGCCGGACTGCTTGATGCGGACTGGACCGCCTCCTGGATCACCTCTCTTGAACAGGAAGACCCGGGCTACGGCCGCCGGCCCGCCTACCTCCTCAGCACCAGCTTCGAGTTGCCGAGCGGCGTGAAGTCCGCCCGGCTGTACGCGACGGCTCTCGGCGTCTACACAGCGGCGGTGAATGGGCAACGGGCGGGCACCGCTGAACTGTCCCCCGGGTCGACGTCGTACGACCGCACCCTCTACGCGCAGGCCTTCGATGTGACGTCCTCGCTGAGGCCGGGACGCAACCGGGTGGACATTGAACTGTCGGACGGCTGGTACCGCGGCCAGGTGGGCGCGTTCCGGCTGCCCGCCGGCTGGGGCACCACGCTCGGTGCACGTGCAGAACTGCATATCGAACTAGACGACGGATCCCGCCCTGTCGTCCTCACGGACGGCACATGGACGAGCGCCCCGTCGACGACGACCCGTGCCGACCTGATGGACGGGCAAAGCGTTGACTTCAGGAACCCTGCTGCGGCAGGGGCGAAAGCACTTGTGGACGTGGTGGAGGCACCGCCGATCGACTGGTCGCCCGCTCCGCCGGTCCGTGTCATCGATTCGCGGGCGCCGGAACACGTCTCCGAGGTCAGGCCGGGGGTGTGGGTGGCCGACTTCGGCCAGAACGCGTCCGGGTGGATCCGGCTCGAGGACCTCGGACCAGAGGGCACGCGCACGGTGATCGAGTATGGCGAACACCTCGGCCCGGACGGGGACCTCTCAACCTCCCACCTCGATTCCCACCGGCCGGGAGAGCCGGCAAGAATCTTCTCCCAGCGTGATGAAGTGACAGCAGGACCCGCCGCCGCAGTCTTCGAACCCCGCCACACGGTCCACGGCTTCCAGTACGCCCGCATCAGCCGCGACGGAACCCCGCTGGGCCCGTCAACGGTGGCGATGCAGGTGGTCCACACCGACCTCCACCGGACCGGAGAGTTCTCCTGCAGCAACGAGGACCTCAATCACCTGCACCGGATCGGCGAATGGAGCTTCCTGGGAAACGCGGTGGATGTGCCCACGGATTGCCCCACCCGGGAGCGTGTGGCCTGGACGGGCGACTACCAGGTGTTCATCTCCACCGCCACCAGGCTGCGGGACGTGCTCGGGTTCAGCCGGAAATGGCTAAGGTCTGTACGCGACGACCAATTGGCTGACGGCCGGATCGCCAACTTTTCCCCCGACGGCCGCCGCATCAAGAACAACCTGGATGACCAGTTCGCGATGATGACCGGGTCCGCCGGGTGGGGGGACGCGATCGTGGCAGTTCCCTGGGCACTCTACGAGGAGTACGGGGACGAAGCGGTTCTCGCCGAGAACTGGGACGCTATGAGCCGATGGGTGCAGTGGGCCTTGGAAAAGGCCCGTACTACCCGCCATCACGCCCGCGCCCAGCTCTCGACCGACCCGGAACCGTTCGAACAGTACCTGTGGGACGGCACATTCCACTGGGGGGAATGGACCGAGCCGAAAAAGCGCGACGCCGACGGGAAACTGGTCGACCCCGTCCAGGACAACCCCATGGCCTGGTTCATGGAAGACAAAGGCGAGGTCGGAACGGCCTACCTCTACCGGTCCGCGGCTACGCTCGGCCGTATCGCACAGGTTCTTGGCCGGAGCAACGATGCATCAAAATACGCTGGCCTCGCCGAATCTGTACGTGACGCATGGCAGGCTGCCTACCTTCGTCCGGATGGCACCACCGCCGCCGATACCCAGGCCGGCTATGTCCGGGCGCTCTCGTTCGGCCTCCTGCCGGACGATGCCCGCGGGCTTGCCGTTGATCGGCTCGTCGAGTTGATCCGCGCCGCGGATACGCATCTGGGAACGGGTTTCCTCTCCACGGGGGACCTGCTCCCGGTTCTTGTTGACGCGGGCCGCGCAGACGTTGCCTACGAGCTGCTCCTGCAGCGCAGCGCACCGTCGTGGCTGTACATGGTGGACAAGGGTGCCACGACGATCTGGGAATCATGGGAAGGCATTGACGATGAGGGTAAGGCACACGATTCCCTGAACCACTACAGCAAGGGAACAGTGCTTCGGTTCCTCCACGAACACACCCTGGGGCTGCGGCAGCACCACGGGTCGGTGGCCTGGCGCTCGATCGTGATCTCCCCAAACCCCGGACCGGGCATCACCTGGGCCCGCGGCTCGCACGAAACACCGAACGGCACCATCAGGGTGCACTGGCACCTCGACGGTGAAGAGTTGCGCATCGACGCTGACATACCGGCTGAAACCACCGCCCGCATCGTCTTCCCTGACGGGGCCGAACACACCGTCGGCCCCGGACGATTCCGTGCGGCCAGCCCCTTCCCACAAACAAGCACAGCAGACCTACGCCGCTCAACGGCAACAGTTTGAGAACCTGCCCCGCCAGGGCACCACGACACTCATAGAAGAGGATGACATGACTACTTTCCCCGACGGCTTCCTATGGGGCGCTGCAACTGCTGGCCATCAGATTGAAGGCAACAACGTCAATAGTGACTGGTGGGCGCGCGAACTGACCTTGCCCGGCATGGAGCTTTCCGGCGATGCCTGCGACAGCTACCACCGGTACCGGGAGGACATCGACCTCCTCGCCGACGCCGGGCTGACCTCCTACCGGTTCAGCCTCGAATGGTCCCGGATCGAACCCGTCCCCGGGCACTTTTCCAAGGCGGAGCTTGGGCACTATCGGCGCATGATCGAGTACTGCTTTGGGCGGAACGTGACGCCGGTCGTCACCTTGCAGCACTTCACCACCCCGCAGTGGTTCGCGAACGACGGCGGCTGGCTGGCTCCCGATGCGTCCGAAAAGTTCCAGCGCTATGTCACGGCAGCCACCGAAATCCTCGACGGGGTTGAATGGGTGGTCACCATGAACGAACCCAACATGCAGGCTGCGATCATGACGGCCATGCGGCGGATGCAGCAGAGCCAAGGGGCCCAATGGCAGAGCCCCACCGTCGAAGGAGAAGGCGAGAAGAAGCAGACGCACAGCGACTTCCTCACCTACGCAGATCCCGAAATCGGGCGCACCTTTACCGCCATCCACCGCGCCGCCCGTGAGATCGTGCGGACACGCACCAACGCCAAGGTCGGATGGACCATCGCCGCCGGAGCACTCACCCCGGCCCCCGGCGGTGAAGAGAAGCTCCTTGAGATCCGGTACGGCAAAGAGGACGTCTACTGGGAGGGCAGCCGCGGCGATGACTTCGTCGGAGTACAGGCATACTCCAGCCAGGAAGTGGACGCCAACGGCCTCGTCCCCCACCCCTCGCACCCCGACAACACCCTCGTGGGCACCTCGTACCGCCCGGACGCGCTCAGCATGGCCGTCCGCCACGCCTGGGACATCACCGGCGGTGTTCCCGTCCTCATCACAGAGAACGGCATCGCCACCGCTGACGACGGGCAGCGGATCCGTTACACCACCGAAGCGCTAGTTGGCCTGCACGAGACCATGACTGAGGGCATCGACGTACGCGGCTACCTCCACTGGTCACTCCTGGACAACTTCGAGTGGGGACACTGGGAGCCCACGTTCGGCCTGATCGCCGTCGACAGGGAAACCTTCGCCCGCACCCCAAAGCCAAGCCTCGCCTGGCTCGGCGGCGTCGCCCAACACAACGAACTCGGCGCCGGGGTCCTCTCGTGACGACAGCTTTCGCCGACGTCTCCGCCGCACCCCTCGCCCAACTCCTATCCCTGGCTGGCCGGCAGGCGGTGGTCACGGGCGGGGCACAAGGCCTCGGCAAGGCCATTGCCCTCCGGCTGGCAGAAGCAGGCGCCAACATCCTCATCGGCGACGTCAACGCTGAGCGGGCACGAGCCGCAGCAAACGACATCGCTGAACGCTTTCCCGTGCGCGCAGTCGGTGTCACCATGGACGTCACCCACTCCGAATCCGTCCGCGCCGCCGCTTCGACTGCGGCCAAAGAGTTCGGCGGCATCGACATTTGGGTCAACAACGCAGGCATCTTCCCAAGCGTTCCGGTCCTCGAAACACCCGATGCGATCTGGGAACAGGTCTTCGCCGTGAACACCCGCGGTGTCTTCAACGGCTGCCGGGAAGCCGCACGCCACATGGCCGGTGCGCACCGCGGCGGGGTCATCATCAACATCGTCTCCACCGCCGGATTCACAGGAACAGCCCCAGGTCTCTCCGCCTACGTCGGATCCAAACATGCTGTCCGCGGCATGACGAAGCAGATGGCCCTTGAGTTCGCTCCCCTCGGAATCCGCGTCCTCGGAGTCGCCCCCACCTTCGTGCCCACCGAGGGCAACATGGCCGCGGCCGCAGCGCACCCGCCAACGGAAGAATCCGGACAAACCATGGCCGCAATGACCAACAGCCTGATCGGCCGCATCGGAACCCCGGACGACATCGCACGCGTTACCCTCTTCTGCGCGAGTGACCTGTCTACCATCATGACCGGAACCACACTTCTCGCCGACGCCGGGCAGACTATCTGAGTGCAACCCGACACGACCTCGCCCCTTTTTGGGGCACTCCCCGCCTGTCTCTAGAACCGATAGCGGACCTTCCGTCAACCTGAAGTGACTCCAGCTCTGGCATCGTGACTGGGCTGGCAGGGGAGGGGATCAGGCCAGCGTGCCCTGGCGCAGGTACTGATACACCGTTTCCGCGGCTGATGCCGTAATCGCTGGCGAGGACGGATTTGGGAAACCCGGTGGCCGCACATACCCGATCCGCTGTCCAGCCACCGGCGCCCCAAACCCATCAACCTGCCAGATTGAGTTCTTGGCGGCCTTCCCAAGGCACGTCAAGACACCGACCCGAGGACGTCAGGTTGGGGTGTGCTCCAACCTGACGAACACAGGGCAGTCCTGACGAACACAAGGCAGTGAGCTGATTTCTTCAGACTGTCCGAATGGCACGTAGGCTGTTCCACCTCTCAAACGTGGGCTGGAACGGATTTAGCTCTAGCCGTTGTTGAGCCAATGCTGAGTTCAAATCGTGGAGC
Source organism: Arthrobacter sp. BGA-UO-ETr-C19 (assembly GCF_059568005.1). Classification (NCBI taxonomy): domain Bacteria; kingdom Bacillati; phylum Actinomycetota; class Actinomycetes; order Micrococcales; family Micrococcaceae; genus Arthrobacter; species Arthrobacter sp. BGA-UO-ETr-C19. The sequence continues at coordinate 26,457 of NZ_JCAQPC010000017.1, forward strand.
CTGCGGAACGAGCGGCGAGGCGCCGGCATCTGCTATGTAGAGCGCCGCCAGGCCTCCAAGTTCAACTAGTGGCAGGGTCATGGTTGTGAGGCCAAAAACGGCGCCGCCCCGGGTGCCGCCGATGCCGGCGACAGACACGTCATCGGGAGTCTTGTATCCAGAGGTCCAAAGGTACGCGAGGATGCCCACTGCAATTTCATCGTTGGCGCACACGATCGCTTCCGGAAGCTGACCGGCGCTAACGAGTTCTGCAATCGCCTTCCGTCCTGATTCCTGACGCATTCCCGTTCCGCCGATGACCTGGGGACGAGCTTGCGCTTCGAACATTGCCCTACGGTAGCCGTCCGTCCGTTGTTCGACTGCCGTCAGGCCTGGCATACCGCCGATGAATGCAACTCTTCGATGACCAAGCGACAGCATGTACCGGGTGAGTTCGTAGGACGCTTCGACGTTGTCGATGATGATCTTCGTCGAATCGAAGCCTCGGGGCGCAAGCGCTACAACCCGGGTTCCGGCTCGAACGGCAACATTGACCTCACGGGCCAGATCAGCCGTGCCAGGTGAGCCCTCAATGTCACTGCCGCAGAACACGATGCCCGATGCCTGGTGTTCCCGGAGAACCTTGAACTTGGTTCGCTCCTGTTCCGGATCCCGGTTGGCGTTGGCCAGGATGGTGACGTAGCCGGACTTGGCAGCTTCGATCTCAATGCCGCGGGCGAGTTCCGCAAAATAGGGGTCGAGGATGTCGCTGGCAATAACCCCGATGATCTTGCTGCGTTGTTGCTTCAAGGCCTGAGCGGCCGCGCTCGGCGTGTACCCCAACGTTTGGGCTGCTGTTCTCACGCTGGCTCGTACATCTGAGGAGACCGGATGTGCTGACCCGTTAAGGACGCGAGACGCTGTGGCCACGGAGACAGCGGCTAGTTCGGCTACTTCACGCAGTGTCGCCAATGGTCCAACTCCTTTGATGGCCTGTTCTTGCGACCAGGCCTAATTGAAATCTGGTTGACAGGGTGGCCCGTCTCACACTAGCTTAATGGTAAACCTTTGCCACTGCCAATAGGCGCGCTTTAGAACTTATGGCAAACGTTATCCACCGAAAACTCAAAGGAGAGACATGACTGACCTTTCAAAGCCCTTCGATCTGATCGTTGTAGGAGCCGGCGCAGCAGGCCTGGCAGCAGCCAATCGCGCCGCCGATCTGGGCGGACGTGTTCTGCTCTTGGAGAAGGGCGAGGCTCCGGGTGGATCTGCTGCCCTGTCCGCCGGCATCCTCTGGACTGCACCGAACCTGGAGGTTCTTCGCCGTATCCAGCCCGATGGTGACCCTGTTCTCGGTCCACTAGTCGTCGAAGGATACGAGCAGGCCGTGCAGGACGTACGCGACTCAGACGTAAAGGTTTCTGAGGAATGGCTCGATCACCTGGAGTGGGGACGGGCATGCAAAATTGATATTCAAGATCTCATCGCAAAGTGGTCCGCCAAAGTCAACAACACCGGCGGCGTCCTGCTCACGGGAGTCAGTAATCTTGACCTCATCCGTAGCGATGGTCGAGTCTCCGGGGTGACCTTCCTGCACGATGGAGAGACCAGGAAGGCGTCCGGCACGGCGACGGTCCTGGCTACCGGAGGGTTCCAGGGAGACCCCGAGCTGAAGCAAAAATTCATCGGTAACGGGGCGGACGACATCGCTGTCCGGAGCAATCCCCATTCAGTTGGTGACGGCTTCCGCTTGGGTGCGGCTGCAGGCGGCGCGGCCAGCCGGCACTTGTCAGGCTTCTACGGCCATACGCTGCCCAGCCCGCTGCCTGTTTCCCCCGAGGTGTTCCTTCGCTTGACCCTTTACTTCTCCGCCTACGGGATTATGGTCAACCGGCTCGGACGGCGCTTTACTGATGAATCCTTGGGTGATGAGGTCTCCAATCAGGCTGTCGTCCGCGAGCCTGGCCAGCGGGGAGTCCTGATCTGGGATGACGAAGTCCAGCAGAACCGGGCGCTGGCCGTGCCGTACCCCAGCGGCATGGCCCTGGACCGTCACGCGGAAGCAACCAAGCTCGGTGCCCGGACTGCCGAAACCGACACCTTGGAGGAGCTGATCGAGGTAGTGGCCAGCTGGGGCGTTGACCGTGCAGGTCTTACAACCACGTTGGAGAACTACCAGCGCGCCACCAATGGAGAATCCGTGAGCCTGGACGCACCATTGCCTGAGCGCCCGAGCCCTCTGAAGAAGGGTCCATTCCGCGCAGTCGAACTTCAGCCCTGCATCACCATCCCGTTCGGCGGCCTCCGCGTGAATGGGGACAGCCAGGTCCTGAACCGTGACAACCAGCCGGTTCCTGGACTGTTTGCTGCCGGGGCCGATGCCGGCGGCGCCCAGGACCGGCGTTACGTAGGCGGGATCGTCTTCGGCCTCGTCTTCGGCCGACGGGCAGCGGACGCAGCTTTGGCCAACGCGCCAACGGCTGCCAACGGGGACGAACTGGCTTCAGTCTGATGAACACCGCCACGCAGTTTCGCGGAGTCGCCTGGGCGGGACCCGAACAACTCGCCCTGGAAGACCGCCCGTCATCTCAGCCAACCGCCAATAATGAAGTCGTCGTTCGCGTCGAAAGTATCGGAGTCTGCGGTACGGACGTGACGATCTGGAGGGGCAATTACCCGGGCGTGCCTGCCGGGACGGTTCTTGGGCACGAGTTCGGCGGCACGATCGTAGAAGTCGGTGCCAATGTCACTGATCGGACCGTCGGCCAGCTGGTGGCGGTTGATCCCAACATAGTCTGTGGACACTGCCCGGAATGCGCCACAGGATCCCGGGCACTGTGCAGTGAGCGTCGCCTGATGGGCCTTGACCTCGATGGTGGTTTACAAACGCAAATCACCGTCGACGCAGCACAGACCATCCCTGTTCCTGGGAATCCTGACCCGAAGTCCCTGGGCCTCGTTGAGCCTCTGGCCGTGGGTGTCCACGCCTGCTCGCGCGCCGGAATCACCTCCGGCGCGCGGCTGGGCATCATCGGAGGTGGGGCAATCGGGATGGCCTGTGCTCTGCAGGCCCGGAGTCTTGGCGCCGGCAGCATCACCGTCGTCGAGCCGGATGCCCTCCGCAGGGCAACCATCGAAGAGTATGGCGTCACTGCCATCGCCCCGGGAGAAACCCCGGCAGAACGCTGGAATGTCGCCATCGACACCGTAGGGAACGGTGCCACTATCGGTGCCGTTATGGGCCTGATGGAGCGGGGCTCCACGATCTGCGTCGCCGGTCTCGCCGAGGGCGGAAACCTGCCGCCTGCGAAGGACCTCGTGCATCATGAACTCACCCTCACGGGAACCTTCTGCTACACCTCAGAAGACCTCCACACGGCTGCCGAGCTTCTGTCCCTTCACGGCCTGGCTGCATTGCCCAACGACCTCGTTCACGGTCTCGACCAGGCACCCACGGCTATCGCCTCATATGCCGCCGGGAATCTTGGGCGGGGCAAAACCATCATCATCCCGTGAATAACCCCTTCAAGGGCCCTCCCAACAACTGAATCTGCAATGAAGGAGACGTCAGTGAACAACTCGCTGCAGCACGCTAACTCCCACCCGCCGGACGCCAAGAAAAATAGTCCGGTCCGCGCCGCCATTGCCAGCATGGCCGGCGGAACGCTCGAGTACTACGACAACTACATCTACGCCCTGGCCGCCGCCCTTGTATTCGGGAAGATCTTCTTCCCCGAGTCAGGCGCCGTCGCGACCATCGCCGCCCTGGCTACCTTTGCGGTCTCTTACGTAGCCCGGCCGATCGGTGCGATCCTCCTCGGGCACTTCGGGGACCGCATCGGCCGCAAGAAGGTCCTCGTGTTCATCCTCGTCCTCATGGGAACGGCCACCTTCCTGGTGGGCTGCCTGCCCAACTATGCCCAGGTCGGCATTTGGGCACCCATCTTGCTGGTGACTCTTCGAATCCTGCAGGGCATCTCCGTCGGCGGCGAGACAGCGGCCGCAACGGTGCTCACCATCGAGGTATCACCTGAGCGGCGTCGAGCCTTCTTCACCAGCTTTGCACCCAACGGAATCGTCGCCGGCTTCGTCCTGGCAACTCTCATCTTCGTGCCCATATCCGCGCTGCCTGAAGACCAGCTCCTGAGTTGGGGCTGGCGCGTACCGTTCCTGCTAAGCGCTGTCGTTACTCTGGCAGGCTTCATCATTCGCTCCAAGCTGGATGAGCCCGAAGCGTTCGTGGAAGCCCAAAAGGAACACGCACTCGTCAAGGTGCCGGTTGTTGAAGTGTTCCGTTCCCATTGGGGCTCGATCATTCGAGTGACGTTCTGCTCACTCGCTTTTGCGATTGACACAGTCATCAAGGTTTTCGCGCTCTCCCTGGCCACCGGGGTCTACGGCATTCCGCGGAGCACCATGCTCTGGGTTCTCATCGTCAGCCACGTGTTCGCTCTAGTGACACAGCCACTGCTCGCAAAGCTGTCTGACCGGATCGGACGTAAACCGGTTTTCATTGGGGGGAACGTAGGCTGCGCAGTGATGATTTTCGCGTACTTTGGCTCCATCCAAAGCGGAAACGTCCCGCTGCTTTTCCTCACAGGGTTCCTCTCCGTGGCGTGTGCTTACGCGGCCATTAACGCCACCTATCCGTCGTTCTTCGCGGAAATGTTCAATCTCAAGGTCCGCCAGACGGGTATGGCCTTGGGTCTTCAGATCGGTCTGATTGCCGCAGGTTTTGCGCCCAGCGTTTACACGGCGCTCACTGCTGGCAAGCCCGGCGACTGGATGCCTGTTGCGGTTATTTCCGCCATCATCTCCTTGCTCGCGGTCCTGAGCGCCCTGACCGCAAAAGAGACATTCAGGACACCGCTGGACCAACTCGGGAACTCCATCTCCACTGCCACGCCACTCCCTGCCGCCGCCCTCACCGGAGATCGCTCATGAATCAGAATTTCCGACATAAATCCCTTCAGATCACCACCGCCCCGCACGATCCGACCCCAACGGGCAAGCCCGTCTGCTCGGACCAGCCTCAAACAAAACGGCGCTTCAACAACCTGTTGCCCTCACTGGCAGAAGCAGCATCACGATGACATACGCAGCCAACGAGGAGAGAATCATGGAGCTAAGCCTCAACCAGGCCACTACCCGCCCATACCCGCTGATCGAAACCGCAGAGGCGGCGATGCGGGCAGGTATCCGGCACATCGGCCTTTGGATCGAGCCGGTCGAAGAGATCGGCATTGCCCGCACGCAGCAGCTACTCGGCGATACCGGTCTGTCGGTCAGCTCCGTGTGCAGGGCCGGGTTCCTGGCCGACAAAGAGGGTGTAGAACTGCGGGCTGCCATTGATGGTGTCAAAAGGGCACTTGATCTGTCTCACGAGGTGGGGAGCCCCATGCTGACCCTGATCGCCGGCGGTCTTCCAGCCAGTGACCGCAGCATCCCCCACGCCGAACAGCGGCTCCGCACCGCGCTTGAGGAGCTGGAACCGCATGCCCGGGAGACCGGGGTCCGGTTGGCCCTGGAACCTCTACACCCGTTGTTTGTGGACAGCCGCAGCATAGTCACCACGATCGGTCAGGCCTTGCGGGTCATCGAAGATCTCCCCGCTGACACTGTCGGAATACTCATCGATGCGTACGCCACCTACTGGGACTCGAACTTCCACGACGACGTCGTGGAAGCCGGTCCGAGGATCGCCGGCTACCAGGTCAGCGACTTTGCGCTGCCGTTGCCGGTCCCTGAAAACATGAACGGCCGGCTGTTCCCGGGAGAAGGAAGCATCGACCTCGCCTCCCTGACCGCCTCAGTTCGCCGCGCCGGGTACGCCGGGCCCGTTGAGGTCGAAATCTTCAACGACGACATCTGGAAGTTGCCGTTGGAAACCATCATTGAACGCACCGTAGCCGGCTTCAACCGCTACGTCGCCGAACCCGTGAACGCATTGGAGCGCCAACTCACATGAACACCATCGATTTGCCCGCACTTGGCGGGCAGCACCGGACCATAAAGCTCGCGGTACCCGCTGACCTTGAAACCAGCAGCACACCGCCCACGTCCCGCATCGTTTACGCCGCGGGCCACGTAGTGGCCGACCCTCTGCTGGCAAGTGCCGTGTCTTCAGCGATCGACTGGGACGCGACACTAAAGATCCGGCATGAACTCTGGGGCCTTGGGCTGGGTATCGCCGAAAGCATGGACACCGCCCAGCGGGGAATGGGCCTCGGGCCCAAGGAAGCACTCATTCTCGCCCGGCGCACACTGGCCGAAGCACGCACAGTGGGGGGATCAGTCGTCGTCGGAATCGCAACCGATCAGCTCGCCCCGGGACCCCACCCGCTCAAGGACATTGCGGATGCCTACATCGAGCAACTGGCCGATATCGAGGACGCGGGAGGAAGCGTGGTCATGATGGCCAGCCGCCACTTGGCGCTCTCCGCCAAGGGCCCGGACGATTACCTTGAGGTATATGGCAAAGTGCTGGATTCTGCGAAGCGTCCGGTCATCCTGCACTGGCTCGGTTCCATGTTCGACCCCGCCCTCGAAGGATACTGGGGCCACAACTCCATCCCGGACGCATCCGACACCGTCCTGAAGCTCATCGAATCGAAAAAGGACAAAGTCGCCGGCATCAAGATCTCACTGCTGGACAAGGACCACGAGATCAGCTTCCGGCGCCGGCTCCCGGCAGGAGTCCGCCTCTTCACCGGCGACGACTTCAACTACGCCGATCTCATCGCCGGGGACGAACACGGGCACAGCGACGCCCTTCTGGGCGCATTTGCCGCGGTGCCCCGCTTCGCGTCCGCGGCATTCGCCAAGCTTGATCGCGGAGATGTCGCCGGTTTCCGCCAAATCCTGGAGCCGACAGTTCCGCTGAGCCGCCTCATCTTCGAAGCCCCGACCCAGTACTACAAAGTGGGCGTCGTATGGCTGAGCTACCTGACCGGGTGGCAAAGCCACTTCCGCATGGTTGCCGGATTTGAATCCGGCCGCTCACTGGTCCACCTGGCCGACCTGTTCGAATCGGCGAACAGCATCGGCCTGTTCCCGGACCCGGAAGCGTCCGCCGCGCGGGCTTCGGCATACTTCCGCGCGCAGGGGCTGTGAGCGTGGCGGCCGGCAGCGCCGTTGACCATGCCGGCTCCGAACAGGAGACCGCCTCCCTCAGCACCCGACGGACAGGGCCACTTCGTTGTCTGGTGGTGGGGGCGGCCTCCGGTATAGGCCAGGCCACGGCGGACCGGCTCAGCAGAAACGGGAACCTAGTGATCCGTGCTGACCTTCCGACTTCCCGCTGGCCGGGGACGGACGGCCAGCATCCCCGGCTGTCCGTTGACATCGCAGAAAGCCACTCGGTGCAGGATGCTGTCCAGGAGGCAGCATCCCTGCTCGGCGGCCTGGACGTCGTCGTTAACACGGCCGGAATCCTGGGCAAGGTCCAGCCCTCTTCCGAGGAAACCATTGAGGAGTTCGACAGGTTGCTCCAGGTTAACCTGACCGGTGCTTTCGCCCTCTCCAAGGCGGTCCTGCCGCTCATGGTCGAAAACGGCTATGGCCGGCTTATCCATTTCTCCTCCACGGCAGGTAAGGAAGGCGTTCCCTTGATGGCCGGGTACTCTGCTAGCAAGGCGGGCATCACTGGCTTGGTAAAGGCCCTGGCCAAGGAGTACGCAACCACAGGGGTTACGGTCAACGCGATCGCCCCAGGCAAAATCGACACTCCTCTCATCAGCGGCAAAACACCAACACCTGAAGACCTGCAGCGGATCCCTATGGGGCGCCTTGGTACACCGGCAGAGGCAGCGGCCCTGGTGGAATATATCGCCTCCCCTGAAGCGTCCTACACGACGGGCTTCGTTTTCGACCTCTCCGGAGGCAGGGCCGTGTACTAGCAGGGAACTCCTGCGCTTTCTCTGATAACCGTGACAGGCCCGCCCTTCACAGGGCGGACCTGTCACGGTTTACACGCTGGCCTTTTGCGTTGTCTGACCGCGCCCGACATTCACGGCGGCCAGGCGGCGCTTTTTTACTGGGATCGGCCTTCCCGGTTACCGCCCCCGGCCCCGTCTACCCGCACCACGCCTTACACCTGCTGTACGGCGCGAAGGAAACACATGCGAATAGTGATAGCAACAGACAAATTCAAGGGTTCCCTGTCCGCGACGGAGGCGGCTCAAAGTCTCGGCCGCGGAATCAAGGCAGCCTCACCAGAGACTGTTGTCGAGGAAATCCCCATAGCCGACGGCGGGGAAGGCACCTTGGATGCAGCCGTAGCCGCTGGCTTTACCCTACACTTCGAAACGGTCTCCGGACCGACCGGCCTCCCTGTGAGAGCCGCCTACGCAACCCGGGACCACGAAGCCGTGATCGAACTCGCCCAGGCCTCGGGTTTGGCTCTGCTGCCCGGGATGACCTTTGATCCCCTCGGAGCGACCACCTTGGGAACAGGGCAACTGATCCGAGCGGCACTGAACCGCGGCTGCACCCGGATCATCATCGGCGCCGGCGGAAGCGCCAGCACCGACGGGGGAGCAGGCCTACTCACCGCCCTCGGTGCAGAACTCCTGGACGCCAGGGGCACACCCATCGCACGGGGCGGCGCAGCCCTTGCCGATATTGCCCACGTTAACCTGGACCGTCTGGACAAGCACCTGGAGTCGGCGCGCTTCGTCCTGGCCAGTGACGTGGACAACCCATTGCTGGGACCGCGCGGGGCAGGAGCCGTTTTCGGACCGCAGAAGGGTGCCAGCGAGCATGACGTGAACCAGCTGGAGACGGCACTGGCTCACTTTGCCCAGGTGCTTGAGACGGCAATCGGCCCCCGTGCCTCCGAAGCCACCAGTGCTCCAGGACCAGGACCAGGATCAGGCTCAGCGGGGGAGTGGGATACGGCCTGATGGCCGTCCTGGCCGCACGCCGTGAATCCGGCGTGGAACTTGTCCATCATTTGACGAACTTTCAAGACCGGCTGGCCGGAGCCGACCTGCTCATCAGCGGAGAGGGCCGGCTGGACCACCAAAGCCTGGGCGGCAAGGCAGCCGTCGGCACCGCCAAGGCAGCCATGGCAAGGGGCATTCCCGTTATCGCCGTGTGCGGAAGCACCAGCCTCACCGGAGCGGAACTCCAGGCTGCCGGGTTTTCGAAGACTTACAGTCTCCGGGACCTTGAACCCAACCTTCAGAGTTGCCTGCAGAACGCCTCTGTCCTCCTGGAAACCACAGGCAGGATCCTGGCGGAGGACTTGCAGTCCGTGTAAATCCGTATCCTGCGCCCCTGCGTCTCACCGCCACTACGAGCAATCAAGGTCGTCACAAAGAGACCCCCGCAAAAGTGAGATAGCGCTTACTCGAAACGTCGCCCAGACACCGGAAAAACGCTTCTTGACAACGGGGCGTAGACCACACACCATTGAGTAAGCGCTTACTAGCGAATCTAAACCCCGCCCGTCCAATCAAAGGAGATTCCGTGGCAAATGAAGAGAACTTCGACTATGTGATCGCCGGAGGCGGCACCGCTGGCTCTGTCCTCGCCGGCCGCCTCAGCGAAGACCCCAGTGTAAGAGTGCTCCTGCTGGAAGCGGGCCGCTCAGACCGCCACCCATTCATCCAAGTACCGGCCGGCTTCGCCAAGCTGACCGCCGGCCCCTACCAGTGGGGCTACGTCAGCGTCCCGCAAAAGCACTGCAATGGCCGGGAAATACCGCTTGCGCAGGGCAAAGTACTCGGAGGCGGCGGCTCCATTAACGCCCAGGTCTTCACCCGCGGCGTGTCGGACGACTATGACGGTTGGGCGAAGGACTACGACTGCGCCGGATGGTCAGCCGAGGAAGTGCGCCATTACTTCATCCGGTCCGAATCGAATTCCCGGCTGTCAGCACCCTTCCACGGAACCGATGGCCCGCTTGGCGTATCGGACCTGGCCCACCCCCATGAACTTTCCAAGGCCTTCGTGCGCGCGGGCCAGGAATTCGGTCTGCCCTACAACGGCGACTTCAACGGAGCGGACCAGTACGGCATCGGCTTCTACCAGACAACCACCAGGAACTCGCAGCGATGCAGCGCGGCCACGGCCTACCTTCGTCCCGCCAGGAAACGATCAAACCTCGTGATCCGCACATCGATCACCGCCAAGCGCATCGTCATGACCGGTCAGCGCGCCACCGGAGTCGAGGTTATCGAGAACGGGGCGGCACGGACGTACACCGCGACCCGCGAAGTGATCGTCTCATCAGGCGCCTTTGGTTCCCCCAAGCTCCTGCAGCTCTCAGGCATTGGAGACCCGGAGGATCTCAAAGCCGCCGGCGTGGACACGGTCCACGCACTGCCGGGCGTCGGGAAAAACCTCCAGGACCACTGCGACCTCGACATCATCTATGAACTGAACCTCTACGGCAGCATGGACCGGCTCAACCGGATCAGGACCGCCACAGCCCTCGCCGGAGTTGAATATCTGGCCTTCAAATCCGGTCCCCTTGCCTCAACCATCGTCGAAGCCGGCGGTTTCAGCTACGGAAATAAGAGCGAGAAGACCCCGGATCTGCAGTTCCACTTCCTTCCCGCGGCCGGCGTGGAGGCTGGAATCGCGTCAGTCAGGCCAGGCTTCGGAGCCACGTTGAACTCCTACTTCGTCCGGCCCCGCAGTCGTGGCAGTGTCCGGCTGGCATCCGCTGACCCCAACGCTTCACCTTTGATCGACCCGAACTTCCTCGCCGACGACTACGACGTCGAGATGGCCATCGAAGGCGTGCGCCAGAGCAGGGCCATCATGGACCAGCCGTCCATGGCACCGCACATCAAGGCCGAACACCTTGCCGGTGGAGAAAAGGTCAGCACGAAAGATGAGTACGTTCGCTTCGTCCGGTCCCACGGGCGGACGTCCTACCACCCGGTGGGAACCTGCTCCATGGGAACCAGCGACGACTCTGTCGTCTCGCCCGAACTGAAGGTGCACGGCCTCGAGGGCCTGCGGGTGGTCGACTCGTCCATCATGCCCAGGATCGTCAGTTCCAACACCCAGGCACCCACGGTCATGATCGCCGAGAAGGCGGTCGATATGATCCGGGCATCGAACTAGGAGCCGGTTCCTGTGCCGGCGGCCCAAAGCGAAGAAGGCTCGGAGGTTGTCTTTACTGGTAACGTGACCGCGGTGAAGAAGAGCCTTGCGGCCACTGGTATGGCAACCCCTGGTTCCGCGTACACCGTCCCGGGCGAGGAAGCCTCCCCTTCCACGCCCGGGGCGGTACCCTCCCTAGGTGGTCGGCGTCAGCGCACGGCGGTAACACGCGCCCCTACCGGTAAGGGCCGAACGAAGAGGGAAGGTGACGGGAACGTGAAACAGATCGGACAGCGGGTCACCATAGACCAGGTGGCAAAGGAAGCTGGCGTCTCCACAGCGACAGTATCCCGCGTTCTCGCAGGGACCGGATCGGTCAATGCGACAATGGCCGCCGAGGTCAAACGCGTCGCCTCCACACTTGGGTATCGCCCATTCGGCGCAGCGAGGGACTTGGCTTCAGGCCACCACCGCAGCATCGGCGTCGTGGTTCCCGACCTGGCAAACCCCTACTTCTACGACATCATCAGGTCCGCACAGGCTGCTGCCGCCAAAGATGGCTACCGGATGCTCATCGCGGACTCAGGGGGCGATCCGGAAACGGAGCTCAGCATGTGCGAGGATCTGCTTTCCCAGGCCGGAGGCCTCATCGTTCAGTCCTCCCGAATGGACGCGGCAGGACTGAAGTCCCTTGCGGCCCACAACAGCCCGGTTGTCCTGATCAACCGGGTCGAATACGGGGTGGACCTGCCGACTGTGGGGGTGGACAACTTCTCCGCCATGCTTGAAATCTGCCATCACCTCTCATCATTGGGCCACCGAAAAGCTGTCTATCTCGCCGGGCCCGCCAGCTCCTGGCAGAACCAGGAGCGCTGGCGGGCGATTCAGCAGGCACGCATGATGGGCCTCGAAGCGACCTCCCTGTCAGCCGAACCTACGATCGAGGGGGGATATGCCGCAACAGACGCAGTCCTGGCAGAGGGCCCGACCGCCATCATTGCCTTCAATGACCTGGTCGCCAGCGGTGTACTCGCACGGCTGAGGGAGCGCGGGCTGCGCGTTCCGGAGGACATCTCGGTAACCGGTTTCGATGACATTGTGTTCGCGAAATTCACGCAACCTGCGCTGACCACAGCTGTCACTCCGCGGGCTGTGCTCGGCGAGGAAGCCTGGAAGATTCTCCGCGCACGGCTCAACGGATACGTGGTCCCGGAGGTGCCCCTGATCAAAGCAGAAGTGGTCATCAGGGATTCCACCGCCGCGCCCCCCGCGCCTTAAAAAACAAAAAACCAACACTATTGTGTAAGCCAGATCACCTGTGCTTGAATTTAGTAAGCGCTTACTTTGCGACTCAGCATCCTCCCTTCCAGCTAGAGTCCATCAAGGCAAGCACAGAGTAAGCGCTTACTACGCCGGGAGGTTTCGGAGACCGAGGAACCCTCTTGGACTTGCAGCGGCCGAGGCCGTCCGCTCAAGAAGCCAGGGACAACCCAGTCGAGTGTCCGTCCTCCCGGAGCACGAACCAGTTTTCCTGTTTTACTCCGAACGGCCCACATTCCAGAGAAGGAACAACCAATGGAGATTTTCCGATTCTCTCGCTTCGCCGGCACCGCCGGGGCTATCACGGCAATGCTGGCGCTCAGCGCCTGTGGCAGTGCAGTCACCTCCGGAAGCCAGGACGCACAGAAGACCACCGGCAGTTGCAAGCCGGAGGATGTCACCCTTGTTCAGTCAGGTCGCGGCCTCGAAAACGAGTACTACGTCTCCATCGACGCAGCCGCCCGTAAATTTGCTGCCTCCAAGGGCCTCGAGTCGAAGTACCAGTGGATTGCCAGCGACGGCGACTCCTCAAAGCAGCTGGGACAAATCAAGTCCATCCTTGCCAAGGGGGGCAGCTGCGTTGTGATCAACCTCGATGCCAACGAGTCTTCCGTGGTCCCCTCTGTGGTCAAGGAAGCCGAAAAGGCCGGCGCCTGGCTGGTCACACAGTGGAACAAGCCTGACGGCCTGAGCCCCGAAACCAGCTCGGCCCACTGGGTGGCCCACATGTCCGTGAACGGCGTCCCGCAGGGCTACGACACAGCCAAGGCGTTGTTTGAGAGTATGGGCGGCAAGGGCTCCATCGTCGCCCTTCAAGGGATCCTGGACAACCCGCCTGCCAAGGAACGGTTTGCGGGCCTGCAGAAAGCCTTGAAGGAGTACCCGGGCATCACCCTGCTCGAGGAGCAGACGGCAGAGTGGGACCGCACCAAAGGCCAGAACGTGACGCAGACCTTCCTGACCAAATACGGGGATAAAATCAACGGCGTCTGGACGGCCAACGACTCCATGGCACTCGGTGCGCTCGAGGCGGTGAAGAACGCAGGCAAGCAGGGCACCATCAAGGTCTCCGGCATCGACGGCCTGGCCGAAGCGGTCAAGAATGTCGAGAATCAGAAGAGCGGGTACGTTGCCACGACACAGTCCACGGCCGCAGCACAGGCCGCCTACGGCCTGGCCATCGGTCTGGCGGCCGCGACCGGGGAATTCGATCCGGCCAAGGAACCGAAGGAACACAGGTCCTTCTACCTCAAGCCGCTGCCGGCGATCACCCCCTCCACCACTTCCAGCGTCCCCGACCCGGCAGACATCTCGAAGTTCAACCTGTCCGATATCTGGTCGCAGACGGGTGACCCGATCAAGTGACCGAGAAGCTTTCCGCGGTGCGGCCCCCAGAACAGGCCCTCAAACAGACCAAAAGCCCATCGGGATGGATAACCCGGCACTCGGATAAGGTGCCCTTTGCGGCGCTGATCGTCCTGGTCATGATCGTGCTGGTAATGCTGTTTGTGAATCCGGCCTTCCTGTCCGGCAACAACCTCCGGGCGGTTGCGGAACAAAGCGCCATTCCGGTCGTTGTCGCCGTCGGCCTGACCTTTGTCATCCTCATGGGTGGCATCGACCTGTCCGTGGCGGGCGTCATGGCGGCGGCTTCACTCAGCAGCGCCCTTCTCCTGGCAAATGACCGCAACACTCTGAGCCTGGGGTTGTGGGTTATCCCGGCAGGGTGCGCCGTCGGGGCCGCCCTGGGGCTTCTGGCCGGCCTTTCAGTTTCCGTCCTCAGGGTGCCTTCCTTCATCGTCACGATAGGCACCTGGCAGATAGGGCTCGGGATTGGCCTGCTGCTCTTCGGCGGAAAGCCACCGCGCGTTCTTGATGACGGAGTCCGTAGTCTGGCCAACGAAAGCTACGCAGGCTTTGCCGGTGTCGTGTGGCTGGCCGTGCTGGTTGTGGCCATCGGATGGTTCATCCAGACCCGGACCCGGTTCGGGCGGTATGCCTACGTCATCGGCGGCAGCGAGGAAACTGCACTGCTCTCCGGAATTCCAGTCAAGAAGTACCGCACGTTGTCCTTCGTGGTCGCAGGTGCAGCCGCCGGTCTTGCCGCAGTGATGGCCACGACACGGACAGGAGTTGGTGACGTCGGAATCGGCGGCAGCCTCCTCTTCACCACCATCGCCGGCATCGTCATCGGCGGAACCCTCCTGACAGGTGGCCGAGGTGGCGTCATCCACTCCGTGGTCGGCGTCATCGTCATCGTCGCCATATCCAACGCCATGGTTCTCGGCGGCGTCAGTTCCTACATCCAGCAGGCAGTCCAGGGCGTCGTTGTCCTCGTCGCTGCCACCATCGCCCTGTGGCGTTCCCGACAGAGATTGAGAGTCGTCAAATGAGCACCGCTCCTGCCTTGGAACTGCGTCAGGTCTCCAAGTCCTTTCCCGGAGTCCGCGCACTGAAGGATGTTTCCCTTGAGGTCCGTCAACACGAAGTCGTGGGCCTGATCGGAGAAAATGGCGCTGGGAAATCCACACTGTTGAAGATCCTGACCGGAATACAGCGCCCTGATAGCGGAACGATGCTGGCACAGGACTCAGAAGTAGTCCTGCGCGGCGTTACCGAGGCCAACAAGCGCGGCATCGCCATGGTTTTCCAGGAACAATCCCTGCTGGAAAACATCACGGTGGGTGAGAACGTGCTCCTCGGCAACGAAGGCGACACCGTCAGGCATGGCATCTACCAGTGGTCCAAGCTCAACGGGCGGGCCCAGGAGTACCTGGACATCGTGGGAGGAGGGTTGAAAGCCGAAACACCCACCCACCAACTGTCATTCGCGAAACGGCAAATGGTCGAGGTCGCCAAAGCCCTGGCTTCGGGCCAGCGCGGCAGACACGATCCTGTGATCCTTCTGGACGAGCCCACATCCGTGCTCGAACACGAGGAGATTCAGACGCTTTTCCGGATCGTGCGCGAACTCCGCAAACGTGCCAGCGTCGTGTTTGTCTCCCACCGTCTCGAGGAAGTCCTGGAAATCTGCGACCGCGTATACGTGATGCGTGATGGAGAAGTCGTAGGCGAATGCGTCCCAGGTGAAGTGACCATGGACCAGATGTTTTCCATGATGGTCGGACACGAACACCATGCCGGGTACTATCACGAATCCCGCCAGCTTGAAGCCCGGCCGGAGGTACGGCTGGAAGTCAGCAACCTCTCGGGCAGGTCTTTCCACGACGTGTCCTTCACGATCGCCCAGGGTGAAGTCGTCAGCCTCATGGGCGTGCAGGAGAGCGGCCGCGAAGACATCGGCCGGGCCATCTTCGGGGCCATCCCCACTGCCGGAGGCACAATCCGCCTCGACGGGCAGCCGCTGAACCTCCGGACCCCTGCCGACGCCGTCCGCAGGGGAGTGGGCTACATTCCTTCTGAACGCAAGGTGGACGGTGCGGTGCTGGCCATGAGCGTAGGGGAGAACTTGACACTGGCCCACCCCGACCAGATCAGCGCCGGTCCTGTCCTCAATCCCGCACTGGAAAAAAAGACAGTGCGGAGCTGGATAGAGACCCTGCGCGTCAAAACGCCTTCTCCGGATACCCCGATCCGCAACCTGTCCGGCGGTAACCAGCAAAAGGTAGTCCTGGCCAAATGGCTCCTGGATCCGGACCTCAAACTCCTGATCCTGGACACCCCCACGCGTGGCCTCGACGTAGGCGCAAAAGCCGACGTCTACGCACTGATCAGGGACCTTGCCGCCAAGGGCCTGGCAGTCCTGCTCATCGCAGACACCCTTGAAGAAGGGATTTCGATGAGCCACCGCGTTTTGACGATGAAAGACGGACGCATCACCGGTGAGATGGCGAGTACGCCCGGAAACCGGCCCCACCGTACCGATGTACTCGAAAAGATGGTCTAACCATGACTGGACAGCACTCCCTGACCACTGACACGACGCCTCAAACGTCACCCACGGCACCGGCGGACAGCAGGCTGAAACGACTTCACCACATGGGCGTCGCTCCGCTGCTGGTGCTCATTGCCCTGGTCGTCATCGTCAGTATCTACGACAGCTCATTCCTGCGGTTCCCCAGTCTCATGTCCCTGCTGGAACAATCCGCTCCGCTGGTACTGCTGGCTATCGCCCAGGGACTCATCGTCCTAACCGGACGCATCACTTTGGCCAACGCCGGACTGGCGAGCCTCGCCGGCGTCCTGCTGGCCAAAATGCTCGATACCCTGGGGGCCGGGGCAGTACCCGCAGTCCTGATCCTGTCAACGCTACTCGGCCTCCTCATCGGCGTCGTTCACGTAGTTACCCAGCTCCCGTCGTTCATCGTTACCCTGGGGTTCCTCGGCGTCTTCGCAGGTCTCGCCCTCTGGCTTTCCGGAGCAGACTCCATCCTCGTGACTACCGGATACGGCAACGTGGAATGGATCTCGTTCCGCCTGTACGGAATTCCCATCTCCTTCCTCATCGTCCTGCTGCTCACCGGAGCGCTGATGGCCGTCCTGAAGGTGTTCCCCCTGGGCCGCCAGATCCGCGCCATCGGGTTCAATGAGCGCGCCGCAGCCTTCAGTGGCATCCGCACGACGAGGGTAGTGGTCCTGATCTTCGCGCTGTCCGGCGCGTTCTCCGGCCTGGCCGCTGTCTTTCAGGTAGCCCAGCTGCAGTCGGCAGGGGCCACAACGTCCGACTCCCTGCTGCTGCCCAGCATCGCGGCCGTCATCGTCGGAGGATGCGCCATATCAGGCGGAATCGGCGGAATCGGGAGGATTTTGCTCGGATCCCTGGTCATCGCCCTGCTGCGGGTCGGCCTTGACCTCGTCGGCGTCGATTCTGCTTACCAGCCCATTCTGTACGGCCTCATCGTCATCCTGGCGATCGCCGCAACGGTCGACCGCAGGCGCGGCACCGCAGTCGCATGACCCCGGGAGAGGCACGTCGCCGAGCAGCGCCGGAAATACTCCCACCTAACTCGACAACCCATTACCCAGAAGGCGAAGACGCCAAGGAGAAGATGACATGAACAAGAAACTAAGGGTCGGGATCGCCGGCTGCGGCAACATCGCCGACAACCATTTCCAGGCCTACGATTCGCTGGAGGACGCCGAGGTCATCGGTGTGTGCGATGTTGACCTCGGCCGTGCAGAGCAGTTCGCAGCTGACCGGCGGATCCCTAATGCAGTCGACAGCATTACTAAATTGCTGGACCTGGGTGTGGACATCATCAGTGTCTGCACACCCCATCCAACCCACGAGCAGGTTGTCGTCGAAGCCGCCGGCCGGGGGGTACATATTCTGTGCGAAAAGCCCATCGCCATATCCTCGGAGTCAGCCCGACGCATGACCGCCGCAGCCGATGAAGCCGGAGTGAAACTGGGTGTCCTGTTCCAGCGCCGTTTCTGGCCGGCAGCCCGGGAACTTCGTGCAGCCCTCGACGACGGGCGCATCGGCCAGCCCATCCTGGGGAGCTGTTCAATTCTGCTGCACAGGGATTCGGCGTACTACTCCTCGGCCGCGTGGCGCGGGACGTGGGAGACAGATGGTGGCGGGGTCCTCATGACGCAGGGCATTCACTACATCGACCTGCTCCAGTGGTACATGGGGGACGTGGTCGAAGTCAGCGCTCAAATCCGGACGCTGGTTTTCACCGGTGAAATCGAGGTCGAAGACGTCGCCGTCGCAACCCTTAGCTTCGCATCGGGCGCTGTCGCAACAGTCCACGCGACCACCGGAGCTGATCCCAGCCTTGGGGCGCGCGTGCACATCATCGGCCAGAACGGCGCATCGGCCAGTGTCAGCGAATTTCCTGAAGGATCGGAGGGTGTCTGCGATCTCTGGGCCATCCCGGGCGAGGAAACCCATGTTGACCTCTTCGACAAGGGTCTCGGCATCAACATCCCCATCGCACAGATCAACGCCGAACTTATGCCATACCACAGGCTGCAGGTCGCCGACTTTGTATCAGCAGTCCTCAATGACACCGAACCGGCCGTTACCGGTGAAGAAGCGCTGAAGTCATTGGAGATCATCGCCGCGATCTACGAATCAGCCCGGCTCGGCAAGCCCGTCCAGCCCCATTACTCCAGCAATGGCGCAACTGCTCATCCGGCAGTGGCAGGCCAGCGGTCCTAGGAAATCCGAGATGCGGGCACAGCGCAAAAGTCCCCTGGGCCGAAGCGACCTTGAGCTGACCACGATGTCCTTCGGCGCTACGATCATCGGAAATTTCATCCGACCCATCAGCGACGCTACCGCCACGGAGCTCGTCGATCAGGCATGGGTCCTCGGACTCCGAACCTTTGATACCGCGCCGCTGTACGGGCACGGACTCAGCGAACTGCGGCTGGGCCGTGCCCTCCAAGGGCGCACCAGGGCAGACTACGTCCTATCGACAAAAGCCGGCAGAGTCCTGACGCCGGCTAACCCTGCAACCATCGACTCAGGGTTATGGAAGGATCCTGCCCCCTTTGCCGCTGCCTTCGATTACTCGTATGACGGCATCATGCGCTCGGTTGAGGACAGCCTTAAAAGACTGCTGACCGATCACCTCGACATCGTTTACATGCACGATGTTGACCGCTACACCCACGGCGGCAACCAGCCCGAGATGTTCCGCCAGGCAGTAGATGAAGGCTTTCCTGCCTTGGTAAAGCTCCGGGATGAGGGAGTCGTGTCGGCCATTGGGTTTGGGGTGAACGAAGCTGATGTTTGTCTTGACGCGGTCAAGGAAACGGATGCGGACTGCGTGCTCCTTGCCGGCCGGTACACACTTTTGGAGCAGGAACCGCTCGACGACTTGATGCCCCTGTGTGAAAGCAGGGGCGTCGGAGTCGTGCTGGGCGGGGTATACAACAGCGGAATACTCGCAACCGGCCCAACTCAAGGAGCAAAATTCAACTACGGTCCCGCCCCCAAGGACGTCATGGACCGTGCCGGGCGCATCGAAGCCATCTGCAGAAGCCACGACGTCCCGCTTCCCGCGGCCGCCCTTCAATTCGCCGCTTCCCACCCTGCCGTGGCCAGCATCTGCCTCGGCTCACGCACTCCCGAGCAACAACAAAACAGCGCCGACTTTCTGGAACTCCGCATCCCCGGACAACTCTGGCAGGATTTGCGCGACAACGGGCTGCTTAGGCCAGACGCACCAATCCCTTCCAGTTCCGACTAAGCGTCGACCGAGAGCAAGCCCGGCCTGCGCCAAGCAGATATCACCATTCGAATAGGAGACTGACGTGAACGTCGACCTGAACGTCCAAACAGCACCAACCGAAACGGAGTTCCGAACCTACGGTCATTACATCGGCGGGAGTGAACGCGCCCAGGGGTCCAAGACAGTTGACCGCAACTCTCCAGCCACGGGCCAGCTGGTTGCCCGATACTCCTCGGGGACAGCAGAAGAGACCAAAGAAGCCATCAAGGCAGCCCGGGACGCCTTCGACGAAGGAACTTGGCCCCACCTGTCCGGACAGGATCGCTCCCGGGTCCTCAACCGGCTGGCGGCGTTGATGCAGCGTGACTTCGAAAAACTGGCCCGTATCGAGGCAGAGGAAACCGGCAAACCCTTGCGTCTTGCCCGAGGAGACGTCCAGGGCAGCATCGGCCTCACCGAATACGCTGCCGCGTTGGCACTGACCATGCACGGCGACGTCCACACCAACCTCGGCCCCGGGTTCACAGGACTTGTAACACGCGAACCGGCCGGGGTCGTAGGAATGATCACGCCTTGGAATTTTCCGTTGTTGCTGCTGATGCAAAAACTGCCCTTCGCTCTGGCTGCCGGCTGCACAGCCGTTGCCAAGCCAGCTGAGGTTACCTCGGGAACAACTATGGAGATAGCCAGGCTGGCTACAGAGGCAGGGGTACCCGCAGGCGTGTTCAACGTAGTCACCGGGCGTGGATCAGTGGTCGGCCAGCAGCTGGCTGAGTCCGAATTCGTGGACGTACTGTCGTTCACAGGCAGTACGTCTGTGGGCCGGAGGATTATTGAGGCGTCCGGAGTAAACAGTAAGCGGCTCTCCATGGAGCTCGGCGGCAAGGCCGCAACAATTGTCTTCCCCGATGCCAACATTGACGAAGCAGTCGAAGGTGTCCTTTTCGGCGTCTTCTTCAATCAGGGTGAGTGCTGCGTCTCTGGAGCCCGGTTGCTCGTCCATGAGGAGATTGCGGACACATTCCTGGCCGCCCTCGTACAGCGCGCCCAGCGGCTCGCCGTCGGACAGCCCCTGAACGAGGAATCCGACATTGGGGCTTTGATCCACGCCGATCACCTGAAAACCGTTCTGGACTACATCAACGTGGCCCAGGAACGGGGAGCGAAAGTCATCACAGGCGGAAAGCAGCTTGAGACGGCAGAACTGCAGCAGGGCTACTTCGTCGCACCAACCATTCTCGACCAGGTGGACCCGGCGAACCCCGCCTTCCTTGAAGAGATCTTCGGCCCCGTACTCACCGTGACCCGGTTCGCTGACACCGACGAAGCCATCTCGCTTGCCAACGCCGTGGAGTTCGGACTGGCCAACACCATTTGGTCCAAAAACATCGATACCGCTCTGTCCGTAGGACGCGCCCTGCGCAGCGGCACGGTATGGATCAACACGACGATCGACGGGGCACCCCAGCTGCCCGGCGGAGGCGTCAAGAACAGCGGTTACGGCAGGGAAATGGGCCAGGCCGGCTTTGACGAATTCACCGAAATCAAGACCATTCAAATCAGGACCGGAAAGCATGAACCGTTCTTCCGCGACACCGACAACACAGGCGCGGGGTAGGCAGTGCGAAGCCTGCAGGCCCGTCCCACCATCCGACGATCACGACGCGGGCGGACCCTGAACTACGTGCTGGCTTTCGTCCAGAAGTTTTCGGCAGCGTACTCCGAATACGCATGGCACTACACAGGCATGCTATGCGAACAGCACGAGACCTCCGCGCATAACCGCATGACAGCAAGGTAGTCCCTGCAAAAGAGAAAGGAAGATGAACCTTGGCCCAGGACACCCTTGGACAAAACTGGCTGCACTTCCAAGCCGGGGACCGTGTAACCGTAGCCGAATTCGGTAATCCCGCATACGAGGCAACTGTCGTGCTCACCAGTGAGATCGGCGTCCTATGGGTCCTTCCTGATACAGGCTCCGGACGCAGGGTGTTCGACAGCAGGGAACACGTGGTCATCAAACATGGCAGCAGTTGGGGGTCGGACGGCACCCTGTAGCCAACGTGGGCATGATGGCGGCAGATGGAAGAAAGACGTGTCCGCTTCCGCTGCTCGAGCCGTTTCGAGCCACACGAGAAAGGGCGCACCCCGTTCGCTGGGTGCGCCCTTCTTCTTCACGGGACCGGTGGGGACGGTCGGCATGCTCCCACTATCCCGGCAATCCGCCATACCACCGCGGGAGACAAGCGCCGTAGCGCGTGCATTGCTCGCCCACCTAGGACGACTAAACGCCTCCTCTTCGCCAGGCCTTTATCAATGTCGTCTAGCACCTTGTCTGGTCGACATGAGAGGAGAACGATCAGCTGCCGTGAGCTTCTCCAGAGGTTCACGCGGGCTCACCCGACGATCCCGTCCGTCGCAGGAGGAAGACGAACGGAGCGGTCGCGCCCCGCAGGTCCATGACACCCAGCAGTGTGTTGTCGTCGATCTGTCGGAAGTGATCGTAGATCGGCAGCGCATCGTAGGACATGGTCCCGGTCACGACTCCGCGGTACTCGATCATCCGCAGCCGCGCACGCGGCTCGTTAGTCCGTCGCAGTCGAAGAACGCGTTTGGCGATAGTCGCCACCGCGCCGTTGTGCAAGACCGCGGCATTCCGAACCAAGAACCCCATCGGCAAGCCGGCTGGGTTCACGTTGAACTTGCCGCGCTTGTCTTCGAAGACCAGAGGGTGCGCGTTGTCGGCGTCGTAGAACCGCTTCCCCCACCAGCCGAACTTTTCAAGGAGGCCGTCGAAGGCGTTGCCCGTTTCGACTCCCGATCCCTTCCATTCACCATGCATTTCAGCAACCTTCACGGCCGGCAGCTCATCGAACAGCGCCAACGCATCCTGTAGATCCCGCGAGGCTTCGATCCTTGCCAGGCGGGCTGTGGAATCAAGTGTCACCTTTTCGCTTCACTCCTCATCGGAACTTGCTCGTTTCGATAATGTATGTCTGCCGGGATGAGGGCAACCACCCGGCTTGGGAGCGCCCTCAGTGACAGTGTCGAATGGTAGTGTGGCCGTCCGCGGCATCGGCTGACGGCGTGTCTTGACCAGACTCACAAAACGCCGAAAATAATGATTCCGTCAACCTGGGGCAGGGGAGTGGAGCGGCATGGAAGCTTGGGCCCTGGCAAGAGGGCGGATAAGTTCCGACGCCTGGCCAGGGATTAGCGCTTCCCGTGTTTTGCGGTGGACAAGCTTGTTTGCTCATGCCAAGGCACAATGCGATGGCCTCCCAGGACCAGCCGGCATGCCCGGCCGTGCGAACCAAAGACGACCGAAGCTGCCGACGCCCTCAGGCGCATCTGGGCTTAGAGTCTCAGAGAGCAGACCGAGAGCCGAAGCGAAGCGCCACGTTCCCCTTGATGCCCAAATTGTCACGCGATGACCGTGATCCAATCCCCGTCGATTGCGGCGGTGAGAGGCAGGAGCGGGCTGCGCGCCGGCCCGGTGATGACGCTGCCGTCCGATCCGTTGAAAGCGGAGCCGTGACAGGGACATTCAAAATTCATACCGGCAGGCGCCACCGCGCAACCGGCATGTGTGCACGTTGCGTCATAAGCCACGACCGTGCGGTCTTCAGATCTGAAGACAACGATGGTCCTTCCATTGGCTTTCCCGGTGGCGGTGTCGCCTACGTTAACCTCGCTCAGCTTCCCGATCCGGAAGGGACGGCCGGGTGGCGCTGAAGCACCGGGAGTCGCCGGGACGGTGGTGCTGCCCGCGGGTGAAACCGAGCAGGCGGACAGGGCCAGCGCGCCGCCCACCGTAGTAGCAGCCGTACCTAGCAACAGGCAACGTCTAGGCAGGGGTTTTCCGGACTTCATCGAGCTATCGTGTCATCTCCACCTCAATGTATGCTGCACCTCCTGAAAACTCCGCACGCCGAGGCGTGCGCCGGGCGACGCCGGGGAGCGGAACTCCGACCACCTCAACGACTGATTCGAACCCTTCAACAACTCGTCCGTTCCAGCCTTCGTGCGCTGACCGTGGAAGCCCGAACCGGCTGCTTTTTCAGCACACTTGAACGCTAAGGGACATTTCGTCAACCTGGGGGAGTAGTCGGACGAGTCATTCTCCACCTGCAGGCGAGGCCGAGTACCGGAGCCCTGACTAGGGCGTGTCTCCTTATTGCGGTAGCCAGATGATGACGGCGTAAAGGACGACGCCGGCGCGGTGCCGATAAAGGGGGGCAGGTCAGCTGGGCCTGGCGCAGGTACTGGTTTCAACGGCTAAAGCACAGGCCATCAGCGGCTGATGGCGTTCGGTCGGGCTGCCGGGCCGTCGCCGGGAATTTTAATTTCACTCTTGGTGGTGGTTCACCGTGAGGCTGGGGTTTCTGACGTCCATGGCTTGTGCTGGTGCGTGAGCCAAACCAATGCAGGGTTCAGGGAACGCACCAGTAGCTGGCCGTGCGTGTGGGGTTTATCGACTTCGTCGAACCAGACTGCCGTATCGCCAGCGATGATAGTCGGGCCTTCTTCTCCGTCGATGACAACGATTTGTGAGCCTTGGGTGTGGCCTGGCGCTGAAAGGAGTCGCAGCCCGGGAAGCAGTTCCAACTCGCCGTCGACCGGAACGTAATGAATTCCGGGTGGATCCACCCATTCAGGGATGGTGTAGTCGTTCTGGTTGCGGGCGTCGTCGAGTTCCTGACGCTGAACGTAGATGGGCTTGCCCGCGAAGAGGTGATTGCCTCCGCAGTGGTCGAAGTGCAGGTGGGTGTTGACGACGATGTCGACGCTTTGGACGTCGAAGTCCTGTTCCTCTAGCGGGTAAAGGCGGGGATCCATGTCGGCAACCGCGGGATGAAGCTGAGTCATGCCCGTGTCCACCAGTACACGCGCGTCGGGGTGGTCAATGACGTGCACGTAGACCGGCATCGGTTCGCCTTCGGGAACCAGCTCGGCTACACGGACGGCGGTAACAGGGATTGCAGCGGAATTCACTTCTTTACCTCAGTTCCAGATGGCCTTGACGTGTCCCGGAGCAGGAGACCGACGAGCCGAGGGCTGGCTGCCCTAGTCTAGAATCCCATCCGCCGACGCGTCCGTCGAGTAACTGCACCGGAACCAGGGATCCTGATTCGGCGGGCAGGGCAGCTTGATTCCGGCCTCGCTTGGGTGGGAAACGGACAGTAAGGAAGGTCCCTTTCACGCCCCTCCCGCGGGCGTTGCGAACGCCGATAATGGAGATTCCCTAAACTTACGAGGTTTTCGGCCCGTTACCGCCCTTGGATCATCGGGGCGTACTATCGCCAGGAATCATTTCCCTCCGGTTGGGTACGGTATCCCCATGGCGGCATTCGAGAAGCGAGAAGACCCCGGCTCCACACTGCTGACTGTCATCATCGCCTTTGCGGCGAACGCCCTCGTTGCCGCCGCGAAGTCTGTGGCTGCCGTTCTCACCGGATCTGCCTCCATGACCGCAGAAGCCGCGCACTCCTGGGCAGACACCGGCAACCAAGTGTTCCTCTTCGTGGCGGAACGGCGCTCCCGCCGTCCGCGGGATGAAAGCCATCCGATGGGCTATGGCCGGGAAGCATATGTCTGGTCGATGTTCGCCGCTTTCGGGCTCTTCACCGCAGGGGCGGTGGTGTCCATCATGCACGGCATCCAGCAGATTCTCGCCCCGGAGCCCGCGTCCGACTTCCTGGTGGCGTACGTGGTCCTGGCCGTGGCCTTTGTCCTCGAAGGAATTTCCTTCGTGCAGGCTTTCCGCCAGACCCGGGAGGCAGCCCATGAGCTGGAACGGCACACCCTGGAGCAGGTCCTGATTAGCTCCGATCCCACTCTGCGCGCCGTCTTTGCGGAAGACGCTGCCGCGCTCATTGGCCTGGTGATCGCGTTTGCCGGCGTGCTCCTGCACCAGGTCACCGGGTCGCCTCTGCCGGACGCTGTGGGCTCGATAGTCGTCGGCGTTCTGCTGGCGGTTGTTGCCGTTGTGCTGATCGACCGCAACCGGCGGTTCCTGGTGGGCCAGGGCGTAACCCCCGACATCGAACGTTCCATGGCCCGGCGCGTGCTCGAACACCGGGACATTGCCCGGCTCACCTACCTCCACATGGAGTTCGTCGGCCCCCGCAAGCTGTACGTCGTCGCGGCCGTGGACCTGCAGGGCGACCACCGGGAACACGAGGTAGCCGTGACCCTGCGTCGGATCGAGCGCGAGCTGGAGGACCACGAAACGGTGGAGGAAGCCGTGCTGACGCTGGCGACTCCGGACGAAACCGCCTTGCGCTTGTAAGGACGCGCTGAGGGAAAACGAAGCCCGGGACGAGCTGTCCGGGGGTCCCGTTCGAACCCGTCCGGGCTGGAGGCGGAGCTGAGCCGCCAGGACTGCCGTCAGGCGTTTCCGGAGCGCTGACACGGCGGCCGGTCGCATCAGCTTCAACGGGCGCGGCGATATTGGTCGCGGCTCCCAGGTAGAGGGGACGGTCCGTGCCGTGGGAGCTGGTCTCCGCCTGCATGGTGTCCCATCGTCCAGACGGTATCTGGACGAACGTGTCCTCAATCTGCGAAGGGCCAGGGATGGTTCCAAGGCACTGCCGGCCCGGCGGACCGTCACGGGTGCTATCCGGGTCTCGGCAGGAGCGTCGGCTTGGACCTGTAGCATCGGGCGCATGACTCCAGAGCACGAGAACTATGTCGAGTACCTGATCCATGTCGGTGAGGAGCTGACCGGCATCAGCCTTGAGCAGTTGGGGTACAAGCCGAGCCCGGAGGACCTCAACGCTGATGAACGAAACGACCTGGAGACCTGGGACGTGGACTGGATGGAGTCGGTCACCCCGGAGCAGCGGGACAAAAGCCTGTTCCAGGCAAAACTGCTGGCTGGCGCGCTCTGGGAGGCATCAGCCGTCCTAATCGACCAGCTCTTCGAGGACATCGCCGAATTGCGCGGACTTGATGAGGTCACCCGGCAGGACATCGCCGGCAGCTTCGTGCTATCCGGGTTGCCGCCCAGGCACGCCGGGAAATACCATATCCGGTTCGCCCAGCGGTTTCTGGTTATTGCCACAGACATGGCCAGTGCGCTGGTCCGCGGCTGGACCCACCCGTCCTGCGTGGCCCAGGAGCTTGCGGTCCGGTGCCTGCTGGACCAGGTGGAAGTCATCCAGGACCTGTACGGGCTGGACCTGGCCGACGGCTGGCGCGGCCGGCTTGAAGAACTCATGCTCGAAGATACGGACAGCGAAATGCTCTACCAGAATGCGATGGACGGGTTCGAAGGCGATTTTGAACTCAACATGCAGCTCGGCCTCGCCCCCATGGAGCTGAAGGACTGGTTCGAGCCGTTCAACGACTCGTACGTTCCTGCCTTCGTGCATTAATCACGAAGCCCGGCGCCCCTTTTTCTCACTGCTTACGGAACGCCGATAATCGGCGTTTCGTCAACCTACAGGCCGGACGTCTGGTATCCCGTGGCTGTGGCAGCGTTGGGTGGCGCTACCATCAGTCGCCGCATTCCGTGTCCCGGCCAGAGGGCCACCGGGTTTGGCCTAAGAACACCCAATACCCTTGCAAAGCGCCTAACTCACAAAACTCACACTTAGTCACGACAAAATTTGCCATGAAGCTCCCTGGCGAAAGCTTTCGTTTCGACTGCGGATCACGGCCGTCAGATGGTGAGCACCACTTTGCCCGACACCTTGCCGTCTTCCAGGAACCGGAGCGCGTCCCTAGCCTCAGCCAGCGTGAAGGCCCGGTCGAGGGCTGGGGTTATTTTGCCGGCCTCAATGAGCGGGGTGAGGTCCAGGAGGTCGGCGGCGCGGACGAGGCCGAGGAACATGGTCAGCCGTTGGCCGATGAAAGGTGACAGTGCCAGGGCGCCCAGCTGGCGGTGCAGGCCTCCGGTCAGTTTCCCGCCGCCCTCGCCGCCGGTGATGACGGCCGTTCCGTTAGCTGTTAGGGCCCGGCGCAGGCGCGAGATCGGCGGGTTTCCCGCGATGTCCAGGATGAGGTCATACGGGCCAGCGTCTGCGAAGCCCTCACGGGTGTAGTCGATAACGTGGTCCGCGCCGAGGGCGCGGACAAACCCGACCTTGCCAGTACTGCAGACTCCGGTAACCTGCGCACCGTAGGCTTTGGCCAGCTGGACCGCGTAGCTGCCGACGCCGCCGGACGCGCCGGTGACCAGCACCTTCTGCCCCTCCCTGATGTTCCCGGCGCGCAGGCCCTGAAGGGCAGTGACCGCGGAGACCGGCACCGCTGCGGCCTGCTCGAAGGAGAGTGACTGGGGCTTCGCGGCCAGTTTGGCCTCGGGTGCAACAGCGAATTCGGCGTAGGAGCCGCGGCCGCTGCCGTACACCGCGTCTCCGACGGCGAACCGCGTGACGTCGGGGCCTACGGCTTCTACCGTTCCTGCGAGATCCAGGCCGAGAACCGGGTCCTTCGGTTTCCGGACGCCGAATGCGACACGGCCCAGGTACGGCAGGCCGGTCATCATGTGCCAGACTCCGCGGTCGACGCCGGCCGCCCTGACGCGAATCAGCACGTCGTCGCCGTTGACAACAGGGCGGGGCACCCGTTCCAGTCGGAGCACCTCCGGCCCACCGTAGGTTTCCCGAACGATAGCGCGCATGTCCCCGACGGTCCTGGTGCCCTGTCGTTGAGAGTGCCCCTGCATTTTCATATCGTTCCCGTCCATGGGGGTAATTGACTTTCGTACGCTGTACGAAAAGAGTATCGTACGATGTACGCAAGCGGAAGGGCCGGGAGGAGCAGAGATTGAAGGACGCAGGCACGGGCAGCAGGGGCCGGGCGGGGCTCAGCCGCGAGAAGGTCCTGCAGAAGGCTCTGGAGTTGGCGGATACGGACGGTATCACTGCCCTGTCGATACGTTCTCTGGCCCAGAGCATGGGCACCAAGCCGATGACTCTGTACTACTACGTGGCCAACAAGGACCAGATCCTTGACGGCCTTGTGGACCTCGTCTTCACCGAGATCGATACACCGGAAGCTGGAGGTGACTGGAAGGAACAGATGCGCCGGCGGGCCCACTCGGCGCGCGAAGTGCTGCACCGGCATCCGTGGGCGGTCGGGCTGCTGGAATCCCGCAAAGCTCCCGGCCCGGCGACCCTAAAGCACCACGAGGCAACGCTGGGGACACTGCGTGCCGCGGGCTTTACCGTGCAACAGACCGCCCGGGCCTACTCGCTGCTGGACAGCTACATCTACGGGTTCGCCCTGCAGGAAGCCGCACTGCCCATAGCAGGCAATGAGCCGATGGCGGAGGTGGCCGGTCCCATCATGGAACGGTTCGCGACCGGGGAATACCCGCACATGGTCGAGATCGCCACGCAGGTCGTCATGCAGCCCGGCTACGACTACGGCAACGAATTCGCCTACGGGCTGGAGTTGATCCTCGATGCGTTGGAACCGGCACCGGCCGGCTAGCTGCTGCTGCTCCAACTTCCTCCGCCGCCATGAAGAAGAGGAAGAGCAAACGATCTACCCAACGGCCCACGCAACAACCAGCAGCGTTCCCACGCACAGGATGGTGGTGCAGAGGATGACGTCGCGGGCCACGCTCATGCCCCGGCCGTAGGGGGAGGCGAAGAGGAAGACATTCTGCGCGGTGGGGAGGGCCGCCATGATCACGCTGGCCAGCAGGTGCTGCCCCTCGAGCCCGAAGACAAACCGGCCCAGCAGCCAGACAACCAAAGGCATGCCGGCGATCTTCAGGAATGTGGCCACCAGCGTCTCCGTCCGGCCGTCGTCCTTCCGCAGCGGAGCGCGGCCGGCAAGGGAAAGGCCGAAGGCAAGCAGCACCATGGGGACAGCCCCGCCCGCCAGCATGTCAATGGGCTTCTGCAGCAGTT
The DNA here is from genome assembly GCF_059568005.1 of Arthrobacter sp. BGA-UO-ETr-C19. Lineage (NCBI taxonomy): Bacteria > Bacillati > Actinomycetota > Actinomycetes > Micrococcales > Micrococcaceae > Arthrobacter > Arthrobacter sp. BGA-UO-ETr-C19. Next base: position 55,831 of record NZ_JCAQPC010000017.1, read on the forward strand.
CCGGCGCGTTCCAGCCGGTCACAGCCACCACCACGCCCAGCGCGGAGGCGATGATCATGGGGTTGGACAGCGGCTGGAGCAGCACTTTCTTCCACGAAATCCGGGCACCGGAGAAGATCCCCAGCAGCGTGAGGTAAAACGGGGCCATGACCAGGAGCTGCACCAGCAGCACCGGCGCCACGTGCTGGGCCGTGCCGACGGCGTACAGCGAGACCGGAATGCCGATGTTGTTGGCGTTGGCGTAGCTGCTGGCCATCGCGCCGACGGCGGTCTCCGCGGCGGGGCGCCGGAAGAACAGGAAGCTCAGCAGCCAATAGAGAAGCCCCACCGCCGCTGCCGAAAGCAGCGCCAGCGGGGCATCGGTTCCGAGTGCGGCCCGGATGTCGGAGCCGGCCACCACGGTGTACAGCAGGGCGGGGTTGGTGATGTAGAAGGCGGTGCGAGTCAGTGCACCCTGCACTTCGGGCCCCAGAATGCCGAACCTGGCAGCGAGGTAACCGACGGCGATGACTGCCGAAACGATGAGAATTCCGGAGACAACGCCGCCCACTCTTGACCCTTCAATTCATGTTATTCCGCACGGCCGGCTCCCGTTGCGCGGGTTGCGCGAGATTGCGCGAGGAGGTCCGGCCGTGCGGAAGGTCTGTAACTCCAGTACTACCGGACCAGGCAGGGCCGCTTCGGGTCGAAGGACCAGCCGTCGATGTAGTACTGCATGCCGATGCTGTCGTCGCGCGCATCCAGTCCGTGCTCCAGATACAGCTGGTGCGCCTTGTCCAACGCGTCGCGGTCCAGTTCAATTCCGAGCCCGGGCGCAGCCGGAACCTCGATGGCGCCGCCCTTGATCTGGAGCGGGTTCTTGGTGAGGCCCTGTCCGTCCTGCCAGATCCAGTGCGTGTCCAGTGCGGTGATCTCGCCGGGTGCTGCCGCGCCGGTGTGCGTAAACATGGCCAGTGAGATGTCGAAGTGGTTGTTCGAGTGCGAGCCCCAGGTCAGGCCGAACTCGTTGCACAGCTGCGCCACCCGGACCGAGCCGTGCATGGTCCAGAAGTGCGGGTCCGCCAGCGGGATGTCCACGGCGTTGCTTCGGATGGCGTGGGACATCTCCCGCCAGTCCGTGGCGATCATGTTGGTGGCCGTCTTCAGACCCGTGGCGCGCCGGAACTCGGCCATGACCTCGCGTCCGGAGAAGCGGCCCTCTGCGCCGCAGGGATCCTCGGCATAGGCCACCACGCCCTGCATCCGCTTGCCCAGCCGGATGGCCTCCTCCAGCAGCCAGCCGCCGTTCGGATCCAGCGTGACGCGGGCATCCGGGAAGCGCTTGGCCAGGGCCGTGACCACGTCCACCTCGTCGTCGCCGGACAGCACGCCGCCCTTGAGCTTGAAATCGCTGAAGCCGTAACGTTCCTGCGCGGCTTCGGCCAGCGCCACCACGGCCTCGGGAGTCATGGCCTCCTGGCGGCGCAGCTCTGCCCAGCGGTCCGACGGCGCCTCCTCCACGAGGTAGGGCAGTTCCGTCCGCTTGTGGTCACCGATGAAGAACAGGTACCCGAGCATGGGTACAGACGTACGCTGCTGTCCGTCGCCCAGCAGTTCGGCCACCGGAACGCCCAGGAACTGCCCGTGCAGGTCCAGCAGTGCGGATTCGACGGCGGTGACAGCGTGGACGGTGGTGCGCAGGTCGAAGGTCTGCAGCCCGCGGCCGCCGGCGTCGCGGTCGGCGAACTCGGCGGCGATCTCCCGCAGCAGGGAGCGGTAGCGGGCCACCGGCTTGCCGGCGATCAGGGTGCCGGCTTCCTCGATGGTGGTGCGGATCTTCTCGCCGCCCGGGACCTCGCCGAGGCCGGTCCGGCCGTCGGAGTCGGTCACGATGACCACGTTTCGGGTGAAGAACGGCCCGTGGGCGCCGCTGAGGTTCATCAGCATGCTGTCGTAGCCCGCAACCGGGACCACTTCCACGCGGGCAATTGTCGGCTGGGCGGTCACGCGTTGACCTCCTCTTTCTCTGCAGCGGGAACCTGATCAGCGGGGACCACGTCACCGTCGATGCGGCGGTTCAGCTGCCACGGGTTGGCGTCCTTGAGCGGTGCGGGCAGCAGTTCCTGGGGCAGGTTCTGGTAGGCGACCGGCCGGAGGAACCGGTTGATGGCCAGCGTACCCACTGAGGTGGTGCGTGTGTCGGACGTGGCGGGGAAGGGTCCGCCGTGGACCATGGCATGTCCCACTTCGACGCCGGTGGGCCAGCCGTTGACGATGATGCGTCCCACCTTCTGCTCCAGAGCGGGGATCAGTTGTGCCGCCGTCGGGTAGTCCTCTTCGGTGAGCTGCAGGGAAGCGGTGAGCTGGCCTTCGATCCGGTTGGTGGCCTGAATGAGTTCTTCGGCGGAGGAGTAGCGGATCACCAGGGACGCTGCGCCGAAGATTTCCGCGTGCAGCACCTCGTTGCTGATGAAGTTGCTGATGTCGGTGCCGTAGATGGCCGGGGCCGGGGCGTTCTGGGTGGGGCCGGGGGTTCCGGTGCCGACGACGGTCACGTTCTCGGCGGCGCCGAGCGCCTCCGTTCCGGTGTTCCAGGAGCCGGCGATGCCTGCGGTCAGCATGGTCTGTCCGGCGCAGGTGGAGACAGCGCGTCCGACGGCGGCAGCCAGTTTGTCGCCTGCCTCGCCGGCGGGGGCGAACAGCAGGCCGGGGGAGGTGCAGAGCTGGCCGGAGCTGCCGGTGACGGCGGTGATGTACTGCTGTGCCAGTGCGTCAATCTGTTCGGCGGAGCCGTTCAGGGCGCCGGGGAAGACGAAGACCGGGTTCAGGGAAGACATCTCCGCGTACACGGGGATGGGTTCGGGGCGTGCGGCGGCGGTGCGCATCAGGGCGATGCCGGCGCTCTGGGAGCCGGTGAAGCCGACGGCCTTGATGGCGGGGTCGGCCACGAGGGCCTGGCCGATGCTGCTGCCCGGGCCGTAGATGAGGGAGAAGACGCCCGGGTGGAGGCCGAGGTCGGCAACGGCCTTGGCGATGGCCTGGCCCACGAGTTCGCTGGTGCCGGGGTGGGCGTTGTGCGCCTTGAACACCACGGGGCAGCCGGCGGCGAGGGCCGAGGCGGTGTCTCCGCCCGCCGTCGAAAAGGCCAGCGGGAAGTTGCTGGCGCCGAAGACGGCGACAGGACCCAGCGGGATCTGGCGCTGGCGGATGTCGGCGCGCGGCAGCGGTGTCCGGTCGGGAATGGCCGGGTCGATGCGCACGCCGCGGAAGTCGCCCTGCCGGACGACGTTGGCGAAGAGGCGCAGCTGTCCGGTGGTGCGGGCGCGTTCGCCCTGCAGGCGGGCTGCCGGCAGGCCGGTTTCCTGGCCGGCGCGGACGATCAGGTCGTCGCCGATGGCTTCGATGTTGTCCGCGATGGCGTCCAGGAACGCGGCGTGGGTTTCGGGGTCAAGGGTGCTGAAGGACTCGAAGGCGTCGGCGGCTGCGGTGGTGGCGGCCTTGAGCTGCTCCCCGGTGAGCAGGGTGTAGGCAGGTTCGAGCGCCTCGTTGGTGGCCGGGTTGAAGGCGAAGGTGGTTTTGCCTTCGCCGGCAACGGTCTGTCCGGCGATCAGGGAGTGTCCGGTGAGGGTCACGGTGGTTCCTCCTGGGTAAAGGTGGGTTTGGCTAAACGGCCGGCAACTAGGAGACCTTGGCGATGAGCGCCTTGAGGTCGGCCAGGTCCTGCGGTGCCAGGTTCTGCAGCGGGGGACGGACGCCGCCGGCGGAGCGGCCGATCGCGTCGAGGCCACCCTTGACGATGGAGACAGCGTAGCCCTTCACACGGTCACGGATGTCCAGATACGGAATGACGAAGTCGTTGAGCTTCTGGTTGACGGCCACGCGGTCGTTGTTGCGGACGTCCTGGTAGAAGTCGAGTGCGAACTGCGGAACGAAGTTGTACATGGCGCTGGAGTAGGTGCTCATGCCCAGCTGCAGGAGCGGCAGGGCGAAGGTCTCTGCCGTGGGGAGGCCGCCGAGGTAGAAGAGGCGGTCGCCGAGCTTGGCGTAGACGCGGGCATCGTGCTCGAGGTCGCCCACGCCGTCCTTGAAGCCGATCAGGTTCTCGTGCCGGTCGGCCAGGGTGGCCACGGTGGTGTCCTTGTAGATGGCGTTGGCGCGGTTGTAGATGATGACACCCAGCGACGTGGCGCTGCAGATGGCGCTGACGTGCTCGGTCAGGCCGCCCTGGTCGGCTTCGGTCAGGTACGGCGGCAGAAGCAGGATGCCCTCGGCGCCTGCGGCCTCGGCAGCCTGGGCGTTTTCGATGGCCTGGGCCGTGGAGCCGCCGGCGGAGGCCAGAACGGGAACGGTGCTGCCGACTTCCTCGACGGCGGCGCGAACCACGCGGGCTGACTCGGCCGGGGTGAGGGAGAACCCCTCACCCGTGCCGCCGGCGGCGAAGAGGCCGGCAACGGGGTAGCTGGCCTGCCATGCCAGGTGCTTGCGGTAGTTCTCCTCGTCGAACTGCAGCTCTGCATCGAAGGAGGTCACGGGGAAGGAGAGCAGCCCTTCCTTGAGGATGTTTGCGAGTTCCTGGGGTGAGTACTTTGCCACGGGATGGTCCTTGAAGTTGGCGCCGGGGGCGGCGGGGGCTGGGTGGTGCTTCCCTGTCAGCGTAGGGAGACCCGTCCATGCCTGTCCAAGTGCTTTTTTGTATCCATTGATACCCTCGATGCATTGAGCCCTCGAAGTAAGGGGAGGTCAATTGGCCGCGAACTCCAGGTCGCGCAGCAGGCGCACCAACGCCGGGTTCTTGGCGTCGCGGTTCCAGATGGCATGCAGCTCCACCGGTTCTTCTTCCCCGCTGGCCAGTTGCAGGAACGAAACCCCGCGGATCCCCAGCGCAGTTGCCGAATGCGGCACGAAGGCCACGCCGCGCTTGGCGGCCACGAGCGAGACCATGGTGAGGATCTGGCTCACGGTGTGCACCACGTTTTCATGCCGGATAGCGTGCAGACGGACCACGAGGTCGTAGAAGTACCTGGCCTGCGTGGGGGAGTGCATGATGAGCGGCTCGTCCTTGAGGTCCTCGTTCTCAATGTCCCGCTTGAGGCCAGCAAGGGGATGCGATGCGGGAACCGCCAGCACCATCGACTCACGGTACAGCAGGTGGGAGTCGAAGACTTCCGTATCAAAAGGCGGGCGGGCCAGGCCCAGGTCCAGTTCGCCGGTGAGCAGGCCCTGGATCTGCTCGCCGGTGACCAGCTCCTGTAGGTCGATGTCCACGTCGGGCACGATTGCACCGATCTCCTCCAGGAGAGGACCGAGGATGCTGAAGCCGCTCGCGGCGGTAAAACCGATGCGGAGGTGGCCTTGCCGGCCGGAGGCGATGCGCCGTGCGGTGACGGGGGCCCTGCTGGCGAGGGCCATGAGCCTGCGGGCCTCGTCAAGGAAGGCGCGTCCCGCGGCGGTCAACTCGACCCGCCGGTTGTCCCGCTGGAGGAGTTCGGCCCCCACGGTCTTCTCCAGCTTCTGTATCTGGCGGCTGAGCGGAGGCTGGGTCATGTTGAGGCGCTCGGCGGCCCTGCCGAAGTGGAGTTCCTCGGCCACGGCGATGAACCCTGTCAGCTGGTCGAAGGTAAACACGATGCCCTCCCGGTATTACTCGATGCATATTTGGGCTTAGACATGCATCATAGCGTCTCCCTACACTCTACCTAGCGAACGGGCAGTGACCCGGTTCACACCACCTACGGGCTGAGGCAGCCCGCAGTGCAAACGAGGAGTTTCAATGATGCACTTCCCCAACCGCCGCGCCATTCTCGGAGCGGCGTCCGCCATCACCCTGCTGGCCCTGACGGCATGCGGCAACGTTTCCGGCGGCAGCAGCGACTCATCAAAGTACCCCAACGGCCCGGTCAACCTCACCGTCGGCCAGGCTCCCGGCGGCAGCACCGACCTCATCGCGCGGGCCATCTCCGAGGGCGCGGCCAAGACCCTTGGCGCACCGATGCCCGTGGTCAACAAGCCGGGCGCCAACGGCGCACTTGCCAGCAAGGAGGTGGCAGGAAAGCCGGCGGACGGCCAGAACCTGCTGCTCATCAACGCCTCCCTGATCACCATCACGCCGCTGGCCGTGACCCAGGACGAGGCCGTCAACATCGATGACTTTGACATCATCACCGGTCTGTCCCAGGACGACTACGTGCTCGTTGCCAGCGAAAAGTCCGGCTTCAAGTCCATCAAGGACGTGACCTCGGCCGGCCGCAACGTCACCTACGGCACCACCGGCGTGGGCACCGGCAGCCAGCTCGCCCAGACCGTTCTGTTCAAGCAGGCCAACGTGAAAGGCACGGATGTTCCCTTCGACAGCGGCAAGCCAGCACTGACCGCCGTCCTGGGCAACCAGGTGGAACTGGCCACCATCCAGCTTGGCGAGGCCATGCCGCAGATCGAGGCCGGCAAGGTGTCACCGCTGCTCGTCTTCTCGGAGGCGCGCAACTCCTTCCTGCCGGACACACCCACCGCCAAGGAATCCGGCTATGACGTCCCGGTGGCCCAGTACCGCGCCATCGCCGCTCCCAAGGGAACCCCGCAGGAAGTCAAGGACAAGCTCCTCGCCGCCATCCAGGACACCCTGAAGTCGGACGCATACAAGGAGTTCAACAAGAAGAACATGCTGACCCCGAAGGAAATCTCCGGTGCTGAAGTAGTCACCCAGTGGAAGGACTACGCAGCCAAGTACAAGGCCCTGGTGGAGAAGTACAGCATCAGCCTTGCCGGGAACAAGTGATTCCAGTGCAGGCAGCATCACCGGTATCCGGCGGCGGGAACAGCTCCAGCGCTGTTTCCTCCGCCGGGAACGGCACCAATGATCTTCCCGACGCCGAGCCCGACGACCTGACGCCCGAGCAGCTGGCAGCCCAGTGGGAGGAAGAAAAGCCGCCGACGGCCGGCGCGCTGGCCAACGTGGGGTCTTCCCTGGTGGTCATCGGCGTCGGCATCGGAGCGGTGGTCCTGTCCGTTGCCATGGGCCTGGGCACACCGTCCGCACCCCAACCGGGCCTGTGGCCGTTCATAATCAGCTGCGTCATGGTGGTCCTCGGGCTGTTCCAGCTGATCATGGGCCGGCGCAACCGGGATGCGGAGAAGTTCACCCGCATGTCAGTGGCCCCGCTGACCGGGCTGGTCACCCTGGCCGCCATGGTGGCCCTCATGCCGATTGCCGGCTTTGAACTGCCGGCCCTGGTGCTGTGCATCATCTGGATGCGCTTCCTCGGCGGCGAAACCTGGCGCTCCACGCTCCTGGTCAGCGCCGTCGTCGTGGCAGCTTTCTACGGCATCTTCGTGACGGCGCTCAACACTTCCATCCCCCACCTCTTCTAGGAGACCACCGTGGATTTCCTGAATCCCGTGATCAACGGATTTGCAGTCGTCCTGGAGCCAATGAACCTCCTGTACTGCCTGATCGGCGTCGTCATCGGCATGCTGATCGGTGTATTGCCCGGTCTGGGGCCCGCGGCAACCATCGCCATCCTGCTCCCGCTCACCTACAACGTTGAGCCCGTCACCGCCATCATCATGCTGGCCGGCATCTTCTACGGCGCCCAGTATGGCGGCACCATCACCTCGGTGCTGCTGCGGCTGCCCGGTGAAGCATCCTCCGTGGTGACCGTGTTCGACGGCTACCAGATGGCCAAACAGGGACGGGCCGGCACGGCCCTGGGCCTGGCGTCCATCGGCTCGTTCATCGGCGGAACCGCAGCCATCATCGGCCTGACGTTCCTGGCTCCGATCGTGGCGAGCTTCGCCCTGGACTTCGGTCCCGCCGAGTACACCGCCCTGGCGCTGCTGGGCATCCTGCTGGTGGCCACCATAAGCAGCGGTTCCAAGACCAAGGCACTCATCGCGGCCGCCCTCGGCCTGCTGCTGGCAACGGTTGGCCGGGACATCTTCACGGGTGAAAACCGGTTTACCTTCGGCAGCCTGGAACTGGCCGACGGCATCGACTTCGTGCCGATCGCCATGGGCATCTTCGGCCTCGGCGAGATCCTCTACAACCTTGAGGAGCGCCACCGCGCCGCAAAGGCGCCCTCCGCCGTCGCAAATGTCTGGCCCTCCCGGGGTGACCTGAAGCAGGCGTCCGGCGCCATCGGACGCGGCTCGGTCCTCGGCTTCTTCCTGGGCATCCTGCCCGGCGGCGGTGCCACCATCGCTTCGATGGCCTCCTACGCCATGGAAAAGAAGCGGGCCAAGCAGCCGGAGCGCTTCGGCAAGGGCGCGCCGGAGGGCGTGGCCGGTCCGGAGACCGCCAACAACGCTGCGGCGACGTCCTCGTTCATTCCGCTGCTGACGCTCGGCATCCCGGCCAACGCCACCATGGCGCTGATGTTCGGTGCGCTGCTGATCCAGGGCGTCACCCCGGGCCCGCAGCTCGTGGAGCAGGACCCGGGACTGTTCTGGGGCGTGGTGAACTCCATGTACATCGGCAACATCCTGCTGCTGATCATGAGCCTGCCGCTGGTGGGTATCTTCGTGAAGATCCTCCGCGTGCGCGCCGCCATCCTGGCGCCCGTCACGGCGCTGATCACCCTGCTCGGCGCGTACACGATCAACAACAGCATGTTCGACGTGACGCTCGTGGTGGTCTTCGGGATCGTGGGCTACCTGATGAAGAAATTCGGCTTCGAGCCCGGTCCGCTGGTGCTGGCATTCGTGCTGGGCTCCCTGCTGGAGAGCTCCCTCCGCCGCGCACTGCTGGTATTCGGCGGCGACCCCCTGGGCTTCTTCAGCCGGCCCATCTCCGCCACGCTCCTCATCGTGTTCGTTGTTGTGGCCGCGCTCCCGGGCATCCGCTCCGCGCTGGCCAAGCGCAAGGCCACAGTCCCCGCGGGCACCGCCGCCACAGAAATCAAGGAGAAGGTATGAGCATCATCGTCGGATTCGTCCCCACCCCCGCGGGGGAGGCTGCCCTCGCGGCAGGCATCGCGGAGGCCCGCCTCCGCAACCAGGATCTGGTGATCGTTAACTCCGCCCGTGAAGGCGCCCTGGTGGACAAGTCGGTGGCGCCGGACGACGTCCTGGCCAACGCCTCCCGGCAGGCAGCGGATGCCGGCGTGACGGCCAGGGTGATTCAACCGCCCTACCAGCATGACCTGGCCGATGAGTTCCTCGACGTCGCACGGGAGGAAAACGCCTCCCTGATCGTCATCGGGCTGCGGCACCGCACGCAGGTGGGCAAGTTCATCCTGGGCAGCCACGCCCAGCGCATCCTGATGCAGGCTGACCGTCCCGTTCTGGCCGTGAAGGCCGACGGCGGCCAGTTTTAGTTCCCCATGCACCGCTTGGTAAGAGGCGGGCCGGGCTCCCGTTCGGGATTCCGGCCCGCCTCAGCTACACGCCAAAGCCCGGTCAGGATCACCCTGCGGTGACGTCCGACTCTTAACCTGCTTCAAAGGAATAACGGCGACCGCAGGGCCCTTGTCCTAATCGGGCCATCGACCACCGGCGGCCTCGTGAAAGGACATTTTGCCTACTGCCTTCATCCCGTTCACCATGTGCGCCGCGGTCCGTGACGACCACCGGCGCTCCTTCCGCACCGACCTGGAACGGCTCACCTCCACCCACCGTGGCTGGGCGCCGTTGGACGTGGTCAAGTCCACCAACACCAAGGCTCTCCTCCGCGGAGCGATCCCGCAGAGCGTTCACACGGCCACCGACGCGGGTCTCGCCCGCTACCTCCAGGACCGCCTCGCCGCTGACACGGACATCCACCTGGATCTCACAGTCAGCATCGAGCGATAAAAGGATCTGCATTCCCTGGAGTCGCGGGAGGTTGGATTTTTCGGTCTTCACCCGCCCCACGGGGCGAGGGAAGGCCGATCAGGCAGAAGCCTGGGTGCTGGCCTCGTCGCCCATGTCCGGGCCTTCGGCCTCTGATGCCGCCGCGGTGTTGGAAAGCAATGCCCGGCGCGCGGAAGCGACGTGATGACGCATGGTCGCGCTGGCGGCTTCCCCGTTCCGCGTCTGCAGTGCGTACAGGATGGCCCGGTGCTCATTGAGCGCATCCCGCCGCGGGTGCTTGCGGGTCAGGCTTCGGTACTGCCGCATGACGAGCGCATACAGCAACTGGTCCGTGAAGCCCGACAAGGTGGGCTGCCGGGCAGCATCGCGGACCAACTTGTGGAACTGACGGTTCAACCTGGAGTACTCAGCTTCTTGGCGGTCGTACTCCGCTGAGCCCATCTGTTCGCAGATCGCCGCGAGCTCATCGAGCTCCTGGTCGGTGGCACGCTCGGCGGCCTTGGCTGCCAATGCCGATTCCAGGATCTCGCGGGCCTCGAGGATTTCCACCGCTTCTTCCACAGTGAATATCCGTGTCCGCACGCCGCGGTGGGGTTCGCTGGTGAGGTAGCCCTCCGACACCAGCCGGGCGGTGACAGAGCGGACGGTTCCACGCGAGACGTCCAACAGCGTGGTCAACTCCGCGTCGGTCAGGCGAACGTTCGGTTTGAAATGCCCCGAAATGATGAGGTTCCGCAGATCCTCATAGGCCTGGTTGGACCGGGTGGAGGCCAGGTCAGCGGTGACCGATGTTAGCTCACTCATGTGCTGTGACCCTTCCGTGCTACACATGGCGAATGTATCAGGTCGTGCCCAAAGCGGGGTAAAGACGCCGGGTGGTGCCACTGAAAATGCCAGAGCGATTGTCCGCGGACACCAGACTCAAGACCCGTTCCGCCAGTGCGCGCAACTCATCCAAGGGCTGTTCGGCTGCCGGGCAGTTCGAGCCCCAGGCGATCCTGTTCGCGCCAAACGCCTCGATTACGGGGTCCAGGAAGTCCCGTGCCCGTTCCCCGATGTCGTCAAGGCCCTCCAGCGTGCGGTGGGTCAGCTTCAGGTGAAGCCCGGAATGCCCTGCCAGCGCCGTGAGGTCGTTGGCGGCTTTCGTGGGGGAAGTGCGGACGTCCGGGTACCCGCAGTGGTCCAGGAGGATAGTGGCGTTCGAATGGCGCGAGAGCAGGTCTTTGAGGACGGGGGCGGTGTCGTCACCGAGCCGGAGCTGCAGGCAGACTGGGACCTGTTCCTGGCTTGCTGCCGCCCAAAATTCGTCCGTCGCTTCGTCAGCGAACCACATGCCCTGCTCGGAAACCGTGCTGCCGGTGGTAAACAGCCGAACCCCGGCCAAGCCGCGTTCGACGCCAGTGCGCAGCCGCCTACTTGCATCGGCCTCCAACGGATCGAATGTTCCGACTGCAACGAATCTGTCGGGCCAGCGGGCTGCCGAGTCGAGAACGTAGCTGTTGTCATAGCCGTAGGCGGTTGTGGCCTGCACGAGGACGGCCTGGGCGATGCCGGTGTCGTCCATGCGCTGGAGGAGCTGTTCCGCGGTGACGGGGCGTTCGCTGGCCCACACTGACTGGTGACCGCCCAGCGGCGCCCGAGGGTATGTGTCCGTGTCGGACGCGAGGATATGGCAGTGGCTGTCGACGATGTCCATGTGTCTCCTTCTTGAATTGTGGTTGTTCAGCAGTCGGCGTAGGTGCCGGGTGCGAAGATCGGGTCGCCCGGGTGTCCGTCAATGAGGCCCTGGTCCCGGCTGAAGCGCTGCAGCGCTTCGATGCTCGCTTTGTTGCTTTCGAGTCCGTACGGGATCGGGTCCGCGCCGATCATGCGTCCCTGCTTCGCCAGGCGCGGCAGCGCAGTCCACGTGGGGTCCTCATCCAGATGGAGTTGCTTGCTTTGCGCGAATGCGGCGTAGAGCTTTGTCGGCAGACTGGGATCCTTTTCGACAAGTTCATTGCGGACAACAATCACCGAGTGCAGCGGATAGATGCCCGTGCGAAGGTATGAATCCCGCTCAATGATGTCGCTGTCCGGGAACAGAGGGTAAGTCTCGCCGGTCTCGGTTGCAGGTGTCGCCGATTCCCAGCCGGCAGTCGGTGCGCCCGCCCGTCCGGTGCCCGCGTTGCCGGTGAATGCGGCGTCCACCTCGCCGGCAAGGAGCAGTGAACCCAGCGACCGCCCATCCGTGACTCGTTCCACATTGGAGGGCACCTTGCCTTCGACGTGGTCATCGTCGTCGATGACCCACGTGATCGAATTCAAATCCACACCGTAGTCCTCGTGCAGAATGCCGCGGCCCCACACGCCGGTGCTCACTGAGTATGCGCGCACGCCAACGCGGCGGCCCTCAAGATCGGTTGGAACCACGACGCCGGATCCCGGCGCGCATTGCAGGTCACCGTGATGGAACCGGCGGTTGAGGAAGACAGGGATCGCGGTGACCGGTACCCCGGCTTCCCGGGCCATCAGGTACGAAACCGGGGCCAGTTCGCAAACGTCGAACTCCAGGTCGCGGATCATCCTGCGATAGGCCGCGATGATCGGCTTGACCTCGATCGGCTTGACCACGTAGCCCTCGACGGTCGCGCGGCCGTCGAGAACGGCCGCTGAATGAGGATAGTCGCCCAAGGCGACGGTTAGATGTTCCACCAAGACCTCCATTGATTGTTGGACAATGCATTCACTGTAGCACGCTGGCTGATGAGCGCCAGAGTCCTTCGCTAATCCTTGTTGTAGTCACGGAATCCGCGGTATTAAGCCGATTTTTTGCTTTTTTGGCAACAAAGCGTGAGCCCCTTCACAAGCTGGCTAACCGAGTGGTACCGTCAATGTTGTTATACAAAACGACTCACGGTCGCTTCTCAAGCCCACCCTCCGCCACTGACGGCAGACCTGGCCGCTGACAAGGACCAACGACTGAACCGGAGCCTTTCTTGATCACCATCACCCAGCGCGTATCAGTTCCCCATCCGCCTGACATTGTCTGGAGCGTTCTCTCCGATCCCCACAAAGTGGTGGCATGCATCGACGGCTCCCGCTTGGGCGAATTCCATGACGACGGCAGCTTTGATGCACTGATGGCCGTCCGCTTCGCAGCCATCAAAGTCTCGTTCAAAGCCCGGGCAAACCTGGTCCTTGATGAGGGCGCCCGGACCGGGCGGCTTGAGGCGAAAGGCAGCGACAGCCGCGGTTCAACCCGCGTTCAGGGCCATGCCGACTACAGCGTCCAGCCCGATGCAGATGGATCGGTGGTCATCCTTGACGGTCAGATCGACATCGGGGGAGCGCTCGCTTCGCTGATTACGACTGGCGCCTCAATTGTTGTCGACCGAATGACCAAGTCGTTCACCGACAGCCTCATCAGCACATGTGCCCAGCTCGATCCGAACAGCGAAAGCGTCCAGGAAACCGATGCCGAGCGGAAACCGCGTCTTGGGAACCTGTTCAGGGGCGCCGGTGCACGCGTCGGAAGCTCTGCGGAAGGAAGTCGGAACTGATGAGACTTAACCGCATCATCGACAAGTTTGAAAAGGGCGAACGCGTCTTCGCCACCTTCGCCTCGCCCGACCCCGCCGGAGCGGTCGCGGTCCGCGATGCCGGCTACGACGCGCTCCTGTTTGAGGCTGAGCACAAGCCCTGGGACGTGCCTCAGCTCAAGGACTCCATGCAGTACCTGCTTGACCGCCGGCAGGTGTTCGAAGCTGACACCCTGGCGCCAGGGACCACCCCCTTGGTCAGGATTCCGCCTAACGGCGGGGAAAGGTCGCAGTGGCACGCCAAGCAGGCCCTTGATCTGGGGGCGTACGGCATCGTGTGGCCCCATGTCGACACTGTGGGGGATGCCCGCAACGCCGTGGCGGCGTGCCGCTACCCCAGCATCCACCAGGACGAGAGCCGTGAACCTTTCGGCCTGCGCGGCGACAGCCCCGCCTGGGCCGCGCGTTACTGGGGCGTGCCCGTGAATGAGTACTACGAGCGTGCGGACGTCTGGCCGCTGGCACCAAAGGGGGAGATCCTGGTCGGCCTCATGATCGAGAGCGTCCGGGCCGTTGAAAACCTCGACACCATCCTTGAACAGGTCCCCGGCGTTGGTTTGATCCTCGTAGGGGAAGGCGACCTGAGCCAGGAACTTGGCGTACCGCGCCAGTTCGAGCACCCCACCGTGCAGGCCCACCGCGACCGGGTTGTGGAGATCTGCAATGCCAGGGGAGTCCCCGTCGGGCACCCGCACGTGACCGAGAGGAACATCGACGAGGTCCTGGAGAAGGGATACCAGTTCCTGATGACCGCCCCCGTCGTGACCTACCCCGGCCTCGTCCGCGGACGAAACCTCACGGCCGTGGCCGAAACCGCCGGCATCCGATAACCAGGAGATCAGAAGAGACCATGTACATCGACATACACGCGCATTTCACCACTGTTCCCGACGCCCTGAAGACCTGGCGCGACCGCCAGATCGTGGAGATCGAAGAACACGGCCGCCACCTCTCCGCCGACGACCTGGAAATCTCGGACGACGAGATCGCCGCCGCACTCACCGAGGGGCAGCTGGCACTGCAGGCACAGCACGGCATCGACCTGGCACTGCTGTCTCCCATCGCCGGCAAGATGGCTCACCACTACGGGGATCAGGAGACCAGCCTGACGTGGAGCAGGCTGAGCAACGACACGGTCCACCGGGCCTCGGTCCTGTTTCCGGACAGCTTCGCCAACGTGTGCCAGCTGCCGCAGTCACCCGTCGGCGACATTGAAGTCTGTGTCGAGGAACTGCGCCGATGCGTCGAGGAGCTCGGCTTCGTCGGCTGCAACCTGAACCCGGACCATTCGGACGGTTACTGGCAGGCTCCGCCGATAACGGACCGCTACTACTACCCGCTGTATGAGGCCATGGTGGAACTCGGCGTGCCGGCCATGGTGCATTCCTCGATGTCCGCCAACCCTGCCGTGCACGGAACCTGCGCCCACTACCTCAACGGCGACACCACCGCGTTCATGCAGCTGTGCCAGTCCGACCTGTTCCGGGACTTCCCCGATCTGAAGCTGATCCTGCCCCACGGCGGCGGCGCAGTGCCGTACCACTGGGGCCGCTATCAGGGCGTCATGCAGGACCAGGGCCGCGGCGACCTGATCGACATCATCGGCGACAACCTGTACTTCGACACCTGCGTCTACGGCGCCCGTGGTCTCCAGCTCCTGGTTGACACCGTGCCCTCGAAGAACATCCTGTTCGCGTCCGAGATGCTCGGGGCCGTCCGAGGAGTGGATCCGGCTTCCGGCCACCGCTATGACGACACCCGCTTCCTGCTGGATTCTCTGGACTTCGCCGCACCATCGCACCGGGAGGCCATCGCTGCAACCAACGCCCTGGCTGTGTTCCCGCGGCTGCGCCAGCGACTTGAGGAACGAGGCCAAATCCTGCCCACGACCGGCGTTCCGGTTGACGCCACCGCGACGGCAGCGAACTGACGAGGAGGAACCATGACCAAGGTTTACGAAGCACTGGCGGATGCATTCATCGCCGAGGGAACATCACATGTGTTCGGCATGACGGGCGATGCCAACATGCACTGGATGCATGCCATGGCCGAGCGCGGAGCAACGCTGTTCGAAGCCCGCCACGAGGGTTCAGGCCTCGCCATGGCTGATGGTTGGGCACGCGGTGCCCGGCAACCAGGAGTGGCATCGACCACGAGTGGGCCAGGCGTCACCCAATTGGCCACCAGCCTTGTCTGCGCCAGCCGGGCAAGGACCCCGCTCGTCATATTCTGCGGCGAAGTGGCCCTGGGTGACCTGGGGGCCACCCAGTATCTTGACCAAGCAAAGTTTGCCGAAGGCGTCGAATGCGGTTTCGTGCAGGTCTCCTCACCAGCCCGGGCCCAGCAGGCAGTCCAACGGGCCTTCTGGCTGGCCCGGACCACCTCACGGCCGGTGATGGTCAGCGCACCAACAAACGTTCAGCAGGCTGAGTTCGACGGCGCGCCCGATTACATCCCCTCGACCGCCCTGATCGACAACGCCCTGGCACAGCCCGCACCCGAGCGCATCGACGAGGCGGTCAAAATCCTCGCCGAAAGTGAAAAGGTGGTGGTTCTTGTGGGCAAGGGCGCACGCGCCGCCGACGTCGGGGACCTCGTCCTTGCCCTGCAAAGCAAGACCAACGCGCTCATCACCACCACACTCCAGACAAAGAACTGGCTGCGCGACCGGACACCCTATTTCGCCGGTATCTCCGGCCTGTACGGCACGTCAACAGCTCATGAGCTCCTGCAGGAAGCGGATTGCCTGGTAGCCGTGGGCGCCAGCCTGAATCACTACACGACAGAGCACGGATATCTGTATCCTGAGGCCCGGATCATACACATTGATCATGCCGATCAGATCATCAACGGAACCGGGCAGCCAGCTGACTGCTACGTCCGCGGAGACGCAAGGCCATCCCTTGAAGCATTGGTGAAAGCCCTCCCGGACACCACAGAACACGACGGCTACCACACCGCCGACATCGCCGAACAGCTGAGCTATGCCGACACGTTGAATGAACCGTTCGTCCAAGAAGAGGGCCGGCTTGACCCGCGCGAGGTTATCCTCGCTCTTGACCGGCTGGCTCCCGCTGAGCTGCCGCTCGTGATGGGCAGTGGCCACCAGACCGACTTCGGCACCATGCTCTTCACCCGGCCGCGTGAAATCGTGTCCAACTACGGCCTTTTCGGCGCGATCGGCCAGGCGCCCCTGCTGACAATGGGCTGGAGCGCAGCCCGCGCGCAACCGACGTTTGTGGTGGAGGGTGACGCCAGCTTCATTATGCATTTGGCGGAGTTCGACACCGCGTGCCGCTACCAATGGCCTGTTCTGGTCATCGTTATGAACGATGAAGCCCTCGGCGCGGAATACCACAAATCGGGAGCACACGGGCTGAATCCCGAATTGACTGCCATCCCGTCCCCCGACCTGGGGGCCGCCGCGATCGCACTCGGCGGAAAGGGCGCCATGGTCCGCAGCATCGCCGAACTCGAGACCGCCGTACAGGAGTTCGTGGCCAACCCCTCGCCGACGGTCGTCGATGTCCGCATCACCCGCAAGGTACTCAGCGTCCCCTACCGGAGGCTCTGGCAGGCGGAGGACGTATGAGCGTCCCCGCCGCCCGGACAGCATCAAAAGACCACGGCAGATCCGTGTTCGCACATTAGAAAGGAAGGCACGTCAATGACGACCGCCGAAATTGAGTTTTTGATCAACGACAAGGAACTTGCAGGAGCCGCCCTTGCCGCCCTGGAGTCGCATTCCTCGGTTGGAGGTGTAACTGCGTCCCCCCTGCGGCCGGTGCATAACGGATTCAAGCCCTTCGTCGCCGGACAGAGCTACGAAGTCAGCGAGATCGCAATCGTCACCATGCTCCAAGCCGTGGCACACGACCGGCCAGCGCTGTTCCTCCCGCTGACCGCCCTTGGCAGGCACCAGCACCAGACGCTGATCAGCACCCAGCAGTTCTCCGTCGCCGACCTGCCCGGCCGAACCGTCGGCGTCCGGGCCTGGAGCCAGACCACAGGCATGTGGGTACGTGGCTTCCTGTCCCACCAGTACAACGTGGACCTGCGCTCAGTGCGCTGGCGCACCTACGAAGGCGGACACATCCCGGAGCAGGCCGAGCCCTCCTGGGTGGAACAGGCTGAGGATGGTGCGAGCCTGGCCAGGGACCTGCTGGAAGGGCGCGTTGATTTCGCAATCATGGGCAACGACCGACCCGATGATGCCCGCGTGCACAGCGTCATCACCGACCCGGCGGCCGCGTCCGAGGAATGGGCCGAGAAGGTCGGCTACGTTCCGGTAAACCACGTCTTCGCCGTGCGGGAGAGCGCGGCCCGTGAACTCGGCGCCGCCGTCTGCGGCATGTACGACGCGGTCGCCGAACGCCTGGAAGCCCGAAAAGAGGGGACGGCCGGCGTGCCGCTGGAACCCTACGGCTTCGCCGCGCTCCGCCCCGCCGTCGCAGCCGCGGCGCAGTACGCATGGGAACAGGAACTGCTGCCCCGGCCCGTGGACTACGACGAGCTGGTGGCACACACCTGCGCCGCCTTGGGCGTCCCGGCTTCCCGACTGGGCGGCTAGGTGAACCGATTGTTATACGAAGTGAACCAGAAATCCGTGAAAGCGATCCGGAAACTCTTGAAAGTGGCGGAAATCACTGTTAGCTTGAGTCTGGATTGTACAACAAAGCATCGTTCAGCAAAGGAGCTTCGATGACCGCCCCCTGGACCGTGGCACTGCGGGACTACGACCACACGCGTCCCCTCAAAGACGGCACCGTGGTCCCGGAAGGCGTCGATCTGGAATTCATCGAGATCGAGCCCATCCACCGGACCTTCGCTCCGATGGTGCGTGAGGGACGCTACGACTTCTGCGAGTTGGCAATAGCCACCCTGTTCCAGGCCATCGAAGCAGACGTGCCCGTCGTGGCTTTGCCGGTAGTCCTGCACGGCAACTTCCACCACCGTTCGATCTCCGTCTGGGACGGCGATGGCAGGGTCAGCCCCGAAGACCTCGCCGGACGCAGGATCGGCGTCCGCGCCCACAGCCAGACCACCGGCCTGTGGGTCCGCGGAATGCTCTCCGACACGTACGGGCTGCGCTCCCAGGACGTCACCTGGGTCACCACTGAAGGCCCGCACGTGGCCACCGCACATGAACCCGCCAACGTAGAACGCACGGACGCGAAGCTGGTGGACCTGCTCACGGCAGGGGAAGTCTCCGCCGTCGTGATGGGCTCCCGATCAGCCGACCACGTCCCCGGCCTGGAGCCGCTGCTTCCCGACTGGAAAGCACGCCAGGAGCAGTACCACGAGGAAAACGGCTGGGTGCCGATCAACCATTTGGCCGTTGTCCGGCGCGAACTGGTCGAAGCACACCCCGATGGAGTCCGGGCGGTCTACCGGGCCATGCAGGAAAGCATCGATGCTGCCCGTCCTGAGGTTCCCGGTGGCACGACCCGGGAAATGGTCATCCAGTACGGCGTCACCGACAGCCTGCTCGCAACCCTTGAAACAGCCATCCGCTACGCCCGGGAACAAGAGATCATCCGGGGCGAGCTATCCGCCGACAAAATCTTCGCCGACTTCGAGAAATACGTGGGGGAGGCATGACCGGCCAGCGCCCGGTCCCATGCCCCCACTTCCGGCACCAGCGTCCCGAGGAGGACTGATGCAATACTTCGACACCCACACCCACGCCATTTCGGCTGACACCGGGAACTACCCCGTCAAACCGCTCGGTGGAACCCGTTCCGAATGGTCCCAGATTAGGCCAGTCGACGTCGACGGACTGATCCGTAGCCTGGACGACGCAGGAGTGGAGCGGGCAGCACTTGTGCACGCATCCACCGTCTACGGCTTCGACAACCGCTACGCGGCCGCAGCTCTGGCCCGCTACCCCGACCGGCTCGTCGGTGTCGGGGCGGTGAACTTCCTCGCCGACTCTGCCGTCAATGACTTGCAGCAGCTGATCGAGGAGCAGGGATTCAGCGGCGTCCGGATCAGGGTCTCCGACGGAACCACCAAGGTGCCGACCCCAGGCTCGGGCGTCTCCGACGCGCGGATGGATGCGGTCTGGGACTATATCGCAGCCAACGCTGTTCCGGTGTGCATCCAGATGCACTCAAAAGACGCCCCGAAACTCGCCCAGGTCCTTGAGTCCCGTCCGACAATGACTGTGCTCCTGGACCATGCCGGCCGCCCTAACGCCGCCGGCGGGCCGCCGTACCCGTACCTTGCGGAACTTGGCCAGTTGGCCCGCTTCGCCGGAGTGCACCTCAAGGTCACCCCTCCCGCGCTAAAGCGGCTCCAGGACGAGCCGGACGCGAATGTCACCGAGGTGCTCGGCCAGCTCGTGGAGACCTTCGGTGCGGACCGGCTGATGTGGGGTTCGAACTTCCCCGCCTCGGCGGGAACCCTCGCGGAACTGCGCACATCCATCGAGGCGCACCTGCCCGAACTCGACGAAACACAACGAGCTGCGATCCTCGGCGGCAACGCATCCCGAATCTACAGCGCGGCAGTGGTTGCCCGTTAGCCGTCGACGCCGTCAAAGCCGCCGGCGCAGACTAATACCAGGAGGACTCTCATGAACAACAAGACAAACAGCAGTGAACGGGCCACACGCGTCCGTAGCCGGCTGAGTCTCAGGCTGCTGGCCGTGCTCGCGGTCGTGACCGTCACCGCCTCAGCGTGCGGCGGCAGCGGCGATGCAGCTTCCAAGCTCCCCGCCTCGATGCCCGATCTGGTCAAACAGGCCGAAAGCGAAGGCGAGGTCGCCTGGTCGGCGCCCAAGCCACTGGAGCAGATGCAGCCAGCCATTGACCTCTTCGAGAAAAAGTACCCCGGGATCAAGGTGAAATATACCAACACCAAGGCCCCTGACCAGGTCAGCCAACTCAAAATGGAACAGGCTGCCCGAAAAGTCTCCGTCGACGTCGCCGCTGCCGGCGAACTGACGGTACCGCCCTCCCTGGAGCTCGCCGACACCGTGGATTGGGCCACCTACGGCATCAACAAGGAGCACATCTTCTTCGAGAACAAAGCCGTCTACATCTGGGCTGCCCCGAAGGTCTGGGCCTACAACAAGACGATGGTGACCCCCTCGGATGTCCCCACTACATGGGACGATCTGCTCAAGCCGCGCTGGAATGACGCACAGATCGGCGCAGAGTCGCGCGCATCCTTCATGACCGTCTGGAATCTCGATCCTGCCCTGGGCGAGGACAAAGCCCTCACCTGGGCGAAGCAGTTCGCTGCACAGAAGCCGCACTTCACTCCGAACACAACCCAGTCCGAGGGGCTGATCGAAAGCGGGCAGGTTGACCTCGGCACCAGCCTCATCAACCTGGTGCTGCAAGCCCAGAAATCCGGGGCTCCGGTTGAATTGGCGCCGCTCTCGCCGACCAACACAAACGAGACCTTCATTTACATGCCAAAGGGTGCACCCCACCCGGCTGCTGCAGTGTTGCTGACCTCGTTCCTGTCCTCAGATGAGGCGCAGGCAGCACTGGCAACGACCTACAACTCACGCATCCCGCAGGAAACCGACTGCTCGAACCCGGGCCAGAGCCCCGTAGTCAAAGCACTTTGCACCGCTAAGATCACGTGGCACTCCAGTGGAACGATCGAACACTACAACGCCCTCGCCGAATTCTTCCCCAAGGCCCAAAAGGCCTTGGGAACGGACCTTGGGTAGGCGATCCACATGACCATCAACGCAACAGAGGCGCCCATCACCGGCGATGCGCCACCGCCGCCGGAGCGACCGGCACCCGTCAGCCGGTCCCGCCACGGGCTGGGCAGCAAAGCGCTAAACATAGCGATGATTCTGCTCGTCGGCTACCTGATTGTTGTTCCGCTGGTAGTCCTCTTCTACAGCAGTTTCAAGGCGTCAACGACCAAACTGCCCTTCGACGTCAAGGGATTCTCCTTTGACAACTATTTGCACGTCTTCCAGTCGAGCCGACTGGGCGAGGTAACCCTGAATACGGCAATCTACGTCGTAGGTTCCGTGCTGGTTGCCTTGGTGCTGAGCGTCTCCCTCGCGTATCTTTTCGAGCGCACCGACATCCCCGGCCGGCGGATCCTGGCGCCGATGGCGCTGGCTCCCATGGCTGTACCCGTAGTGGTCATGGCGATTGCATGGGCGCTCGTCGCAAACCCCGCCAACGGGCCACTGGCGATCGTCATCCGGCAGACGCTGGGACTGTCGATCGACATCTACTCACTGCCCGGAATGATCGTCGTGATGGGCATCTTCGGTGTACCGAGCATGTACCTGATGATCGCACCGGCCTTCGCCCGGCTGAACCCGGAGCTCGAGGAGGCGGCCGCGGCTGTCGGCGCCCCTCTGATGCGCCGGCTGCGGCTCATCGTGTTCCCGTTGATCGGGCCGGCCGTTTCGGCCGCGACCATGTTGTTTGTCGTGGTGGTTTTCGAAGGGTTCTCCATCCCGGCCCTGCTCGGCCTGCCCGACCAGATCTTCGTCTTCAGCAGCCTGATCCAGCACTCTCTGGAACCGCCGACAGGATCACCCAACTACGGCCAGGCAACTACCTACGGCGTGCTCATCCTCGTATTGTCCTTCGCCATGTTGCTGATCTACCGGCGTCGCATCCGGGACAGCCACCGCTTCAAGGTCGTGGTCGGAAAGGCGTACCGCCAATCCCGCACACCGCTGGGAAAGTGGCGGATCCCGGTCTTCACCGTTGTCGCCTTGTACATGCTGATCGGGATTGTCTTGCCGATTCTTGCGCTCTTGTGGACGAGCCTGTCGCCGTTTTCACGCCCGATTAGCTGGGACGGCCTGTCCGACCTGACATTCGTCCAGTTCGCCAAGATCCTGACGGACCCTGGCATGGGCGAGGTCATGCTGAACACCGCGATCGTGGTACTGGTAACTGCGACCGCAACGACAGCGATGTCCGTGTGGATCGCGGTCGCCGCCCACCGCAAATCTTTCCGCGGCAGCGCGGTGCTGTTCGAATCGACGTACCTTGTGTTCGGAATCCCCAGCGTCGTGCTCGGTGCCGCCGTTCTGTTCCTGTACCTGTTCATTCCCATCCCGATCTATGGCACGGTATGGATCATCATCGTGGCACTGGTGACACGCTTCCTGCCCCGCGGATCACGGCTCGTGCAAACAGCGCTTCTCCAACTGGACGAGGGCCTGATCGAAGCCGCCCGCGTCACCGGGGCATCACCCTTCACGGTGACGGTCAAAATCCTGCTTCCCTTGCTGCGCCAGGCGCTGTGGAAGTGCTGGCTCTGGGTCTTCGCCCACGCCCTCGGAGAACTGCCCATCGCCCTGCTGCTGACAAGCGCAGACAACCGGACCCTGGTCGTCGAGGTCTGGGACACGTTCACTTCGAGCGTCAACTACCCGCAAGCAAGTGCGCTGGCGGTAATCATCCTGGTGATTTCAATGATTGCGGTCCTGTTGGTAAACCGGCGCGGGGCCTCTGAGAAGGAAGCATGAGCAACATGACACGCAATACGGAAAGCTCGATCACGATCCACGGGCTGCGCAAGAGTTACGCCAAGGCCCGCAACGGTGAGCAACCCTACGCCGTGGACGGCGTCTCGTTCGAGGTGCCCAAAGGCCAGTTTGTGACACTCCTCGGCCCCAGTGGTTGCGGTAAAACCACTACCCTGCGGTGTATTGCCGGCTTGGAACAGCCTGACGACGGCCAGATCATCATGGCCGGACAGACGGTATTCGACGGAGCCAACGGCATCCAGATCCGACCTGAAGATCGGCCGATCGCGATGGTCCCGCAGTCATACGGCATCTGGCCGCACATGACCGTGCTCGACAACGCCGCCTTCCCGCTCCGCCACGGCCGCAACCGAAAAGGGCAGCAAAACGTCAAACAGCGAACCCTCGAAATGCTGGAGCAGGTGGGCCTGTCGGCCTACGCAGACCGGTGGGCTACCCAGCTCAGCGGCGGGCAGCAGCAGCGCCTTGCCCTTGCGCGGGCGCTCCTTTCCGAACCGGAGGTCCTGCTGCTGGATGAGCCGTTGTCGAACCTGGATGCAAAACTCCGGGCAAAGCTGCGGGTGGAGCTTCGTGAGTTCCAGGAAAAATTCGGCGTAACCTCGGTTTACGTGACTCACGACCAGGCAGAGGCTCTGGCACTGTCTGACATCGTCGTGGTCATGAGCCACGGCCGGATCGAACAGATAGATCCGCCCGAGCGCCTCTACCAGCAGCCCAAGTCGGCGTTCGTGGCCGACTTTATCGGCAGCGCGAACCTGATCCCGGCCCGCGAGGTCACCAGGGTCTCCGAAGGGTTGCTTGTCAAAACCGATGTGGGCACGTTCCTGTGCGCCAGCGACGGCCAGGAAATGACACCCTCAGCCGAGGGCGGAAACGTCTGCATTCGGCCTGAGAATGTGGATGTAAACACCGGGGCCTCAGCCACGAGTGACGTGGGCAGCCAGAACGTGATGACCGGCCGGGTCATCGGTGCTGAATTCCTCGGTGACCGTCTGGAGCTGATCATCGACGTCAATGGCACGAAGCTAACCGCATCTGCCTCCGCGGGCCTGGCAGCGCGCCCTGGTGACAACGTCATCGTGCGGGTGAAGCCGTTGCACGCCCGCTACCTCGCGTACTGAGAGCGCGCAAGAGGGCCATTCGCGACCGGAAAGTAGGCCGTGGGGGAAGCTGCGGAGCAGCAGCTTCCGCCACGGCCTCTTGGCGCGCCAAACCAAATTCGGCCTGCACCGTTCGTTGAGCAAGGGTGGAGAACCAATGTCAGTGTCGTCGTCGTCGCATTCTTCATCACCACTGGCCGGGCTACCGGGGCAGGCAACCGCCGGTCCTCATGTCGACTCCCTGCGGCTGACAGTGGTACGTCTGGCGCGGCAACTAAGGAAGCATTCAGGCGCAGAGCTTACGCCGACACAAATGTCGGCGTTGAACGTCCTGGGCCGACAGGGGCGCATCCGAGTCGGCAGGCTCGCCCAGATCGAAGGCATCAGCAAGCCCACCGCGACCAGATTGACCGGCAAGCTCGAGGATATGGGCTTGGTTGATCGGACCCAGGATGATGCCGATGCCCGAAGCTGGCAGGTGGCGTTAACGCCGCAAGGCGAACGTCTCCTGTCGCTCGCGAGCATGCGGGCTGACGAGTACTTGGCCCGCCAAATGTCCGCGCTGCACCCGGATGATCAGCGAAGACTTTTGGAGGCGCTGCCTGCCTTGGTTCAACTCCTGGAGCTCAAAGCATGAAACGCTATTTCCGCTCAACGTTTGTTTCGCTTGGCGGCCGGAACTTCCGACTGTATTTCTTCGGCCAGAGCATGTCCCAAATCGGCACCTGGACGCAGAAGATCACCCAGGCGTGGCTTGTGTTGGAGCTCACCGATTCGGGCGCGCTGTTGGGGATGACATTGGCGCTGCAGGCTGTCCCCACGTTGCTGTTCAGTGCGTGGGGTGGCCTGTTGGCCGACCGTTTGGACAAGCGTCGGATCTTGCTCTGGACGCAGGCTGCTTCGATGGGTCCCGCAGCCCTTCTCGGCGTACTCACGGCGACGGGGAGCGTGACCTTGTGGATGGTGTTTCTGATGGCTGCCGTCATTGGCACTATAGAGGCGCTTGATAAACCGGCGAGGCAGACGTTCATTGCCGAAGTAGTCGCCCGGGAACATCTCACCAACGCGCTGACGCTCAACAACATCACCATCAATTCTGGCAAGCTCATAGGCCCCGCCATCGCTGGTGTCCTCATCACAGGTGCAGGCATGGCGGCCAGCTTCTTGGTGAATGCGGCCTCATTTTGCGCTGTGCTGTTGGCGCTCCTCTTCATTCGAGCTGATCAATTGGAACGGACCGTGCCCGTTGTCCGCTCCAAAGGGCAGCTTCGCCAAGGCTTACGCTACGTGCACGCCCAGCCGCGGCTTTTTGGTCCCCTGGTACTTCTGACGGCGACTGGCCTGCTGGCGTGGGAATGGACGGTGACTCTGCCCCTTCTGGCCCGCGACGTTTTCCACGGTGACGCCCAGGACGTGAGCGCGATGTTCATTGCCATGGGTTCGGGGGCAATACTTGGCGTGCTCGCGATTGCCGGCATTCTGAAAGCAACGACTGGCCGATTGATCGCGGCGAGCCTCACGTTTGCAGCCCTGCTCATGGCTGTCGCTTTTGCTCCCGTTATCCATGCCACCCTTGCCCTGCTTTTCATGCTGGGCGCTGCGGGCGTCGCCTATCGGGTGATTACGACCTCGCTGGCGCAACTTGAGGCCGCTCCGGTTATGCGTGGGCGCACGATGTCGCTCTTCGTCATCGCCGTAGGCGGTACCTCTCCAATCAGCGCGCCCCTCCTGGGTTGGCTTTGTGAGGTCGTCGGAGTCCGGGCCACTTTGGCGACAGGCGGTTTGGGAACTGCCCTGGTGTCGCTGCTTGTATGGGCCTACTTGCGCCGCGACCGCAATGCAGGAGAAAGTGCACTTGAGGGTCAGGAGATGCTGGCCGCGCCCCCACCGACGAGGTCCCCGTTGGGCTGATGCGGGAAGGGGCACACTGAGGTTCGACAGGCGAGCGCGGCAGTGGGGAAATCCGTCCGCGGTCTGCAAGCAGGCGACCATACGTTTCGGCAGGCATAAGCTAATACCAGAAGGTCGCTTCCAGCACCGGAGAGTTCATCGTGGACACTGAAACCGCCGATGTGATCGGTCATGACGTCACCACCATCACCTGCGTGTGCGGCAACACCGTCAGCCAGGCCGGACTGATACAGGCCAACTCACTAGGCGTCCCCGTTTACGCTGGCGGAGGCGCTCCCGTTCCCGCGGAGTTGGCGGAATGGCCTGCGGATGAGGATCTCTATACCCTGTGTCCCTCATGCGGCCGCGTGTACCGTGACTCGGTAGTCGAAGAGACGGGGACCGCGCCCGTGGCTTTCCGGGTGGACGTCACCGCCGGCCCAATCGCGGAGGCAATCCAAGCCCACTGGAACCTCAGCACGTAGGCCGGGCGGGAGCAGGCTGATTTTCTGGCGGCAGTGTCTGTAAGACACCCCCACCGTTTAGGGCTGCTTCGCCGGCTATGAGAACCGCTGATGGCAAATAGTCGATATTCAGGCGGCCGTCGGCATACGGTGGGCTAAGTCGACAAATGTGAATACTCTCAAGGCGCCGGGGTACGGGAAGACTGAAGAACACCCCGGGAGGTGCCACGCAGGAACCACCGATAAAGGAGCAATCTGTGCGGGAAGCAAGCTTCAACAAGAGCGTTTCAGTAGCCGACGATCTGGCCGGCGAGCCTGACGGGCTCGATGCGGCCGCGGCTGATCGGGCGGCAGCGGAAGCGACCGGCCCAGCCTCCGCAGCCGAAGTGTCTCCGGCTGACTCAGCGCCCGAAGCGCCTGAAGCGCCCGAAGCAGCGGAAGCCGCTGACATCACCTATGACGAGCAGTTCTATCCGGCCCGCCCCAAGGCACTGAGACCGATCGCCCGCCGTCGCCAGTTCTTTGCCGACCGGCCCTCGCTCGAGTTTGACGGGCGCAACGCCGCCTATGTCGAGTGGCTGCGGAACCAGGCGATGCTGGGGGACGCCAACGTGATGGCGCGGCAGCTCTCCGGACAGGCCAGCATGTGGCAGAACTCCTATGCCCATCCGAACCCGCGGGCTGCCGTGGAACGCGCACCCGTCTGGTTTACCGCTTACCCGCTGTCCTTCATCACGCGCCCGGGCCAGTCCTTCCTGTCCGCCCTCGGAGATCCTGAACTGTGGGACGCCTTCCGGGAGATCGGGATCCGGGGCCTGCACACCGGTCCCGTCAAGCTCGCCGGGGGCATCCGGGGCTGGTCCCAGACGCCAAGCGTGGACGGGCACTTCGACCGCATCAGCATGGCGATCGACCCGGTGTTCGGCACCGAGGACGAATTCCGCAAGATGTGCGAGGTCGCCGCCGACCATGACGGCACCGTGATTGATGACATCGTTCCCGGCCACACAGGCAAGGGTGCCGACTTCCGTCTGGCCGAAATGAACTTCCGGGACTACCCCGGCATCTATCACATGATCGACATCCCGGAAGAGGACTGGCACCTGCTGCCGGATGTTCCCGAAGGCGAAGATTCGGTGAACATCAGTCCCGATGCCGAGCAGGCACTGCAGAAGGCCGGGTACATTATCGGCCGGCTGCAGCGGGTGATCTTCTATGAACCCGGGGTCAAGGAGACCAACTGGAGCGCCACGCGGCCCATCGTGGACACGGCCGGCAAAACCCGGCGCTGGGTCTATCTGCACTATTTCAAGGCCGGCCAGCCCTCCATCAACTGGCTGGACCCCACCTTTGCGGGAATGCGGCTGGTGGTGGGGGACGCCCTGCACTCCCTGCTCGACCTGGGCACCGGTGCGCTGCGGCTGGACGCGAACGGGTTCCTGGGCGTGGAGAAGAGCGCCGAGGAGCAGCCGGGCTGGTCCGAGGGGCACCCGCTGTCCGAGGCCGCCAACCAGCTCATCGGCTCCATGATCCGCAAGGTCGGCGGGTTCTCCTTCCAGGAACTCAACCTGACCATCGACGACATCAAGGCCACGTCGGAGGCGGGTCCGGACCTCTCCTACGACTTCGTGACCAGGCCGGCCTATCACTACGCGCTGGTGACTGCCGATACTGAATTCCTGCGCCTGACCCTGCGCCTCGCCATGGAAATCGGCGTCGACCAGGCATCGCTGGTCCACGCCCTGCAGAACCACGACGAACTGACCTATGAACTGGTGCATTTCGCCGCCGGCCACAAGGACGACGTGTTCGAACTCAACGGCCAGGAGCTCACCGGGGCCGAAGTCGCCGAGCACGTCCAGCAGACCCTGCGGGAACGGCTGACGGGCCCGGACACCCCGTACAACGCCCTGTTCACCACCAACGGCATCGCCTGCACGACGGCGAGCTTCATCATGGCCGCCCTGGGGATCCAGGACCCGGAGAACCTCACCGACGAACAGCAGGCCCAGATTCTGGACGTCCACGTCCTGCTGTCCATGTACAACGCCCTGCAGCCGGGTGTCTTTGCCCTGTCCGGCTGGGACCTCACCGGCGTCGCCGCCCTCGACCGCCAGAAAGTGCGGGAACTCACCGCGCAGGGAGACACCCGCTGGATCAACCGCGGCGCGCACGACATCATGGGCACCAGCCCCGAGGCGGAGGCCTCCTCCGCCGGCATGCCCCGTGCCCGCAGCCTCTACGGGCCGTTGCCCGACCAGCTCAAGGACCCCTCTTCCTACGCCCGGCGCCTGCAGAAGATCCTTGCCGTGCGGGAACAGAACGGGATCGCCACCAGCACCCTGCTGGACGTGCCGGAGGTTTCCCATCGCGGCCTGCTGGTTCTGGTCAACCGGCTGGGGGACGGGAACCTTCAGGCAACCGTGCTCAACTTCTCCGGGCAGGACATCGCGGGCAGCATCCAGTCGACCCACCTGGTTCCCGGCAGCAGCGTCCATGACCTCTTCAGCGGCGAGGCCGTTGGACAGGTCGATGACCTGCACAGCTTCTTCCTGGAGTTGGGTGCCTACCAGGGCACGGCGCTGCTCCTGAAGGAGGGCGAGAAGGACGACGACGGCGACGCCGAGTGAGCGGGCCCGGCACCTAGCGTGCCGGCACCGCCACGGGCACCGCGCCCACCGAGCCGCGCCGCACCAGCGCGGCCTGGAACTCGGGTGCCGGTGCCAGTGGCGGACGGCCCTCGATCTGCCTGATCAGGGCGCTCGCCGCCGCCGCGCCCATCTCGTAGACGGGCTGCGCCACCACCGTCAGGGGTGGCGTGGTCAGGCGGGTCCAGGCAAAGTCGTCGTACATCAGGAACGACACGTCGTCGGGGATTCGGAGTCCCATCTCCTGGATGGCTTCCACCACGCTGAGGGCAATCAGGCCGTCGGAAGCCACGACGGCGGTGGCCGGGTCAGCGCCTCGCAGCACCTCGCGTGTGAGGCTCCGGATAGAGCCGGCATCGCCGGCGTTGAGCCGCACAAGGTCTTCCGGGAACTCACATGTGGCGTCCGCAAAGGCCCGCCGCATCCCCTCGAGGCGGTCCGAAATCTGCGACGAATCCAGCCGCATCTCCGCCGAATACCCGGCGTCGGTGCGCAGTGTCGAGATGAAGGCCACCCTGCGGTGCCCGGCGTCCAGGAGGTACCGGGTCGATTCGTACGAGATGGCGGCCATGTCGACGGCGACAGTCTCCACCGCGAGCCCGTCCGCCGAGCGGTCCAGCAGCACCAGCGGCCGGCCTGATTCGTTAACCCGCCGCAGGTGCTCCGTCTCCACCGACGACGCCGGAGCAACGATCAGGCCGTCCACCCGCTTGTCGAGCAGCACGCGGACAGCGTCCACTTCGGCCGCCGTGTTCTCGTCCGTGTTGATCAGGATGACGTTGAACCCGCTCTTCTTGGCGGTGTCCGTGATCCCCCTGGTGGCCAGGCCGAAGTGCGGGTTTTCGATGTCGCCCACCACCACGCCGATGGTGTGCGATTTCCCGGTGTTCATGCTGCGCGCCAGCTCGTTGGGGCGGTACTCCAGCTCTTCCGCCGCGGCCAGAACCCGCTCGCGGACGTCGTCGCTGACCGCCCCGTAGTTCCCCAGGGCACGCGCGGCCTGGGCCTTGGACACCTGGGCAGCTTTTGCGACGTCGGCAACTGTTACATCCCGGCGCCTTGCTCCGTCACTGCTCATGTTCACCTTTCAGGGGGCTGTTGACGCGGACTGTGAGTTCCGCTACATTTTCTAGCAATCGATGTGAGTCCGGTCTCAATCGTAGGGACTGAGACCGGACTCAGCAAGACCCTCATCGGCCAAAATCCTTTAGCGGCCCTGACAGCACCGCTTTCCCTCCCACGATTGGACAACGCTGTGATCAAACTGAACTTCCGCCCGGCAGCGGTCGCTGCGGCAGCCCTGGCGGCAATCCTCGCCCTCTCCGGCTGCGGCGGCGCTTCGCCCGCCAGCTCGGCTCCCGCCGAGAACCCGTACGGCCTGATTGAGCCGGGCACCATCCGGGTGGCGAGCCTGGGCGACGCCAAGCCGTACACCTTCACCGACGCGCAGGGTAACTTCACCGGCTTCGACGTAGAACTCTTCAAGGACGTGGCCCACCGCGCCGGAGTGGACAAAGTGGTCTTCACCGGTCAGGACTTCTCCGCGATCCTGCCGGCAGTGGCCAACGGCCAGTTCGACGTCGGTGTGGCCGCCATCGGCATCACCGACAAGCGCAAGGAAACGGTCGACTTCTCCGACGGTTACCTTGCCGGCTACCTGACGCTCATCACCACCAAGACCTCGGGCATCAAGGACGCCGACGGTGTGGCAGGCAAGCGCCTGGGCGTAGTCCAGGGAACGCTTCAGGAGGCCTACGCGGTCAAGAACTTCGCCTCGGCCAACCTGGTCCGCTTCCCGGACAACAATTCGGCCATCTCCGCCGTGAACAGCGGATCCGTGGACGCCCACTTCCTGGACTACGAGGCTGCCAAGTCCTACATGAAACAGTACGGCCTGGTCAGCGCGGCGGACATCCCGTCCTTCGACGCGCCGGCCGGTTTTGCTCTGGCCAAGAGCAAGACGGCCTTCAAGGAGGCCCTCAACAAGGGCCTCGCGGCAGCCATGGAAGACGGCACCTGGAAGAAGCTGTACCAGAAGTGGTTCCCGGGCTCCCCGATGCCTGAGCAGTACCTGCCCAAGGCAGAGCAGACCGCAACCCCGGCTCCGACCGCAAGCAAGTAAGCGACAGCGGGACCGGTTCAGTACCGGATCCCAGACCCGGGCGGGCCGCCCGCCGCGGCCCGCCCGGCACTTTTCGAAACAACTAACGTCTGAGAGCACTCAATGGACTGGCTCAACATCATCAGCCGCACCTTCTTCGACTTTCAAGCGATGGCCGAGGTGCTGCCGCAACTCCTCGGGGTTGGCCTTCTCAACACCCTGATCATCTCCGTCGCCGCCACGATTCTTGGTGTGGTGCTGGGCATGGTGGTGGCGGTCATGGGCATCTCCCGTTCGAGGTGGCTGCGAATTCCGGCCCGGATCTACACCGACCTCTTCCGCGGACTGCCCGCCATTCTTACCATCCTGCTGATCGGCCAGGGCTTCGCCCGGTTCAGCCAGTCAGTCTTCGGGCCCTCGCCGTACCCGCTGGGAATCATCGCGCTGAGCCTCATCGCCAGCGCCTACATCGGCGAGATCTTCCGGGCCGGCATCCTCAGCGTGGACAAGGGCCAGGGCGAAGCGTGCCGCGCCCTGGGCATGAGCTACGCCAAATCCATGGCCCTGGTGGTGGTCCCGCAGGGCGTCCGCCGCGTCCTGCCGGCCCTGGTGAACCAGTTCATCGCCATCGTCAAGGACTCCTCCCTGGTCTACTTCCTGGGCCTGCTGGTCAGCGAACGCGAACTCTTCCGCGTGGGCCAGGACGCCGCCGTGCTCTCCGGCAACCTTTCACCGCTGGTCATGGCCGGCATCTTCTACCTGGTGATCACGGTGCCCCTGACACACCTGGTCAACTACTTCGACAACAGGTTCCGCACCGGCCGCCGTCGGCCCACGCCGCCCACGTCCGGGCTGAAGGAAGTCACCGAACTCGACGCGGCCTCGCCGCTGATCACCGGGAGCAACACATGAGCCTCGCAAGCAACACCGCCAATACCGCCGCGGAAAACCATACGTTCCACGGCTCCAGCCTGGAACTGAAGAACCTGACCATGGCCTACGGGGACATCGAGGTGCTTCGCAACGTCAGCCTCACCGTTGCCCCGGGCACCACCACCTGCATCATCGGGCCCTCGGGCTCGGGCAAGTCCACGCTGCTGCGCGGCGTCAACCGCCTGCATGAGCCCAAGAGCGGCGACGTGCTGCTGGCCGGTGAAAGCGCCCTGCAGGTCAAGCCCGACATCCTGCGGGCCCGGATCGGCATGGTCTTTCAGCACTTCAACCTCTTCCCGGACCACACCGCACTGGAAAACGTGGCGCTGGCGCTCTGGAGCGTCAAGGGCATGTCCAAGGCCGAGGCAAGGGAACGCGCCCGCCGCGGCCTCGCCGAGGTGGGCCTGGCCGAGAGGGCCGACCACCGGCCACGCGACCTGTCCGGCGGCCAGCAGCAGCGGGTGGCCATCGCTCGGGCGCTGGCCATGGAACCGGAGGTGATGCTGTTCGATGAAGCCACCAGCGCCCTGGACCCGGAACTGGTCAAGGGCGTCCTGAACCTGATGGCCGGGCTCGGCCGGCGCGGCATGACCATGCTGGTGGTCACGCACGAGATGGGCTTCGCCCGGAAGGTCGCGGACCAGGTGGTCTTCATGGACGAGGGCGAAGTGGTGGAGGCCGGGAGTCCGGCCGAACTGTTTGATAACCCGCGCAGCGAACGACTGCAGCGCTTCCTCTCGGAGGTGCTGTGATGGGCAACGTAACAGCGGCCCCCATCCGGACCGCCGTCGTCGGCTTTGGAATCTCCGGCAAGGTCTTCCACACGCCGCTGATCGCGGCGGATCCGCGCTACTCACTGGACGTGATCGTGACGGCGGACCCGGCGCGGGCCGCCGAGGCGGCCAGGCTCTACCCGCAGGCGCGCATCGTTCCCACGCCGGAGGCGATGTTCGCGCTGGCCGGGGACCTGGACCTCGCCATCCTGGGCACCCCGCCGCACACCCACTTCGACCTGGCGGCCGCAGCCATTGCGCACGGCCTCCACGTAGTGGTGGACAAGCCCTTCGTGCCGACGTCAGCCCAGGGGGAGGAACTGACCGCCCTGGCGTCCGACGGCGGGGTGCAGCTCACGGTGTTCCAGAACCGCCGGTGGGACGCCGACTTCCTGACGCTGCAGAAGCTGCTGCGGGAGCCCGCCCTGGGCGAAGTGCGCACCTTCGAATCACGGTTCGAATGGTGGCGGCCGGAAGGCTTCGGGAACTGGCGTGACAGCGTCTCCCTTGCCCAGGGCGGCGGGATCCTCCACGACCTCGGTGCGCACCTGATCGACCAGGCCATCCAGCTGTTCGGGCCGGTCGAAAAGAGCTACGGCGAGACGGCCAGCCGGGGACCGGATCCGGAGGCCGCAGACACGGAGGCGTTCGTCTCCCTGCTTCACAGGTCCGGAGTCCGCAGCAGGCTGTGGATGAACGGCATGGCAGCCCAGGTGGGTCCGCGCTTCCACGTCCTGGGCTCCGAATCCGGCTACACGAAGTGGGGCCTGGACGGCCAGGAGCCCGCGCTCGCGGCCGGCATGACGCCGTCGGATCCCTCCTACGGCGTCGATCCCCAGGAGTCTTGGGGGCTTCTGGGGGTGGATGGAGGCGCCGTTCCCGTTCCCGCAGAGCGGGGCGCCTACCCCGAGTTCTATGTGCAGCTCGCCGCCGCCCTGCGCGGGGAGGGCCCGCTGCCTGTTGACCCGGCAGGGCCGCTCGAAGTCCTCAGGGTCATTGAAGGGATTCACGCGCTGGCCTGAGTCTGAGCCTCCAGCCACTCCGGCGGTGTCTCGCCGTCTGAATTTCCCGGACGCAGCTTCTGTCCGAATCCGAAGCCGCGTCCCCATCAACCGTGTCCAAAATCCTCAGAAAGGGAGAACTCATGTCCTCCACCGCCACCAAGCACGTCGCCATCATCGGCGGCGGCATCCTGGGCGTCTCCACCGCTGTCCACCTGCTCCGCGAAGGCGCATCCGTGACGCTGCTGACCGAACGCGGCCTGGCCAGCGAAGCCACCGGCCGTTCGCTCTCCTGGCTCAACTCCGCGGGTGAACGGTCCACGCCGTACCACCTGCTCCGCCTCGCCGGCGTGGACAGGTACCGCACGCTCTTCGCAGCCGACCCCAGCCGGGAGTGGCTGCAGTTCGGCGGCGGGCTGATGTGGAACGCCGAAGGGCGGCGGGAGGCCACCGAGGCCCGCCACGCCTACGAAAAGTCGATCGGCTACGACTCCAAGCTGCTGGCCCCGGAGGGCATTGCCGCATTCACGCCCGGCATCGATGCTGGGGCCGTTCCGGAAAACGCCATCTTCAACCCCGGTGAGGGCTGGGTCAGCCTGCCGGACCTGGTGGAGTTCCTGCTGGAGGAGTTCCACGAGCGCGGCGGCCGGCTGGTGCTGAACGCCGGCAAGTCGTCCGTGGTGGTGGACGGCGGGCGGGCGGTGGGCGTCGAGACGGCGGCGGGGGAGACGTACGACGCCGACGCGGTACTGGTGGCGTGCGGTGCGGCGACGCCCGCCGTCGTCGCTCCTTTGGGCGTGGACATCCCCAACGGTTCCCCGGTGTCCATGCTGGTACTGACCAAGCCGGTGGAGCACAGCGTCAAGGCCGTGATGAACACGCCGCGTGCCGCCGTGCGCCCCAACCCGGGCAGCACCTTTGCCCTGGACCACGACTGGTACGAGGAACACATTACGGAGCATGCAGACGGTTCGTTCAGCATCCCCGAGGATGTAGTGCAGGAACTCGCCGACGAGGCCAGCAAGCTCATTGCCGGCAACCCCGAACTCAAGCCCGCGAGCTGGAAAATCGGCTACAAGCCGATTCCGGGCGACGGGGAGCCGGTGCTGGGCGAGCTCGGCCAGGTGCCCGGCTGCTTTGTGGCGTTCACGCACTCCGGTGCCACGCTCGGGCTGGTGGTCGGCGAACTCCTCGCCGGCGAGATCCTGACGGGCGACAGGCACCCCATGCTGGCCACGTTCCGTCCGGCCCGGTTCTCCTAGGCACTCGTCCAAGCCCCGGGCAAGACGGAAGCCCCGCACCGCCGTTGAACGTGAGCGGTGCGGGGCTTCTTTGGGGAGTCCCGGTCTGGGGTCCGGAGCGCTTCCCTGAGTTAGCCGACCGGATGGCCCTGGCTGCAGGTCGTTTCTCCAGGCAGGACGTCGTGTCCCTGGATGCAGGTCACTGTTGGCGGCGGCGGGGTTTCGTGGGCGAGGAAGAAAAGGCTGCTCTTTCCGTGGCTGATGCCGGCGTCTTCGCGCTGGAGCCATGAGGAATGGTGGACGCCAGGCTTCGGCTCCTCTCCGTGTCCGCGCGAGGCATGCCTGAATGGATTCCTGACCACGGTGACCGCGACCTTTCCCAAACTACCGTCCGTCCCTGCTTCTGCAGCGATTCGCCGGTGCATCGAGTATAGGCGGGCTGCGCGGCGGGAGACAGGCTCGACGAGTGAGTGGTGGCCCGCCGCGCAGACCGGGCTGAGGCCGGTTCGTGAGTCCGCTATCGGATGGAATCTCAAATTGCCGTACGATTCGTGTCATATGCGGTTGTTCTGTGTCCGAAACGGCCAGGGCGCCACTGGGAAAGTTCGGCACCGCCTCCAATGACCCCGTGTTCAGTGAGGGGCAAGGAAGCTGCTGGACGCATCTGATGCTGGGGGGCGGATGAGTACAGGCGTGAGCCGAAAGGCTGAACGTTCAGGCGGGCGGACGGGACCACGGCGGCCCTGGCTGCTGTGGCTCATGTGGGTGCTGCTGGGCCTGTACCTGACGGCTCTGATGGTGCACGGTGAGGGGTTCAATCCGCTCGTGGACCTTTGGCTGGGCATGCCAGCGTCATGGGCACCCGCTGCGGTGGCCTGGCTGGCGGCCTACCGCGCCAAGA
The DNA here is from genome assembly GCF_059568005.1 of Arthrobacter sp. BGA-UO-ETr-C19. Lineage (NCBI taxonomy): Bacteria > Bacillati > Actinomycetota > Actinomycetes > Micrococcales > Micrococcaceae > Arthrobacter > Arthrobacter sp. BGA-UO-ETr-C19. The sequence goes on from NZ_JCAQPC010000017.1 coordinate 91,713, forward strand.
ACCGCCGGGCACCCGCCCTCGTGGCGATGGCCTTGAGTGCTTTTGCGGCGGGGAGCACCGTTTATGTGTCCTCGCTGGCAGGGGCCAGCTCGCTGCCCTTCCCGTCGCCCGCGGATATTGGCTACCTGCTGTTTTATCCGCTGGTTCTCAGCGGGTTATTCGTCTATCTTCTTGCGTTGCGCCAGCGGCTGGCGCGCTCGGTGCTGCTGGACGCCGTCGTCGGCTCCCTCGGCGCCGCCTCGGGCCTGGTTGTCCTGCTCGCCCCATTGTTGTCGGCGGCCGGCGGCCTTCCCACACTGGCTACGGCAGTGGCCATCGCCTACCCCCTCCTGGACCTCATCGTCCTGGCGGTGACCGCCGGAATGGCTGCGGTGCCAGGCCTTGCCACGGCGCGCAGCGGGGCAACCCTGATGCTGGGCCTCGTAGTGTTCGCTGTGGCCGATGCCTTCTACGCCTTCAGGTTGGCGAACGACACTTATCAGCTGGGCACGCCGCTCGATGCAGGCTGGACGGCAGGTCTTTGCCTCATCGCCGCCTGGGCGGACGGCTTCGCCCGGCAGGAGGAAAAGGCCGAGGGCGCCAGCGAAGGCTCGTGGACGCCTGCCGTGCCGATGGTCGCCACGGCTGCAGGGGCCGGGGTGCTGATCATGGGTACCGGCATTCCTGTGCCCGGACTCGCCGTCGCCCTTGCCGCCGCAACTCTCCTGTCCGCGGGTATCCGCACCCAGCTGGCCTTCCGCAAGCTGGTCACGCTCGCTGAGGTGCGGCGCCAATCCCGGACGGATGAGCTGACAGGGCTGCCGAACCGGCGTGCTCTGTACGCCGACGCACCCGGGTTGCTCGACGCAAGGCCGGGAGTGGACTGCGCCTTTCTGCTGCTGGACGCCGACCGGTTCAAGGAAATTAATGACAGCCTGGGCCATGACGTGGGCGACAGGCTGCTGATCCAGGTCAGTGAACGGCTCCGCCGCTGCCTGCGTCCGGGGGACCTGATAGCCCGGCTGGGCGGAGACGAGTTTGCCATTCTCCTCCTGGATACGGGCCGGGATGAGGCTGTCAGGATCGCTGACTTGCTGCGGGCCGCGCTGAATGAGCCGCTGACTCTGAAGGGTATTGCCGTGCAGGTCGGCATCAGCGTCGGCATCGCCATGTTCCCGGAACAGGGGGAGGACCTGAAGACGCTGCTGCGCAAGGCGGACACGGCCATGTACCGGGCGAAGACATCGCGCAGCGGGCACCACGTGTACGCCAGCGAGGACCAGAACCCGGGGGAGGAGAGGCTGCGGATGCTGCAGGAGCTGCGCGCAGCCCTGGCCGAGGACCAGCTGGTGCTGCATTACCAGCCGAAGGTGGACGCCATGACAGGCGACGTGAAGGGCGTCGAAGCCCTTGTCCGCTGGAACCACCCCCGGCGCGGACTGCTCGCACCCGACTCGTTCCTTCTGCTCACGGAGGAAGCGGGGCTTATGAACGACCTGAACAGCAGGGTGCTCAGCCTGGCCCTGGACCAGGCCGCCGTCTGGCGTGCGCAGGGCCAGCCGCTGACAGTGGCGGTTAACCTCTCGGCCAGCACACTGATAGACGCGGAGTTGCCCGAACGGATCGCCGTGATGGTCAAGGAGCGGGGCCTGAGCGAGTCTGCCCTGATGGTCGAAATCACCGAGGAATTCATGATGCCGGACCGCAGCCGCGCCAGGGACATCCTGTCCCGGCTGCAGGACAGCGGAATACAGATTGCCATCGACGACTTCGGCACGGGATACAGCTCCCTGGCCTACCTGCGCGACCTGCCCATCAACGAGCTGAAACTGGACCGCTCCTTCATAGCCCCGATGACCCACTGTCCGCGGGCCGCGGCCCTGGTGGCCTCCACCATCAACCTCGCGCACAGCCTCGGCCTGACGGTAGTGGCCGAAGGCGTGGAGGACGGGCCGGCCCTGGAGCAGCTGGGCGGGTACGGATGCGACCAGGCTCAGGGCTTCCATATTCTCCGGCCGGTGCCGGCGGCTGAGCTGGACGAATGGCTGGAGGCATCCCGCCTGGACAGTGGGCTGCCCTCGGCGTGAAGTGCTCAGCCGCCGCTTGCGGTTGCGGTGCCTGCCGGCTCAGTGGTCGGGGGTGGCTCAGTGGTCGGGGCTGGAGCCGCGCCGGTTGGAGCGGACGACGGCGGTAAGTCCAGTGTGACGGTCACGGTTCCGTCCGCGGCGATGGCAATCCGCCCGTGCTGGTAGTCCTGGAGGGTGCCCGAACCGGCCAGACGTGTGTCGCCGGTCGGGAAACCCAGTGGACCGGTTTCGCCGCCGGCGGCGGCCCACGCGGAACGCAATGCTGCCGTAGAGATGTGCGCGCCTGTTGTGCGGTGCCAGATGATGTAGCCGTTCCGGAAGCCCTGGTAACGCCCGCCGATCCCGGTGGACAGTTCATTTGTGGTGGCATTCCCAAGCGTGTGGGCGGCCTTGAATTTGGCGCCGATGGCCCCGGCAACAATCCGCGCCCCCGCCGGGGCAGTCCACGTGATGGTGCCGCCCTGGAAGTTCTGCGCCGCGCCGCCGCTGAAGGCGTACTCATTGCTTGTGGGGTAGCCGAGGGCGCCGTGTTCCGAACCGGCCCCGGCCCAGGCTGTGCGGATGGCGCCGCGGGTGACGCGGGCGCCGGTGGTGGGGGACCAGTGGATGATCCCGCCCTGGAATGTCTGGTAGCTGCCGCCGTCCTTCAGGCCGCCGATCTCATCGGAGGTGGGGTAGCCGAGCACCCCGCGTTCGTAGCCTGATACAGCCCAGACGGACAGGATTCCGCCTCGGGTGATGTGCGCCCCCGTCGCCCGGGACCAGTGGATCCGGCCGCCCTGGAAGCCTTGGTAGGCGCCGCCGTTCCTGAGGCCGTGTCCCTCATCCGACGTCGGGTAGCCGAGCCTGCCGTTCTGCGCGCCTGCGGCAGCCCACTTGCTCCGGATCGCGCCGCCGATCGTACGCGCGCCGCCCGCCGTCGACCAGTAGATCCACCCGCCCCGGAACACCTGGTACGCCCCGCCGCTGCGCAGTCCTGTCACCTCACGGGAGGCGGGGTTGCCCAGCCAGCTGGCGGGTCCGCCGGTCCGGGCGTACTTGGCGGTGATGGCACCGAACGGGTTGCTCGAGAATGGTGTGAACACGTCATCTACCGCACCCATGATGATGCGGTCTCCCGGCCGGTTGGTCCGGAGCAGGCGCGTGACGGTGGCCAGGCTCGTGGAGACGCAGCCGGCGCTGGGGGCGCGGCCGGCATGGAAGAAAATGGCGTACGACGCGCCGAGAACGGTCTTTGAGTCCGGCGGCCGGTTGTAGTTGATGACGGCGGCCTGCTCGTAATAGCCCTGGTTCATGAAGGTCCAGAGGTTCTCGTCGGCCTCGCCGCCGGCGCCTTCAAAGTACTGGTTGTAGTTCCGGTTCCATTCACCGCCCCAGCGGGACCGGGTGTTGATCCTGTAGTACTTCAGGGCGGTGCCGGGATTGCTGCGCCCCAGGGCCTCCGTGAAACTGAATGAGCCGGTGGGGGACCGGTAGGTGTCCTCCCATTCCCGGTTCTGCGCCGCAAACCCGTACTGCCCGCCGTAGCCCCAGTCCTGCCACTCCTGGATGTAGCGGTTTCCCGAACGGACGCAGCCGGTGACGGTGAGCAGGCTGGTGTTGCGGGTGGTGGCCGTGGCGAACGTGACCCTGTTCGCCCCGAAACCGGAAAACCTGGTCTGCCCGGCGCTGAGCCGCGCGCAGGGGTTGTAAACCTGCGGGGACGCAGCGGCCGGTGGGGCCGTAGCCACCGCTCCGGCCGGAACGGCCAGCGCGAGAAGGGCAGCAACCAGGACTTTCAGAACAGACACGGCGGAGACCTTTGCCTACGGCGGCAGCCGCATCCCCCCGCGGACGCCATCCGGACACGAGCATATAGTGCGCCGGGCTGTGCCGCGGTCAAGGCCGCGGCCCAATTGAGTGCGCCGCGGCCTGTGTGTTGTCAGGCCAGGATTCTCTTGTGGAAGAACACGAGGTAGTCGCCCGTGGCGTCCTCAAACCCGAAATCCTTCCAGTACTCCCGTAACGCCGATTTGGCCTCCAAGTACTCTGCCGAGTCCTCCGGCGGGGACCCCTCGCCGTCCGCCGGCGCGGCGTGGACCACCACCAGGTTCACCGACCGGCCCACGGTTTCCACGATGGCGTTGAGCACCGTGTAGCCCGTTCTGTCGCCGCGGTACTCCGGAAGGATTTCGAGGGAGGAGATTATCATCAGGTCGCCGCCGTCCTGCAGGTACTCCCTGATCAGGTCCGGGCGGTCCATGGTCAGCATTTCGACAGCCTTGGCCATCTCCTGGTCTGCCTTGCCGGTGGTGAGGAAGAGATTGATCATGCCGGCTTTGGGAACAACCTGGACGACGGCGCTGCCGAGCCGCTTTTCCTCATCGTCGCCGCCGGGGGCCGGCAGGCTGCAACTCACCGCAACTTCCCAGCGCATCGGGTAGTCGGCGGGATCATGCTCCAGCCCGGGCGTGCCCCGGTACCGGAGCTTGTACTCAAAGAACAGCGATTCCGGGTCGATTACGGTCATGGCGCCGTCCTTGAGTTCGCAGCGTTGCGTGTTAAGGAATTTTAGTCGCCTTGGGCGGCGGGAGGAATGGGATCAGCCCCGGAGTCCGCCCAGCCCGCTGATCAGTGCCTCCAGGCCAAGGCTGAAGGCGACATCGGCTGGCCGCTCGTGGCCCTGCTCGGCCAGGCTCCGGACGGCGCCCGTGAAACTCGGCGTCGCCTCCGCCATGGTTCCGGGATCGAAGATGTCCGCCGGCGCTGTGACGTCGTAGGCCGAGCCGAAGATGAAGGACTCCAGCGCGACGATGGAAGAGACAATCCGCTCCTCCGGAAACCCGGCGTCGCGGAAGCCGGCGCTGACCGTCTCATACATGGCCAGGGTCTGCGGCGCATCGGTCACGGGCAGCACGGCAATGACCGGTATCAGCGGGGTGTGCCGGGAGAACACGTCGCGGTAGCTCCAGGCCCAATTCCGCACGGCCTCCTCCCACGGGCCGGCACCGAAGGCCGAAACATCCACCAGGGATGCCAGGTGGTCCTCCACCAGCAGGAGCACGTCCCGCTTGGATTTCACGTGGTTATAGAGGGCCGACGGCGCCACGTTCAGTGAACGGGCCAGTGCGGCCATGGTGAGGCCGTCGTAGCCCTTCTTCTCGATGAGCTGCAGCGCGGCTTCCGTGATGCCGCCCTTGTCCAGCACGCCTCCCACGGGGCGCCCGGCGCGGCGCCGGCTGCCCTGGCCATCTGTTGCTGAGCCAGTTGTTGCTGAACCGGCTGTTGCTACGGCTGGTGATGCCGGCATGGCTGACCTTTCTGCGGGTGAACGTCCTTTCGCATTATTCCACCAGCCTCTTCCGCTCCTTCGCCAAAGGCCCTATAGTTCTTATAAATGAATGGCATTCATTTAGTGGTTCGCATCACTTGAGCGGCCACAGAGAAAGGACATCATGCTGAATCTTGACCGCGACGTAGTGATCGTAGGCGCCGGCCCCTCCGGCCTCACCGCTGCCCGCCAACTGAAAAAGGCGGGCCTGACCGTCGCCGTGCTGGAAGCCCGGGACCGCGTGGGCGGCCGGACGTGGACGGACACCGTGGACGGTGCCATGCTCGAGATCGGCGGCCAGTGGGTATCGCCGGACCAGACCGCACTGCTGGCCCTGCTGGACGAACTCGGCCTGGAAACGTACTCCCGCTACCGCGAAGGGGAGTCCGTCTACATCGGAGCCGACGGCGTCCCGGTCCGCTACACCGGGGACATGTTCCCTGTCAGCGCCACCACGGCTGCTGAAATGGACAAGCTCATCGCGCTGCTGGACGAGCTGGCGGCCGAGGTCGGGCCCGCCGAACCCTGGGCACACCCCAAGGCGAGGGAACTGGACACCATCTCCTTCCACCACTGGCTGCGCCAGAACTCCCCGGACGAGGAGGCCTGCAATAACATCGGGCTGTTCATTGCCGGCGGCATGCTCACCAAGCCGGCGCACGCGTTCTCGGCCCTGCAGGCGGTCCTGATGGCCGCTTCCGCGGGGTCCTTCACCCACCTGACGGATGAGGACTTCATCCTGGACAAGCGGGTCATCGGCGGGATGCAGCAGGTTTCCCTGCTGCAGGCAGCGGAACTGGGTGCCGACGTCGTCCTTGACAGCCCGGTGCGCACCATCCACTGGGAGGCCGACGGCGGAAACGGCCACCGGGTCACCGCCGTCTCGGACCGGGCCACGGTGAACGCGCGCTTCGTGATCATGGCCGTGCCGCCCAACCTGTACTCCCGCGTCTCGTTCGACCCGCCGCTGCCGCGCCGCCAGCACCAGATGCACCAGCATCAGTCCCTGGGCCTGGTCATCAAGGTGCACGCCGTCTACGGCACGCCGTTCTGGCGCGAGGACGGGCTCTCCGGCACCGGGTTCGGCGCCGGCTCCCTGGTCCAGGAGGTCTACGACAACACCAACCACGGCGACCCCCGCGGCACACTCGTGGGCTTCATCTCCGATGAAAAGGCCGACGCCGTCTTCGAACTCAGCGCCGAGGACCGCCGCCGCGCCATCCTGGAATCGATCGCCGGCTTCCTGGGCGAGAAGGCCCTCGAGCCCGAGGTGTACTACGAATCCGACTGGGGTTCCGAGGAATGGACGCGCGGCGCCTACGCCGCCAGCTACGACCTCGGCGGACTGCACCGCTACGGCAAGGACCAGCACACAGCCGTCGGTCCCATCTACTGGTGCTCCTCCGACCTCGCCGCCGAAGGCTACCAGCACGTCGACGGCGCAGTCCGCATGGGCCAGGCCACCGCAACCCGCATCGCCGCGGCCGCCCAGTTGACCGAAACGCAAGGCGAGCCTGAACTGGCGAACGCAACGGCCGCCGTCGGCTAATCGCTGCGGTCACATCCCAGTGGCCGCACCCCATTCGATGAAGAATGACACTCCGGAGAGGCAATCCCATGAGTACAAAAGCCCCCGTCACCCAGGACACGCCCAAGAGCCTGAGTGAAAAGGGCCTCAAAGCCGGGTCCGTCGGGCTGATCGGTGCAGTGGTGATCGGGGTGTCCTGCATCGCGCCGGCGTACACGCTCACCGCGGCCCTCGGACCCACTGTTTCCGAGGTGGGCGTGCACCTGCCGGCGGTGTTCCTCGTGGGATTCATCCCGATGCTGCTCGTGGCACTCGGCTACCGGGAACTCAACAACGCAATGCCCGACGCCGGAACCTCCTTCACGTGGGCAACGCGGGCCTTTGGCCCGTGGATCGGCTGGATGGGAGGCTGGGGGCTGATCGCCGCCACCATCATCGTGCTGTCCAACCTGGCGGCGGTGGCCGTCGACTTCTTCTACCTGATGCTCGCCCAGCTGCTCGGCAATCCCGGGATCGCTGAGCTGTCGAAGAATCTGCCGCTGAACATCGCCACCACCCTGGTGTTCATCGCGGCGGCGTGCTGGATCTCCTACCGCGGCATGGAAACCACCAAGGGCGTCCAGTACGTCCTGGTGGGCTTCCAGCTGCTGGTGCTGGGGTGGTTCGCGGTCTCCGCGTTCGTCCACGTGGCCAACGGGACCGCGTTCGACGCCACGGCCATCTCGCCGGACTGGTTCAACCCCTTCGCCGTCGACTCCTTCTCCGCCTTCGCGGCCGGGGTGTCATTGTCGATCTTCATCTACTGGGGCTGGGACGTGACCCTGACCATGAACGAGGAGACGCGGAATCCGGAGAAGACGCCTGGGCGGGCGGCGACAGTGACCGTCGTCGTCATCGTGGCCATCTACATGATGGCCGCGCTGGCCACGCTGTCCTTCGCCGGCGTCGGAGAGGCGGGACTGGGCACCGGCAACCCGGACAACCAGTCCAGCATCTTCGCGGTCCTGTCCGGGCCGGTCATGGGGCCGTTCGCCATTCTGATGTCGCTGGCCATCCTCAGCAGTTCCGCGGCCTCGCTGCAGTCCACGTTCGTCTCCCCGGCGCGGACGCTGCTGGCCATGGGCCACTACAAGGCCCTTCCACCGAAGTTCGGCAAGGTCAGCCCCACGTTCAGGTCACCGAGCTACGCAACGATTGCAGCGGCCGTTGCCGCGGCGGCGTTCTACGTGATCACCCGGACCACCTCGGAGAACGCGCTGTGGGACACCATCACGGCGCTGGGCATGATGATCTGCTTCTACTACGGGATCACGGCGCTCGCCTGCGTCTGGTTCTTCCGTGCGGTCGCCTTCGGCAGCGTCCGCGCGTTCCTCTTCAAGTTCCTGGCTCCGCTGCTGGGCGGAGTGATCCTGCTGGTGATGTTCGTGAAGACGGCCTACGACTCCTTGGATCCGGAGTACGGCTCCGGATCTTCGGTGGGCGGCGTGGGCATGGTGTTCATCCTGGGCATGGGCGTCATCCTCCTCGGCGTGGTCACCATGCTGGTGATGGCCCGGATCCGTCCCGAGTTTTTCAAAGGCAAGGTGCTGGCACGGGGACTCTGACTGGAAACTAAGCACACTTACCAATAGGGTGGCTGCTAGGGCACTGACCCGGTCCAGGAGAACGTACTCGAGCAGAACGAGGTGACAGCATGACGGGCACGGAAAGCATCAGCACAGTCACGGACATCATCAACCATTCCCACATTGGAATGTTCACCACCATCAACGAGGAAGGCGCCCTGGTCAGCCGGCCGCTGGCCGTCCAGGACGTTAAGGACGACGGCGACATGTGGTTCTTCACCGGGGAGGGAACCTCCCAGGTGGCCCACGTCTCCGCCGACGCCAGGGTCAACGTCTCTTTCGGCAAGGGCACTGAGTGGGTCTCGGTGGCCGGGACCGCGGAAGTGGTGCGTGACCGGGCCAAGATCCGCGAACTGTGGAACCAGTCGGTTGAGGCCTGGTTCCCGGACGGGCCAGACACCCCGGAGGTGGTCCTGCTGCGCGTGGACTCCGACTCCGCCGAATACTGGACCAGCCCCGGCGGCACCGCGGCGACCGTCCTGCAATGGGTGAAGTCGAAGGTCACGCACAGCCGCATGAGCGTGGGCGAGAGCGGAACCGTCGAGCTGTAACTCCAAACTGCAACGCGGGGTCACTTGGCGCCCATTCGGAGGTCCGGATTGGGCGGAAAGTGACCCCGCGTTGCTGTTGTCAGGCGGCCGGTGCCGGCTCCGTCACCTTCAGGGGTTCGATCTTGCCCATGATGAACAGGTAGTTGGCGGCGCCGACCAGGGACACTGCGCCGATTACCGCGAGCGGCGCGACGAACGATCCCGTCTGGTCCACCAGCACGCCGATCAGGATCGGGGTGAAGATGCCGGCCAGGTTGGAGGCGAAGTTCTGCAGGCCGCCGATGGAACCCACGTGGCGGGAGCTGGGGGCGACGTCCGCCGGCAGCGACCAGATGCCGGTGGCGGCCACGGTCAGGCTGGAGTAAGCCACGGACAGCAGGGCGAGGGCCATCCATGCTTCGGGCACCAGGGCGGCGAACATGATGACGGAACCGCCTGCGAGGCCGCCGGCGATGGCAGTCTTGCGGACCTTGGTCACTGATGCGCCGGCCCGGACCGCGCGGTCGGCCAGATAGCCGCCGAGCCAGCCGCACAGCACGGCACAGATGCCGGGGATGGCGCCAAAGAAGCCCAGCTTCAAGAGGTCGAAGCCGCGTTCCTTTACGAGGTAGCTGGGGAAGAACGTGATGAAGAAGTAGATGGCGCTGTTCAGGCAGAAGAAGCCGAACATCATGCTGAGCACCGTGCGGTACTTGAAGAGGGAGCGCCACGGGAGCTTGGCGGCGCCGGCATCATCGCTGGCTTCGCCGCGGGCGCCGCCTTCTTCGATGTAGGCCACCTCGGCGGCGTTGGCTCCCGGGTGCTCCTGCGGGCTGCGGTACACCTTCCACCAGACCGCGGCCCAGATGAGGCCAGCGACGCCGATGATGATGAACACCGCGTGCCACGACGTGAGCGCCACGATCAGCGTGACGATGGGCAGTGCGATGACGGCGCCCACCCGCGACCCGGAGTCCCAGATGCTGGTGGCGAATGCCCGCTCCCGGATGGGGAACCAGGTGGCTACCACCTTGGCGGCGGTGCTGGGTGCCGGGCTCTCGCCGACGCCGAGGAGGAACCGGGCGGCGAAGAGCGACCAGAAGTTCGTCGCTGCAGCGGTCACCATGGTGAAGACGGACCACCATACTGCGGCCAGCGAGAATGACCGCCGCGGCCCCACCTTGTCCACGTACCAGCCGGCTGCGAGCTGGCAGAAGTCGTAGGCCCAGAAGAAGGCCGCGAAAATGAGCCCCTGCTGGGTGGCGGTGAGTTCGAAGTCCTTGCCCATGAACGGCAGGGCGACGCTGAGGCTCGAGCGGTCGAGGTAGTTAATGCTGAGCCCGATGAAGGCGAGCCAGATAATGACCCAGCGTTTCCGGGTCATCAGGCGCGGTGGCGTTTGGGAGTTGATGGCGGTTTTGCTTCCGAGCGTAGTCATGCGGTCTCCTTCGACTTATACATGGCTTCGGGTGCTGTGGGCACCGGCGGGAGGGAAAGACGTCGAAGAGATCGGCGCCAAAATCATATAGGAATCTGGTTAATCATATAGATCATCTGCCGCGGATCAAGGGGCAGCCGGAAAAAGTTCGCCGGAGGCGTCGGAGCGCGTGGCTTATGATTCCCCCAGCGACTCCAGTCAGACCAGAATCAAGAGGTAACCGCGTGCCACCACGTCAAACGTCCGATACTTCCCGCGGAAAGGCTGCCGTCAGCGACGTCTACGCGTCCATGCGTGCGGCCATTCTTGAGGGTGAGATGGCCCCGGGCGCGCGCATCAACATCGACGCGGTCTCACGCAGCCTCGGCGTGTCCCAGACGCCGGTGCGCGAGGTCCTCCAGCGCTTGGAGGGCGACAATCTGGTGGTCTACAGCCCCGGTCGCGGATATAGCACCACGCCGCTGCTGGGCCTGGCCGAGCTTCGCTCGCTGTTCGAGTTCCGGCTGCTCGTGGAGCCCTGGGCTGCCCGGGCCGCCGCCGTCGACCGGCTGGCCAACCCGGCGGCCGCCCTCGGGAAGGAGCTCGCCGGCTTCAGGGACACTATGAAGGTCACTAAGGACCTGCGCCAGGACCTCGTGGCGCATGACACCCGCTTCCACGACACCATCCTGGCCGCCTCGGGGAATCCTGTAGTCCGGCACGCGTTCGCGCAGACCCACTGCCACCTCCACACCTTCCGGCTGTATCCGGCCGACGTGGATGGCGCCATCACCGTGGCGGAGCATTCCGCCGTCACGGATGCCATCGAGGCGTGTGACCCGGAGGGGGCGGAGGCGGCGATGACCCGGCACATCCGCAACTCCTTCGACAGATTCGCCCAGGCGTTCGAGGGTGAGCTGGCCCCGCTGGAGGAGGTCGGCCCGCCCGGGAAGCGGATCATCAAATAGGCGGACCGGGATCGGTTCGACGGGCAGCCCTGGCCATTGCGGCCGGGGTTTTTCGTGCCCTGACAAGGGCGGCCGCCGGGTCCCGCTGCGGGAGGGGCTTGATCTGGATCACAGTTCCTATATGATTATCAAAATTCATATAGGAATCGCCCATCTTCCCAGCCCTGAAAGAAGCACCCATGCCTTCCATCACCTCCATCAGCACGCAGGACGTCCGGTTCCCCACGTCCCTGGAGCTTGACGGCTCCGACGCGGTCAACGTTGACCCCGATTACTCCGCTGCCTACGTCGCCATCCGCACCGACGCGGGCGACGAAGGCCACGGTTTCGTCTTCACCTGCGGCCGCGGCAACGAAATCCTCACCGCCGCCATCGACGCCTACGCCCGCCTCCTCGTCGGCCGGGACATCGACGAACTGATTTATGACCTCGGCGGCGCGTCCAAGCGCCTGATCCACGACTCCCAGCTGCGCTGGCTTGGCCCTGAGAAGGGCGTAACTCAGATGGCCTGCGGTGCCCTGGTGAGTGCCCTCTGGGACATCCGGGCCCGGCGCGAGAACAAGCCGCTGTGGCTCCTGCTCAGTGAAATGAGCCCGGAAGAGCTGGTGAGCGTCATCGACTTCACCCATATCCGCGACGCCCTCAGCCCCGAGGAAGCGCTGGAGATCCTGCGTGCCGGCCAGGATGGCAAGTCCGCCCGGATTGCCGCACTCAAGGCGGACGGGTTCCCGGCCTACACCACCTCGCCGGGCTGGCTCGGCTACAGCGACGAGAAGCTGGTGCGGCTGAGCACGGAGGCCGCCGCCGAAGGCTTCTCCATGATCAAGCTCAAAGTGGGCGGCGACATCAACGACGACCGCCGCCGCATGGCCCTGGCCCGCGAGGCCGTCGGCGACCTGCCTATCGCGATTGATGCCAACCAGCGCTGGGAAGTCTCCGAGGCAATCAACTGGGTCAATGAGCTCGCCGAATTCAACCCCTACTGGATCGAAGAGCCCACCAGCACCGATGACATCCTGGGCCACGCCGAGATCAGGAAGGGCGTCGCGCCTGTCCGGGTGGCCACCGGCGAGGCCGTGGCCAGCCGCATTGTGTTCAAGCAGCTGCTGCAGGCGGGGGCAATCGATGTCCTGCAGCTCGATTCCACCCGCGTGGGCGGCGTCAATGAGAACATCGCCAACCTCCTGCTCGCGGCCAAGTTCGGCGTCCCGGTCTGCCCGCACGCCGGCGGCGTGGGCCTGTGCGAGCTGGTCCAGCATTTCTCGTTCTTCGACTACGCAGTGGTCAGCGGCAGTCAGGAGGGGCGCATGATCGAGTACGTCGACCACCTGCACGAGCATTTCGCCGAGCCGGTCCGGATTGTCAACGGGCGCTACGCCGCACCGGTTCTCCCCGGGACGGGCGCCGAGATGTTGAGTGCCTCCCGCTCCCGCTGGGAGTTCCCCGCAGGCTCCGGCTGGCAGGAAGTGGGCAGCCGCGCTGCCGTTACGGGCGCAAACCTCGCTCCCGCAGGGGCCGCCCGATGACCGCCGCCAGCACCGCGGTCATCGCTGCAGGAGCCACCACTGCCGAGGAGTTGAACGCAGCCGTCGAGGCGGCGCAGTCCGCCTTCGAAAAGGGCAGGACCGCGGATCCGGCCACCCGTGCCGGCTGGCTGGAGGCCGTGGCCGCCGGTTTGGAGCAGGATGCCGCAACGCTGGTGGGGATTGCCGCCCGCGAAACCCACCTGGGCGTTCCCCGGCTCGAGGGGGAGCTCAAGCGCACGGTCTTCCAGCTCAGGCTCTTCGCGGCCGAGATCCTGCAGGGCGAGCACTTCGACGCCACGATCGACCACGCCGACCCCAACTGGGGCATGGGTCCCCGTCCGGACCTGCGGCGCTACAACGTTCCGCTCGGCGTCGTGGGCGTCTTCGGTGCCTCCAACTTCCCCTTCGCATTCAGCGTGATGGGCGGCGACAGCGCCTCGGCGCTCGCCGCCGGGTGCAGCGTGGTGCACAAGGCACACGACGGTCACCGCGAACTCGCGGTCCGCACCGCCGAAACGGTGACCTCCGCGCTGGAAGCTGCCGGGGCGCCGTCGGGCCTGTTCTCCCTGGTTTCCGGACGGCAGGCAGCGGAGGCGCTCGTGGATCATCCGCTGGTGAAAGCCGTCGGCTTTACGGGTTCGACGGCGGGCGGCCGGGCGCTGCTGGACCGCGCTGCCGCGCGGCCCGAACCCATCCCGTTCTTTGGCGAACTGGGCGGCATCAATGCTGTCTTTGTCACGCCGAACGCGTGGGCCGCCCGCCGCGAGGAGATCCTCACCGGCTATGCGGGCTCCTTCACTCTGGGCATGGGCCAGTTCTGCACCAAGCCGGGGCTGCTGTTCGTTCCTGCCGGGGACACCGAGGAGATCGGCCGTGTCCTGGCCGGCGCACTTGCGGATTTCGCTCCGGCGCAGCTGCTGAGCGAACGGTTGCACAGCGGCTATGCTGACGCGGTCCGCCGGCTCAGCGGCAGTCACGGGGTGGACGTGCTGCTCGAGGGCGACTTTGCCGCAGCACCGGCGCCCACCGTCCTGCGCACCACGGCCGATGCTGTGCGCGCGGATCCCGGCATCCTGCGGCAGGAGATGTTCGGCCCGGCCAGCCTGGTGGTCGAATACACGGACGGGGCTGAGCTGCCGGGCCTCGCCGAACTGCTCGAGGGGCAGCTCACCACCACGCTGCAGGCCGAAGAGGACGACGACGTCGCCGGGCTCGCCGCGCGGCTCACCGACATCAGTGGCCGGGTGCTGTGGAACGGCTGGCCCACCGGGGTCACCGTCAGTTACGCGCAGAACCACGGAGGCCCGTATCCGGCCACGACGTCGGCCACCACCTCCGTGGGGACGGCCGCGATCCGGCGCTTCCTGCGGCCGGTGGCGTACCAGTCGTTCCCCGCCGCCCGCCTGCCGGAGCCGCTGCGGGACAGCAACCCGTGGAACGTGCCGCAGCGCGTGGACGGAGTCTGGCGCAGGCTCTCTGGTGCCGGCTTTGAGGCGACGATCGGGGGACGTCCGTGACCGCTTCGCCAATTCCCGGGACCTTCGTTCCTCCGGTGAGTTCTGTCCTTCCTGATGACGCTGACCGGGCGCTGCTGATTGGCCGGATCTGGGACCCTGCCACCGGCGGTCCCCGTGTGGTGGCCCTCAGTGCGGACTCCGTCGTCGATCTGACGCGCCTCGCGGGCACCGTCTCGGAACTGCTCGAACTGCCTGATCCAGCCGAGGCAGTCCGTGCAGCGCTCCTTGACCCGGCGCCCGCGGAACCCAGGTGGGCGACGGCCGACGTCGTCGCCGCCTCGCTGGCGGGCGACACAGCCCGGCCGCACCTGCTCGCCCCGGTTGACCTGCAGGTCATCAAGGCCTGCGGCGTGACGTTCGTGGACAGCATGATCGAGCGTGTGATCGAGGAAAGGTGCGCCGGTGACGCCGGCAGGGCGGCCGAGATGCGCGAGCTTGTCGGGACGGCCCTCGGCGGCAGCATCGCGATGGTCCGGCCCGGATCCCCGGAGGCGGCCGAGGCCAAACGGATCCTGACCGCCGAAGGGCTCTGGTCGCAGTACCTCGAGGTGGGCATCGGGCCGGACCCGGAGGTATTCACGAAGGCGCCGGTGCTGTCCTCGGTGGGCCTGGGCGCCGGCATCGGCATTCCGTCCTTCTCCTCCTGGAACAACCCGGAACCTGAGCTGGTCCTGATCGCCACCTCCCGAGGCGACGTGGTGGGCGCCACGCTGGGCAACGACGTGAACCTGCGCGACGTTGAGGGCCGCAGCGCCCTGCTGCTGGGCAAAGCCAAGGACAACAACGCCTCCAGTGCCCTGGGGCCGCTGATCAGGCTCTTCGACGGCGGCTTCACTCTGGACACGCTTCGCGAGGAGGAGATCCTGCTGCGCGTCGAGGGCCCAGACAGTTATGTGCTCGAGGGGCGGAACACGCTGGCGAGGATCAGCAGGCCCTTCGAGGAGCTCGTGGCGGCCACCCGCGGCAGGCACCACCAGTATCCGGACGGCTTCGCGCTGTTCACCGGCACGCTTTTCGCGCCGACCCAGGACCGCGACGAGCCGGGGCAGGGGTTCACGCACAAGCACGGGGACCTTGTGACCATCCGAAGCCGCCACCTCGGTGCCCTCATCAACCGCGTGGGCGCGGCAGAGGAGCTCCCGGAGTGGACCTTCGGCCTGCGGCAGCTGTTTGGCTACCTCGAGGAGCAGCGGCAGACGGAGCTACATCAGATGCAGGAGTAGTCGTAGTCGTAGCCGCCCGAGACGTACTGGGTGAGTGAGACACTGCCGCCTGCGGTCAGAGCGGCGTTGGAGCAGTTGCGGGTGGCCGCGGTCAGGGTCCGTGCCCCGGCCAGCCAGCTGGGAAGCGTGAACAGCGGGCTGGCTGCGGGTACGGTGCCGGCGATCTGGGACCACTGGGTGGCGGTGGAGTAGATGCCGGTCTTCGCGTTGATGCTGCCGAAGAAGGCGACCATGCCTTCCAGGTCTGCCCGGTTGGCCACCTTGTCGCCGGACCAGGAGTTTCCGGTTTCCACATCCAGCCACCAGGTGTAGCCGGACGGGTTGCTGATGCCGCGGATGTACGCATCGTCGTAGGCCTTGGCCCAGCCGTACATGTAGGAGCAGGCAGGGCCCACGTCGTTCGCTTTGCAGTCGCCGTAGGGGTTGAAGACCTTGGTTCCGGCGTAGGTGTTGCTGGTGGGCCACCAGCTGCCGGCCAGGCCGGGGTTGGCGGTGTTGACGTACAGCTGCACCTTGGGCTGCCCCGTGGTGCCCGACGAGGACCCGGCCCAGGTCAGCTGGGTGGCCAGGCACGGGTTCGTGGTGTTCGCGAGGCCGTTGTTGACCCCCACGATCCCGAAGGCCGGTCCCTTCGGCAGCGCCTTGCCGCACTGGGGCCACGAGACATCGTTGCCGACTCCCGCGGCGGCTGCCTCGGCCGGGACGGCCTGAAGCATCAGCATGACGGTGACGGCCAGCGCCGGAAGCCATCGGAATTTGGACAGAACGGATCGAGTAGCGGACATCATCGGCCTTCCCTTTTCAGGCTGCCTGCCAGCTGACAGGCAGCTCCTTGACTCCGTAAACTATGGTGCTGTCCATCCGCTCCAGGTGGGCTCCCGGCGTGAGGATCAGTCCGGGGAGCCGGTCCAGAACGGCCTGCAGCGCGATCCTGGCTTCGAGCCTGGCCAGCGGGGCACCGAGGCAGAAGTGGATACCGTGACCGAAGGCGAGGTGGCGGTTTGGTGTCCGGCCGATGTCGAATTGTCCAGGATCGCGGAATTGGCGCCCATCGCGGTTGGCCGAACCGATCCAGGCCACCAGCGGTGCGCCGGCCGGGATCTGGACGTCGCCCACCGCGGTGTCAGCAGCTGTCACGCGGTACATCGACTGGACGGGGGAGCGGTAGCGCAGCACCTCTTCGATGGCCTGGGGGAGCAGGGACGGCTCGGTGCGGAGCCGTTCCATCGTTCCCGGCGCTTCGGTGAAACTGAGGACGGCGTTGCCGATCAGGTTGGTGGTTGTTTCATTTCCTGCCACCAGGAGCAGGCTGCAGAAGCCCAAGAGCTCGGCCACGCTCAGTTTCTGGCCTTCGATCTCGGCCATCAGCAGGTTGCTGATCAGATCGTTTCCGGGCTGGCGCCTGCGGTGTTCGATGAGGGCCAGGAAGTACTCGGTCATCTCCCGGTTGGTAGTGCTGTGGTCGGCGGTCCGGGGGCCTGCCTGTGTCTGGCTGACGATCACATCGGACCAGTGCTTGAACTTGTCGCGGTCCCCGGCGGGGACTCCCATGAGCTCCGCGATCACGATCACCGGCAGCGGGTAGGCCAGCTCGTCGATGAGGTCGGCCGATCCTTTGGAAGCAATCCCGTCCAGCAGCCCGTCCGTCAGCGTCGAGATCCGCGGCGCAAGGGCCTCCACTGCCTTTGGGGTAAAGGCCTGCGTCACCAGGGAGCGCAACTGCCGGTGCCGGGGCGGATCGGCGGTGATCAGGCTCGCCGCAAACAGCTGGCCTGTCTCGGATGGATCGTCGCCTCCCATCCGCGAAGAGAACGTCCCGTGTTCGGACAGAACCCGCTGGACGTCGTCGTACCGGAACACATGCCAGCTTCCGGATTGCTCGTCGTGGAACACCGGAGCGGATTCCCGCATCCTTTCGTAATGCGGGAACGGGTCCAGTGAAGCCCCATCGATGCGCACGAAGTCCATGGCCGGCCTCTCTGCTCGGCCCGGCGCTCTTCGGGCATTAACTGGAGCGCCGGGGCGGTTGGGCCAAAAGGCCCATAGGAGCCGAGTGTATTCCGGGAAGGCGCCTGCCGTCAGTAGCGTGGCAGGACTCAGCCAAACATCCAGGCCGCGCCCAGCAGCAGCGGGACTGCCAAGGCCGATGTAATTACCGCCGTGGACTGGGCAAGGTTCTGGCCCACGCCGTACCGGACGGCGTAGAGGACCACGTTCTGGCCGGTGGGAAGGATGGCGCAGGCCGTGACAACGAAGGTGCTGAAGGCGTCGAGGCGGAACACGAACACGGCCAGCAGCCAGGCGAGTGCCGGCTGGACGGCCGACTTGAGGATGACGGCGAACAGGGTGGGGACACGGTCCACTGTGCCTTGGCGCGGTGACAGGCCGTGGAGCGACATGCCGAAGATGATCAGCATCAGCGGAACCGTCAGCTGGGCGACCAGCTTCAGGGGATCCAGCACCAGCGCCGGAAGTTCAATTCCGGCCGCGCTGACGACGACCCCGAGAATTGCCGCCACCGTCACGGGGTTGCGCAGGGGAGTGGACAGAATGCTCCACACAGAGGCCCTTTTCCCCGCAGGGTCGGTCAGGTCCAGGATGGTCAGCGCCACAGGGGTCACGAGCGCCAGTTGGAACAGCATGATGGGGGTGACGAAGGTGGCGCTGCCGAGGATGTATAGGGACAGCGGAACGCCGAGGTTCGTGGAATTGACGATTCCCGTGGCCAGGGCACCGATTGTGGTGCGCCGGACGCCCCACCTGCCGATGGCCCCGCTCAGCGCGAACAGCGCCATGACGCAAAGTGCCGTGACAACGGAGATGAGACCGGTCTGGCTGAGGACTTCGGAGATATGCCGGGACGCGATGGTGGAGAACATCAGGCTTGGCAGCCCGACCATGAAGGTCAGGGTGGACAGCACCTTCGTCCCGTGCGGCCCAAGCGCGTTCGTTCTGGCCAAAATGTAGCCGACGAGCAGGACCGTGCCCACCACAAAGAATCCCTTTAAGACTCCATCCAAGCCGCTGTCCTCAATCGTCTGTTGCCGCCCTTACGACGCCGGGCGGTCGGGCTTATCTAAGACTACAGTGTTATTTAGTGCGGGGTTGCGTTCGGAAAGGCTTCGAGGCCCGGGGCCGCGGGTCATTCTTCGGTGCTGCGCAGCCCCTGAATGGCGTTCCAGTAGAGGCGGCTGCACCGCTGCACAAGTTGCTCGTCCGGCATGCTTGCGACCGCACGGAAATCCATGATTTCCCGGGAATTGAACATGGCATTGAACAGGGAAAGCGCGTAGGGAAGCTGGTCCCGGCCAATGTTGGCTTCATCGAGCAGCTGCCGGACGGGTGGGCCCCAGACCCGTTCCAGGGCGAGGGCGTGGGGTTCGTTTGCTTGCAACCTCGTCAGGAATCCTTCGCGGGAGCGGACAAGAACCATGGCCGGGCCGTATTCGGCCACCACCTTCAGCCATTGAGCCATCGTGTCCTTGAAGAGGGCCATTCCGCTGCTTTTCAGGCTCTTGGTCGACTCGTGCAGTTCGTCGATGACGCTGAGCATGAACTTGCGGTGGAGCTCATCGAGCGTGGGAAAGTACCGGTAGGCCGTTGCGAGGGAGAGGCCTGCGCGTTCAGCCACGGCGGGCATGGTCGCCGAGTCCGGGTCCTCGCGGAGAAGTTCGCCGACAGCCACCACGAGTTCCTGCTGGTTGCGGATCGAATCCTGCCGCAGGCGACGCTGCCGTGGCGCAGCTGCTGGCTTCATGCGTCCTGCCCCTCCATCGGTTGACGTCGATCAGTATTTGTTTAGACGATAATCCAGCGTCTGCGCACACAGGAAAGTCGGGCTCCCCGGAGGGAACCCGACTGTTCGGTAACCTCGGCCCGGCTACAGCCCGAGGCCCCCAAGCTTGTCCCCCAACCCGCCGGGAAGCTTGCCCAGCAGGTCTGCGGGGTTGATGCCGAGCTGGGAGAGCAGCCCGGCGTGCTGGTCGGTGTCCACCTGGTCCGGCAGCTCCGTTTCGGCCTGTGCGGCTTTGTCGTTGTCGCCCCGGGACCTGAGGAATTCGAGGATCTGTGCCTTGTCGATCTGCATGGTGTTTCTCCTTTGCGATTTCCGGAACTGCTCAGGGTGCTTATCACCTTTCCGGAAAACGGCTCACCGATCAAGCGCCGCAAGGAACCCCCGACCGAAGAATCGGGGACTAAGCCGGCCTGCTCCCGACGATGGAAGCCAGGGATGCAAGGCCCTTCTCGAAGTCGCCGCCCACCATCTTGTCCATGTTCATGAACAGCGCAAAGACCTTGCCGATGCCCTTGTGCTCGCCGGCCATGGTCCAGGTGACGCGCGTGCCGCCGCCTTCCGGAACGAAGGTGAAGGAGGTGGGGTTCACAGCGGCGAATGGCTTGGTGAACTCCAGCCGGATCCGAATGACATCAGGTTCCTGCGACTCGACGATCTCCATGTTGCCGGCGCCGGCTTTGCGGTTGCCGCTCCAGGCGTACTTGGCGCCAACGCCGGATTCCGCGCCGGAGTAGGTCCGCTGCATGTCCGGGTCCACGGTCTCCCATGGCGACCACTTGGGCCACTCGCGAAAGCTGTTGACCAGCGGAAACACATCCTTGGCGGGGGCAGGAATGACTGTGCTGCGTGTGACTGAGTAGGTTGACATGGCCCCATCCTACGGCCGCCTGCAAACGGCCCGCTGCTACCCGAAGGACACAGCG
This sequence comes from Arthrobacter sp. BGA-UO-ETr-C19, assembly GCF_059568005.1. NCBI lineage: Bacteria > Bacillati > Actinomycetota > Actinomycetes > Micrococcales > Micrococcaceae > Arthrobacter > Arthrobacter sp. BGA-UO-ETr-C19. Next base: position 112,142 of record NZ_JCAQPC010000017.1, read on the forward strand.
GGCCGCTGTTGCAGCCGCCGCTAGCTGTTGGCCGTGGCGTCGTCGGAACCCTGCGGGCCGCCGTGCCCGCCCGGACCGCCGAAGCCCTCCTCGGTGCCGGTAACTGCAAAGTTCGCATCCAGCAGCACGGTGGCACGGGTGCCGTCCGCCTTGGTGATGTGGGCTTCGTAGGTGGCACCGTCGGCGTCGGTTTCCATCCGGTCGATGGTGGCGCCGGGCTGGGCGGCCTTGACGGCGGCCTCGACCTTGGCCGCGGTATCGCCGGTCAGGATTTCCTCAGTCTTGCCGTTCGCCTGGTGCTGGCCCCGAGGTCCGCCGCTGTCGCTGGCGGCGCCGTAACCACCCTGCGCGTACGTCGACGTCGAGGATGCCGTGCTGCTGTCAGCCATGGCGGGGAGGGCCGCGGCGCCGATCGCCCCGCCTCCGACGGCGGCGGCAAGGACTATCCCTGCCGTCATCTTGTTAATCTTGGCCATTGTGAATCTCCTATTCTCCGGGGCCCGGCGGATGTCCGGACCGGCCGCTGGTGCGGCCTGGGAAAATAGTCCGATTCTGGTGTGTGATGCGGCTTCACCGCTGCTGTGCTGTGCCTGTGAACCTGGCGGGGCCTGTGTACTTAGCGGGGCCTGTGTACTTAGCGGGACCTGTGCAGGGCGCGGGCCGCAGGCTCGCCGGGACTCCCGCTGCGGTTTCCGCGCGGTCCAGCGCCTTGCCGAGGCGATCCACGGCATACGGATACCCGGGATCCCAGGCGGTTTTCAGCGTCTCCGCCTCCCGCAGGGCCTTCACAAAATCAGCGGTTTCAGGCCGCCGGACGTCCGCCAGGTCCGGGTAGCTGATGGCCAGCGCGGGATCGAGCTCGTAGCGCGCCCAGCGTCCAACGATCTCTTCATGCACGACGGCGGCCGCGCGGCACAGCGGGCCGTCCACCCGCCGGCGCCGCCGGGTCTCATACCAGGAAAGCACTGCCGGGCTGCTGCGGTAGGCGGCAATGCCGCTCAGCCCTGCGACGGCGGCCATGGCCAGGCCCGCCGGCGGCGAGGCAACCGCGGGGATGAGCAGGGCCGGGGCAATCACTACTGCGCCGCCGAAAAGGTCCCAGAACAGCAGGTCGGAACTGTCGCCGTCGGACGTCTTTAAGTGATGGCGCACGATGAAAACCGTGCAGGCGACTGCGGCCGCCAGCACTGCGCTCCAGAGGGCCAATTGCAGCAGCCCCCAGGGGGCGGCTTCGGAAACTGCGGGCACCACTGCACCTCCCAAGGACGGGCGCTGCCCGGCAATTCGGGCCGCACTTAAATTGCAGCCCCTGCGGAAGCCCCGGTCAATGGGTACCGCCACGGCGGTTTGCAGGGGCGGCCGTGCGGCGTAGCGTAGGCGCCATGCGACTCAAAATGTGCAGCATCCACGTCCAGGACCCTGCCGCGGCGCACTCCTTCTACACGGAGACCCTCGGCTTCGACACGCTCATGGCCATGCCCGAGCACAACCTTTTCATCGTCAAGGACCCTGGAGCGGGCGGCACCGTGGGACTGCTGCTGGAGCCCAGCGACAACCCCATCGCCTCCGCCTACAGCAAGGGACTGTACGACGCCGGGATCCCCGCCATCGTCTTTGGCGCGCCGGACGTCAAGGCTGAATACGAGCGCCTGACCGCCGCCGGCGTCCAGTTCCGGGGCGAGCCCGCCGAGGATCCGTCCGGGATTTCCGCGGTGTTCGACGACGGCTGCGGCAACTACATCCAGCTGCACCAGGACTAGTACTGCATGGATGCCGCTGACGCCCTCAACGAGATTGCCTTCTGGCTCGAGCGCTCCGCCGCGCCGACGTTCAAGGTCCAGGCATTCCGAAAGGCGGCCGGCGTCATCAGCGCACTGACTCCGGACGAGGTTGCGGACCGCGCCCGCGACGGCAGGCTCAAGCGGACGAAGGGGATCGGGGACACCACCTTCAACGTCATCCGGCAGGCTGTGGACGGCGACGTGCCCGACTATCTGGAGAAGCTGCGGCAGGGCGGCGCCAAGCCACTCGCCGCGGGGGGAGACGGGCTGCGCCCGCTGCTCCGCGGCGACCTGCACAGCCACAGTGACTGGTCCGACGGCGGTTCCCCTCCGGAGCTGATGGCCGACGCCGCCCGGCACCTGGGCCGGGAATACCTGGCCCTGACGGACCACTCGCCAAACCTCAAGATTGCCAACGGGCTGACTGCCGAGCGGCTCAGCGAGCAGCTCGACGTGGTGGCCGGGCTGAACGGCGACGCCGACGGGAGCTTCCGGCTGCTGTCCGGCATCGAGGTGGACATCCTGGAAAACGGCGAGCTGGACCAGACGCCGGAGATGCTGGACCGGCTTGACGTGGTGGTGGCCAGCGTGCACTCCAAGCTCCGCTCGGACCGGCGCACCATGACGGAGCGGATGCTCGGCGGCATCCGCGATCCCCACACCAATGTCCTGGGCCACTGCACCGGCCGGCTGCTGCAGGGGTCCCGTGGGACCCGTCCCGAGTCCGAATTCGATGCCGAGCGCGTCTTTGCGGCGTGCGCGGAAGCCAATGTCGCCGTCGAAATCAACTCACGGCCCGAACGGCAGGACCCGCCGGACAACCTGATGCAGCTGGCACTCGACGCCGGCTGCCTGTTCAGCATCGACAGCGACGCCCACGCCCCGGGCCAGCTCGACTTCCTGCAGTACGGCGCCGAGCGGGCCGAACGCAACGGTGTTCCGGCCGAGCGGATCATCACCACGTGGCCGCTGGACCGGCTCCTGGAATGGCTGAACAGCCGGAACTAGCGGCATGGAACGTTGCTCAAGAATTCAGTAAGCATAATGACTATGCATGGATGGAGTGGTACACCTTAATTGTTCCGTCGCGGAACCCCGGCGGACCCGTCACTCCTTGCGAGGTGCACCATGACCGCTATGAATCCGGCGAACCATCTGGACGAACTGGGCCACCGGACCCTTAGAAAAGTGCGCGGCCGCCTCATGCCGCTCATTGTGCTGCTCTACTTCGTGGCATACCTGGACCGGAACAACGTCGGCTTCGCCAAGCTGACCATGAGTGAGGACATCGGCCTCAGTGCTGCAGCCTACGGACTCGGTGCAGGCATGTTCTTCATCGGCTATGCGCTGCTGGAAATCCCCAGCAACGCCGGCATGTACCGGTTCGGCGCCAGGAAATGGATCGCCCGCATCCTGATCTCGTGGGGCATCTTCGCCACGGCCATGGCCTTGGTGAACGGGGAGACCACCTTCTACGTTATCCGCTTCCTGCTCGGCGCGGCCGAGGCGGGCTTCTTCCCCGCGATCCTGTTCTACCTGACCCTGTGGTTCCCCGCCCCGCAGCGCGTGCTGGTGCTGGGCATCTTCATCCTCGCCCAGCCCGTCTCCAATGCGCTCGGTGCCCCGGTGTCCGGCCTTCTGCTCCAGATGGAAGGCGTAGCCGGCCTGCACGGGTGGCAATGGCTGTACATCATCGAAGGCATTCCGGCCATCCTCCTGGGCCTGCTCACCCCGGTGCTGATGACTGACCGGCCCAGCCATGCGCACTGGCTCGCCGCCGATGAGCGGGAATGGCTCACCCGGACGATGGATGAGGAACTCGCCCACAAACAGAAGGGCCAGCCGCACCACTTCCTGGCTGGTCTGAAGGATCGCCGGACCATCGCCTACTCGGCGCTGTATTTCGGGCTGGTCTGCGGCATCTACGGCCTGGGCCTGTGGATGCCCACCATCGTCGCCGCCCTTGGCAAGTTCAGCACCACCCAGGTGGGGTTCATCGTCGCCATCCCGTACACGATTGCTGCGGTGTTCGTTTACTTCTGGGGCAGGCGGTCCGACCGCACCGGCAACCGCGTTATGCACGCCAGTATCAGCATGGTGATGGCCGCCGTCGGCCTGGTTGCTGCCGGCAGCCTGGTGCAGGTCAACGCCATCCTGGCCCTGATCGCCCTGACCCTCGCAGCCATGGGCATCTACTCGGCCATCGCCCCGTTCCTGGCCATGCCCTCCACGGCGCTGGTGGGAGCGGCGGCAGCGGCCGGCCTCGCCATGGTGAATTCGCTCGGCAACCTCGGCGGCTTCGTGGCGCCGTACATCGTGGGCGTGCTCAATGACGCCACCGGCGACAACCGGTCCGGCCTGGTCTTCCTGTCCGCCTGCCTCGCTGTTACCGCCGTCGCCACCTACCTGTACGCCCGCAAGCGGCCTGAGGGGCACGTGAAGCCGGGCACGCACGCTGCCGTGGGTGAAGAGGCGGTGGCCGCTGACGAGTTCGACGACACCAGCCACTAGACGACACCGACTACTGGACGACATCACGTACTAGAGGGGATCACCGACATGACGCACCACGACACGTTCCCGGCCGAACGCACCGCGGTGCTGACCGGGGCCGCCTCCGCACGGGGCATAGGCCGGGCGACGGCGGAAATGCTGGCGAGCGAGGGCTGGTCCGTGGCCATCCTCGATATCGACGGCGACGCGGCACGGCGCGCGGCGGAGGACATCTCATCCGTTTACGGCGTCCTGGCCAGGGGTGTGGGAGCCGACGTCTCCGACCAGGCCACCGTGAACGCGGCCATCGACGAGGTGGAGGCCAACATGCCGCCCATCGTGGCGCTGGCGAACCTCGCCGGCATCAGCTCACCCACGGAGTTCATGGACGAGACGCTTGAGGCGTGGGAACGGGTCTTCAAGATCAATATGACCGGCACGTTCCTGGTCACCCAGCGCGTGCTGCGCGGGATGATCGAGCGCAAACTCGGCCGGGTGGTCAGCGTCTCCTCCATCTCCGCGCAGCGTGGCGGCGGCACCTATTCCAAGGTGGCGTACAGCGCGTCGAAGGCAGCCATCGTTGGCTTCACCCGGGCCTTGGCCAGGGAGATGGGCCAGTACAACATCACCGTCAACTGCATCGCCCCCGGCCCAGTGGACACCGACATCATGGGCGGCACGCTGACCGACGAACGCAAGGCAGACATGTCCAGGGACATCCTTGTGGGCCGGGTGGGCACCGTCCGCGACATCGCCGCCCTTATGGTGTTCCTGATGGGGGAGGACGCGGGCTACATCACCGCCGCGACGTACGACATCAACGGCGGGCTGCAGATTTCCTGATCGGCTGCTGGGCTGCCGCGGGCGCCGCTCAGGCTGCCGCGGGGCTGGGCGACATCTCGGCCGCCTGGCGCAGCGCCTCGATCATGCTGCGAACGTCCACGATGCCCTTGCCTGCGATGTCGAAGGCGGTGCCGTGGTCCACGGATGTGCGGATGACGGGCAGGCCCACGGTGATGTTGACGCCGGCTTCGATGCCGAGGACCTTGATCGGTCCATGGCCCTGGTCGTGGTACATCGCCACGATGAGGTCGTAGTCGCCGCGGCCGGCCAGGAAGAACGCCGTGTCCGCGGGGAGCGGGCCGCGGGCGTCGATGCCGTCGGCCTGGAGCTTCTCGATGGCCGGGGTGATCTTCTCGGCCTCCTCACCGTAGCCGAAGAGGCCGTTTTCGCCGGCGTGCGGGTTGATGGCGCACACTCCGATCTTCGGGTTGGCGATGCCGGCGCGCTGCATGGCGCTGTGGCCGCGGCGAACGGTCCGCTCCACCAGGCCGGGCTCGATCTTGTTTATGGCGTCGATGAGGCCGATGTGCGTGGTGACGTGGATGACCTTGACCTTGGGCGTGGACAGCATCATGGACACTTCCTCGACGCCCATGAAGTGCGCCAGCAGTTCGGTGTGGCCCGGGTAGATGTGCCCGGCCTTGTGCAGCGCGGCCTTGTTCAGGGGTGCCGTGCAGATGCCCTGGACCTGGCCGCCCATGCCCAGCTCGCAGGCGATCCGGATGTAGTGGTAGGCGGCGTTGCCGGCCTCGGCGGACTCCTGGCCCCACGGCAGGTCGGCAGAAAGCAGCTTCGGATCGATCACGTTGATCCGGCCGGCCTCGAAGACCGCCTCACCCACCGTCTCCACCTCGACAATATTCGCTTCTACGCCCAGCGCCTTGGCGCCCAGCTGCAGCCGGTGGACGTCGCCGATGACCACGGGCCGGCAGTCGCGGTAGGCGTTCCCGTCGAGGAGGGCACCCACTGTCACCTCGGGGCCCACGCCCGCGCCGTCGCCCATAGTTACGGCGATGAAGGGCCGGGTGTCCTGTTCGGTTGCGTTCACAGCTGTTGTCATTGGATCTCCAGGTTTGAGGGAGGGGTGGGAAGTGCTGTTGGAAGACCGGAGGTCTTTGATGGCGGAGTAGAGCTGGACGAGGGCGTCCTTGTCGCCGAAGCTGCCGGGCTTGGTGCCCACCAGCCGCCCGTCGTCGGAAAGGCTGACCACGGCGCCGTGCTGTACAGACGCCAGCGGGGTCAGCGAGCGGATGCCGAGGGCATCGAGTACCTCGCGGGCGGTTTCGCCGCCGGTGAGGATCAGGTCTGCCGCTGCCGCGTTACCAGCTGCCGCGGAACCAGTTGCCGCGTCGGCGGCCAGCCGCGCCAGGTTCCGCACGATTCTGCCGGACTCGCGGGGATTGACGACGTCGGCGGTGACAGTCAGGGCTGCCGGCCCGCCTGCCGCCAGGAGCTGCCGGGCTTCCGCGAGCCTTGGGCGGAAATCCTCCGGACGCTGCAGTTCGCCTGGAGCGATCCGCAGGGCCGTGAAGCCGCCGGCCTCCAGCTTTCGCAGCTGCGCCGCCGCCTTCGCCGAGGCGGAGCCGACGGCGGCCAGCACGGTCCGGGGTACGCCCGCCGTCGCCAGGCCGCCTGACACCCGTTGTTGCGCGTTTCGCGCAGAGCTGCTGCCCACCTTCGCTGCCAGCAGCAGGGCCATTCCGCCGGTTCCGGCCAGCACGATGCGCCGCCCGCCGGCCCTGAAGCCCAGGTCCAGCAGCGCCTGCGCGACGGCCTCCAGGTCGGCCGGAGTCTCGCCGTCGACAATCACGGTGGCGGGAGCGGCACTGGATGATGTATCAGACAGCGCCTTGCCAGACAGCGCCTTGCCAAGGACGGCGGCGAGGCCGCCCGACCGCACCGCGGAAAGCTCCGCAAGCTGCACCGAAGCGCCCGGGCCCAGCAGCTGCGCGATCTCCGCGGGCGGTGCGGCTGCCTCTGCCCGCCACAGTTCGGTGCGGTCCAGCCGGACACCGTCGGCAAAGGGCCGGCCGCCTACGACTGTCCGGTTCAGTTGGGGGAGCGCCCCGGCCACCACAACGTGGTGGCCCAGAGCCGAAAGTGCCGCGAGCTCCGGGCCCACATTCCCCCGCCACAGGGAATCGATCTTCTTGAACAGGACGCCCGCGCCGTCTGCGGTGGGGCTGCCGAAGACGGCTGCCGCAGCTGCGGCTGCGGACTCCGGGGCTACGGCGCGTGAGTGGGTATCGACAACCAGGACGTCCGGACGGCTGCCGGCGTCTGTGCCTTCCACAGCTGTACCTTCGGCAGTCATGTCTGCCGCGGGAGCGGACAGGAGGAGCCGCGTGTCCAGCCCCTGGGCTGCAAAGCATTGCCCCACTTCTGCTGCGCCGGAAAAGTCATCGGCCTGGATGAGGACTGCAGTCACGTCGTCCTCCCTTCTTCTATGGATCGGTAGCACCATGATGGCATGCTTGCGCAGATTGCGCTAGGCCGGTTGCGCATTTCGCGCAGAGATGGCAGAGTGATGCATGTAACACGGCACAGGCCATCCGGCCGCCAGCCGTCCCATTCAACCGAGAGGTCAACGATGACCGTTCTTCCTCAAGGAAGTGAGATCTCACGGCGCCGCCTCCTGCAGTTTGGCGCAGCCGCCGGATTTCTCCTGGGCACAGGCTCCATGGCCGGGTGTGCCGGCCCCACGGGCCTGCCGGGACCCAGCACCCTGACGCTGGCCCTCAACAGGTCCCTCGTCAGCCTGGACAACAAGCTCAACCAGTTCGACGCCGCCGTCACCGTGCAGCGTGCCGTGCGGCAGGGACTGACCGCCATCGGCCCCGAAACCAAACCGATCCTGGTCCTGGCGGACCGCTTTGAGATGACCTCGCCCACCGTGTGGACGGTGCGCCTGCGCGAAGGCGTCCGCTATTCGGACGGCACCCCGGTGGCCATCGAGGACATCGCCACGGCGCTGAAGATGTACCAGCAGGTGCAGGGTTCCTTCGTCGCCGGGTTCTTCCCGGAATTCCCCACGGTGGTCCCGGTGGATGACAGGACGTTCCGGATGGAGTCCAAGAACCCCATCCCCATCCTCGATTCCCTGATGAGCATGATCCTGATCAGCCCGGCAGCGAAGAACAAGCCGGAGGAGCTGCAGGAGGGCGTGGGCACCGGCCCGTACGTGGTGACCAGGTTCAACCGCGGCGCCGGCACCTACAGCCTTAAGCGCAACGAGAACTACTGGGGCCCCGCCCCCAAGGTGGACAACGTCGAGGTCCGGTTCCTGCCGGAGGAATCCAGCCGCGTCATTGCGCTGCGCAGCGGCGAAGTGGACGTCATTGACTCCATCACGCCTGACTCGCGCGAACAGCTGGCCGGACTTCCCGGCGTCGTCCTGGCCGAGGCGTCCAGCCTCCGGCTGAACCAGATCTTCTACAACTTCCGCAAGCCGGCCAGCCATCCGCTGTCCGACGTCCGCGTCCGCCAGGCCCTCAGCTGGGCGGTCGACGGCGAGGCGCTGGTCAAGGACGTCCTGGTCGACTCGGTCAGCGAAGCCGAAGGCGTGGTCCCGTCCAGCCTCACCGGCTTCGCCAAGACCGGCAACTACACCTACGATCCGGAGAAGGCCAAGGCCACGCTGAAGAGCCTCGGCGTCACGGACCTCAACCTGAAGATCATCTGGGAAACCGGCGAGTTCGCCTCCGACACCTCCGTGATGGAGGCGCTGGTGGAGATGTTCGGCAACATCGGCGTGAAGACCCAGCTGCAGCAGTTCGAGCCCGGTGGCAACATCCTGGCCTGGCGCCAGGGCAAGCAGGGCGACTGGGACCTGCTGGGCAACGGCTTCAGCAGCCCCACCGGCCTGGCCATCACCATGATGCAGGGCATGTACGCCGGAACCGCGGAGAAGGAAAAGACCCGCGACACCTACCAGGGCTACGTGGTCCCGGACGTGCAGGCAAAGATCCAGGCCGCGTCCTCCGAAGTGGATCCGGTACGCCGGGAGCAGCTGCTCGCCACTGCACAGAAGGCCATCTGGGACACCTGGCCGTGCGCCTGGGCATTCGTTCCCAAGTCGGTGCTGGCCCATCAGAAGCGCGTGGCAGGCCTGGCCCTGGCACCCACCAACTCCTACCCCCTCGTTGACGTCCGGCTGGAGGCCTGAGTCATGACCAACTACATCCTCAAGCGGCTGGGGCAAGGCCTGCTGACCGTGTTCCTGACGGTCTCGACGGTTTTCATCCTGATCCGCCTCGCTCCCGGTGATCCGGCCGTGTCCTACGCCGGACCGCTGGCCACCACCGAGCAGCTGGCCAGGGTCCGCGAACAATTCGGCCTGGACCGTCCCGTGCTGGAGCAGTACTGGATCTTCCTGCAGCAGCTGTTCACCGGCAACCTCGGCACGTCCTACTCGTTCCAGGCGCCGGCCATGCAGGTGGTGGCCGAGCGGATGCCGTACACGCTCACCCTCGCCACCGCGGCCATCCTCCTCACCGCCGTGATCGCCATCCCGCTGGGCGTGTGGATGGCCCGCCGCCCGGACACCAACCGCGAACTTGGCGTCAACGTCCTCACCATCGCCGGGCAGTCCATGCCGGACTTCTGGACCGGCATCATGCTCCTGACCGGGTTCGCCGTCCTGATCCCGCTGTTCCCGGCCTCGGGCTTCGCCACCTGGGGCGGACTGGTCCTCCCCACCGTCACCATCGCCATCCTGCAGATCGCGCTGATCTCGCGGATGGTGCGGCGTGAGATGACCGCCAACTTCGCGGCCCCCTACCTGACCGTCGCGCGGTCCAGGGGAGTGGGCAGCCCGGCGCTGACCTGGCGCTATGCCATGGGCAACTCCGCGATTCCGGTCTTCACCGCGCTGGGCACGCGCTTCGCCGCCATGCTCAACGGCGTGGTGGTGGTGGAAGTCGTGTTCGCCTGGCCCGGCGTCGGCTCCCTCATTGTCCGGGCCCTCGAAACCCGCGACTACCCCCTAATCCAGGCAACCGTCCTGCTGACGTCCCTGCTGGCCGTGGCCGTCCAGCTCGTCATCGACCTCGCCTACCCGCTTCTCGATCCCCGCGTTCGTCTTGGAAAGGCGGCAGCAGCATGAGCCTCAGCGACACCGCAACGCCGGCGGCATCCGCCGCGCAACCATCCCGGACGCCGTCCCCGAGCGCCGTCACCAGGGAACTGGTCGCGAAGGCGGGGGCCACCCGCCGCCGCAACGCCGCCAAGTGGAAACTGCGCATCGGCGCCGTCTGCACGCTGCTCGTCATCATTCCCATCCTGCTGGCCCAGGTGCTTCCGCTGCCGGACGCCAACCACCAGGACCTCTCCGCCCGGCGGCTCGCCCCGCTCATGGACGGCCACCTGTTCGGCACCGACCAGCTGGGCCGCGACCTGCTCTCCCGGGTCCTGCACGGCGGCCAGGTCTCCCTGACCATCGGCATCCTGGCCGTGGTGGTTTCCGGCGCCATCGGCATCATCCTCGGTGCGGCCGCCGGCTACTTCGGCGGCTGGGTGGACACAGTGGTCTCCCGCCTCCTCGAAGCCCAGATGTCCCTGCCGCTGCTGATGATGCTGCTCCTGGTGGTGGCGCTCTTCGGCCCGTCCATCCCGGTGATCACGTTCGTCATCGCCATCGCCCAATGGCCGGAAGTGGCCAGGCTGACCAGGTCCATGGTGCTCGTGGAACGCGAAAAACCGTACGTCTCCGCGGCGCGCATCCTGGGCCTGCACCGCATCCAGATCCTCATCCAGCACATCATCCCGAACGTCATCAAGCAGGCAACCCTCGTGGTGCTGCTGCTCCTGGCCCAGGCCGTCCTGCTCGAGAGCGCACTCAGCTTCCTCGGCGCCGGCCCCCAGCGTCCGTTCGCCACCTGGGGACGCATCATCTCCGACGGCCAGGACTACATCACTACCTCCTGGTGGATGGTCACCCTGCCCGGCCTGGTGATCGTGCTCATGGTGGTGGGCGTGAACCTGCTGGGCGACGGCCTCCGCGACCGTCCCCGCCGCAAGAAGAAGGGTGCCTGAGAAATGAACGCACAAACTGAGCCGGCCCTGCTCGAGGTCCGCGACTTCCAGGTGGAGCTCATCACCGACGCCGGCATCATCCGGGCCGTGGATTCCGTGAACTTCAGCATCCACCGCGGAGAGACGGTCACCATCATCGGTGAGTCCGGTTCGGGCAAATCGACGACGGCGATGGGCATCCTTCGCCTGCTCCCGGACGATCTGGCGGTGCTTTCGGGCACCGTGCTCATCGACGGCACGGACGTCGTGGCCGTGCCCAAGGCCATCGACAAGGTCCGCGGCCGCACCGTCGCGCTGATCCCGCAGGACCCAATGACCGCGCTGAGCCCCGTGCATTCGATCGGCAGCCAGCTGTCGGAGGCGATCCGGATCGCCGGCGCCGCCTCCAAGGACAAGGACGCCGTCCGGGCCCGCGCCATCCGGCTTCTGGAACAGGTGCACATCCCCACCCCGGAGGTGCAGCTGAAGAAGTACCCGCACCAGCTCTCCGGCGGCATGCTCCAGCGCGTGCTGATCGCGATCGCCCTGGCCAGCGAACCGCAGCTCCTGGTGGCGGACGAACCCACCTCGGCGCTGGACGTCACGGTGCAGGCCGGCATCCTGGACCTCCTGCTGGAACTGCAGGAGCAGCGCGGCATCGGCATCCTGATGATCACGCACGACCTCGGCGTGGCCCGCCTGATCTCGGACCGCATCCACGTGATGAAGGACGGCTCCTTCGTGGAGTCCGGCGACGTCCAGCAGGTTGTGGAGCACCCGGCCACGGAGTACACCCGCAACCTGCTGGCCGCCGTGCCCATCCTGGGGCCGTGGGACGAAACCCCTGCCGGCAGCACGCCATCCGACCCAGCGGCAGCGGCCGCCCTGACCAATACCGGAGCCAGCCATGACTAAGCCGTTCCTCTCCGTTGAGAACCTCGTCGTGGACTACCACGTGCCGGGCGGAACGTTCCGCGCCGTGGATGACGTCTCCTTCTCCGTGGACAAAGGCAAGACGATCGCCGTCGTCGGTGAATCCGGCTGCGGAAAGTCCACCATTGCCAAGGCGCTGATGCGCCTGGTGACGCCGGCCAGCGGCCGGATCGAGCTGGACGGCACGGACATCGCAGCCATGAGCGAGGCCAAGCTGCGGCCGCTCCGTTCCAAGTTCCAGATGGTCTTCCAGGATCCGTACGGCTCCCTGGACCCGCACCTCACCGCGCAGGAGATCGTGGCCGAACCGCTGAAGCTGCAGGGCGTCCGGTCCAAAGCTGAGCGGCACAAGGAAGCCGCGAAGCTGATCGACCAGGTGGGCCTGCCGGCCAAGTCCCTGGACCGCCACCCGGCGGAGTTCTCCGGCGGCCAGCGGCAGCGCATCGGCATTGCCCGGGCGCTCGCGTCCAAGCCGGAACTGCTGGTCTGCGATGAAGCCACGAGCGCGCTGGATGTGTCCGTCCAGGCGCAGGTGCTGCGGCTGCTGAAGTCCATCCAGGACGAAACCGGCATCACCTACGTGTTCATCTCCCACAACCTTGGCGTGGTGCAGGAGATCAGCGATAGCGTCATGGTCATGCAGCGCGGCAAGCTCGTGGAGCACGGAACAACGGCGCAGGTGCTGACCGCGCCCAGGGAGGACTACACCCGCAAGCTCCGCCGTGCCGCCCTCGACCCGTCCACCATGCGCGGCCTCAAGCCGCGCCACGTCGTCCGATCGCTGGCGCTCAAAGGCGCCTGACCCCCGGCTGCCCGGACCTCTGAACCCCTGAACTTCTGAAACCCTGAACCTCTGAAACCGACCGATACTGCAACCCACGGAGAATCAACGCATGAGCAAGCAGCCAGAAGGAACCCCGGTGGAAGGACTGAAGCTTCCCATCTCACGGCTGGTCCTGGGCACCATGACGTTCGGCGACACCGCCGATGAAGCCACCGCCGGACGCATGGTGGAGGAGGCGCTCGACGCCGGCATCACCACCATCGACACCGCCAACGCATACGTGGGCGGCGTGACGGAGGAGATGCTCGCCCGTCTCCTCAAGGGGCGCCGCGACGAGGTCATCCTCGCCTCCAAGGCCGGTATGCCGCACGCGGACCACGGCCAGCACCCGCCGCTGTCCCCGGAGGGGCTCCGCAACAGCGTGGAGGGCAGCCTGCGCCGGCTCGGAGTGGACAGCATCGACCTGTTCTACCTCCACCAGCCGGACCGTGCCACCCCGCTGCAGGACACCCTGCGCACCGTGGCGGACCTGGTGGCAGAAGGGAAGGTCGGGGCGCTGGGTGTCTCCAACTTCGCGGCCTGGCAGATCGCCGACGTGATCCACGTTGCGCGCGAGGTGGGTGCGCCCGCCCCCGTAGTGGCGCAGCAGCTCTACAACCTGGTGGCCCGGCGGGTGGAGGAGGAATACCTCGAGTTCGCCGCTACCCACAACGTCCACACCATGGTCTACAACCCGCTGGGCGGCGGCCTGCTCACCGGCAAGCACAGCTTCGAGGCCAAGCCCTCGGAGGGCCGCTTCGGTGATTCCAAGCTGGCCGCCATGTACACCCAGCGCTACTGGGACAAGCAGCTGTTCGACGCCATCGGCGAGCTGTCCCGCATCGCTTCGGACGCGGGAGTTTCCCTGGCGGAACTGTCCCTGCGCTGGCTCGCCTACGGCGACGGCGTGGGCTCGATGCTGCTGGGCGGATCCAAGGTGGAACAGCTCCGCGCCAACATCGCCGCCGTAGCCAACGGACCCCTGCCGGCCGACGTCGTCGCGGCCTGCGACGCCGTGGGCACCTCGCTCCGCGGCCCCATGCCCGCCTACAACCGCTGACACTCTCCTGACCGACTGAACCGACTTCTTTCCCGAACCGACACTGACTGAAGGACTCTGATGACCTCCGAACTGGCCCTCGAATTCGCCCGCAAGATCCGCTCCCGTGAGCAGGCGGTGGGCTACTGGGTAGTGCTGGACGCGCCCGTGGCCACCGAACGCATTGGACGCCTCGGCTACGACTACGTGGCCCTGGACGCGCAGCACGGCCTGCTCGGCTTCTCGGGCCTGCTCAACGGGCTGATAGCCATCGAGGCCGGACACACCGCCGCCGGCATGGTCCGGGTGGAGGGCAACGACTTCACCGCCATCGGCAAGGCCCTCGACGCCGGCGCCGTGGGCATCATCGTCCCGCTCATCAACACCGCCGCAGACGCTGCGGCTGCGGTGGCCGCCGCGAAATACCCGCCCATGGGCGGCCGCTCGTACGGGCCGATGCGCTCAGCGCTGCGGATCGGGCCCAAACCGGCCGACGCTAACGCCGCCACCCTGGTGTTCGCCATGATCGAGACGCCCGAAGGGCTGGCCAACGTCAAGGAAATCTGCGCCACCCCCGGCCTGGACGGCATCTACGTGGGACCCTCTGATCTCGCCATCGCCGTGGGCGGGGCATTCCCGGGGGATCCCGCCGTCGAGACCGAATTCAACGCCGCGCTCGAAACCATCGCCGAGGCCGCCGCCTCTGCAGGCATCGCCGCCGGCATCCACACCGCCGCCGGGGAGATCGCCGCCCAGCGGCTGCGCCAGGGCTACACGTTCACCACCGTCGCCTCTGACCTGACCCACCTGGAACTGGCTGCCAAGGCGCACCTGGCCGCCGCCAAGTCGGAGGGCTAAGGCATGCAGACAACCAACGCCGGCTATAGCACCATCACGCCCGACGGCGCCGTGAAGCGCGCTGACGGCGCAGACTTCGCGTACCTGCCGGCGCCCACCGTGCAGAGCCACGCCGCCAACCTCCTGACAATGCCTGACGGCCGCCTCGGCTGCGTATGGTTCGGCGGCACCCAGGAAGGCGTGCCGGACATCTCCATCTGGTTCTCCACGCTGGAGCCGGGCAGCACCCAGTGGTCACCCGCGCAGCAGCTTTCAGACGACTCCACCCGCTCGGAGCAGAACCCGATCCTGTTCACCGCGCCCGGCTCTGCCGGTCAGGACGGCGCCCTTTGGCTCCTGTACACCGCGCAGAAGGCGGGCAACCAGGATACGGCGGAGGTCCGCCGTCGTACGTCCACGGACAGCGGCCGCACCTGGGGGCCGGTGGAAACGCTGTTCCCCGCCAACGAAACGGGCGGCGTCTTCGTCCGGCAGTTGCCGGTGCTGCTGCCGTCCGGCCGCCTGATTATCCCGATCTTCCGCTGCATCACCACGCCGGGGGAGAAGTGGGTGGGCAACAGCGATGACAGTGCCGTAATGATTTCCGACGACGGCGGGGCCACCTGGAGCGAGCACATCCTGCCGGGCAGCCTGGGCTGCGTCCACATGAACATCCAGCCCGTGGCCGACGGCTCGCTGCTGGCGCTGTTCCGCAGCCGCTGGGCCGACTCGATCTACGAATCCCGCTCCACCGACGACGGCAGCACCTGGAGTGAGCCCGTCCCCACCGAGCTGCCCAACAACAACTCCTCCATCCAGTTCGCGGCGCTCGCCGACGGCCGCCTGGCGCTGGTCTACAACCACAGCCGCGCGGAGGAGGACACCGAACGGCGGCTCTCGCTGTACGACGAAATTGACGACGACGGCCTGGCCGCCGAACAGGGGCAGCTCACCGAACCGGTGCCCGGTGCTGCGTCCTTGGACGACGGCGGGCGTCGCGCGTTCTGGGGCACCCCGCGCTCGCCCATGACGCTGGCGATCTCCGAGGATTCCGGGCTTTCGTGGCCGATCCGGCGGAACCTCGACGTGGGGGACGGCTACTGCCTTTCCAACAACTCCCGGGACGGCCTGAACCGCGAATACTCCTACCCGTCCATCCACCAGGGCCCGGACGGTGCGCTGAACATCGCGTACACCTACTTCCGGCAGGCCATCAAATACGTCCGGGTTGACCCGCAGTGGGCCTACGAAGGCAACACGACGCCGGGGGGCGACGAGCGGTGACCGGCGCCCGCCACGCGATTGTTACGGGCTGCAGCTCCGGCATCGGCAGGGCGATCGCCGAACGGCTGCTGGCCGACGGCTGGGCCGTCACGGGGCTGAGCCGCAGCGAGACCTCGCTGGGGCCCGGGTTCCGGTGGCTGCACGCGGACCTGTCCGACCCGGCGTCGCTGGCGGAAACTGCGGCGGGGATTGACCCCGCGGACGCGCTGGTGCACGCCGCCGGATACCAGCGCACTGCGCTGCTGGGCGAGCTCGACCCGGAGGCCCTTGCCGGAATGTTCGCCGTTCACGTCGGGGCTGCCAGTGCGTTGGCCAACGACGTAGTGCCGCGGATGCCCGACGGCGGCCGGGTGCTGCTGATCGGCAGCCGGACCTCCACGGGCGCGGCCGGCAAGAGCCAGTACGCTGCCACGAAGGCGGCGCTGACGGGCATGGGCAGGACGTGGGCGCAGGAGCTTGCCCCGCGCGGCATCACGGTGAATGTGTTGTCGCCGGGGCCCACGGACACGCCCATGCTGGCGGACCCCGGGCGGGCGGCCACGCCGCCAAAGCTGCCAGCGCTCGGCCGGCTCGTGGATCCCGGGGACGTTGCGGCGCTCGCCGGTTTCCTGCTCGGGCCGCACGGAAAGTCCATCACGGGTCAGAACTACGTGATCTGCGGCGGCGCCTCCCTGTGAGGTGCCCCGCTGTGAGTCGCGCAGCCGCCCGCCCCCTACGATGGTGACAGCAAAGGAGAGCCACCGATGACCACCGCCAAATCCAGGCGCGAAGAGATCTACCACCTCGCCGTTACCACTGGTCTGGCGTCTGTGGAGGAACTGTCGCGGCATTTCCGGGTGACCGCCTCCACGATCCGGCGGGACCTGGCCCACCTGAACGAGGAGGGGAAACTGACGCGGACCTACGGCGGGGCCGTGGCGCTGGGCGCGCACCCTGAACCGTCCCTGCGGCAGCGGACCGGCGAGGCGTACGAGCAGAAGCACGCCATCGCGGCGTGGGCTGCCGCGGAGGTGAAGGACGGCGAGAACATCCTGCTCGACGGCGGCTCCACCGTCGGTGCACTGGCGCACGCACTGCGCGGGAGGGAAAACCTGTCCGTCACGACGCCGGGAATCAATACACTGCAGGAGCTCGCTGACTCGCCGGGCATTCAGGTGGACTGCCTCGGCGGCCGGTTGCGCGGCGTGAGCCAGACGTTCGTGGGTCCCCTTGCCGAGGCGGCCCTGGAGCGCATGAGCTTTGACCGCGTGTTCCTGGGCGCCGACGCCGTCACTGCCGACGACGGGCTGTGCGAGGCGGACCACGCGCAGACCAGGCTAAAGGAACTCATGGCCCGGCGCGGCGACGCGGTCTATGTCCTGGCCGATTCCGGCAAACTGGGAAAGCGCCCGTTCCACGCCTGGGCAAGGCTCTCTCTGCCATGGACCCTGGTTACGGACTCGGGCGCAGACCCGGGCCAGGTGGCGCTGTTCACCGAGGCCGGTGTGCAGGTGCAGCTGGTCCAGGTAGGGGCTGGCGAGCAGGCTTCTGCCTGAGGGGACCTCCGCCAAACTGCCGATTGGCGTCTAGCATTGTGGAATGACTGAAGCCAACGAAGATGCAGCCTTACTTCAGCTGCAGGACATCCTGATCGGGGCCGAAAGCGTTGACGGCTTCCTCGACGGGTTGGCCGGCTTTGCAGCATCCACGCTGAGCGGTCTGGCGGGGACCGGCATCGAGTGCGCCATAACCCTGAAGCGGCGGCGGCACACCGCCACGGTTGCGGGCAGCAGTCCCCGGGCCATAAAGCTGGACCAGATCGAGCAGGCCGTAGGCGACGGTCCCTGCATCCGGGCGCTGTTCACCATGGCCCCCGAAGTGCTCAACGATGTCCAAACGGATGACCGCTGGCCGGAATACCAGAAGCGCCTGGCCGAGAACGGCGTCTACAGCACCATCGGCATTCCGTTGGACATCGGGGAAGGCGCCAGTGCGGCCCTGAATTTTTTCGGTCCCACACCCAACCTTTTCACGCCTGAGCTCTTCAACAGGGCGGTCGAGTTCGGCGACCTGGCCAGCCGCACCCTCCATCTGTCGGTCCGGATCGGAGCGGCGCAGGCCAGGGCGCAGAATCTTGAGGCCGCGATGCAGAGCCGGACCGCGATCGACGTCGCCTGCGGTGTCATCATGGCGCAGAACAGGTGCTCGCAAAAGGAAGCCATGGACATCCTGGTCAAAGTCTCGAGCAACCGGAACCAGAAGTTGCGGGACGTGGCGGTGGAACTGCTGGGCAGGCTTTCGGGATCAGGCGTGGCGACGCACTTCGAGTAGCTTCTCACCCACCGCGGCGCTACTTTGCCCCTTTGCCGACCATGGATGCCGGGGGCTTCGGGAACGGTTTCGCCGGATACATCTTGGCTACCTTCAGCATGTAGTTGGCCCACTGCGGTCCCGCGATCATGTAGCCGTCGATCCGGTCGTAGTGCTTGCCGTTGATGGTGATGTTCCTGCCGGGCCGTTTCTGGCCGTTCAGTGCGTCACCGAAGAAGGACGCGGTGGTGATGCCGCTGGTGTAGCCCAGTACCCAGGTGGCGCCATTGCTGTTGTTGGTGCCGGTCTTGGCTGCCACGGGAACCATGCTCTGGACTTTGGGATTGATGTAAACGCCTGAGCCCTTCTTGAGCACGTCCTGCAGTACCGAGTTCACCCCGCGGGCAATATTCGGCTCCACGGCGGTCCGGCATACTGACTGCTGGCTGGCCAGCGCCCGTCCGTTAAAGTCAGCGACGCGCTGGATGGCGATCGGCGCGCAGTAGCGGCCGTCGGCGGCGAAGGTGGCGAAGGCGGTGGCCAGGTTGAGCGGTGACACGGCGGTGCCGCCGAGCACGTTGCCCAGCTGGTGCATGTTGATCCCGGACCCGTCCAGCCCGCTGTGCAGGCCCAGGGTGTCCACCATCTTTTGGATGCCGCAGATGTCCAGCTGTGCGACCTCGGCAAAAGTGGCCGTGTTGATGGAGTTATATAGCCCGTAGTTGGCGGGCATCCTGCGGTAGTAGCCCTCCGACGCGTTCTGCAGATCGTCCGCAGCTTCCAGGCCTGCGGCGCGCTGCTTGCTGCTGTAACCGCCAACCACCCTGGCGCAGGAATCCCGCCAGCGGAATCCCAGTGGGTACTCCCGCCGTGAGGCATCCACCTCTTCAGTGATCTTGCGTCCCTGGTGCAGCCACTCGGCGAACGTGAACGGCTTCATGGTGGATCCGGGCTGGAACCCGCCCGCACCGTTGAGGTCGTTGCCGTTAGCGTCCTTGGCGTCCACGTTGAAGTTCAGCTGAGTGTCGAACTGGCCGGGCTGCGGGAGGAACAGCGTGTTCTGCGCCATCGAGAGGATCTTGCCGGTTCCCGGCTGGAGTGTGAGCAGCGAAGCTCCCCACTTGCCGGGGTTGGCGCCGGCGGTGGAGTTCACTTGGGCCTGGGCGGCCGCCTGCAGCCGGCTGTCCAGGGTGGTGGTGATGGTGAGTCCGCCCCGGAACAGCTTCTGCTCCCGGGCTTCGGTGTCAGCGCCGTAAGCCCGGTTGTTGAGGATCAGGTGGGACACGTAGTCGCAGAAGTAGGGGGCGATGGTGGCTGCGGCGCAGCCCTGCCTCGAGCTACGGATTTTCAGGCCGACGCCGGTGGCGGCGGCGGTGTCATGCTGTTTCTTGGTGATCTTGCGTTGTGCCAGCATGGCGTCCAGGACCAGGTTGCGCCGCTGGAGTGAATTCTTCGGATTCGTCACGGGGTCGTAGAGGCTGGGGCTGTTGACGAGTCCCGCCAGCAGTGCGGCCTGCGGGAGGCTCAGCTTGCTGGCCGGAACGCTGTAGAAGTGCTGCGACGCGGCTTCGATGCCGTAGGCGCTGCGGTTGAAGAAGACGATGTTGAGGTAGCCCTCGAGGATCTGGTCCTTGGTGAATTTCTTCTCCAGCTCGATGGCGAGCTTCATCTCCCGCACCTTATCGCCGATGGTCTTTTCCCCGCTGAGGACCACCTCATCTCCGCGGCCGGAGGTAATTTTGGCTTCGTTGGCCACGTTGGTGACGTATTGCTGGGTGAGCGTGGATGCACCTTGCCGGTCCGCGCCAGAGACGTTGCTCACCAGCGCCCTGAGGACGCCCACCGGGTCGACGCCGCTGTGATCGTAGAACCGGCTGTCCTCTATCGCGATCACGGCGTCCTTGATGTACGGCGACATCTGTTTCAGCGGAACCCGTACCCGGTTTTCCTCGTAGAACGAGGCGATGAGTTTCCCGTCTGACGTGAGGATCCTTGTGGTTTGCGCCGGCGGCCGCACGGCCAGGCCGGACGGGAGCCCGTTATAGAAGTTGAGCGAGCCGCTCATGGCGGCGCCGGCAGCGGCAATCTGGGGCACGAAGTAGGCAGCAACCAAGGCGCCGCAGATGCAACTAAGGACCACGAACCCGAGCAGCCTTCCCAAGGCCGAATGCGATCGGGATACCAGGCTTTTGCGTACCATCACTGCGGTTCACACCCCAAAAAAAGCGTGTCTCCAGAATACGCTTCACGTGACGGCCGGGCCAGAGCACATGGTCCCCGGCCAAGGCTTACGGCAGCTTGATATTTGTGAGCTCTACGTGTTTGCCGTTGGATTCCTCCACCAGGACCATCGAGCTCACCTGCGGGCAGTAATACTTGTGCTCGCGCGAGTTGAACTCCAGCGGTGTCCAGTCGTCCACCTTGACGCAGTCCTTGTAGGTGCCCATCTTCGTCGTGACGGTCTGGCCCGTGGCGATGGTGTCCCGCATGTCCTCGGCATGGCCCAGGTAGTACTCCTGCCGGTAGGTGTCGCCCACGCGCTGTTCTGCCTTCATCCAGATGCCGGCCTTTGCCCCGTCCTGGCCGTGAATGAAGCTGCCGGAATGATCCTGCAGCTTCCCGTCCTTGAAGTTATTCACGTCCTCGCCGAAGTACCACACATCGCCGTTCTTGTGCTGTGCCAGATAGTCCCTGGTCTCCTCGACGAGCTGCCCGTTCTTGAATTCCTTGTCGAGGTAGATGACAGTCTCGACGCCATCGATGACCCGCGTCTCCTTCAGGACCTCGATGTCGATCCTGTCGCCGCCAGCCCCGTAGGTCATTTTCTTGCCGACGGGAAGGGCGAAGTACTTGTTGGTTATTTTCGTCGTGAAATCCGCCGGCGTGATCTGCGGATTGTAGTCAGCAGCCCTGGCTCTCAAATTGTTGAAGTAAAAAAATGCCGCCCCGCCAGCGACCAGCAACAGGACGATGATCCCCAAAATTATGGTGCGTGGCTTCATGGCCCGTCCCACTCCTCGTTGAGCAGAAACCTTTATGCAGACCGGAGCACCTGTTGCTTGCCCGGTCCATAGGAGAAAGGTAGTCCTGTCAGGCCGCCGGGGACAGAGGCAGCATCAACTTTCGTCAGCTGCGGGCGGCCTCCACTACCCGTTCGCCGTTGAAGTATTCGAGCTGCCAGCCGTCGACGGCGTGGTGGTGGGCGAGGTTGAGCACGGCGTTGTCGATGCTCTGGAGGGTGTCGCCGATGGCACGGCTGAGGGTCAGGCGGAGGAGCGTGCCATGGGCGACGACCAAAACGCGGCGACCGCGGAACTCCTCGGCCAGTGCCTCCAGGGCGGCCAGGCCCCGGGAGGCCGCTTCGTCGTCGCTTTCGGCGCCACGGAAGCCCCCGGGGATGCGCAGGGCCTCCAGTTCCGGGCCGGCCTGCAGGCCCTCGGCAGGTCCGAAGCTGCGCTCTGTGAGCTCCGGCACATGCCGGGCCACCGTGAGCCCCAGGCCGGCGGCGATTAGTTCGGCGGTTTCCGCCGCGCGGCTCAGCGGCGAGGATACGATCGTGTCCCACTCCTGCCCGGACAGCACGTCGACGGCGTCACGCGCCTGGCCGCGGCCGACGTCGTTCAGCGGAATATCGCTGGATCCCTGCAGCCGGCGCTGCGCGTTCCAGTCTGTCTGGCCATGGCGGATGAGGGCGAAAGTCGTGAGGGTCATGCCTTCCATTGTGCCCGAGAGCATCAGGCCCCTTCTTCGCGGAGACGTAGAAGGAGTTTTTGTACAGATAATGGGCGTTCGAGGCCGTTTTGGGCCCATTATCTGTACAAAAGATCGCGAAGTGGGGAGGAAACTCAGCCGAACAGGACCGCAGCTTCGTCGTAGCGCTTCTGCGGGACTGTCTTCAGCCGGCCCAGGGCATCCTGGAAGCCCACATGTTCAATGTCCGTTCCCCTCTGGGCCACCATGGTGCCCCAGAGGCCCTCCACCACCAGGTGGATGGCAGCCATGCCCAGTCGGGTGGCAAGAACGCGGTCAAAGGCCGACGGTACGCCCCCGCGCTGAATATGGCCCAGGATGGTGGCGCGGGTTTCAATGCCGGTCCGGGCTTCCAGTTCCGGTGCCAGCTGGTCAGCGATGCCGCCCAGCCGGGGACGGCCGAAGGTGTCCAGGCCCCGCTCAGAGTGCGGGCTCTCCATGTGCTCGGGCATAAAGCCTTCGGCCACGACCACGAGCGGGGCGCGCCCACGGGTGTGGGCTTCCTTCACCCACTGGGCGATCTGTTCGATGCTGACCTTCTGTTCCGGAATGAGGATGGCGTGGGCGCCTGCAGCCATGCCGGAGTGCAACGCGATCCACCCGACGTGCCGGCCCATCACTTCGGCGATCATGCACCGGCGATGGGACTCGCCGGTGGTCCGCAGCCGGTCGATGGCTTCAGTGGCGATCTGGACCGCGGTGTCGAATCCAAAGGTGTAGTCGGTGGCGTCAAGGTCGTTGTCCACGGTCTTGGGAACACCCACGATCTTCAGCCCCGCATCCGTCAGGCGCTTGGCGGCCGCGAGGGTTCCTTCACCGCCAATCGCGATGATGGCGTCAATGCCCAGCCGGTCCATGTGGGCTTTGATGACGCGGGGGCCGCCGCCGTTCTCAAACGGATTGGTCCGGGACGTGCCAAGGATGGTGCCGCCCTGCTTGGCGATACCGCGGACCATGGTTCGGGGGAGCTCGATGATGTCGCCCTCCACCACACCGCGCCAGCCGTCGCGGAACCCGACGAACTCGTGGCCGTGGACGGCAATGCCCTTGAGGACGGCGCCGCGGATAACCGCATTCAGTCCGGGACAGTCGCCACCGCTGGTGAGGATTCCAATTTTCATGTTCGGCTCGAATCGTGGGAGAGGGTTTACAGGCAGAACGCCACTGTGGAGGAGGGGACTACGCTAGGCCGATCCCACGGCGGCAAGCATCGACATGGCCTCCTCAACGACATCCGCCACGGGGAATGACGGCCGGTGCACGCCGGCCATTTCCTCCATAACGCGGACCACCTGACAGCTGTAGCCGAACTCGTTGTCGTACCAGACATAGAGCACAAGGTTCTTGTCGTTGGAGATGGTCGCGAGGCCGTCAACGATGCCGGCGTGGCGGGAACCGACGAAGTCGGTGGAGACCACCTCCGGGGAGTCGATGTAGTCGATCTGCTTGCGCAGGTCCGAATGCAGCGCCGTCTCGCGCAGGTAGTTGTTGACCTCGTCCTTGGTGGTGCCGCGTTCCAGGTTCAGGTTCAGAATTGCCATGGAAACGTCAGGCGTGGGGACTCGGATGGAGCTGCCGGTGAGCTTGCCCTCCAGTTCGGGCAGCGCCTTGGCCACGGCCTTGGCGGCACCGGTCTCGGTGATCACCATGTTCAGGGCAGCCGAGCGTCCGCGGCGGTCGCCCTTGTGGAAGTTGTCGATCAGGTTCTGGTCGTTCGTGAACGAGTGAACCGTCTCCACGTGGCCGTGGATCACGCCGTACTTGTCGTTGAGCGCCTGCAGGACCGGGGTAATGGCGTTCGTGGTGCAGGAGGCTGCCGTCACGATCCGGTCC
Organism: Arthrobacter sp. BGA-UO-ETr-C19; assembly: GCF_059568005.1. Lineage (NCBI taxonomy): Bacteria > Bacillati > Actinomycetota > Actinomycetes > Micrococcales > Micrococcaceae > Arthrobacter > Arthrobacter sp. BGA-UO-ETr-C19. The sequence goes on from NZ_JCAQPC010000017.1 coordinate 136,059, forward strand.
GAATCGGTGATGTCGCGGTGGTTGATGCCGTGCACGATGTTCTTCAGGTCACCCTTGCCCGGTGCGGTCAGGAGGACACGCGCAATGCCCTTGCTGAGCAGGTGCTGGCCGAGGCCCTCCGCGTCGCGCCAGCGGCCGGTGTTGTCCACCAGGATGGCGTCCTTGATGCCGTAGGCGGTGTAGTCGATGGTGGCCGGGTTGTCCGAATAGATGACCTGGATCCGGACGCCGTTGGCCGTGATGGTGTTGGCGTCGGTGTCGACGCGGATGGTCCCTTGGAAGGAGCCGTGCACGGAGTCGCGGCGCAGCAGGCTGGCCCGCTTGGCCAGGTCGTTGTCGGAACCGCGCCGGACCACGATGGCGCGCAGGCGCAGGCCGTGGCCGCCTCCCGCCTGCTCGATCAGGAGGCGTGCCACCAGGCGGCCGATGCGGCCGAAGCCGTAGAGCACGACGTCGGTGCTGGCGCGGCTGTCGGCGCCGCGCTTGCCCACTACCTCAGCCAGTTCGGCGCGGAGGAATTCCTCCAAAGTCAGGCTCCCGCCGGCGGACTTGAACTTCTGGTTCAGGCGGGCGATGTCGATGGCGGCGGCACCCAGGTCCAGCTGCGCCAGCGTGTTCAGCAGCGGTGCCGTCTCCTCCAGAGGCAATTCGTCCTTACTGATCCGGCGCGCGAAACGGTGGGCCTTCAGGATGTTCATGGTGGACTTGTTGATCAGGCTGCGTCCGTGGATGCTGGTCACCACGTTGTTTTCACGGTAGAGCCGCCCGATCACCGGGATCATGGCTTCGGCGAGGGCCTCCCGGCCCATCCACGCATCAAGACAAGAATCTGAGGTTTTTAGCATCGGGCTGCCTTTCCAAAAGGGTGGGTCTGTTTAGCTCTTCAGCTCCTGAGGTGGGTCCAGAGAGGGGCTTGACATCCATCGTCCTGCCATTTTCGGGTAGTGGAAACGCTAATTCAGGATGGTTTTAACGATCCTTTTGGGTAGGGAATTGCCTGAAGAGCAAGTCCAGCCCTACGCGGCGGTGGCGAACATGAGGGCCATGGTGGTGGCGCCGAGGGCTTCGAGGGCGTGTTCGGTGCGGGTGGGGTGTTTGGTGGCTGTGTGGTGGTCGGTGGTTGTGGTTGTGGTTGTGCCGGCCCGGTGGCGGAGGAGGAGGATGAGGAAGGTCAGGGCTGCGGTGGCGAAGAGCAGTGTGAGCAGGATGCCGGGTAGGGGTGCGTGGCCCAGTGGTGTTGCCGCTGTTGCGGTGGCGTGGGGTGCGGTTGTCATGGCGTGATGGGCGGCCGGCATCGGCGTCGAGGTTCCATCGGCCGGGGCGGTTCCGTGACTGGTTGCGGGGGTGGTGGTGGGGTGGGCCATCATGGCGATCATGAGGGCTGCGGCGGTCATGGTGAGGGCGTGGTAGGCGCATTTGAGCCGGCCTTGGGTGCCGGCGCAGAGGATTTTGAATTCGGGCCGGGCGATGGCCTGGATGATGAACCAGAGGGCCGCGCCGGCGAGGAGGCCGATTTGGGCGAGGATGGTGGATGGTGCGAGGTTCCAGAGCATGGCGGCCATCAGGGTGTTCATGAGGGCGTGGAGGGTGTTGTTGACCCGGTCGGTGAGGTGGTGTGAGCGTGCGGCCTGCCAGAGGTGGTAGCTGCTGCCGGCGAGCAGGACGGCGGTGAGGGTCCAGGTAAGTGCGGGGATGTTGAACACGCGGATCACGCTTTCACTACTGGGGGTCGGTCAGAAAGGGAAGGGCATTGCCGGTTGTGGGCCGGAAATGGGTTCGGTCCCCGACGCGGGTGTGCTGACAGCATCGGGGACCGAAGTTTTAGGGTTGGGATGTTTGGGGCTGGATACAGGTGGTCCCCGGTGCTGCCGGGGGCCGCGCCGGGGACCGCCTGTTCAGGGCTGGTTGTTATCCAGCTCTTGGTTCTTGTCCGGTTCTGGTTCTTGTCCGGTTCTGGTGTGTTGGAACCCTGTTTGTTTAGTGTCCGTTGCCGGTGCTGCAGTGGCCGCTGTTGGTGGTGCGGGTTTCGGTGGGGAGGTTCAGGGTGGGGTTTTGGTTGAAGAAGCCGTGGGGTTCGAGCATGAAGCCGATGTTCTGGCGGGGCA